>CBDBDO010000001.1:0-20239 GCA_965203795.1 Paracoccaceae bacterium | reverse complement strand
GGTGGCGGGCGCGACGGTGGTCGTCGCGGTGGAGCTCGCGCTGATGTTGATTCGCGGCAGTGGAGGTTAGGCGATGGAAGTTTCAACAGATTTTTACGTCGTGGCGAGGATGCGGATGGATTCCCGCGAGGGTCCGCCGTTCTTCCAGTCTCTCCGGCCAGCGCCGGGGGAAGCGATAGAGTCGTCCGTGACCTGGAGTCTCGACTCCATGTCGGACATCACCGCGGAGGACTGGAGGGTCGCCGGAGTGGAGAACGCGCTCGCTTTCGCGGAGAAGGTCATGAACGAGAAAAGCGACGAGTGGGTTTTCGTGTTTCGAGTCAATCCCGGAAGCGAGTCGTTCAGCAGGGTTTACACCGCGGAGCGTCTTGACCGCGGCGGAGTGCCGCATCCGGCCACGGAGTATTTCCTCGGGCGCGTTGGCATGTCGGAATTTGGAAACGCCGAGATGTTGCTATACTCAAAGAATTACGCCGGCGAGGACGATTTGAAGTGGCGACAAAACGAGAGCCACGCGCGGACTTTCCGGTCCACTACGGAGCTCGCCAGGGTGATAGACGAGGAAGGCCGCTTCCCCGGCGCCTTGTTTGTCATCGAGAAATCTCCGCCCATGCCGGAGATTTTCGAGGTCGATTCCGTGTGGCACCGCGGACACGGTATCTCCATGTCCGGCATGATCTGGAACGCCAGCACCGGCATGTGGTCGGCGACCACGGAGAAGGGTATCCGCGATTCCGCCCTGGAATCTGTCCGCGCGGAGCTCCGTGAGATGAACACCGCTTACCAGGCGAGAATGGACGACATCGAGAGGTACACGAGAGAAATCGCCTCGCTCAAAGCCGAGGCCGCCGAGAGGCAGGGAGATTGACATGGCAGACAAAAGCCAGACAGAAACGGAACTCCAGATAGCGCTGGAGAAAAACGCCGAACTCGAGAAAGAACTCGAGAAGGCGAAAAACGCGAAGTCGGGAAAAGTGAAATTCAAGAACTTCTCGGGGTCGCTTCTTGACGAGGTGAAAGAGGAACTTGGCAAGCTCGACCGCGTGTGGGCGGATATGCCTGTCGAGGCCGAGCGCGGAGTCCGGCGGATTCGTGAAGCGGTGGACCACATCAAGAACAATTATCGCGAGGCGCCGGGTGAGTGACCTGGAAGGAAGCCAAGCGAAGGGTTTACGGGACGCGCCGGTGGAAAACGCTCCGCGCGTCCCTGTTACGCCCCGGGACGGTGTGCGGCATGTGCGAGAGACTTCTCGCTTCGGCGCTCCATCACCGGCGGCCGTTCTACGCTCGCGGCAAGGTGGATACGGAGCTGGCGTTTTCGGAATCGAATCTTGTACCCGTATGCCGTCTCTGCCACGAACGCGTCCATCGGGAGGACCGGAGAGGGGGAGCCTACTGTCGCTTGTGCGCACGCCGGCTTGTTGACGGCAGGTGCGAGTTTTGCGAGTTTGAAGGATATGGAACTAATCACGGAAGCACGGAGCGCCGCAGAGCGGTTTGAGAAAGTGGGATTCCCCTCCACGGTCGCCAGCGCCCGCCAGTTTTTGGCGCGGACCGCGGATTGCGACCGCGCGTCCGGCAGGATTCTTGACGAGATTTATAATTTCATTCGAGGCACGGAGCTCCCGAAGGGTTCCGGCGGCCGCCTCGCGCCCCTGGGATGGCAACAAATGGTAACCGTCTCCGTCTTCGGCGCTCTCGCCGGCCTGCCGATGGGAAGCATGACGCTCGTGTGCCTCCCCCGCAAGCAAGGGAAGACCTCTTTCGCCGCGGCGCTCGGCCTCGCGGCGCTCGCTTTCGCGCCGGATACGGCGCCGGCGGTACACTGCGTCGCCACGAAGCGAGAACAGGCGGCGCTCGTGTGGAACGATGCTCAAACAATACTCCGTCGCGCCCGGAAGCTCCGGCCGCGAAATACCTACCGGATTCAGGCGCTCTCGCCGGACGGGAAATTCCACACCTTCGGCACTTTCCGGATTCTCAGGGACAGGATAGAGCTTGTCGAGAATCCCTCGGCCTACTGGAATGTCCTCGCGCACGATAGCAAGACGCTCGACGGCCTCCATCCCACCATGACGATCATAGACGAGGCGGCGCTGGTCGGGGACGATGTCTATAATGTCATCCAGTCCGCCCAGAGCGACGCTCTCGCGTGGAGTCATACTCTCGCCATCTCTACGGCGAACTCGGAAACGGGCCTCTGGTTCCCCCACTTCTGCCGGCGAGGTATGCATGACCTCTTGGCCGGCCGCGAGACGCCCCACAACCTGCTTCTCTGGCTTCCTCCGGAGAATCCGGCGACCGGCGAGTGCGAACTCACGGACGAGGACCGCGGCGACCCGAAGGTATGGTCCAGAATCAATCCGGCCTGGGGCGTTACCATCACGGAAGCCTCGATGCGCCGGTATTACGAGGAAGGCAAGACTCGCGCCTCGAACTGGCGAGAGTTTCAGGTCAAGCGCCTGAACGAGTGGGGGGTTCCAGACCACGACGCGCTCTGTACGCCGGCGGAAGCCGCGGCGATATGCAACGCGGAGTGGACCGAGTATGTCGATACGGTTCTCCGGACGCGGCCGTGCGTTCTCGGCGCCGACATCGCGCTCAAAAAGGATATGACGGTCATAGCCGCTCTCGCCATCAGCGAGGACGGTATTCTAGTCGCAAAACTCCGGCACTTCCTATGCGAGGCGTCGCGAAAGGAACGCGTGACGCAGAAACGCCAGGTGCTTCTGGACGAGTGGGTCGCTCGCGGCGATGTAGTCGTCGCCGGCGACGACCGGATAGACTTCGGCGCAGTGAAGGCGCAGTGCGAGGCGTGGATCGGCGATTACGGCGCCTATGCGGTTCATTCCGACCGCATGACGCGCGGCTACAGTCTCCACGAACTCATCGAGGGAACTCTGCCGGTCCAGATGTGCATTTTCCCGCCGAAAGGCGATTCGGCGCTGGCGAAGCGCCGGAGCGCCGTGAACTTCTTCGTGGACCGCTTCACGGGAGGGAGATTGAGAGTGGCGGACGACCCGTGCTTCCGGTGGGAACTCGGCAACGCCGCCCTGGGGAGCTTCAAGGACGGCGGCCTCGACATCATTCGCCGCGACCCCGAAGGCGGAGGCATAGACGGCCTCTATGCGATTATCCACGGCGCCCACGTGTTTGACGGCGACTTCAAGCGCCCGGATCTGAGCTTGTATAGCGCCGTCTATCAGAAAAACCTCGAACTGTTCTCCAGGGAGGCAACCGCCGCGTGAACATCGTAGCACGAGAGGTCATGGACTTTCTGAACTTCTTCCGGCCGGCGTCGCCTACCCAGACAGGCGCCGCCGGCCTCGCCTACCTGGGCAAGGAAGCCACCGCGCCGAAATTCGATACCGGCGTAATCAAGCCGCTCGAATACACGGTCCTCGACAGAATCACGAATCTCGCCGGCCTCGTGGAATGGGATAGCGATATCGCGGTCATGAAGCGTCCGGAGCGCTTGCTGACGCGAGGGAGCTGGATAAAGAAGCTCGTCTATTACCTGCTGACCTCTCCGGTCGTCTCCCTGGTCGCAATCCGCCAGATGGGGGGGATAAACGAACTCCATGTCTTCAGCGACGCGATAAAGCCGTTCGTGGACGACCGCGGCCGCTACACTTACACGGACCACGACAAAACCTACTCGAATATCCATCCCCGGGACATCCTCCAGTTTTCCGGAACGATGGCGTACGACTCCGGGCGAATCGAAACCCTTCGCGACGCGGAGGATGTTTTCTGGACGCGGTGGGACCGCGCGAACGTACACGAGGGGTTCGTCATGGCCGGAGACGAGAGCGCGGCGCTCGTCGCCGGAACGCTGGAGGAACAGGCCGCTACGCTATCGAAGCTCTCTACAGACATGGCGAAGTCGCCGCTCGTCTTGCTCCCCCGCGGCTTCACCTCGCCTCCGCGAGGCGGCGCCGGCGCCGGAGGCCCACGGGCGGAGCTCAAAGTGCTATACGAAACGATAATCCGGCAGTGGTGTCACTTCTACGGCCTGCCGTCCTCCATCATGAATCTCGACCTCCCTACGCACACGCAGGTTTCAATGGTCGCGGCCTACGGGAGCTTCCTCCGCAACAAGCTGATTCCGCTTCTTCGCCCGGTGTGGGAAGCGATTGAGATTTTCATGGACGGGGAGATAACGCCGGACTACAGCGCGGTAGAGAGAGCCAGCGACGCGGAGAGAGCGGAGACGGGCAAGAATCTCGCGCAGACAGGCTACTGGACGATAAACGAACTTCGAGAACGAGACGGCCTCCCGAGCCGCGCGGACGGAGACGAATACCCGCGCGTCGCGGGAGCGCCGGACAAAGACAGTGAATCCGACCAGGGAGGTCAAAATGACGAAGACTGACATATTCCCGCATTCGCCGGGGATCGTGGTAACGGCCGCCACGCTAAAGGCCGTGATGGATAACGCGCTGTGCGATTCAGAGAACGCCGGAGAGATAGGCAAGCACTGGGCGGAGTATTCGCACCTGAAGGCGGAGACGGACGCGGAGGCCAGGGTATTCACCGCCTACGGCGTCGTGTACGGCTACACGCTGGAGTTGCTTGACGAGTTTCTCAAGCAGTCGAACGGCCAGGCCGTCACCGTGCGAATCAATTCCCCCGGAGGCGACTACACGGCGGGGATAGCGATGGCGAATCGCCTGACGGAGTACAAGGGCCATGTCCACACCGTAGTCGACGGGATGGCCGCCAGCGCCGCGGGAATCCTCTTTCTCGCCGGCGACCGCCGCGAGATGAAGGACGGGAGCCTGCTTATGCTCCACAACGTGTGGGTCATCCGGGCGGGGAATCAGTACGACATGGCGAAGACCTGCGAGATGCTCAAAGAGATTGACGCGGCCATGATCGTGTTTTTGGCCGGCCGGTTGTCGATAGGAAAAGAGAAAATCAAGGTGCTTCTCAAGGACGAGAAATTCATGTCGAGAGAGAGCGCGGACAAGATAGGCGCCATCGCGGCCTCGGACAGCGACAAGAAAATTGTCTCCACGGAGCAACAGAGGGAGGAAGCCGCTCGCAAGGTAAGCGACACGGTGAACTCCGCCATCCGTGCGAGACTCGGGATGGGAGGTTCCCTGTAACTATGTGCCAGAGAGCTAGAAGGTCGCAGATAGACGACACGGCCGCGAATCAGATGGACAGGACGCTTAACGAAGGCGCCATCGCGGACCTGATGTTGAAGCGACAGGAATTGTACGAGAAGTTGCAAAACGGCGACATCACGCTCGCCGAGTTTGATGACAAGGACCTGGAGTATCGGTGCGAGGCGCTCGAACTCCCCCACGAGACGCTCAAAAGCCGCTTCGACGACGCGGTGATAGCCGGTCATTTTCTCCGGCAGGAACTTGACGCGGTGGAGGCATACAAGACGACCTTCCGCCTGCTAAACGCCGTCGTGCAGGATTGCTCCCGCGCGCAGGCGCTGGTGGACAAGGGGGGCGACGCTAGCCAGGTGGTCGTCACGCCGCGGGAGATAAGCGCTCGCGACCTGGCGCACATCTACAGCGCCGCGGGGAATGTCACCTCGGCGGATGTAGCGGACGCGGAAGCCATCACGGACCCGACGGTCCGCTGGCTTGAGAGGCCGCTCTCGCTTTTGAATATCTATCGGAAAATCATACTGACCACGATGGAACTGAAAGAGATTCAGGAGGACGCGGACAAGGTGGAGGGAGAGTGGGGAGCCGTCGGCGAAGGCGTCGCCTTCCCGCAGGTGGACCTCGGAACGAAATTCGTGACGAGGGAGCTCACGACCGTCGGCGCGTACTTCGTTCTCCCCCAGCAAATCCTCCGCGATTCCAACAAGGCGCATTTTTTACCTTACGCGAATGTCCGCCTCCGCGAGAAGCATATGTTGTATGTCGAGGACCAGCTGTTCAAAGGCGACGGGACCGGAGCCAATATGACGGGGTTCCGGAACGACGGCACGATAAGCTCCATCGCCGCCGCTCTCGCCGCCGGCGTGTGGACGCAGGTACATATAAACTCCGTGGCCGACGCGCTGGCGACCATCCGGACGTCGGTTTACAAAATGCCGCAGGTCATAGTCATGCATCCGCTCGACTTCGTTAAGGCGCTCAAATCCTTCTCCGCCGATATCGGATGGCTTCTCGGCCGGCCGGGCGGACAAATGGGAACGACGGGTCCGCCGATGGGAAGAATGCTCCCCACGATATTCGGAATCCCCGTAATTCTCTCGGACGCGCTGACCGGAAAGAGTGGTATGTCGCGGACTTCTCCGAGGCCGCGATATACATAAACGGCGGAGTCTACCAGAGAGGCGACGGCCTGATTAACGACCAGCTTCTCAAGCTGCAACAGTCGATAGTCTTCTATGCCTTCATGAATCAGTTTTCGAGGCGGCCGAAGGCCATCTACAAGGTGACGCAGACATAGCATGGGGTTCGTCATTCCGATAGCAGACTTCGAGAGAGGCGCTCGCACCGCCGAGGTGGAACTCTGTTCCTCCGGCACGGTGAAGCGGGCGCTCGCTCTCGACGGCGACTACGACGACCCGCTTCTCGCGGTGTACTGCGACAGCGCCAAGCGCTGGATAGAAACTAACATCCACCGACCCCTGGACGACTACTCGTGGACTATCGCCTTTCCCACCGGAAAGCACGATACTGACGAGATACAGCTCGTCTTGGCGCCCGTGGATACCGTTCTCACGCCGTCCGGGCAGGCCATAGCCGCCCGGACGCGGGACGGTTTTCAGAAATACATATACTGGTCGGATGTCAAGGACACCGACGCCGTGACCGACTCCGGCGTAGTGAATCTCCACATCACGACCCAGTGGACGGACGCCCACAAGGAACTCATTCTCCATCCCTACCTTACGCTGATTGCCGAGATGTATCGCAACCGCGAGGCCAGGGTCCGCCGCGCCGACATCTCGAAGGTCGTCATTCAGGCGCTCTGGGGAGTGACGCGCCGGAGCGCCATCGTCAACACGCCTTACCAGGCTTCCCCCGGCATAGCCGCGCAGTCGCCGACTCCGGCGCCTCCCGCGGCCCGGGTGCCATACCCGACCATAGAGATTATCTACGGATGGGGCACGGCCCAGGATGGAATCACCGGACAACGGCACGAGGCTACGATTCTCGCCGGCGTGCCTGACGGAATCGCGACGGACCTGGTATATCCGATTCGCGATGTGGCGGTGCGGAATTCCCGCGGCAGGACCGGAGGGTACTTCAACATATTCCTCCCCGCCGGGTGGGAACTGTACCGCGACAGGATATGGGGAGATTCCGAAGTCGGCCAGCGCCGGGTAGGTATGTCGCAGTGGTGGTCGCGGTTTTCCAGCGCGAATATCGCGGGAACGATTTTTAAGGTCGTGGCGGTAAAAACCGGAGAGAGACCCTCGGCATGACAATACCGGCGGGGTATCTGAACGAGAGAATCTCCATCCACAGGATAGGCCGTGGAGGGGAGAACTTCGACCGGTTCGCCGCGATAGCTCCCCGAGCGCCCCAGGCGCCCGGACAGGCCAGGGATCCGCTCGGACCGGAGCCCGTCACCGTGTCGAGTTTGTATTTCACGGTGCGCCGCGACCTCGACACCGGCCTCGTGAAGCCGAAGGACAAGGTGATATACAGAGGCGAGAGCTATACCGTGACGCGCACGTACGACAGGCGACGAGACAGGCTGATAGACATCGAGGGGGAGAGAGTTGAGACGCGATGACCCGAAATAACCCGAAACGCGCGAAAGGCTTAATCGATAGAACTATCTCGGTCGCATGTTCTACCAGCGACACCGCGCCCGGGTGCTACCTGTATTCCGTGCCAGCGGATACGGACCTCTCGCAAAAGAAATTCTACTATGTCCTCCGCCCCGTCGGCGGAAGCGCCTACGCGGCCATGATGGACTTTGAGCTCGACATGACCGCACGGTGGGACTTCGCGCTCGGACAGGTCGGCGGCGGCCCCATAGACGCGCTCGTCTATATCTATGACGGGTTTCTACTTCACGCCGCCGGAATTAACTGGGAGAGCGGCTATGAATTTCTCTACGACTACGCGCCGGACGGGTCCGCCCGGCAATTCACTATGCGGACGAGGTTCTCTTTCTGATGGCGACTCCGGCGGACATACTCGCTCGCGCTCTCCGGCGCCGGGCGCTCCCTCGCCTCCGCGAGGCGGCGCCGGAGCGTACCGGCGACCTTCGCCGCGGCCTCGATGTCGCGGTTCTCGACTCCCGCACGGTGGCGATCGGGGTTCTTCATCCGCCGTACACGCAGGGGAGAAACGAAGCGCATCCGGGCGTCTACGGCTACATACATCATCAGGTCGCCGAGCGCCGCGACGATACCGCCAAAGGCTGGTTCGAGGCGACGGTGGAGAGAGAGCTCCGCCTCGCGCTCCGGTCCGTCCTGCCGGAACTCGCCGACGCATACATCAAACAAAATGGAGGTGGCGAATAATGCCGAAACATTTATCTATCCCAGGCCGCGGAGGGAATCTGCTGGTCGATGGGAAACTGCTTGAGGGAGTCGACAATCTTGCGCTCCCCGGGTCGTCCGCGCCGAAAATTCCGGCGGTGTCGATAATCAGCGAGAGCCAGGAATTTCTGCTCGACATTCCGAATCCGGGCGCGATGGCGTTTCGCGTGGACTACAACCCCGCGGACGACCTGCACGCCAAGCTGAACGCGGCGGTAGGCGAGAATCAGCAACTCGCGTTCACCTGGAGAATCCAGGGTAAGAAGGTCAATTCGATTGTCGGCCTTTCAGAAATTTCCGGCGCCGGCACATGCGACCTGCTTACCGTGGCCGGAGATGTCGGAGATCTGAAACTGAGCTCCGGGACCGGAGACGTACCGCACCCGGGAGACTTCCTCGTCAAGACCGGAGGCGGCACGGACAACACGAGCGACGGCGAGAAGCTCCGCGTTATCGAAAGCGACTTCTCCGTGGAGGGGAAAATCAAGCTCAAACTGGGGAAGGGCCAGGGTAACCCTGTCGCCTTCACCGGAGCGCCCACCGTCCACGCTACCGTCTCGAACTGGCGAATCGACCGTCCGGCCATCGCCGCCAGGTTCCGCGGCCTCGTGGACGCGTTCGGCACGGGAGGCGCCGGCGGCAGAATCGTGGCCGGCCAGGCGTCAATCACTATATCCGGCGCGGTGACCTACTACGTAGGCACGCCGAGCCTTGTGGGGGTTCTCTAATCATGGCGAAGAACAAGCAGGCGGGAAAGACTCCGGCGCCGCCGAAAACCATCAAGCTGGAGATGGACCATCTCGGACCGGAGGTCGCTCCGGTAGAGCTCAAATACTTCGAGGGAACGGGCCAGGACTACCTGATACTCGGCAATCACCGAAACACGCCGGAGGAATATACCTTCTGGCTGTGCGTGTTGCTTGTCGAAGTGAACGGCGACCTGCAACCCGAGGAGTGGTGGAAGGAACTCCCGATGCCGAAGCTCCGCAAGGCTATCGACTTCGTGGATTCGCACCTTCCGAAAAAGCAGACCGGCGGTGACGGCGACCCTTTAGCGCCGCGGAAATGATAGCGGTGTGCCAGCGGAACGGGTTTGACGCCCGGCCGCTGACGATGGCGCAGATTCGCCGCGTTCTCGACACGCCGCCGATGGTGCAGTGGCAGGTAGCCGAGCTCTGCGCTCTCGTGGCGGCGGCGCTCGGCGACGGCGAGGCGACCGCGGAGAAATACCTGGTACGGCCGAGGGAGGACGACGAGGACGATGCCTGACAGACAGGGACCCGGGGGACATATACCGCCGCTGGCGGCGGTCATAGAGCTCGACTTCGCGCCGGTGATAAGCCAGGTGGAATCGCTCGCGGCGAGTTTCGACAACATCGCCGCGTCCGCTACCCTTCTGCTTGCCAGCGTCCGCGACCTGAACGCCGAGCTCGCCAATACTCTCATAGTCTCGCGGACGATCGAGGCCGGCGGAGGAATCGCCGGCGCCTCCGGAGGCGGCGGCTTTCTCGCCGGCGCCGTGTCGGGGTCCTCCGCGTTCGGCGCCGGAGGATACGCCAGCGCCTCGGCCAGGACCGGAGGATTCCGCGACCGCGACGACTCGCCGTTCGGCGAGAGCTACCTCTCCGAGTTTCTCGGGGAGCTGACAAACCGGCTAATCCCCGTGACGGCCGTCGGCCTCTACGCGTCCGGACAGAGCGGCCGCCTCGCCAGCGACATCGAGTTTGTCAAGAATCTCGACTTCGGCGGCGTGTCGGTGGATACGATTCTCAAGACTTACGCGGCCGGCAGGTATCTCACCGCGCCGATCTACCGCGGCCTCGGCACTACCATCGGCAACCCGATACTCCGCGGCGCCGGCGCGTTCGGCCTCGGCCTGACCGCCGCCGACGTCGGAATCGAACTCGCCGAGGGATTACTCACCGGACAACCGCTCGGGGAGGCGCTCGGGGAAGCAAGCACGCTCGCGCCTCTGCTTTCGTTCGGCGCGGACCTCCGGCGCGACCTGGCGGCGGACCTCGCCACGCCGAGCGAGGGGTACCGCTTCGGCGACGGAGCGCGGAATCTTTACCGCCTCTGGAATCGCCGGCGCGGATACCGCGCTCCGGGGATAGAGGGATACGAAGACCTCGGCCTCCCCGATCACTACTGGGAAGACCTCTACGAGGACGAAGGCGACCGCTCCGGCATAATCGACCTGCTTTTCCCCTCCGCCTACGCGGCGGAGCCGCCGGCGGAGGGAGAGGCGCCGCCTCCGGTCCCGCCGCGGCGCCGGAGGACGGCGAGGGAGGCGTTCTCGCCAGGCGCCGCGAGAGCATACGCCGACACCGCTCGCGGGTGGCTTGGCGACCGCTTCGGCGACCTGCCGGCGGACGAGGCGGCGTCTCTCGCGCTCCGCGGCTATACAACCTTCTACCCCGGCACGCTCGGGCGTCTCCACGGCCGGACGCTCCGCGCCGGCGACGCTCTCGCCAGCGTCGGCCTGGAGGACGAGGGAGCCACGCTCCGCCATCACGTGGGGGGCGGACTGTCGCGGACCATAGACGAGCTCCCGAGCGCTCTCCAGAGGCTTGAGGAACGCGCGGCCAGCGCGGAGGTCCGGTTCGAGGGACTAGCGCAGGCAAGCGACATATTCGCGCGACAGGCGACGCAGGGAATCGCGTCGGTCATCTCGGATTTTAGCCAGCTCGACGACGTGGTGAAAGGACTCTTGCAGACCATCGCCCAGATGATTCTTCATGTCTCGGTTTTCCGGCCGCTCGAAAATACGATCGGCAACCTGTTTTCCGTGGGCGCCGGTCGAGCGCTCCCGGGCCTGGTCGGCATTCCCGAGGGAACACCGTCCACGCTCCCCGGAGATTTTTCGGGGAACATCCCCGGCGCCCGGAATGTCATCATCAACAATTATCAGGGAGTCTCCGAGTCGCAAGCGGTGGAGCTCGCCGGCGTCTCCAGAGCGCAGGCGGTGGAGGATGTCCGGCGAGGACAACAGCAGATTACTAGTGAATTTTACACGGGGAGAGTCTAGGCGATGGAGAGCATACGGGTTGCGGGTCGCATAGGGCCGCGAACGGCCACGAGAGGGGCCTTCTCGCGCGAAAGTTTTTTCGGCCTATTTTTCGTCAATAATCACGGGGAGTTGCCAGAGGCGTTTTTCGGCGTTTTCGCCGAAAATCCGCGGAAAAATAGGCCGAAAACCCCGAAAACCGACCCGAAACCCCGAAAACGCCCCGTAAGGCCCGAACGGGCCGGGAGGACCGCCTGATGGCGCTGACCGATTTCTGGCCTCAATTCGCCTCTCACGAACTCCGCCGGAGCGTCTTCCAGGCCCGGCGAATCTACTCCGGCGACCTGACGCCGGCGGTGACTTTCGGCGACCGGCCGCTCTGGCACGCGACGCTCGATTTCGGCAACCGGACTCCGGCGAAGGCCGCGGAGCTGGTCGCCGCCATCGCCGAGGTCGAGACGGCCGCGGCGACCTGGCCGCTCTACAAGCCGGGGAAGCACAACTCAAAATTCGACAGGTGGACGCGCACGTGGGGAGTGGTGGTACGAAGCTACTCCACCGCGGACGGGACCATCACCTTCCGGCCGGCGCATGACGACTGGTGTTGCCCCGGCGAGCTGGTACAGGTCGGCCGCTATGTCCTCGAAATATCGAAAGTCACCGGCGATGATGGCGAGACGGTGCACTTCGTAAATTTCCCGGAGGCAATCTCCGACATGACGCCGGCGGACCGGAACGCTCTCGTGATGGCATGGAACGGCGACAACGAAACGGAGCCGCTGACGATCCAGGCGCGTGTCCGGACGGGCCGCGCTCCGGCCATCGAACAGCTATCCTCGCGGATTCACCGCGTCCTCCCCGTCTCGATAGTGGAGGTCGCGTGATGGAGCGCCGCGCGATATTCGCCGACCTCGGCGACCTCCACATATGGAGCGGCACGACGGACGAGGCGTGGGAAGGCAATACCTATAAGCCCGGGATTCTGTTGTCGGCGGACCTGGCGTCCGGCGCCTCTCTCGGGCCGTCCTCGGCGCCCGGACTCGATGTTTACCTGTCGTCCGTGCCGGACCTCCGCTCGTCGCTCGCCAGCGGCGACGAGGTAGAACTCCACGTGTGCCGGGAGCTGGTCGGCGTATGGACGAAGCTCGGCGGGTACTACGGCATTGTCGATACGGTGAACGGACCGGTGGAGGGAGTGAGTATCGCCATCCTCCCCGTCGCGGAGAGAGCTACGCGGCTTCTCCGTCCGCGATGGTCGCGCGACGACTACCTGTCTCGCTATCCCGGCGACGACTTCTTCGGGGAGCTTGCGGACCTGGAGGCGAAGGGCCGCACAGTGGTATTTCCGTAATGGGATTCAATCCGTTCAAGGCGATATTCGGCGGTATCCTCTCCGTGTTGTCCTTCGCCGCGTTCGCCGCGCTCGGTCCGCTCGGCGCCGCATTCTGGGGGACGGTGTTTTCGTGGGGGAGCGCACTTGTCTTCGGTTCTACTGTGCTTCTCTCCGCGTTCGCCGCGCTCCGCCAACAGAATTACTCCCTGCCGGACATTACTCGGTCCGTGTACGCGACCAACACGGAGGCGAAGACCGTCTATGGCACTATGGCGCTCGGCGGCGTGATATGCGACCTGATAGAGGACACCGACCCGGATGTCTATATCGCTCGATACGCCGTATGCGAGAAGAAAGCCGGATTCCAATACGAGATTCAGGATGTCGAATTAGCCGGGGAGTGGCTGAATCTGATAACGGAGGATTACAAGTTGCCGGCGGACGGCGCCACGCGTGCCTTCGGCCAAAACGGGAAGGGAGCGACCTCCGCCAGCGCCATCAAGATAGCGAGGCCAGGGTCCACGACGGAGTGGGCCGGCAAGCTCGAAATCTTTTTCGTGGACGGACCCGCGACGGAGGCAGATCTGAAAGACTTCGGATGGGTCGCCGCGGACGCCTCCGCAACCTGGCAAGGTGAAGGGTTAGTCTGGGCGTCCATCAAGTGGGCGCGAAACGATACCGCGAGAGAGACCTTCCGCGACCACGGCGCTCGCTTCGAGTTTGTCCGCTTCCGCGTCCGCGCTCTCCCCGTCGATGGAGTCTTTTCCACGGACACGGCGAATCCGGCGGATGTCTTGTATCTACACCTCGTCAATGAAATAGGAATCCCGGCGGACCGGATAGACAGGCAACCCGTGGCGCGGCGCGGCGCCGCGGTGGACCGGGCATTCTCTTTTGACGATACCGCCGCGGAGGCGGAGGCGAGGTTCTACCGGTGCGACGGCTTCTATCGCTCCGGCCAGGAATATGACGCTCTCGGATGGATTCTCCAGTCGATGGGCGCCGCACTTGTCGAGGACGGCGGCAAATACTACTTGAGGGGATTGACTACGCCGGCGCCGCGCCTGACGATTACCGAGGATATGTTGACCGAAACGCCGGAGATAGAGCACACCGTACCGTGGCGCTCTCGCTACAATACCATCCGCGGAGAGCTAATCGACAGGGAGGCCGGCTATACCCGACAATCCACGCCGGAGTTTCGCCACGCCGCTGGCTACGCCGAGGACGGCAACCGCACCTACCTGCTCGATGTCGGCGCGATGGCCTTTGTCAACACGGTAGGCCAAGCCGAGAAACTGCTGGTGGAGGAACTCGCCAAGCGCCGCGTCCAGGAGAAAATCACGCTGCAGATCCACGCCTCGGATGTGCCGGGGATTCGCGCCTACGATATGATAACGCTGAATCTCGTCCGTAACGGAATCGCGGCAAACTTCCGCGTCGCCAGCGTGGTACACGCCATCGAAGGCACCGTCGCCCTGACCTGTATATCCGAAGCCGGAGTCGAGACGGCCAGGGACGGCCTGTCCGCCGTTCCCGTCCTTCGCGCTCTCCGGGCGTACACGACCGGCCTGTCGGTCGCGCACGTAGTCTGGGAATTTGTTCGCAACCCGCAGATAACCGGGTGGGAATATCGATACAAAACATCGTCCGCCACGGAGTGGGGAGCCTGGACGCGAGATGGCAGTACGAACTGGCGGACCGCTTCGGTGGGAATCAGCGGCCTGGCGCCGCGGACCACCTATGACTTCCAGGTCCGGGCGCTTATCGGCGCCGTGTCCGGCGCGGCCAGTAACACCGTGTCCGCGACCACGGGCGGCAGTCTCCCCGCCGTTACCGGCCTCGCGGCCGCCGCCACCGTCGGCGGCGTGTCGGTGACATGGAACGCCGTCTCCGGCGTCCAGAAATACGCCGTCCGGTTCCGCCGGTCCGGTTCTTCGGCCTACCACTATTCGACGGTGGAGACGACTCGCTACGTGCGCTCTGACCTGGTAGAGGGATACACCTACGACGTAGGCGTCCGGTCCGGCGGCCTTCTCGATGCGTCATATGGCCCGTGGACCGCCGACATCAGCTTCACGACTCTCGTCTCGACACCTCGACCCACCGCTCCGGCCGCTCCGGCGAATTTGAGGGGGAGCGTCGTGGACGACATTCTGGAATTCGGCCTGTCGCGCGTGTCTCTATTCTGGAATCCAGTCTCCGGCGCGACCAGCTACGAGTGGGCGTCGTCTCTCACCGCGTCCGGCACGCCGGGCGGATGGACTACCATCTCCGGCGGCGCCGGAGCGAGAAGCGTGGCGTTCGACCAGGCTACCGGCTTCGGCGACCGGTGGTTCCATGTCCGCGCCAAGAACGCGCACGGCACCGGTCCATATTCCACGGTCCGCTTGACAGGCTAGGCGGGAGCGGTTAAGGCTTATCCCATCATCTAACGGGAGGCTAGATAATGTTTGAACTTGTTAACGAAGGCGGCTTCTGGCGATTCGCCTACCTACGGAAAAATTTCCGCGGCGAAGTTGTCAAGCGCGACTTCTCCATGTCGGACTTCTACCTGACCCGCGAGGGAGCACGCGAGGCGGCGTACGCCTTATATCGCAAGTGGAGGGATGGCTGATGACGCGAGAAGAGATACAGCGAATCACCGACCGGCTATGGCCGGACTATACACCGGACGCGCGACGGCGCTTCCGGCAGAATGTCCGGCGGTGCCACGAGCTAGGCCTGACGGGGAGGGCCCGAGGCCGACAGTACCTATCGGTCCCGCTCGCCGGCAACTTCCTCGCGCCGGTGTGGTGCGAGATTTTCGACATCCCGGAACAAGACCAGCTTCAAGTCGCCGGCGAGGCGCGTATGCCGCTGGGTAGAGTGAGAATCTCTGACAACTTCACGCTCGGCGAGTTTCGTTGCCGGTCATTCAAGTGCGCGGAATACCCCGGCGAGGCGAAAGAAATTCGCCTGAATCTGAAATTGTTTGAGAGCCTGGAACTGTTCCGCGGCCAGTGCGACGACCAGGCTATCACGATCAACTCCGGCTTCCGCTCTCACGGCTGGAACAAGTACGTCGGCGGAGCGCAGGCGTCTTACCACCTGGACGGGTGGGCGGCGGACATCCAGGTCAAGGGGATGGAGCCGCTCGAAGTCTTCCGGCGCTCCCGCGACGCGACCGACCCGATGGACGCCTCGCGGTTTCTGTTTGGCGGAGTGATTCTCTACAATTCGTTCGTGCATGTCGATGTGCGAGACGGAAGGAGGTTCGTAAAATCCTAGGCCTATTCGACCTTGTCGGCACCTTCCTCGGCAACCGCCACGAGCGGAAAATGAAGGAGAAAGAGATTGAGGCGGAGCTGGTAAAATCCGGCAGGGAAGAAACAAAAGAAAGCTGGAAAGACGAGTACCTGACTGTCCTTATCACGATGCCGTTCACGCTTCTTTTTGTCTTCGTCCTTATAGGATGGGACGAGGGAATCGTCCGTCTCCAGCGCGCGTTTGTTCTTCTGGAGGAATTTCCCGCCTGGTATCTCGAATTGCTTAAGTATGTTGTCCTCGCCGGCCTCGGGATTCTGGGGATCGTGAAGCCTGGATTGAGGTTTTGGGAAAAGAGAAATAAATCTTGAGGGAGGTTCGTATGTTTAATCGAATGCTTGACCGGCTGGCGCTTGTCACCGAGCGCCATCCGAGGAAGGTGGCGTTACTGCTTGTCATCATGTTGACCCTGCTGATGTTGGTATTCGCGGCGACGTGCGCGCCGAAGGCGAACGCGGTAGGCCAGACTGACGGCGTCGTTTACATCTACGCCGCGGCCGCGGAGGCGGAGGAACTTGAGCGAGAGGACCTGACCGAGATAGCGGCGCTCTCGCACATAGCCGATTGCGAGGGAGGATGCGTGAAGCCCGGCGGCCTGCTTCCGGTGCTCTACAAGGTCCGTCCGGCGCTCCCTCCGAGCGACAGGCACGAGACGCATGGCGAAGTGGTCGTCCGCCGGATTGTCGAGAACGAAGGATACATCTTCGCCGGCACCTTCACCGTGGCGCTCTATCCCGACTTCGTATTCGCGGTCGGCACGGGGAGGGTTTTCGCCAGCGTGGACTTCGAGACGCGCTCGCCGGCCGTCGTGCGATGGACGGACGAGTACGGCGCTCCCCAGAGCGTCGCCTGCCGGAGTATCGGCAATTGCGAGTTGCCGGAGATACACGTGGGCGCCGTCGTGTCCGTGACGCGGACCGGAACGGGGAGCTACAACGCGGAGTGCTATGACGAGGACTCGTCCGCGTGCTCCGGCCACGCCGTAAACTTCGTTCGCTTCGTTGTCGACAGCGAGGCGGAGATAGGTGTATCATGGCGGCAAGTTTCTCGCTGACGCCGGAGTACACGACTCGCTCCCCGCTCCCCTTCCCCGGGGGAAAATCCCGGGGAGCGAAACTGATAAGCTCTCTCATACCCGACGACGTGAGGGAGCTTGTCTCGCCTTTCTGCGGCGCGGCCTCCGTGGAGCTCGCGGCGGCCGGACACGGCATAGAGGTTTACGCCTATGACCTGTTCCCGCCTATATCCAATTTCTGGCGGTGTCTCGCGGCCGACCCCGGCCGCGTCGCGGACGAGGTGAAGACTATGGCCGGATGGGGGCCTACCAGGTTTAGCCAGGTCCGCGAGAAGCGCTACTACCTGTCGCTCGACTGCCACTATCGCCGCGCCGCGCTACTCTACTGGGTCCATCTCTCCAGCTTCGGCGCCCTGGGGTTCTCCGGTCCACCGGACAGAAAGCACTGGAGGCAGAGACTCACGACCGGCAAGATAGAGCAGTTGAGACGGTTCCGAATGCCGCCGTCCTTCCACAGCGCCGAGCGCGACTGGCAGTCGTCGCTTGAGAAGCACCGCGGAGTCTTCGCTTACCTCGACCCGCCGTATATCACGCCGTCTCGCTGGGCGTACGGCTGGCAAGGCGACCATCACAAGAACTTCAATCACTTCGCGCTCCGGGAGTACCTCGGAAACCGCGACCAGTGGATACTCTCTTACGGGAATGTCCCGGCGGTCCGGAAGCTCTATGAAGGGTTTGAGATGATTGTAACGGGATGGCAGTACTCGCTCGCGCCGAACTCCGCCCGGAGCAAGGCGGACAACGGGGACAAGGAACTGCTGATTTTTTCGCCGGATCTGGCGCCACCTTCAAGCCTGGCGGCCTGACGGATACCGACCCATACCTTACTATACCCCGGCCTCTCCGGACGCGCACAGCGCGCTCTGTGTGGAAATTTTCCGAAAAAAAGGGACTTATATACATGACTAGACAAGGAGGAATCAATGCAATACAAAAGACCTAAAAAGGGCTACAAACGACTGAAATATGGCGGATGGATACCCGTCGGAGCCGAAGCTGGCCGCCGCGGCGTAAGATGTTTGCTCTGGGGAGCGTGGGCGATGTTGGATTACCTTCGATCCGGCGGTGTCTAGTCATGTATATAAGTCCCGAAAAAAAACCCCCGGAACGGCGTTCCGGGGGCCGGAGGCTAGGAATTGACCCATAGTCGGATCGGCTAGCCTCGGTAGGTTACTTGCTCCGCGACGCTCCCGTCAAGCCGAGAAAATCGCGGATATAGCGAGAGCGGGAGCGATAGCCGAAACGCTCAACGGCCTTGTCGAGGACCGCCAGCTCCGCGTCCGAGAGGCGGAGAATGATGGTGTTTGACTTCACCTCGTCCGCCGGCTTCACCGGCCGGCCGCGGAGTCTTCGTGAAGGATTAGTCATCTTATTCCTCCCGATACGGGTCGTCCTCTTTCCTCCAGAAATTCCGGAGGCCGTCGGCCTTGCCTTCATGCGTAGAGTGAGACTGAATCACCGTAACGACTCTCTGCATGTTTCTGAACGCCGCCGCGCGGGTTCCGAAACGCGTATTGGCTTCGCACAGGAACATGTCCGGCCGTTCCGGCATTTCGCTCTCGTGACCCGCGAAAAGATACCAGCACCACGCCGGCGCGTCGTCCTCCGTGCGATGGTTGATTATCTTGT
Source organism: Paracoccaceae bacterium (assembly GCA_965203795.1). Classification (GTDB taxonomy): domain Bacteria; phylum Pseudomonadota; class Alphaproteobacteria; order Rhodobacterales; family Rhodobacteraceae; genus CBDBBY01. The sequence continues at coordinate 1,410 of CBDBDO010000001.1, read as the reverse complement.
ACCTTATCCCGTATCCTCTAGCCATGTATCTCACCCCCTTTTGTCGCGCTCCATACACGCCAGGATGTACCATCGCCGCCGTCGAGGTCCTCGATAACGATGGCGTCCATGTCTATCTCGCCAAGCAGTACCCGGCCGCGTAGCTCCCTCGCGGCGCGGAAGGCCGGCGCCGGAAAGTTGTAGCGTCCGCAGGTGTCGAAGGTGGTAACGCCTCCGCCGTGTTCCTTGTAGCCGTATGCGTACCAATTGCGAGGTTCCGGTTCCGGAGCTCGCGGAGCGTGAGACTTGAAAACCTGTAATGCCGGGTCAAGCGTCTCAAGCTCGATGGTAACCGTCGCGTGGAGCTGGCCGCGGAGCAGTCTCGCCGTCCGGACGGCCGCGCCATAGATAGGGAAGCGCGTCGCCGCGTCTTTGAATTGCGAGAAGCCTGCCGGCGTGGCGTCGCTGGCGAAGTGGTCTCTGTCGTTACTCCAGAATCTTACTCTTATGATATACATGCTTACTCCCTCCCTAATACTGTATTTGATATTTATTGTATATCGGAAAAATCAACAAGTCAAGATATTTTTTCGATATACAAAAATAAATTATCCAGGGAAAAGAGAAGGCGTTTCCGGAGCTGGGAAATTTAACAAAAGAACATGCGAGAAGTCTCCGGTCCGCGGGAAGCCTTTATGACTGTCGAGGGAGAGGCGCTGTTCGACTCCCTCGAATGCGTCGGCGTCCTCCGGCGTGCAACATACGCCGGCGTACCATTCTGTATCGCGAAAGAAGGCGCGGCACGCGGGAAGGATGTCCTCGCGGTCCCTGTAAGACTTCGTTTTTCCATAGGGGGGGTCTAAAAAGAAACACTGCTTCGGATTCTGTTTGAGCGCTCGCTCCGGCAGGACGGTATAAGTCTCCAGAAACTTCTCGATGTCGAGGTTCTCGAAAAAGACATCTTTCAGCGCCGAGGCAAGCTCCGGAAGCCGGTAGGCTTTTCCCCTGTCCAGCTCCGGGCGGTTCATGACGGACCGAGGATGGAGCACGCGCGGCCGGAGGAATCCGAACGCTCGCATGTCGCCGTCATCAGGCGGCGGCACGCCTTGCTGGTAGCCGTTCAGCGCCACGGTGAAGGCCGCGGCGCGGTCAATCGCTCCGCCGCATGCCATCAGGGTGCGTATTTGGTCCGGCGTGGCACGGCGACCGAAAATCCACTTGTCAATCACCGAGACAATCTCCGGCGCGTGGTCGCGTACGGTCATCAGAAAGCGGACCATCCGCGAGTCGATGTCGTTATACACGACGGCGGTGAATTTCCCGCTTCTCGCGGCCGCCGCCGTGACGCCGGCCGCTCCGCCGCAGACATCCAGGAACATCGCGGCCGGCGGAAACTGGCTGACTATCCAGTCCGCCAGCTTCCGCTTCCCT
>OZ241915.1:2982500-3936575 GCA_965203795.1 Paracoccaceae bacterium | reverse complement strand
TGCGATCAGCAGGTCGCGCCTGTCGAACGGATTGCCGCCGCCGGATCCCGGTTCGGCGCCGGCTTGCAAGACGCTGAATTCAAGCCGGAATTTCTCCTTGAGCTCGTCCTGCCACTGCTCGACGAGGTTGCCGGGCGCGACGACGAGGCACCGCTTCAGCGCGCCCCGCGCGATCAGCTCCTTCACGAGCAGGCCGGTCATGATGGTCTTGCCCGCTCCGGGATCGTCCGCCAGCAGGAACCGGAGCGGCAGCCGCGGCAGCATCTCTTCGTAGACCGCGGTTATCTGATGCGGCAGGGGATCAATCAGGCTGGAGTGGATGCCGGTGTAAGGGTCGAACAGGTGGGCGAACGAGATTCTGCATGCCTCGACGGCCAAGCGCAGCTTCTCCCCGTCGGCGCTGAAGGAGTAGTCCTGTCTCTGCGCCGACGGCTCGTCCCTCATGCCGGGCCGGAATCGCCACTTGGGATCAATGCCGGGATGAACCGCTTGTCGCTTCTGCCGGATTCCAAGCCGGACTCCGGGCTGCGGCGCGGCTTTCCGGAATCGGATGCGACCGGCGGTTCGCCGATGCTGTTCAGGCCGGTCATCGGTCGGGGCAAGCAGGCGCTCGGGCTACGGGCTTCAGTCTTGGATCGTATGGTGCGAACCAGGCCGAACCGCAAGGACTTCGCGAAGTCCGACAGCCAGCGGCGCGCGGCTCCGACCGATAGCGAGCGCGGCGAGATCTGCCGTCTGCGGGATTGCGCCGCACTTTGCGCCGACCGCGAGGGCGCGGACGGCCGGTCCGTCGGCACGCCAATCTTGCGAGCGTCCATGGGCGCAGGCTGCCGTCTCTTGAACCGGAATTCTTCCCGAACGCCAGGGACCGGAATGTCCGGCATCGCCAACCGTTTGGACTCAAGGTCGCATCTTTGATCGGCGCATTTCGTCTTCATCGCGCTGTCCGCAATCCGGCAGGTCGGCTGCCGAAACCTTGCAATCCGCTTTCCGATTCGCGCTCAAGGCATTGGCCAATAGCGAATATTTCCGCGCCGCCGATTTCCCGGCGCGATTGACTTGCCAACGTACTGCAAAATATACTTGCATTCAATTGGCATCAGTTACTTGCGGTTCCGCGCAGTCCGGATCGACGAATGGCCTCACCAAGCGACAGGCTTGCGGCTTCAATCAGCGCGCTGAACGCGCTTCGCGCGGACGGAAGACGGGTCTTCCGGTCCAAGGAGCTTTCCCGGACCCATCGCGAGCGCCTGCTCCGGAACGGCTGCCTCCACGAGATCATGAAAGGCTGGCTGGTTGCCGCCGACCGGGTTCCGCAGCCGGGCGAATCCCGGCGAGAACGGGATCCGATTTGGGAATTCTGTGCCTGCTACTGCGCGTCCCGCTTCGGCGAAGGGTGGCATCTGTCTCCCGAACAGTCGTTGCTTCTCCATGTCGGCAGCAAGGCCCCGCAAAAGAAGATCGTCATCCACAGCCCGAAGGGCGCCAACAACGATGTTGCGCTGCGCTCCGGCGCTTCGATCTACGATCTGAAGCAGAAGGCCATGCCGCCCCGCGGCAGCATCGTCGTCGAGGAAGGGCTGAGGCTCCTCTCGGTGTCGGCCGCCCTGACAAGGATTCCCGAATCCTTTTTCCGGCGCTTCCCGTCCGAGGCCCGCTCGGTTCTCGCCCGCCTGCCGAATTCGATCGAAACCGTCCGCCTTCTGCTTGAGGACGGCCGCTCCTCCGTCGCCGGAAGGCTGGCGGGCGCTTTCCGAAGCGTCGGCCGAAGCGAAATCGCGGAAGCGATCACTGCCGCCATGAAGGCGGAAGGCTTTGCAGTCCGGGAATCCGATCCCTTCGCGCCCGCGCCGCCCGCAGCGGCCGTGCTCGGCGCGGCCGACGGGCTTGCGGCGCAGCTGCGGGAGCTTTGGGACCGCGGAAGGAAGTCCGTTCTGCAGGCCTTCCCTCCTCCGCCGGGCGTGCAAAGCGATCCCTCCCGGCTTCTCCGGTTGATCGACGAGCAATGCGACACCGACGCGCTCCATTCTCTGTCGATTTCGGGATTCGACGTCTCGCCGGAACTCGTCGCCGACGCGAATTCCCGCCCCGATGCCGCGCCCAGCCGTGAGGTTCTCGCGGCGCGCGGATACAGGCGGGCGTTCGAGGCTGTGAAAGAGGGCGTGGCCTCGGTGCTCGAAGGCGAGCAGCCGGGCAATGTCGCCCGGAGGAAGCACGGCAACTGGTACTGGGAACTGATCCAGCCCGGCTTGGCCGCGGGCCTCATCGATTCGAGCGCGCTCGCGGGCTACCGGGACGGCGATGCGGAATTCCGCGCGTCCAAGCGGATGCCGCGGCTCCGGGCACCGGTGGGCGACGCCGTGAACGCCTTGTTCGACATGCTCGAAAGCGAAGAATCGCCCGCGGCGGGCGCCGTGCTCGGGCATTTCCTGTTCGCGAGCATCAGGCCCTATCCGTCCTGCAACGGCCGGGTCGCCCGCTTTCTGTTCAATTTCATGCTGACGTCGGGCGGATACCCTTGGACGGTCTTTCCGGCGGACGGGAAGGACGCCTATTTCGCAGCGTTGCAAAAGGCCCGCGACGATCTGGATTTCGCTCCGCTGGCCGGATTCCTGGCGGGACTCGTCAAAGCTTCAATCGAAAGGATGAACCGAGCCCGCGCTACTCCCTGACCGCGTGCGAACCCGCTTCGGCCTCGTCCAAATCCAGAGCCGCAAGTTCGGCCTCGTCCATCTCCGAGATCAGAAAGCTTTCGATGGCGTCCAAACTCGAGGCCTCGAAGTGGCCGAACGATTCCATCCAGACCATCGCTTCCCTCAGGCTGTGCGGCTCGAGCTCGCAATATGTGGTCCGTCCGCGCTTGCTTCTTCGAACCAGCCCCGCTTCCGCAAGAATCCGGATGTGCTTGCTGACCGCCGACAGCGTCATTTCGAAGCGGCCGGCGACATCCGAGATCGCCAGGTCCTCTTCAAGCAGCATGTTCAGGATCCGGCGCCGCGTGGGATCGGAAAGCGCGCCGAACACCGAGTCAAGTCGTTCGATCATCGCGCGAGTTACGCCAGCGGCGCGGAAACAGTCAACCGTTCGGTTGAGCAAATTCCCGCCCGCGAGTTCGGCGCGGGCAACGAAAGAAAGTCTGCAGCGGTACTGGCGAAAGGACGATTAAATTGCTTAAATTCATATGGTTGCGGTGATACAGGAATTCGCTCGTCCGCCTTGACTCTTGCAATCGGCGAAAATAGTTTCCCGCCGTTTTCGCGCCGGAGCGGGAACCGATGCCGGAACCCTCCGAAACAGGCCCGACCGCTTCGATCCGGAAGAGAATCGACGCGGCGAAGGCCGAACGGGAGCCTGCTGCCAAGCAGGATCAGCCGGTGAGCCAAGCGCATGTCGCTTGGCGCATGGTTGTCGACTTGGTCGTCGGCACGGGATCGGGGGCCGCGGCAGGATACGGGCTTGATGTCCTGTTCGGCACGATGCCGCTGTTTCTCGCGGCGCTGACATTGCTGGGATTCGCGGGGGGCGTGAACCTCATGCTCCGGACCGCGAGGGAATTGACGAGCAAGGACGGCGGCGAAAGCGCCGACGGGGACTGAAGGAATGGCGGCAGGCTGCATGGCCGCCGGGAGCGCACGCGATGGCGGCTGAAGACGCGCAGGAATCGTCGGGTCTGGAAATCCATCCGATGGACCAGTTCATCGTCGAGCCACTCTTCGGCGAAGGCGGCGGCGTGCTGCCTTGGTACCAGCCGACCAACGTCACGCTGTGGATGGCGCTCACGGTGCTCGCGGTTTGCGCAGTGCTTTTGCTGGGCACGAGGCGCAAGGCCGCCGTGCCCGGGCGCGGGCAGATGATCGCGGAGCTCGCCTACAGCTTCGTTCGGAACATGGTCGAGAGCGTAGCCGGACGGGACGGGCTGAAATTCTTCCCGCTGATCATGACCGTGTTCATGTTCATCGCGCTGTCGAACCTGCTCGGCCTGATCCCGATGAGCTTCACGACGACCTCCCACATCGCGGTCACGGCGGCGCTCGCGCTCGCGGTGTTCCTGTCGGTGACCGTCCTGGGCTTCGTCCGGCACGGCGTCGGCTTCCTGAAGCTGTTCTGGATTTCCTCCGCGCCGCTGCCTCTTCGGCCGGTTCTGGCGCTGATCGAGGTCATGTCCTACTTCGTCCGGCCGGTCAGCCATTCGATCCGGCTTGCCGGCAACATGATGGCCGGCCATGCGATGATCAAAGTGTTCGCGGCGTTCGCGGGCGTGCTGGGCGTCGGAGCCTTCGTCCCGATCATCGCGATTTCCGCAGTCTACGCCTTGGAGCTGCTTGTCGCGTTCATCCAGGCGTACGTTTTCACGATCCTGACCTGCGTCTATCTCAAGGACGCGCTGCATCCGCATCACTAGGATCGGAACCCAACCACCAACCTTTCAGACGGATTCAAGGAGCGACACAATGGAAGGCGATTTGACCGAAATGGGCAAATTCATCGGCGCGGGCCTCGCGTGCATCGGCATGGGCGGCGCGGCGGTCGGCGTGGGAACCGTGGCGGGTAACTACCTCTCGGGAGCGCTGAGGAACCCCTCCGCGGCCGCTTCGCAGACGGCAATGCTGTTCATCGGCATCGCGTTCGCCGAGGCGTTCGGGATTTTCTCGTTCCTCGTCGCGCTCCTTCTGATGTTCGCGCTCTGAGCGCGCATCAGGAATGCTGAACCGATCGGCATCCGCGGCGATGCGAATGCTGACGCCTGCGCCGGGGCGAGGACTCAATGGCTGACACAACGAACGCGGCAGCTGAGCAGGCGGGCATTCCGCAGCTCGATTTCACGTCGTTCCCGAACCAGCTGTTCTGGCTCGTGGTGTTCCTTGTCGCGCTCTACGCGATCGTCAGCAGGGTCGCCATTCCGCGGATCGAGGGGATCTTCGAGCAGCGGCGGCGGCGCATCGAGGACGATCTCCAAGAGGCCGAAAGGCTCAACTCGGAAGCCGCCGCATTGGAGGAGAAAGCCGCCGCCCTTCTGGAGCAGGCGAAGAAGTCCGCAGGGGAAATCGCCGCCAAGACCCGCGCGGAAATTGCCGAAAGCCAGAACGCCGCGATAGCAGACGCCAACGACCACATCGCAAGGAAGGCGGCGGAATCGGAAGCCCGGATCAACGAAATCCGAAGCGAGGCGCGGAACACCGTCGTGGAGATAGCAAGCGCGGCGGCGGCGGAAATCGCGGCGGTCTCGCTGCCCGGACAGGATGTTTCCGGTGAAGTCTCCAGCAGGATCAGATCCCGGGTCGAAGCCGCATGAAACGCCTTGCCGGAATTCCCGTCATCGCCGCGGCAGCGGCGGCTCCCGCGTCCGCTGCGACCGGGCCGTTCATTTCGCTCGGCAACACCGATTTCATCGTTCTGATCTCGTTCATCATCTTCATCGGCGCACTGGCGTACTTCAAGGCTCCGCAGTTCGCGGGCCGACTTATCGACGGGCGAATCGACATCATCCGGAAGCGGATCGAAGAGGCGAAGTCGCTGAGGAACGACGCCCAGGAGAATCTCGAGCGGCTGAAGCGCGAAAGAGCCGAGGCGGAGGAGCAGGCGAAGCGGATCGTCGAGGGCGCCCGGAAGGACGCCGAAGCGCAGACGGAAATTGCCGGGAAGGAAATCGAGCGGGCCGTCAACCGAAGGCTCCGGGCCGCGGACGAGCAGATGGAGGCCGCCGAGGCGGAAATCGTTGCGAGCATCCGGAACCAGGCGGTGGACATTGCGGTTGCGGTGGCCGGGGAAGTGATCGCGGCGAAGATGGACGCCGATGATCGCAAGCGGATGATCGACCGGTCCCTGCAGGACATCGAAAAGAATTTGAACTGAAGCGGCGCTGCCGCGGAAACGGCGGCAACTTGATCGAGAGCCATGGGCGCCGCCAGCTCTCCCGAATCCTTCCTTCGCCTCTCGCTGGCCGCTTTCCGTTGCAAGCTTGGACCTCTCGACGGGCAATCCCCGATGGCAGCCGCGAAGCTCGAGCGCCCTCCGCGGAAAGCCGGACTGCGGAACCGCGGGAGACTTCGGCCGGAAACCCGCGCCCTCCTCGAAAAATCAAGCATGGAGAATGCATGAGCCATCCCGGAAGCGCGGACCATGCTTCCGATCCGACAAGCGGCTCCGGTCCGGCACCGGAGGCATGCCGCGGATCAGCTGTTCGCCGCCCGGATTTGATGCACAATCGCGTCCGTGGCCTCATGGGTCGCGGACGATCCGCCGACATAAGGCATCCTGATGCCGACTGCACATACGCGGTTAATTTAGCGACCGACGGTTCGGGGCTCGCCCGAGTGCTCCATAATCTGCGCCGCCGTCCAGAAGCTCGCCAGCGGATTGGCTATGCCCTTTCCGGCGATATCGAAGGGTGGCGTTGTTCCGGGTCGATATTGGCGGTCGGCGCAACGCCGAGTGAGCCGGCCAGCGCGCCATGCGGGCAAGCAGCTCGGATCAAATCGCGCGTCTTTATTCAGGAGGCTATGGCGTCATCGCGGTTTGATCGCTGCGGAACCGGTCGAAAAACGCCAGCCAGAAACGCGCCGAGCTCCGCCGTTCCGTCCAGCGGAAATACCGCCGCGACATATTGATCCGGACGAACGACAACCAAGCAGCCCGCATCGCGGTCGATCCCGCGCATGGTGAAGATATCCGCATCGCGGCGGCGGTCGGCACAGAAGACCTTTTCGTAGTCCAGCAGCCCGAGGCGGCCTTTGGCGGGCAGCAGAGCAGGCGGCAGATCGGTGATCTGGACTTCATGGTGGTGAGCTTGAAGCACGGCGCGCAGGTCGAACCTTGCGTCGATATCCTCGCCATCCGCAACGAACGGCAGCGGCGGCGAGGCGGAACCGGAGAACAAGGCCTCGCAAAGACGGCGCAGCGAATCGATTTGAGCCGCTGCGTCCTGCCCCCCGGCAAATGCCAGCAAGAGCCAGCGGGCGTCCGTTTTCTGCACATGGCCGAGCTGCACCGGCTTGCCGTCCGCGATCCGGATCGCAGGCGCTGAATGGAAACGCATTCCTATTTCAAACCCGCGCGCCAAGCGTTGCCACTTGCTTGATCCGGTCAACGCGGACCGGGAGTACCGGACGGAAAGCCCCGCCGTATAGCGGCCGTGCTCCACGAAATACTCCTGAAACCGCGGGAAGCGCTCGCCGGTCGCTTCTTGCTCGTCCGGCGGCGCGCTTATGATTCGAGCCCACTCCCGGTCGAAATCGATCAATGCCTGCGCGACGGCTCGCCGCTCTTCCGAATAGCTTCGCAGGATTTCAGGCCGCGCGCGGCCTCTCAGCACCGACGTGAGTTTCCATCCGAGATTGAACGAATCGCCCATCGAAACGTTCATGCCTTGCCCGGCTTTGGGGCTGTGCGTGTGGCAAGCGTCGCCGACGATGAACACGCGCGGATGGCTCGCTGTCCCCGCGTCGCGCGGCAGATCGTCGAAGCGCTCGGTCAGCCTCTGGCCGATCTCGTAGACCGACCACCAAACGACCTCTTTCACATCGATTGAATAGGGCGCGAGTATCCGGTTCGCAGTTGCGATCAGATGATCGACCGTCAGATCCCGGTTCGCCGCCCTTTCATCATCGTCCAGCTCGTCGAGTTCGACATATAGCCGAACCAAGTAGCCGCCCTCGCGTGGGATGATTATGAGACTGCCATCGCAGCCTGACTGGATAAGGCACTTGAATCGAATGTCCGGGAAATCCGTCACCGCCAGCACGTCCATCACGCCCCAGGCTTGATTCGCGGAGTCTCCTTGCAAGGATTGGCCAATGGCGGCCCGCACGCGGCTGCGCGCGCCGTCGCAGCCGACGACGTAGCGGGCCCGCAAGGCTTCCTGCTTCTCGCTTCCAGCGGGATCGCTTTGCGCCAGCGTCACGTTGACGAGGCTGCCCGGATCCGCTGGGTCGAAGCTCAAATCCAGAAACCGGCACCCGTAAACCGGCTCGAGCCGCGTTGGCGCTTTGCGCATCACATCGAGATACATGTCGTGCACGCGCGCTTGATTCAGGATGACATGCGGCATCTCGGAAAGGCCGTCCTCGACGTCCTGCACCCGCCCGCTCCGGCGTATGCGCCTGGGATCCGCCGGGTCGGGCTTCCAGAATACGGATTCGTTGACCCAGTACGCCTCCCGCATGACCCTTCCGGCGAAGCCGAAGCAGTTGAACATTTCCATGGACCGGCAGGAAACGCCGTCCGCCTGGCCCAATCGCAGAGGCTCCGGTTTTCGTTCGACGACCGCAGTGCGGATTTCCGGAAAGCCTGCCAGATAGGCCGCCAAAGTCAGCCCGGCCGGGCCTGCCCCGACAATCAGAACGTCGACATCCTCCGAGACCGGACCGTTCGCCGGAGGCGAAAGGTCCGGATCGCCAACGCGGAAGCCATCAAGGTGAAACTGCATGGCGGGCTACCGGAATTTCGGCAATCGCTTCTCAAGAATGGCGCGCAAGCCTTCCTTCGCCTCCTCGGTGGATTACGACATCGCGGCGGCGAGGCTTTCCGTGAGCGGCCCGCCATCACGGGACATGTCGCCTACCGGCGGAATGGCTTTGACCATCAGGTAGTTCACGAACTGTGCATTGCCGGAAATCTTCCGGGCAGCATTTCGCGCCAGCTGCATGGCTTCGCTCTCGCCCACTGCGTAATGCGCGAGGCCGAGCGCTTCGCCGTCCTCCGTGCCGTAGACACTACCCGCCAGCATCGTCTCGCGCATCCGGTCCGCGCCGAGAAGTCTTCCGACTCGAACTGTAACTCCGCTGCGCAAATCGGAAAAGCCCGCCATCACCTTACCCCTTCGCGCTCCGGGGCGAAGCGCGAGGCCGAAGCCAGTCCTTGGAATCCGCGTTCGCTACGCCAATCTTGGCACTTGAATTTCCTGCGCGCATCGTAGCAAACCCTTACAGTCCGCCGCATCCCAAGAATTCCGCTCCCTACAACGATCACGACAACCATGCCCGGCAGCGCCTCCCCCACCGCACCAACATCCGAATCGGAATCGCCCAATGCCGACCTGCTGACCGTGTCCGTTCAGAACTTCGGACCAATTGCGCATGCCAAAGTAAATCTTCGGCCTCTCACAATCCTCGTCGGCAGAACCAATACGGGAAAGACCTGTTTCTCCAAGCTGATTTATGCAATTCACAAGACGCTTTCCGGATTTCCGCAAATCCCGTATTTCGGAAGCGATTACGATCTAATGGGTAGCAGGGACTCTGTTGATCTGCTGCTGTCCGGACTTGGCAACCACATTGAAACTGAATGCCGAAAACAGGAAATAAGAAACCATGTCTTCCGGTGCTTTGAACTGAACCGATGCTACGGAAACGATCAAATTTTGGAGGAAATTGGACTTTGCTTCGGCACAACGGACATATCGACGATACGTCGCGCGCGTTCCAAGCGAAAAGACTTCAAGATAGACATCTTGAGTCGGGGTGCTGCGACCGATACATGGCGCACATCCATTGGCTTGAAGCAATCCAAGGCTTCAGTCGACACGAAATTCGACCCCAGCGCAATGGAATTTGCCAATTCCACATACGACGGCATTGTTTCCGAAATTGAACGCCACGTCGACCTTGCCACATTGAGCAATGACGAAGGAACTATGGATTTGGACCCGCTCGAAATAGAGCATTCCCTTATGGACTTGGCGTATCCGGATTCCGGAAATCGTCAGAATTCGTACTTCCTGCCAGCCAATCGGGCAGGAATTCTTGAAAGCCACAAGTTCATCGCCGATGCTTGGTCGGGACATATTCCAAGCTATGGACTACGCCATTCGTCGGTTTTGCAGTCATTGCCGAGGGTTTCCGTCGATTTCATTCGAACAATGGCGATGGGTGACAATCGTCCGCAAGCATACATGCAAAAGCCAGCGCCAAACGGCGTCCGCGCCTTGGAGGAAGTTGCGAAGTTAATGGAAAATGAATTGATCGGCGGAAAGCTGCAAACCAGTGCATCAACGGAAACGGCGTTCCCGGTTTTCGAGTATGTCCCGTCGCATGCTAAGCGGTCGCTGATGCTTGACGCCGCTTCGTCGATGGTCTCGGAGCTGGCTTCGATAATTGTGATGGTCCGCTCTCATCTTTCCCCATTCGACTTGCTGATTATAGAGGAGCCGGAAGCGCATCTCCATCCTGGCGAGTTGCCGTTGATTGCAAAATGCCTGGCTAGACTTGTTCGAAGCAACGTGCGAGTGATGATTTCCACTCATAGCGATTGGTTGCTGAAGTCCTTGCGGAATTTGATTCTTGATGGCGATTTGATTCAACCGGGGCTGTCCGGCCAAAATTCGGCCAATGGTGATTACTTGCTGAGAAACGAAGTTGGCGCGTGGGAGTTCACGGCATCCAATGACTTGGGTGGCACAACCGTCGACGAAATCGAATTTGACGAGCTCGACGGGGTCGAACCATTGGAATTTGAGCGCCTCTCCGATCAGTTGTACAATGAGTCCGTTGCGATACGGAACGCAAAGGCCAGACGCCTTCGACAGGATACCGAATAGACGGATGCGTTCGGCTTGTGCCGGAATGCTGCGGATATTTGGCGTGTAACGGTTGGTGCCGCGAGTGCGGTGCAACGTTGCTCAAGGTGGGCTCAAGGATCCTCCTCAGCCGGACTCGCAATTCATGATGCCTCTCGCTGGGCGCTTTCCCTTGCAAGAAGGGCCCGCTTCACAGGCAATCCCCAGTGGTAGCCGCCAAGCTCGCCGGATCTCCTAAGAACCCGGTGGCAAGGAATTAGCCAGCTGACGGGATTCCGGCCGACCGCCGTTCCGGCGGCGCGAACGGCTGTCGGCTTTCCGATCGCGCGGGCGATCTCGGAGTAGGTGGTCACGGTGCCGGAGGGTATGCTCAGCAAGGCCTCCCAGACCTTCACCTGAAACGGCGGCCCGAACAGGTGAAGCCGGGTTTCCCCGTGTCCGCGAAGCGCCGCGCGGACCCAGTCGGCAATCGGCGCCGGGTCCTCCGCGAACGAAGCCGCAGGCCAGCGCATAGACATGTCCGAAAACGCGGCATCGCGCCCGCACTCGGCGGCGAACGCCATGCCGCAGACCCCGCGAGCGGTTCCGAGCGCGAGCATCTCGCCGAAGGGACTGTCGAACCAGCCCCACCGGATGCGCAAGCCGTCTCCGCGTTTCGCGTACTCGCCGGGGGACATCGCCTCCCAGCGGAGGAACAGGTCGTGCAGCCGGCCCGACCCGGACAGACCGACAGACTCGGCGACGCGGGGCACCGAGAAGCTGCTCCTGAGGAGCGTTCTGGCATGCTGCAGGGTCAAGTACTGCTGGTAGCGCTGAGGCGAGACGCCCGCCCACTGCGAAAACACCCGCTGGAAATGCGACGGGCTCATGCCCATCCGTGCGGAAAGCTCCGCGAGCGAAAGAACACCCCGGTCGGCCTCATCCAGAATCTTGATGGCCCGCGCGATAACGTTGTAGTGGTATCCGTTCTCGGGTTCTGCATTCATCCGCGTGCTCCTTTTCCGCCGAGACTAAGCTTCGCGGTGGATGCCTTCGACCCGATTCATGCGCAATGATGCAGTATGATGCAGCCGGGGTTCGAAGTCGTGCGCAAGCCTGTTCGAGAAGCTCGGCCGAGCGACAGAGACGAATACCACAGGATCCGCGAGGCGTTTTCCCGGTTCCGCGAAGCAAGCCGCGAGCCGAAGGGCGAGCTTGAGCACGTCAACGCCTTCACGCTGCTGGTCGCCGTCGCGCTTTCCGCGCAGGCCACGGATGTCGGCGTGAACAAGGCGACCAAACGGCTGTTCGCAATCGCGGACACTCCTGAGAAGATGGCCGCGCTGGGGGAGGAAGGCCTGATCGAGCACATCAGGTCCATCGGGCTGTACCGGAACAAGGCCAAGAACGTAATCAAGCTCAGCAAGGCGCTTCTGGAGGATTTCAACGGCGACGTCCCCTCCTCCCGGAAGGCGCTCGAATCGCTGCCGGGCGTCGGGCGCAAGACCGCGAACGTCGTTCTGAACACGTGGTTCGGGCATCCCGCCCAAGCGGTGGACACCCACATATTCCGAGTCGGGAACCGGACCGGCTTGGCTCCCGGCAGGAACGTGGATGCAGTGGAGAGGTCCATCGAGGACAACGTTCCGGCGGAATTCCAGCTCCACGCGCACCACTGGCTGATTTTGCACGGGCGCTACGTTTGCAAAGCGCGCAAGCCGGAGTGCGGATCCTGCCTGATTGAGGATCTCTGTGCGTTCGAAGACAAGACCGCGAGCTCGGACGCGTGAGCCTCGGCCGGACGCTGCGGATGCCGCGGCCTTGGAGCGGGCAGAAGCCCTGCCCTTTGCGACCGTGGCTGCCGGGAACGGAAACCTGCAATGACCCGTAAGCCGTATGCGGTCGTCGGGATCGGGAACGCCATGGTCGACATCCTTTGCGATGCCGACGACAGCTTCCTCGCGCGCCACGGCATCAACAAGGGCATCATGCAGCTCATCGACCTGGAACGGGCGAAGGAGCTCTACTCGCTCATGGATTCCTATAGCGAGGTCTCGGGCGGGTCGGTCGCGAACACGATTGCCGGACTCGCCGAGTGCGGAATCCCGACATCCTTCATCGGGAAGGTCAAGGACGACTACCTCGGATCGGTGTTCGCGGAGGACTTCCGGACCCTGAATTCGGACTTCCGGACGCCGATGCTTGAGGCTGGCGCGGAATGCGAAACCGGACGCTGCATGGTGATCGTCACGCCAGACGGCGAGCGGTCCATGAACACGTATCTGGGCGCGGCGGAACAGCTCTCGCCTGCGGACATGGATGAAGAGCTGCTTTCGTCGTCTGAATGGATTTATTTGGAAGGCTACCGGTTCGACGGCCCGAACAGCCAGGAGGCGTTCCGCAAGGCGATATCGTGCGCGCGGAACGCGGGAGGCCAGGTTTCGCTGACGCTTTCGGATCCGTTCTGCGTGGAACGGCACCGGGACGCCTTCCGCGGACTTATCGGATCCGGCGTGGACCTTCTGCTCTGCAACCGAGCGGAATTGTTGGCAATGTACGAGACGGAAAACCTGGACGAAGCGTTGGACGAAGCAACGCGAGGCGACGGGATCGTAGCCTGCACGCTGTCGTGCGAAGGCGCCATTGTGGCCAAGAGCGGGCAGCGATGGCCGATCCGAACTCCGAACGTGCAGGTCGTCGATGCGACAGGCGCAGGCGACCTTTTCGCCGCCGGCTTCCTGTTCGGGCTTGCGGACGGAAGGGATCTCCCGACCTGCGGCCGCATGGGCTGCGTTGCGGCGGCCGAGGTCATCGGCCATGTCGGCGCCCGGCCCCGCCGCAGCATGATTGAATCGTTCCGGGCCGACGGCATCGCGTAGCGGAATGCCGCGGCGCTTCCGACCCGTGCGTCAGCACGGGCCGTGAACGAGCTGGCAAGGCGCCGAGATTGCGAACGGAACGGCATCTCGGATAGCATCGGCCTTGCGCGCGCAGGCGGGGCCGCGTCCCCGACGAATTGAGAAACGGTTGCTGAAATGGCCTACGAATACGACACGCAAAACATCTTCGCCAAGATTCTGAGAGGCGAGATCCCGTGCAGCAAAGTGCTGGAGACCGAGCACTCATTGGCTTTCAACGACATTAGCCCGCAAGCCCCGGTTCACGTGCTTGTCATCCCGAAGGGCCCGTACGTCTGCTACGACCATTTCGCGTCGGAAGCGGGAACTGAAGAAATCGCGGACTTTGCGCGCGCGCTCGGGGAAGTCTGCCGGAGCAAAGGCGTGTCTGAGGGCTCTGGAGGCAACGGCTACCGCCTGATTTCGAACTCCGGCCCGGACGCCGTGCAGGAAGTCCCCCACTTGCATGTGCATGTGGTTGGAGGGCGGAATCTTGGCAGGATACTCCCGCGTTAGGCTGGTCGGCGGCAGGCGGCGCGATGGAATGCGAGTTCCGATTCGCCGCCGCGGAATTCCGCGCCTCAAAGGTTGAGTGATGAACGAGCGCCGGAAAGGGATGCGAACATGAACGCGGTTTTCGTTGCGGCGGCCTTGGCGATCATTGTTGCGTCCGCCGTTCCCGCCACCGCCGACCCGCAAGGGCTGTGGGAGACGGAAGGCGGCAAGTCGCGCGTGCTGATGGAGTCGTGCGATTCAGGATTGTGCGGTCGGCTCGTCTGGCTGAAGGATCCGGTGAACTCCGACGGCACGGATGTCCTTGATACGAAGAACGCGGACGAAAGGCTGCGGAATCGCCCGGTTCTCGGGATCGAACTGCTGAGCGGGTTTGCGGAGGCAGGGCGCGGCAGGTGGACAGGCGGCCGCATCTACAATCCCGAGGACGGCAAGACCTACTCTTCGCGGCTCGTGCTGCGCGATGATGGAACGCTCAGAGTCAGGGGCTGCGTGCTGTTCATCTGCAAGTCGCAGATTTGGGTGCGGGTTCCCGGATCAGACGCCGGAGATTCGGACTGAGCTTCGAAGCTTGACCGTCCGATATCGGCCGCAGCGGGCTACATCCGCCCAGGCGTTGCGGAGGTTCGCTTGGCCCGCGTGCCGTTCGTGTCGACTCTGGCGGCCGACCGCGAGGCTGACATTGCAGAGCGCGGCTTCGCAGAATCTTCGGCAATGCGCGCCTGCGGAAATTGCTCCGGACAGCCTCCGGCCCGGAGGCTCGGAGCAGAAAAACGGAAGCGCGGCTTTGACGCGCCCGGCAGGTCAGATGGATTCCGCTGGATTAGGTTCCATCGGACGCACAGGCTGTCAGCGCGGCCTTTGCGGCTTCCGCTTCGGATGCCGCCAACGGGCGGCACGGAGCGATCCGCGCAGCCTTGGAATCGGGATCGTTGCCTTCCTTGAATTTGTTCGATCCAGCAACTATTGAACAATCATGGCTGAATCTCCGTCAATGGATCGACTGCAAGCAAGCGGATTGGACAGCAAGACTGCCGCAGCAATCCGCGATGAAATCCGTTCTGCAGTCGAAGCCGCTTTTCGAAAGCGGGCGACCTCCGCGCCTTCCCAGCCGCAGGAAGCGGAACGTCAGCCAACTGCTTCCGGCGGGCGTGTCGACTGGACGTTGATCAGCGCCGTTGTCGCTTTGGCGGCCTTGATCCTTGGGCTGTTCTATTGGCAGGACGCCAACTTTAACGAACGCATGCAAACCCTTGATGCACGCATGCAAACCTTTGATGAACGCATGCAAACGGAATTCGCCTCCATCCGGGCGGAAATCGGCAGCGTTCAGGCCGAGATGGGGGCTGAGATCGGGAGCGTCCGGGAAGAGGTCCGAAGCCTTCGCGGGGATATGACAGCGGAATTCGCAAATGTCCGGGCCGAGATGGGGGCTGAGATCGGGAGCGTCCGGGAAGAGGTCCGAAGCCTTCGCGGGGATATGACAGCGGAATTCGCAAATGTCCGGGCCGAGATCGCGGGCGTCCGGGCCGAGATCGGGAGCGTCCGGGCCGAATTCGGGACAGAGATCGGGAGCGTCCGGGCGGAAATCGAAGCGTTTCGCAACGACGTGCGCGAAGATATCGAAAACACGCGGGAAGAAGTCGGCGCGCTAAGTGGAGCAATCACGACGCTGAGAGAGCGGATAGCTCGCTTGGAGGCATTGATCCGCGATAGATTGCCCGCCGCCCCGTAGCTTTCGCAACCACTTGCCTGTTGCGCATGCGCAAGTGCCCGGGATTTCAACCCGGCGCTCGGTGCTTCCGCGCTGGCGTGGCGATCCGTTGCCTGTTGGCAGGACTTTGATGTGCGCAGCTGCAGGGTGGGTGGCGAAGCCGAGACATCATCACCGCGTTGACCGCTGACGCGCGCCGATTCTCAACTTGGCAACAAAGTGTCGCGCAGGAGCTTGGCGATACCGCGGAGTCAGCGGCAGACACGCGGCCAATCCGGATGACGCAGCCTGCAAATCTTGAAGCCTTGTTCGGCACCCGTCTGGAGGCGTCCGTGCCGCCTACGCTGGAAGCCTTCCCTGCAAGGGCTATAGGCATCGCCTGAAAGCATTTGGCGCAAGCCGAGATCGGCGACTGGTCCGAAATTCTGATGCAAAGAACCCGCCGCAATTGCGACGGGCCCTTCACCGTAGCGCTCTGGGAGGAAGCCTTGCGGCCCGTCTGGTCCCGGAGCTTCAAGGTCAATTCATGCCAAAACTTTGTGCCTGTCATCGCCTGGACTGCGAAAGCCGTCTTTCGGCAGAGTGACAGCGTTCGCAGCGACATGCGTGCCGAGATCGGAAGCGTCCGGGCGGAAATCGGCGAGTTCCGTTATGGTATCTCGTTGCCCGGCGAACGGGCGGCGCCTGTGGAGAACTTGATCCAGGATCGGCAACCTTTGGTTTCCTGACAGTCGGTATAGGCGAACCAGGCTAGGCCAATGATCTCTATTCCGTACAAGGCGCGTCAACGGCGAATCTGCTCCGCCGAAGAGGCGCGGAACCCGCGCGATTCCCAATTTTCGACAAGCTCTACCGTGCTTGATTGCGGATTCCGTCGCGGGTCGTTAGGCATGGTTTGCCGCATCGGGGCAATCCCGGAAAGGTAGGCCGCACGCATGCAAGACGAGGCGCCGGAAACCGAGTACGTCCGAACGACGCGCGTGGCCTGCGACGGCGGTGCGCTCGGCCACCCGAAAGTCTGGTACCAGATCCCCCGCGAGACGGGCTGGGTGGAGTGCGGCTATTGCGACAAGCGGTTCGTTCTTGCGGAGGAAGACGACGCCGAGGGCGGCCGCTAGGCCGCCCAAGGCCGAACAGGCCTGATTTGGCGGAAGCGCGACGGTGACGGAGTTCGGCCAAGGGCACCATCTCCAGCTGGTCGACGGATCCGGCTTCATTTTCAGGGCGTTCTTCCAGGCCGAGCGCAGCCTCGCGCCCAAATACAGATACCGGTCCGACGGAACGCCCGTGGGCGCCGTGCACTTCTTCTGCAACATGCTGCTCAAAATCGTCACGGATTCGGGCGGCGAGCATGCGCCGACCCATGCGGCCGTCGTGTTCGACACGGCCTCGAAGACATTCCGGTCGGACATCTATTCCGAATACAAGACCAACCGGCCGCCGCCGCCGCCCGACCTCGTCCCGCAGTTCCAAGCGACGAGGGATGCGACCGCGGCGTTCAATATCGCCTGCCTCGAGATGGACGGTTTCGAGGCGGACGACATCATCGCTACGCTTGCGACCAAGGCCAAAGCAGCGGGAGGCGAGGTCACGATCCTCTCGTCGGACAAGGACCTGATGCAGCTTGTCGGCGACGGCATCCGGATGATGGACGGCCGCGACAACAAGCGGATCGGCCCCGCCGAGGTCAGGGAGAAATTCGGCGTCGGACCGGACAAGGTCGTGGATGTCCAAGCGCTGGCGGGCGACTCCGTGGACAATGTTCCCGGCGCGCCGGGAATCGGCGTGAAGACGGCGGCGCTGCTGATCAACGAGTACGGCGATCTCGAGGCGCTTCTCGAGCGGGCGTCCGAAATCAAGCAGCCGAAGCGCCGGCAGACCCTGATCGATTTCGCCGACCAGATCCGGGTTTCCAGAAGGCTCGTCGAGCTTGAAAGAAACGCGCCGGTCGGGATTGCGTTCGCCGACCTGGAAATCGCCAAGCCGGACCCCGACAATCTGCTGAAATTCCTGGTCGAACAGGAATTCCGCACGCTGACCCGGCGGGTCGCCGACCATCTGGGCGCGGAGCCGCCGGAGATTCCCGAAGCGGCCAAGCCCGCTGCCGGCGCGGAGCCGCGAGCCGCGCCTGAGTCGGCCGAGCTGCCGTTCAACGCGGACAGCTACGAGTGCGTCCTGACCGAAAGCGCACTCGAGCGCTGGCTCCAGGAGATCCGCGAACGCGGAATCGTCGCCATCGATACCGAGACGACAAGCCTGGACGAGATGGCGGCGGAGCTGGTCGGCGTGAGCCTTTCGGTCGATCCCGGCAAAGCCTGCTACATCCCGGTCGCCCACATTTCCAATCCGGATCTGCTCGAAAGCGGCGAGGCCGCGCCGACCCAGCTAGCGCGCGCGACGGTTCTCGGCTTGCTCAAGCCCGTGCTTGAAGACGAAGCCGTGCTGAAGATCGGCCACAACATAAAGTACGACATGAAGATCCTCGCGCGCTGCGGCATCCGGATGGCGTCGGTGGACGACACGATGCTGATTTCGTACGCGCTGCACGGAGGGCTGCACAGGTTCTCGATGGACGTGCTTTCGAAGCTTTATCTCAAGCACGAGCCGATCCCGATCAAATCCCTGCTCGGCGCAGGGAAGAGCGCCATCACTTTCGACAGGACGAGCATCGGAGACGCGACCAAATACGCCGGCGAGGATGCCGACATCACTCTCAGGCTGTGGCGGAAGCTCAAGCCGGAACTCCGCAGGGAGCGCGTGACGACCGTCTACGAAACCTTGGAGCGCCCGCTTGTCCCGGTGCTCACGGAAATGGAGCGCAACGGCATCAAAGTCGACAGGCGGCATCTCGCTCTGATGTCCCGCAAATTCGGGGACCGGATCAACGCCCTCGCCGACGAGATCCGCGAGGATGCCGGGGAATCGTTCAACATCGCCAGCCCGAAGCAGCTCGGCGAGGTGCTGTTCGGCAAGCTGGGGCTGCCCGGCGGCAAGAAGCTCAGGAACGGGAGCTTCAGCACAAGCGCGGACGTGCTGGAGGATCTGGCGGCCGAAGGCCATGCGCTCCCTGCCAAGGTACTGGACTGGCGCCACAGGTCCAAGCTCAAATCGACCTACACCGACGCGCTCCAGCAGCACATCAACGCGGCGTCGGGGCGGGTCCACACGTCGTACCACATCGCGGGCGCGAACACCGGCCGCCTCGCTTCGACCGATCCGAACCTCCAGAACATCCCTGTGCGGTCCGAGGAGGGCCGCCGGATCCGCGAGGCGTTCATCGCCGAGGAAGGGCACGTCCTGCTGTCGCTCGACTACAGCCAGATCGAGCTGCGGATCCTCGCGCATGTCGCGAACATCGAGTCCTTGCGGGCGGCGTTCGAGCAGGGGATCGACATCCATGCGCTGACCGCATCCCAGATGTTCGGCGTGCCGGTCGAAGGCATGGACCCGGCGGTCCGCCGCCGGGCGAAGGCCATCAACTTCGGCGTGATTTACGGGATTTCGAGTTTCGGGCTTGCCCGGAACCTGCGGATGCCGAGAGCCGACGCGCAGGAGTTCATCAAAACCTATTTCGAACGCTTTCCGGGCATCCGGGCCTACATGGACCGCACCGTGGAGGACGCGAAGGCGAACGGCTTCGTATCGACGATTTTCGGCCGGAAGATCCATACGCCGGAAATCGGCGCGAAAGGCCCCCAAGGCGCGTTCGCCAGGCGGGCCGCGATCAACGCGCCGATCCAAGGCAGCGCGGCCGATCTGATCCGGCGCGCGATGATCCGGATTCCGGGCGCCATCGAAGGGCTCCCCGCGAAGATGCTGCTGCAGGTCCATGACGAGCTTCTGTTCGAAGTCCGCGAGGATGCGGTGGAAGACACGATATCCGCCGTCCGCGCGGTCATGGTCGGCGCGGACCGGCCCGCAGCGCGAATCGAACCCGCGCTCGTCGTCGATGCGGGCACAGGATCGAACTGGGCCGAAGCCCACTGAACCCGGGCTACTCCAGCTCCGCCGAGGGAATGAACGGGAAGAAGGCTCCTTTCGACCAGAGCCCGAACCAGTTCTCCCCGTCATGGGGCTCGTGGACGCATATGTCCGCGAGCCGGTAGAAGCTCTTCCTGTCGATCAGCGCTTCAAGGTTCGCACGCACCAGCACGTACGGCGAAACCTCGCCGGTTTCCGGATCGCGCAGAACCCTGACCGGACGGTCGGGCCCGGCGGCGGTCCGGTCGTCCACATTCGTCGTGAACGTCACTTCCTGGCCGGGCCCGGATCCCGACACCTCGAAATCGACCGCCACGAACGGCGCGTCGTCGACCCGGATGCCCGCCTTCTCCACGGGCGTGACCAGGAAGTAGTCATCCCCGTCCTTGCGGATGATCGAAGCGAACAGCTTGACCAGCGACTTCCTGCCGATCGGCGTGCCGAGGTAGAACCAGTTCCCGTCGCGGGCGATCCGCATGTCGAGATCGCCGCAGAACGGCGGATTCCACAGATGGACCGGCGGCGGGCCCTTTTTCGACGACGACCTCGCCGCTGCGGCGAGGTTGTCGGCGGAGGGCGGCGGATCAGTTCGATTCATTGCTCGCTTGCCGATTCCGCGGCGTCGTTTACTCTTTATCCGCGCGGCTGCGTCCGGGCGGGCGGCCAGCGTATTCGCTCGAAGGAGATTTGTCATGGCCGACGATTCGGGCGAGCTGCTCTCGACAATCGAACGGCTGGGGCCGGAACTGGCCTCCGCGCAGGCGATGGTGCGGCGGAGGATCATCGGCCAGGACCTCGTGGTCGAGCTCGCTATGGTCGCCCTGCTCTGCGGAGGGCACGCGCTGCTCGTGGGCGTGCCCGGCCTCGGAAAGACCCGGCTGGTCGAAACCATGGCCAAGGTGATGGGCCTTTCCTCCAGCCGCGTCCAGTTCACGCCCGACCTGATGCCCGCCGACATACTCGGCGCCGAAATCCTCCAGACTTCGAAGGACGGAACCCGCCGCTTCGCGTTCCACGAAGGGCCTGTGTTCTGCCAGCTGCTGATGGCCGATGAAATCAACCGGGCCAGCCCGAGGACCCAGTCCGCGCTGCTGCAGGCGATGCAGGAGGGGGCGGTGTCCATCGCCGGCGCGGAGCGGCCTCTTCCGCGCCCGTTCCATGTGCTGGCCACTCAGAATCCGATCGAGCTCGAGGGGACCTACCCGCTTCCCGAAGCCCAGCTCGACCGGTTTCTGCTGAGCATCGAGATCGGATACCCCGACCGCGGCGCGGAGCGCGAAATCGTCCTGGCGACCACTGGAGAAGACGAGGCGGAAGTGGAGGCATCGCTCGGTCCGGACGCGTTGAAGGAAGCGCAATCGGCCGTGCGCGGAATGCCGGTCGGCGAGGCTGTTGTCGGGCTGGTTCTCGACCTGGTCAGATCCTGCCGGCCCGATGCGGGCGGAAGCGGCGGCGCTGCGGATGCAGTGGAATGGGGACCCGGCCCGCGCGCGTCGCAGTCGCTCCTGCTCACTTCCAAAGCCCGCGCCCTGCTGCGCGGAAGGCTCGCGCCATCGCCGGACGATGTCGCCGCGATGGCCAAGCCGGTCATGGCCCACCGAATGAAGCTCGGTTTCGCGGCGCACGCCAAGGGGGAAAGCGAGGGCTCGTTCATTGAAGCCGCGGTCGGAACCGCATTCGAAGCGGAATCCGCCGCTTGAGCGGAGTCGCTAGCGAACGCCTCGGCCTGTCGGCCCGGGCGGCCGAAGCGGCTGGCGGCCTTCCGCACCTGATCGCCGAGGCGGCGAAGGCCGCCGCCGCCGTCCACCACGGCTACCGGGGCCGGCGCAGGCAGGGCGCGGGGGACGAGTTCTGGCAGCTGCGCGCGGCGCGGGACGGCGACCATTTCCGCCAGATCGATTGGCGGAGGTCCGCGCGAAGCGAAGCCCCCTTCGTCCGGGAGACGGAACGCAAGGCGGCAGGAACCGTCCTGTTCTGGGTGGACCGGTCCGCGTCAATGGCGTTCAGAAGCGGCGAGCGCAGAGCCAAGGCGGACAGGGCGCGCGTCATCGCGCTCGCGCTTTCGATGCTGCTTTCGCGCGCGGACGAGCTGTTCGGTCTCGTGAACGGCACCGCGCCGCCGGGCACTGGACCCGCGCGCGTCGAAAGGCTCGCGGCTGAGCTCGCTCCGGCCGAGGACGGCGAATACGGCGTTCCGCCCCGCGCTGCGGGATCGCGCAACGCGATTGTCTGCTTGTCGGATTTCCTGGGCCCTTGGAACGCGATCGAGGATTCGGTCGGGTTCGCCTCGGGGGCGGGAGCGGCGGGGGTGCTGCTTCAGATCCTCGACCCCGCCGAAGAGGCGTTCCCCTTCCGCGGCCGGACGGAATTCCGCAGCATGAACGGCACGCTGCGATTCGAAACCCTCGCGGCGAAGTCGCTCAAGGCGGGATACGCGGCCGAGCTCGAAAAGCGGAAAGCGGCGGTCGCGGCTTTGGCGCGGGACGCCGGCTGGCTAAGCACGGTCCACGGCACCGGCAGGCCCGCGAGCCCGGCCCTGCTCTGGCTGCACGAAGCCTTGTCCCGGAAAAGATAGCCGCCGATGGAATTCGGCCTGATCGCGTTCGCGTCCCCAATCGCGCTCCTTGGGCTTCTGGCGCTGCCTTTCCTTTGGCTGCTGCTCCGCGCCGTCCCTCCTCCGGCGACAAAGCGCCTGTTTCCGCCGGTAATCCTGATGCTGGGCCTGCGGGACAGCGAGGCCACGACTTCGACATCGCCTCTGTGGCTGCGCATCCTCCGGATTGCCGCTGTCGCGGCGGCCGTGCTCGGCCTTGCGCGGCCGGAACTGGCTCCCCAAGGCGCGGTCGGCGTGGACTCGGCGAACCCGATCCTCGTGCTTGTCGATGGCGGCTGGGCCGACGCGCCCGACTGGGACGACCGCGCCGCGAAGGCCGCCGGCATCCTTGACGACGCGGCGCGACGGCAGCGGCCTGCGCTTCTGGCCTCCATGGCCGCGGAAATGCCGGAGGATGGGGAATTCCGCGATGCGGCGGCATGGACGGCGACTCTCGACGAGCTGCGCCCGCTGCCGTGGGAGGCCGATTTCGAAGCGGCCGCCCGCTGGGTCCGGGCACGCCTCCCCGCCTCTTTTGAAACGCATTGGATTTCCGACGGCCTGCATTCGGACGCGAAACTGGAGCTGGCTGAGCTTCTTGCCCGGCGCGGCGCGCTGGCGGTCTACGAAAGCGGCAGTCCGGCGCTCGCATTGCGGCGCCCGGAACTGGAAGGCGGAATCGCGTCGCTGAAGGTCTCGAGGCAGCACTTGTCGGGCGAGCTCGCGGTCGCGGTGGACGCGTTCGGGCCGGACCCGGCTGGCGTCGAAAGAAGGCTCGACACTGCGGAGGCCGTCTTCGCCGACGGGGAGCGGAACGCGGCGGCGGTAATCGGCTTGCCCCGCGAGATGCTGAACCGGGCAACCCGCTTCGAAATCCGCGGCGCGGATTCGGCAGGCTCAGTCGTGCTGGCGGCCGGCGGCGTCTCGGCGCGGAAGGTCGCCATCATAGACGACGGCGGCTTCGCCGAGGGAAGCGAGCTTCTTTCGCCGGGACACTTTCTCCGGCGGGCGCTCGAGCCGGACGCCGAACTCGTCGGCGCGGCCTCCGCTGCCGACCTTCTCGCGAATCCGGACGCGGTCATCCTCGCTGATTCGGTCCCGAACTCCGATGCCGATGCCGCGGCGCTGCTCGACTGGGTCGAAAGCGGCGGCCTCCTGATTCGTTTCGCGGGCCCGCGGCTCGCGGCGGCGGCAGGCGGAGCCGACGACCCGCTGCTTCCCGTGCGGCTGCGTCCGGGAGGGCGCTCGCTTGGCGGCGCGTTGTCCTGGGAAAGCCCCAAGGGGCTGGCTCCGTTCGCGGAAGACAGCCCGTTCTTCGGGTTGGCGGTCCCCGGCGAAGTCCTCGTTCGTTATCAGGTGCTCGCCGAGCCCGGACCCGACCTCGAGAGGCGGGCGATCGCCGAGCTTGAGGACGGCACGCCGCTCGCGACCTCAAAGCCCGTCGGCGACGGCCGCGTCGTGCTTTTCCACGTGTCGGCCGAGACCGAGTGGTCGAACCTTCCGATTTCGGGCCTGTTCGCGGACATGCTGGAGCGGCTGCTGATCGCGGCGGCGGCCGGACCCGCGCCTCTTCCGCCGCACGCGGACCAGCTCGTCTGGACGCCGGAGAGGCAATTGACCGCCTTCGGAGAGGTTGTGCCCTCCGACACCGGCAAGTCCGTCGATGGATCCGTATTGGCCGAAGGCCGGGCCGGGCCGGACTTGCCTCCGGGCGTCTACCGTTCCGGGTCCTATCGGGCGGCCGTCCCGGCGGTGCCCGAGGATCGAGAGCTGCGTCCCGCATCCTGGCCGGACGGAACCGCCGTCGCCGGATTCGATGCGCAGGGGGCGCTGCCGCTTGCAGGAATTCTGCTCGCGCTGGCCTTGCTGCTGTTTTCCGCGGACGTGCTGGCCACGCTCAGGCTCGGCGGGCACGCCCTGCGCCTGGGCGCGGCGGCTGGGGCCTTCGCGGCCGCGGCGATCCTCCCCTCGGCAGGCGATGCGGACGACGCCTTCGCGTTGGCGTCCACCCGGGAAACCGTTCTGGCCTACATGCGGACCGGCGACCCGGAAACGGACCTGGTGTCGGAAGCGGGACTGCGGGGGCTCTCGGCAAAGCTGGCGGAGCGCACCTCCGTCGAGCCGGGGCCGCCGGTTCCGGTCGATCCGGAGTTGGACGAGCTCGCGTTCTTCCCGCTGGTCTACTGGCCTGTAACGCCGGCGCAGCCCGACCTGTCCGAAGAAGCGTACGAAAAAATCAATGCGTTCCTCGCCAATGGCGGCATGATCCTGTTCGACACGAAGGATGCCGATATCGGCGGGTTCCGGTTCGGAACCGCCAATTCCGATGCGCTGGCCAGGCTGGGCGCGCGCCTGAATCTGCCCGCCCTCCAGACGCTGAGCCGAGGGCATGTGCTTTCCCGATCCTACTATCTGCTCGCCGATTATCCCGGACGGCACACCGGCGAGGTATGGGTGGCGGATCCGGGCGCGCAGGACGAGGGGGCGCCCTCATGGAAGCTGGCGGCAGTCAATGACGGCGTCACTCCGGTCGTTGTCGGCGGCAATGATTGGGCTTCCGCCTGGGCTGCGGAGGCCGACGGAAGCCGGATGTTTCCCGTAGGGTGGGGAAGCGCGGGCGAAAGGCAGCGCGAAACCGCGTTCCGGTTCGGGATCAACCTCGTGATGCATGCGCTCACCGGCAACTACAAATCCGACCAGCTGCATATCGACGCGATCCTTGAGAGGCTCGGGTCCTGACATGGCGTACTCGCTCGAGTTCGATCCGCTGCTCCCTTGGCCGCTGGCGCTCGGCTGCATTGCCTTGGCGGTTCTGGCGCTGGCTTTGGCCATCCGTTCGAGCCTGCGGGGATGGAGCCTGCGCGCAGCACTCGCGCTGCTGATCTGCGCCGCGATCCTGGATCCCCGTGTCAGGCTGGAAGACCGGCAATTCGAATCCGACATCGTTCTTGCTCTGATCGACCGGACGGCCAGCCAGAGCCTAGGCGGCCGGGACGCACGGACCGAGGAGGCGCTGGCCTGGCTGCGCGAGGAGCTGCCCGCGCTGCCGAACGTCGAGCTGCGGGTGGCGGAACTCGCGGACCCGCCGCCGGGCGCAGCCGAAGGCACCCTGCTCGCTTCGTCGCTGCGGCGCGAAATCGAGGAGATCGGAACCGGCCGGTTCGCCGGAGCGGTAGTCTTGACCGACGGAGGCATCCACGATGCCGAGTTCGGCACTGCGCAGCCCGCGCCGGTGCACGTGCTGCTGACTTCGGAACGCGCCGAGCTCGACAGGGAACTGGAGATCCGAAGCGCGCCCGCGTTCGCCGTGGTCGGCGAAGGAGTGGAAGTGATCGCGGAGGTGAAGGATTCGGGCGCCGCCGCGATTGGCGCAGACGTCGAAGTGGAGGTCTTCATCGACGGCGCGCGCGCCGGGCTGGTCAGGGCGAAGGAAGGAGAGCAATTCGGCGTGCCGGTGGAGTTCGGCGCGGCGGGAACCAGAACGGTGCACCTCCGCGCGTCGCCGCTCGACGGGGAGCTGACGGCCGCCAACAACGAGGCGACCGCGGAAATCAGGGGCGTGCGGGAGCGGCTCCGCGTGCTGATGGTGTCGGGCAAGCCCCATGTCGGGCAGCGGACCTGGCGGAACATCCTCAAATCCGACGGTTCGGTGGAGCTCGTGCATTTCACGCTTCTGCGGACGCCGGACAAGCGCGACAGCGCGCCGACCGAGGAGATCGCGCTTGTCCAGTTTCCGGCGCGCGAGCTGTTCCAAGAGAAGATCGACCAGTTCGATCTTGTCATTTTCGACCGCTACAGCCGCAGCGGCCTGCTGTTGAACCAGCATTTCGAAAGCCTCGCGAACTACGTGGAGCGGGGCGGCGCGCTGCTGGTGGCCGCGGGTCCCGAGTTCTCCGGACTTCGGTCTCTTTACGGGACCGCCATCGGAAAGGTGCTTCCCGCCAGGCCGACCGGATTCGTGCTTGAGGAGGGATTCCGCCCGGCGCTGACGCCGGCGGGGCTTCGGCACCCCGTCACGGCCGAGCTGGCCGACGGGGCCGACGGCTGGGGCCGCTGGTTCCGGCAGGTCGATATCAGCGCGCTCAGCGGGCATGTCCTGCTCGAGGGAATCGGAGGGCAGCCGCTGCTCGTGCTCGGCCGGGCCGGCGAAGGCCGGGTCGCCGTGCTGGCTTCCGACCAGGCTTGGCTATGGCACAGGAGCTTCGAGGGCGGCGGCCCGCAACTGGAGCTGCTGAGGCGTCTCGCGCACTGGATGATGCGCGAGCCCGCGCTGGAGGAGGAAACGCTGTCGGCGAGCGCGGCGGGATCAACGCTCAAATTCGCCAGGCGGACCATGTCCGGCGGCGCCGGACGGGAAATCAGGCTGATATCGCCCGATGGCGCTTCAACCAGCGTCCGCGCCGAAGAGGCCGCCGCGGGCTTGTTCGAAGCGGAAGTCGAAGGCGCAAACCCAGGGCTTTACCGGGCGACGGACGGCGAATTCACCGCGGCGGCGGCCGTGGGCCCTGCGCATCCTTTGGAGCACGCTTCCCCGGTAGCGGATGCGGGCGCGGCATTGGAGCTGGCGCAGGCGTCCGGCGGAGCGGTTCTCCGCATTGAGGACGGATTGCCGGAATTCAGGCTGGTGCGGGCCGGACGGGCGGCCTCCGGGCGGGGCTGGCTGGGCGTGACGCCGAGGAATGCCTACACGGTTTCCGGCGCGGACATCGTTCCTTTGGCGAACGCGCCGCTGATCACGCTGCTTGTGCTGCTTGCCGCCGCGGCGGCTTGGCGGCTGGAAGGGACATGAAGGATCGCGCCGCAGGCTCCGTCACTCGAGCTCGCTTGCCCTCCGCTTCAGAAGGAACTGGTTCTTGAAGTTCTTGAGCCCGAGCATGACCTCCGCGCCCGAGATGTCCGTCGCCCCGTAGATCTTCGTCTCAAGGAATTCCAGAAACCGCTCGCGGCTGTCGGCGACAACCTCGATCAGCAGATCGAACCGGCCGCCGACCCACAGGACGTAAACGACCCGGTCGTCCTCGACGAGGCGCGTCGCGACGGCTTCGGGGGTGCTCCGGCTCGTCACCCGGATTCCGATGATCGCGTCCGCTTGGTACTCGCGCGCGACCGGATTGGTTACCGCCACGATCCGGAGGTTTCCCGCCTCCTTCATCGCGTGGATCCTGTTCCGGATCGTGCCTTCGGACACGCCGAGATGCTGGGCGATGTCGGAAAAGGGCCTACGTCCATCGCTGTCGAGCGCCGACACGATCGCCCGGTTCAGCTCGTTCCGCAGAGAGCCGATCCTTTGGGCGGGTCCGCGCAAGTCGCCGATTCCCTTTTTCGGGCTGGCAGGTTCCATGATCGAGCCTTCTGGAGGGTTGTTCCGGCTTGAATCATACCGAAACATGCCCGCCGACCGAACTCACATTATTCGTCAGCATTCAAAGATTCGTGAATCTTTCCGGCCGGGCGAGCATTCCGTTTGTTTCCGAACGCTCCCAATGCGCTTCAGATGTCACGATTTGATGCTTGAATCAGCAATGTATACGGAATGCCGGGCCGTGCGCCTGCAGCAGGAGTCGCGGAAGATCGCGAGCCGCCAATTCGAACGCGGCGGCGGAACGTTTCCGGCGGACGCGCATTCCGGCGCGGCTGCGCGGGAGGCCGCCCCGGCGCCGCACGACACAGGAAAGACCAAGGATGGGCGAGGAAGACGAGCGATTCACATTGTCGAACGACCGCGTCGAGTTGGTTGTCGATCCGGCCTTCGGCGCGCGGGTCACTGCGCTCACCGATCTCGCTTCCGAGCGCCAGTGGCTGGTGGAGGGGAAATGCACGGGAGGCCATGGCGACAGCGCGCCCTATCTCGGCGATGAAGCGCGGGGCTGGGACGAGTGCTTTCCCACGGTCGCGCCCTGCCGAACCGCGGCTTGGGGCGATCTTCGAGACCACGGAGTTCTCTGGGGCCGCCGCTGGAACGTTGAGGTTTCGGAACGCGCCGTGCGCGCCAAGCATTCGGGCGACCGCTTCGAGTTCGCTAGAACGCTCTCGCTTCGCGGCAACCAAGTGGTCGCCGACTATTGGGTGCGGAACACCTCATCCGATCCGTTTCCGTACATGTGGAGCCAGCACTGCCTGCTTCAACTCAATCCGGGCGACAGAATCGAATTCTCAAAAGATGCAGAAGGCTTCGCTATTTCCGGCGGCGTCCGACGGAGACAGGCGCTGCAGCGCGCCGAAATCGAATGGCCGCAACTCGCCGGGACGGAACTGGACTTGAGCGAAGCGCTGGATGTCGATGAAGGGCTGGCCGTCAAGCTCTATGCCCATACGCCTGACGGCTGCGCGGTCGGCGCATCCGGCCCGGACGGCGGCATCCGCTTCCTATGGGAAAGGGGCGCAATCCGGGCGCTCGGATTGTGGCTCGACTACTGCGGCTGGCCGCCGGACGATCCCGTTCACTAGGTGGCTCTGGAACCGACGACCGCGTTCGCAGACGACCTCGCGGAAGCGGAATCGATGTCGCGGGCGCTGGTCCTTGAACCCGGCGACCGCCATGAATGGAGCGTCCGGATCGAGCTGACAGGGCCGTAGCCGGTTCCCGCGGCGATCGCTCGCTGTTCCGGCCGGACCGTCCCGCCGAACAACCGCCCGCTGATCGGCCAAACATGTCGCCCGGAATCCGGCATGATTTGAAGGGTTCAACCGCCGGTGCTAGCGTTCCGCCCAAGCGGACCGCCGCTAACGGACGCGGCACGGGCCATGAGAGGTGACGAACATGAAGGCTGAAGTCGTTGTTCCCTGCGGCAACCTATTGGGCGAAAGCGCGTTTTGGCATTCCAAGCGGAAGAGGGTCTTCTGGCTGAGCATTCTGCCGCCGTCGGAGCTGCTGATCCATGATCCGGCGACCGGTTCTCTGGAGCGGCATCCCATGCCGCAGATGATCACCAGCATGCGTCCCTGGGGCGACGGCCTGGTCATCGCCGCCCACAGGGGCATCCACAAATACGATCTGGAGACCAGGCAGCTCACCATGGTGGCGGACCCCGAACCGGGCCTGCCTTTCAACCGGTGCAACGACGGCGGCACCGACGCGAAGGGCCGGTACTGGTTCGGAACCATGCAGAACAACGTCTCCCCGGGAGCGCAGGATATCGATTTGGTGCAAGCATCCGGCACGCTTTACCGGCTGGATTCCGACCTCTCCGTCACGCCTTTCGAATCGGGGATCTGGATTTCCAACACCCTTTGCTTCAGCCCGGAGAACGACCGGATGTACTTCTGCGACACCAAGATCGGCATGATCTGGTCGTACGACTACGACCTCGGAACCGGCACCCCGTCGAACCGGCGGGACTTCGCCCGTTTCGACAGGGGCCTACCGGACGGCTCGTGCGTGGATGCGGAGGGGGGCGTTTGGAACGCGCGCTGGGACGGAAGCTGCGTGGTCCGTTTCGGACCCGGCGGCGTTGTCGATCAGGTGGTGGACCTGCCGGCAACGCGCCCGACGAGCGTCGCGTTCGGCGGGGAAGACCTCGACACCCTGTACGTCACGTCGGCCAGAACGGGCACGGGAGATGACGGCCCCGACGGGCATTTGTTCGCCGTCAAGCCCGGCGTCAAAGGGCTGCCGACGTTTGAATTCGGAGCGCCAACCAGGACGAGCTGACAATTATTGGCGTGAAACGCTCCTCTCTCGGGCGCACTTCAACCTGTCCCGGGCGGTGCCGAGGGATCGGCGTTTCCCGGCATTCGCCCCCCGTGGCCGGGATTGCGGTCGCAGGCGGCCCCCGCGCGGCCCGTCGGCGATCCCGTTGCGAAGTGAGGGGCTTTCGTCAGGCCGGTTTGCCGCCTGTCGGGCAGCCGGATGCTCAATGCCGCATCCCTTCGCCGTGCGGACCCAGCTTGGAGCGCTCCTGCGCACCACGATCTCTTGGCAACCGGTTCCGGTGGCCGTGGAAGACTTGCGCTTCACTTGGACCGAATGGATCACGCGATCCAGCTTGCAGGCAATGGCGGCAATGATTGGATACGCCGCGGCAAGGCGGAGCCGACCCCTGCGCCGATGCGGCGGGCACATGCTGAGTGCAGGTGTGATGAAGTCACCGCAAACGGAACGGAACGTGGCAAAATTGCAGGGAGGGCCGGTCAGGCGCAAAACACTTCTTTACATTCCGCATTGCCCCGCATAATCAGGTGCCAATCCCCCCTGTTGGCTTCGGTCTCAGGGTGCGGGGCCTCCCTCGGGAGGCCCCTGCTTTTTTGTCGGACAGCTACGCGCACAATTGTCCATGTGGACGGGTTCAACCTCTATTGTGGCTGCCTTTACGACACGTTGTCCAAGGGCGTGCTGATCGACAGGCTGTGATGAATTCAGCACAAATCGGAACAGGGACGGTGCGAAATTATACGGAGTTCGGTCAGGCACAAAAATACTTCTTGACATTCCGTGCTGTCCTGCATAATCGAGTACCAACCGCCCCTGATGCCTCCGGCCTCAGGGTGCAGGGCCTCCCTCGGGAGGCCCTTGCTTTTTTAGCGGATAGCTATGCTGTACAATCGTCCACGTGGACGGGTTCAACCTCTATTGTGGCTGCCTTTACGACACGTTGTCCAAGGACGTGCTGATCGACAGGCTGTGATGAATTCAGCACAAATCGGAACGGGACATGACGGAATTGCAGGGAGGTCCCGTCAGACACAAAACACTTCTTGACGTTCCGTAATGCTCAGCATAAACGGATATTAATCCCTCCCTGTGGGCTTCGGCCTCAGGGTGCGGGGCCTCCCTCGGGAGGCCCCCGCTTTTTTGGCGAACAGCAATGCGCACAATCGTCCATGTGGACGAGTTCAACCTCTATTACGGCTGCCTTAGGGACACTTCGTGGAAATAGTTTGACTTGGTAGTTCTGTCCAAGGTCGTGCTACAGCCGAAACATGAGATTGTTGCTGTAAAGTACTTCATGGCAAAAGTTTCGGCCACGCCCGATTATCCTTCGAAGCCACAGCGCTAGGACGTCTATCTTCAAGCACGGCGGCATTTCCGGCTCAAGGTAAAGGCATATTTCGGACATTTCCGGCACCACAAGGTACGCTTGCCATTGGCTGACCGAACCAATGACCGCCGAACGGCGGAGGTGCTCAAGACCGAGGAAAAGGGCTCAGATGTGAATTTAGCCGTGCACCTGCTAAACGATTGCTGGTTGGACCGCTACGAATGCGCTATCGTGGTCAGCAATGACAGCGACTTGGCTGAGGCGATGCGTTTAGTCAAGCAGCATCGCGGCAAGAGGATTGGCCTAGTGAAGCCTCGGCCTGAGCAGAAGTCCGATGCGCTTTGTGTGCATGCCCATTTCGTACGCCCCATCCGGCCCGACGTGCTGCGGAAAGCGCAGTTGCCGGACCTGATTCCGGGAACGAATTTCCGGAAGCTTGCAGGCTGGTGAGCGGCTGACCGAGCGGGCATGCGTAGCAAAATACATTCACCTCAACTTATTGGCGAAATCCGGATGTCTCATCCGCTTCTGTGTTCTATTCCCGCACGCATCAAGTTGTAAATCTCAAAACCAGAATAACTATCCCTACGACAATGATAAAATAGGCGATCTTGATCATCACTGTTCCGCAGCCGGATTTTTTCTTTTGATTCTCGGCATCGGCGGCGACGTGTTCGGAGTCTGACGCAGCGTCGGAACTTGCGCCTTTTCGCATTCTCCGGACCATAAAGAAAATGGCAAGCAAAAACACTACAAACCCGGCGACCGTTGTTAGGGTGATTTCCATTTTTTGCTATCCGTTTCCGCTTCGAGAAAGAAACTGGTCTATCCGGTTTATCGAAGATTCCTGCCAATCCGAGGCACCGGATGTCTCCCGGATTGTCGATGGCGCGACTTCACGAACGTTCCGCGCCGGTTGCACCATCCTTTCCAACGCACTTCCCTAAACGAATGGAGATTTGCGAACGCCTCGGTCTCCCGACTTGCTTGCGCACGCGAACGGCCAAGAGGCCTTCAATGCACGCGATCAAGCGCGGCTCCCGCTTCGCAGAAGCGACGCTGGCAGCAGTCAAGCAGCAGGCTGCTGAACGCAACCGTCGCCGCAAAGTCTTCGAGTCCCGCTGGACTGAAGCCTATGCTGAAGCCAGCCGGTGGCGAATTCCGGCCGGCCGGGCCCGGTTGAAGCCCCGACGCTGAATCGAGCGTCCTCCCGACGCCCGATCCGACGCACCTCGACCAAGTAGTGGAGTTGTCGGCAAAGCGCCCGACCAGCTTTGTGTTCGGCGACGAAGGCCTCGACGCCCTGTGCTTCACGTCGGCCAAGCCGGGCATGGGAAACGATGGCCCTGACCGGCACTTGCTCGCCTTCAAGCCAAGCGTCAAAGGGCTGCAGACATTCGAATTCAGCGTGCCTTGGCCACCCGGGTCCCACTCGCCGACGTAGAATCCGGGCTCCCGGCCAACCCGCCCTTGATCCAAGCTTTCCGGCCAAGACGGTTCGATGCGCCGACTCTGATCATATTGCCGACCGCTTGCCTCTGAGTCCTTCGGCCTGCCGCCTGAACTCCTGAACGACATCCGCGTCGCCATGGATCCTCGACAGCCCGTCGAGCTGGAAATTCACATGCGCCAGCTCGCGGTAGTAGTTGATGTAGACGTAGTTCAGCCCTGCGCCCGCGACCGCGCCGACCACGGGCGGAGACACCAGCTTGGGTCCAAGAACCCGCAGAAGCTGAGGCGCAATCCTTGAAATCAGGCCATGAATCGTCGCGCCTTCCAGCGCGACCCGGGCGCCGATGAACCCGAATTCAAGCTCGTCGTCATTCTCCAGCGGCGTTCCGGTGAGGAACACGGCAAGGCATTCCCGCTTCGCCGTTTCGGAACCCGGATCCCTTCCGTACTGCTTGGAGACCAGCTGGATCTCCCTGAATATCAGTCCGATCGTTACCGGAAGCTCGGCGATCGTGGTCGGCAGTCCGCCCGCGCCGCCGAAGCCGCCGACTATCGTGGCCGCCGCCTGATTGAACTCCGGGCGCTTGTGGAGCTTCAGAGCTTCCGGAATCTTCGATGCCGACGCGCCCTGCTCGGCGGATATGTCGCTGGGCTGCGTGAACTCGGCAGCGTCGTAGACATGCTTCAGCGACACCTCGACGGCATCCGAAACCGTCGATTTCACTGTGTCCGGGATCAGATCCGGCAGCCCGCCGGACGCCAGCGATTTGGCGACCTTGTTCAGACCTCTGATCAGCAAGCCGTTCGCTTTGACGTAGCGTTCGGCAATGGGCCGGACATCGTGGGCCAGATCTGTCTGCGGCAAGCGCTCCTCGGGCATGTCTTCCTCCTTGAACCAGGAACGTGCGCCGGAAGCCGAGTTCCGGCCGCGGGCCTTCCGTCCCGCAAGACTCAATATTGTGCGCGACATGCCGCGGAACAACCCCGCCCCTCGTCAATCGTTCCGCCGCCGAGCCGGATGGCGTCCGCGTCGTCCCGCGCATCGTGCGGAATCCTGATGCCGGTTGATGCGAACTTCAGAACCGGCAGTTCGCGGTTCGGGCCGCCAGTTTGCCAAATCACTGAACCCGGCCTTATTTTGCCGCTGTCGTACTCAAGTCCGGTCCGGCACACGGATCCGGGAAGCGAGGCCGTTATGGATGGCAGCTTTTGCGGCGGAGGCGCGGACTCCGCGATGATCAGCAACGCGCGCGTATTCGACGGATCCGGCCGAAAGCCTTTCCCGGGCGAACTGATTGTGAGCGGCAACCGCATTGTTGCTGTCGGCCGACCGGGGTCTCTTGAGCTGTCCAGCGGGATGCGCGAGCTGGACTTGGACGGCGCTGCCGTCGCCCCGGGGTTCATTGACGCCCACACCCACGACGACCGGATCGTTCTCGACGACCCGGCGATGGTGCCGAAGGTCAGCCAGGGGGTAACGACTGTCGTCGTCGGCAATTGCGGCATTTCGCTGGTGCCGGTCCTGTTCGACGGCGAACCGCCGCCGCCGATGAATCTGCTCGGCGGCCGGGAGGCGTACGAGTTCCCCACGATGAAATCCTATGCGGAGCGTCTGGCGTCGGCCAAGCCGAGCGTGAACGTCGTGGCCTTGATCGGGCATTCGGCGCTTCGCCTCGCGGCGATGGGCGATATCTCCCGGCGCGCAACGGATAGCGAGGCCGACGCCATGCGGAGACTCGCGCGAGAATGCATGGAGAATGGAGCAAGCGGATTTTCGACCGGCCTGTTCTACCCGACCAACGAGGCGGCGGACGCGGACGAAGTCGTCGCCGTCGCGCAGGAATTCTCCGGCGCCGGCGGAGTCTACGCGACGCACATGCGCGACGAATCCGCCGCCGTCATGAGCAGCATCAATGAATCCGCCGAGACCTCTTCGCGGGCGCGGATTCCGCTTGTCATCTCCCACCACAAATGCGCCGGCGTCGACAACTGGGGCCGCACGGCCGAAACCGTCAGGTTCCTTGAGAGGCTCTCCCGCGATATCCCGGTCAATTTCGACGTCTACCCCTACACCGCCGGCTCCACCAACCTGAGGGAAGACCTGGTGACCGATAGAATCCGCATCATGGTCACCTGGTCCCGGGCGCATCCGGAGGAGCGAGGGCGCGACCTCGCCGACATCGCAGACGATTGGGGCGTGTCGCTTCTCGACGCGGCCCGCAGGCTGCAGCCCGCCGGAGCGATCTATTTCCAGATGCGCGAGGACGACGTGCAGCGGGTGATGAAGTCCGAGCTCTCGATGATCGGTTCCGACGGGCTTCCGCATGACGAGCATCCCCATCCGCGGCTCTGGGGAACGTTCCCCAGAGTCATCGGCAAATACGCGCGGGAGCTGGAATTGTTTCCCATGGAAACCGCCATCCGCAAAATGACGGGCCTGACTGCCGAAGTTTTCGGGCTTTCCGACCGGGGCCGAATCGCTCCCGGCTGCGCCGCGGATCTGGTGGTTTTCGACCCCGACCGCATTCGCGACACCGCCACGTACGACGATCCGAAGCGGCGGGCGGAAGGAATTGTTTCCGTCATGGTCAACGGTTCATTGGTACTCGAAAACGGCGAAGCCACCGGCGCAGGGACCGGACGGCTGCTTACCGGCCGAAGGAGCTGGTCCCGGCGGCGGAACTGACGTCTACGCCCCCTATTGGCTCCGCCCCCGCGCGTCCACGCGCGCCATCCCCAGAATCTCGCCGGACCTTGCCACTGCGATCCTGTCGAACAGGTTGCTTACCGGGCAAACATGGTTGGGGATGATGCGGACCATGTCGCCGACTTCCGGCGGCGACTCCAAGCCGCGAACGTCCAGCAAGCCGTGCTCTTCGCTTACCGCGTAGACGATCGCGCCCGTTCCCCGCTGGCAGCCGAATCCCTCCAGCCCCAGCAGGTCGCTGGTCAGCGCCTTGGATCCCGTATCCAGAACCGCGCGATCGCCCGTTGGTCGGCTGACCACGGTCGCAAGCACGTCGAGGGCGCAATCGGCCTCGTCGACATTTGTTCCGCCGAGGAGCGAGCGGTCGTTGTAAATGTAGGTTCCTGCCCGGTACTCCGCGGCGATTGCCAATCCGTCGTCGCTCCACATGTCGGGCGTGCCGCCGGTCGATACGCATTCCGTTTCCAGTCCCGCTTCCTCCGCGAGCCTCTTCGCCTCGCCGAGGAATTCCGCGGCCTCGCGGCGCATTCCCGTCGCAGGAAACGTCATCAGCCCCGCGTACCGGACTCCCGGCGCCCCATCAATCAGCCTGGCCAGCGCCGCCGCCTCCGACGGGCTCTGAACGCCGTTCCGGGCATAGCCGGTGTCGCACTCGACAAGGACGCCGATGGGCGATCCCGAATGCGTCCCTGCATCGCCGAGACCCTCCACGACGGCGGCGTTGTCCGCCACGACCTTGATTTCCACGCGGCGCCGGAGCTGCGAAAGCCGGGCGAGTTTGGAACGGCCCACGATGTTGAAAGTCAGCAGGATGTCGGAGAGGCCGGCGCGGGCCATGACTTCGGCTTCGCCGACGGTCTGCACGGTGATGCCGCAAGCGCCGAGCGCCATCTGGTACTTGGCCAGCGGCGCGAGCTTGTGCGTTTTGATATGCGGCCGGTTCGCCAGCCCCAGCCCGTCGCATCGCGTCTGCCAGCGCGCAGCATTGCGCTCGACGACATTGAGGTCGACCACAGGCGTCGGCGTTTCCAGATCGTTCATACTGCACGGGGCAGGCTCAAGCTCGAAAAAGCCTTCGCAATCCAGCATTGTTCCACGAGCCTCCATTTTGCGCTCGGGCCGCCCGGACACGCCTCCGAACGACAACGCCCCGTCAGCCGGGACGTTCCGTTCCCGGTGCGCCGAATCCGCAAGGTGTCGGGCCGCAGATTGCCCCATCGCATCGGGCGTTCAACGCGATAGTTGCGGCTGCCAAGCGAGACAGCGGCAATTCCCTATTTCCGGGATTGGGGCTAAGCCCCGTGCCGCAATGCACCTTCAGCATGAACCGGCAGGAAAAGCGATGCGCCGCGACGGTGACCAGCCTGCGACCGATGAGTCGTTCGCGTGGCATCCCGGCGCCGAGGTCTTCGGGCGAGGGTTCCGGCTTGACGGGGCTGCAACCGATGCCGAGCCGCACTCGCCCGCGCATCCGCCGCCAAGTGCCGAAGTCGAATTCATTGCGGCCGGAAGCGGACGCAACCTGCCCGAAACCTATCTGCGGATGTTCGCCGCAATTCGCCGCGGGGCGGAGTTTTGCATAACCGGGGAACGTCCGAACAGCGCGGCAGCACCCTCCGTCAATGCGGAAAGCGGAATCCAACGCCCGTCTGAAAACAAACGCGAGGAAAGCGAACCTGGGCGCTTGTTCCAGTGCGAAACCTCCGGAAGCGCCGGCGTTCCCCGGCGGATCAGGCGCACCCATTTGTCCTGGATCCGGTCGTTCCGCGAAAACGCGCGCATGCTGGAGTTCGGAGCCTCGGACGAATTCGCCATTCTGGGCAGGCTGGCGCACTCGCTTTCGCTTTACGGCGCTCTGGAGGCGCTGTTTCTCGGAGCCCGGCTTCACGACCTGTCAGGCCAGAGCCCCGGCGCGCAGCTCTCAGGCTTGTCGGACAGCCGGGCAACCGTTCTCTATGCAACGCCCACGCAGCTGCGCGTGCTTTTGGACCCGTTCGCCCGAGGCCGGGGCCGGCCTGTTTCGAGCATGCGGAAGGTCATGGTCGGCGGGTCCAAGCTGGACCCCGGCCTTCGTGCCGGATGCGCCGGATTGTTCCCGGGCGCCGAACTGCACGAATTCTACGGCACGGCGGAAACGAGCTTCGTCGCCATTGGCACCGGCGAAACGCCTCCGGAGTCCGTGGGCAAAGCCTATCCGGGCGTCGAAATCCGGATCAAGCGATCCGCGGCTGCCCCGGCGGATGCGCCCGGCGAGATTCAGGTCCAGAGCCCCTATGTCTTCATCGACTATGCCGAACCGCATTCCGGCTTCGCGAACCGGGACGGCGACTGGATTGCGACCGGGGAAACAGGCAGGCTGGACGGCGAAGGAAATTTGTTCCTTGCCGGACGGACGGACCGGATGGTCCAGATTGCCGACGTGAACGTCCATCCGGAACGGGCGGAGCTGTTTTTGCTTGCCCAGGAAGGCGTGGCCGAAGCCGCGGCGCTTCCGGTTGCGGACGCGAAGCGCGGGCATTGCCTCATGGCCTTCGTGCGCCTGCGAGGTAATCGCCGTTCCAGAGAACGCCTGGAACGGGCCTGCCGGGCGGAGCTTGGAGCCCCGGAAGCGCCCAAGCATATAATCCCGCTGTCCAACTGGCCGCTTCTTCCGTCCGGCAAGACCGACTACGAGGCGCTGCGCGCCATCCTCCGCTCCCGAACGAAATGACCGGAGCCTCGTACATTGCCGGGGCAAAGCGAACGGCGGTCGCACCGACGGGCGGCGCATTCAAAAGAATGGATTTGCACGAACTCGGTTCGGCGGCCGCGTTTGCGTGCCTGAAGGATGCCGGGCTTGCCGCGGAAGACGTCGACGAGATCGTCGCGGGCAACGCGCTAGGAGCGGGCGGCAATCCCGCACGGCACATTGCCTTGGCGCTGGGATTGGAATCCGTCGGCGGGCTGACTCTCGACCGGCAATGCTGCGGCGGGCTGGACGCGCTAATCCTTGCCGATGCGCTGGTCCGGTCGGGCAAATGCCGGGTGGTCCTTGCCGGTGGAGTCGAGAGCTTCTCGAGACGGCCGCTAAGGAGCATGCCGGGAAGCGACGGCGGCGAACCGGAGCCGTACGAGCAGGCGCCGTTCACGCCTTGGAGGGACCGGGATCCGGGGATGGCGGAAGCTGCCGAGGCGCTGGCCGTGCGATGCGGAATATCGCGGGAGGCCCAAGATCGCTGGACAGTTGAAAGCCACAGGAAGGCTATTGCGTCGCGGGACCGGATCGAGCTGGAGATCGCCCCGCTGGGATCGCCGCCGCAAACGTTCGACAGCTATTCCAGGTCGCTGTCCTACGCCGCGTGCGCGCGATCCCGCCCGCTTTGCGGTTCGATCACGCGGGCGAACACCGCCGCCTCCGCCGATGCCGCATCGTTCTGCGTTGTGGTTTCGGAAGAAATTGCCAAACGACTGGCTGGACGCAAAGCCCGCATCCTCGACGGCCTAACGGTTGGCGCGGATCCGATGCTGCCGGGCCTGGCGCCGGTTCAGGCGATCCTGCAGGTGCTCCGGCGAAACAAGCTCAACGCTGAAGAGCTTGCCTGCGCGGAAATCAACGAGGCTTACGCGGTTCAGGCCATCGCATGCGTAAAGGAAGCCGGGCTCGATCCTGATTCAGTCAATGTCGGCGGCGGATCGCTTGCCCGCGGACATCCGATCGGGGCTTCCGGCGCAATTCTTGCCGTCCGGCTGCGCAACGAGCTGGCCTGGCGTCCGGGCATCGGTCTGGCAGCGATAGCGGCGGCGGGCGGCCTGGGAACCGCCGTATTGCTGGAGCTCTGAATCCTTGGCCGGCGAGATCGAAATCGGCCGCGCATGCAGGCGAAGATCCCGGATTCAGGAATCGCGATAAACCGCGTCGCCCCGAATTACGGGACGCGCCGGTTCAGCCGTTAAGGGGCTGCCTGGAGAGCACGCTTGCAGGTCGCGCCTTCGCAAGGGACGCCGTAAGCAGTCCGGCAAGAACCGCCTTGATCAAGTCGCCGGGGAGGTACGCCGCGCTGAGAACGGCCGCCTCCGGAACGGTGAAACCGGCGGCAAGGGACATTCCCGCGATGCCGGGAAGGTAGAGCACGACGATTCCGCCTAACACGGCTCCTGCCGAGGCGGCAACGCCCACGCTGGCAGTCCGCCAGCGCTCGGTGACCAGTCCGGCGGCATACGCGGCCAGAGGGAATCCGATCAGGAAACCGGCGGAAGGCGAAACGAACAGGCCGAGGCCGCCGCGCCCGCCGGACAGCAGGGGCAGGCCCAACGCGACCAGAACGACGAACAGAAGCACCGCAAAGCCGCCGCGCTTCGAACCCAGCACTGTGCCCGCAAGCATGACGCCCAAGCTTTGCGCGGTGATGGGAACGCCCGACGCCAACGCAATCTGC
Source organism: Paracoccaceae bacterium (assembly GCA_965203795.1). Lineage (GTDB taxonomy): Bacteria > Pseudomonadota > Alphaproteobacteria > Rhodobacterales > Rhodobacteraceae > CBDBBY01. The sequence goes on along the minus strand of OZ241915.1, from coordinate 3,896,833 downwards.
GGGACCAGGCCCAGCGCCGCGATGAGTGCCGCGAAGAGCGCGACAAGCGCGAGATCCCGTTCCATCAGCAGCTGCCTCGTCGTCCCTCTACACCGCCCCGCGCCCGGATTGCGTCCGCCACATGCTCGGCATCATCAACCGCAGCCAATGCCAGCGGAGCGACAATGCGCCACCCCGGCCGACGTGTCGATCGACTCCGCCATGCTTCAGCGATTTCAAAGCCCTTCGCAACGAGAACCGGCACAAACCGGATCACCAGCGCAATCGCCAGCCCCAGCGAGCGATCGTCCAGCCCCAAACGGCGAAACGGCCGCGCGAGCCGACAAAACACCGAGACCATGTCGTCGAGGCGGGTGGTCATCGTCACCAGATTGGCGAGGCCGACCGCGGCGGCGAGCTTCGCGCAAAGGGCCAGCCCTTGCGGCAATTCCCTGGTTGCTGCATGCCAAACTACAATCACGGCGATGAACGGCCAGAGTACCAGCAGTCGCCGGAGGCCGGTTCGAACGAACCCGGCACCCCCGGCCGCGTAAAGCGCAAGAACCAGCAGCGCCAAGCCCCCGGCCACTGCGGCGCCGTCGACCGAAAACACGACAATCGTGAAGACGCACAGCGCTCCCAGCTTCGGGCCCGCCGGGATGCCGTGGAACGGAGTTCTAACCGGCGACGCCAGAGAAATCATCGATGTCTCCCAAGCGGTTCATTTCCTCGCGGTACTCCCCGAGCACCTCGCCCGGCGCCCCGTCCCGGTGGATTCGCCCTTGCTCAAGCCAGATGACGCGCTCGAAACCCTCGAGCGCCTCCGTATCGTGTGTGATCAGCATCTGCGACACGTCCAAGGATTCAAGGAAGCGATGCAGCCGTTTCGTTGTCGGAAGGTCTGGACCCGTGAACGGCTCGTCCAGAACCACCAAAGCGGGCTCCATGGCAATGACGGCAAGAATGCAAACCAGGTGCCGCTGCCCTTGCGAGAGCCCGTGGACAGGCCGTTCCGCCCATTCCTCCCTGCCGAAGCGCGCGAGCAAGCCGCGGGCGCGCGATCTTGCCTCGTCTTTGGAGAGTCCCTGCTGGCTCAAGCCGAACGCGACTTCCTCCCCGACGGTAGGAAAGATGATCTGCCGATCCGGGTTCTGGAAGACGAGGCCAACCGTTCCGATCGCAGCCTTCCTGTCGCGGGCGACATCCACGCCGCCCACCGTCACGATCCCGGCCGTCGGCTTGATCAAGCCGCAGATAAGCCGCGCGAGCGTGGATTTCCCGGAGCCGTTCCTGCCTACCACGCCAATTCTGCGTTCGGAAAGCGTCGCCGTCACATTGTCAATTACGCGACGCCCATCGATCAAAAGTGTAACGCCTGAAATGACCGCCTCACCTCGCACGCCGACCCAACCTATCGGCCCTCTTGTTTGAAACCCACATCCTTCGAACAGAAAATATCCCGAGAACGCACACAACTCCGCCCCTCTCGATTGCTCCAATCGAACACTAGACATATGGAAAGCTTCATGAGCAAAGCCTTTTGATCCAATCAACAAATCTGCCACATACTTCTCCATTCACATCCATTTCGCCCGCCTCAATTGCTGTCCTAGACAATCTACCCGGCTTCACAATTGCCATCCACGCATGAATATTGGCCTTCGGCACATCAATCCACCATTCCTCTTGCCTCCCAGCTTGCTTCACCATTTCTTCCGCTCCCTGGACATAATTAATCGCCAACTCCCGTCGCCTGTCACGGGGAATCATTTCGTCTAAAAAATCCTCCAACTCACCAACCCCTTCGTTATCAGGCATCAGCCAAACGCCCAGTCTAACCGCTTTTTTCGCCGGGTTGCTGATATCTCACAATTATTGTTCCGCCATGGTAAGGCTTATCAATTTTATCGACTCCAAACTCACTCCAATTAATTTGCCACGAATTGCTTGCCATCTACTCTCTAAATTGCGATCTGCGTCAATCACTACACCAACGCATTCTACATCGGAGCCTTTCAAATATGACATAAATCCTTGAACAAGCTTCTTCCAATCCCCTAACTTCTTGACGGATACATTCCTAATTCCACATTTTTGCAATATCTTTTTGACCACGACCTTATCGTCGTTTCCTCCTACCAAAATATAACGCTTTTTGTTCTTCATCGTATTTCCATCCCATGCCTAGTGAGCACCGATAAATCCAATTTATCCATTGTTACTGCCCCTAACCCCCCTTCAACATCCTCGATTCGCACGACAATGCCTTCTACGATCTCGTTTTTTTGCACTGCGCCCGCGAAACCTACAATGCAATCATAGCTATGCGTTGTGGCAATCACTTGCACATTATAGTCCTGCGCAGTTTGGCAAATCGTGCGCCAAAGCTTCTCTTGTATGCTGTAATGGATTCCGTTCCCAACATCATCGATTAGAAGCAAACCGTTTTTGCAAGATGCCAAGGCCAAAATAATACTAAACACACGCGTTGCACCTTCTCCCAAGCTCCCAAGAGGCACTCGTGACCCCATACCTTCTATTTTTGCGAGCAGTTGAAGGTTATTTCCTTCTCCGATTGTAGCGATTTTGTTTATTCCTAGATTTAATGCCTCGTTCATTACACTGATGACCAAGTCTTCATCATCCGTTAACGCTACCTTGTCTCGAAATTCAACGAGTGTTTTCCTTTCTAACGCGGCTGGCCCTAAGTATTCACATCGCAATCCCTCTGGAATTTTTTCTTCTTGATGTTTACTTTCGGACCGAGTTGGATTCGGTGTCCAAACGGTCGTCGCCGTGCGTCCTGCAAACTCCGTTTCTACAGCCACAACGTTCGTGAACATGGTTCTTCGATTTATATTGTGTGTAACAGAAAAAATCTGAATATTCTTTGATTCCAGACGAAATTGAAGCTTGCGATTGTTTTTTTCGTTGTACGGGCCAAGAGAAAATTCTTCGTTTTCAGCCGGATCTCGACCCCAAAACATGTCAAATATAAATGCGGCATTGCGCTGTTCAATTTGCCCGTCGACATTGACCGTGATTTCACCTCGGTTCGAAAGCATGTCAATGATCGGTTGAGAAGAGCCGCGGGCGGCCCACAATCTCGCCGCTTCCAGAACTGTTGTCTTGCCAACACCGTTTTTCCCGGTCAACAGCGTTGCCCGACCTAGTTTTGGAATGCGCAATGATTTAATGCCTCGAAAACCTTTGATGGCCAGATTGGGCAACAGGAGTGAATCTTTGCCGCCGCTGTGCATGAGACACGTCCTTCCTGCGTCGCAAAGAATGCTTTGCTGACAGCACCACAGGCACCCGTTTGCTACTTTGAGCGCGTCATTTCAAGTGGCAAGGTGGCAAATCGGGGCGGAGCGTGCTTCGCTCGGGTGCATCCCGTTTGGCGTGAAACACCTCCTCCCCTCGGGCACATCTCCACCGTTCCCCGGCGGCGCGCGGTCGAACGGCGTTTCCGGGCTTCCGCGCCCTTGCGCCAGGATTGCGGCTACCAGCGGCCCCCATTGCAGCCCGCTGGCGATCCCGCGGAAGAGGGCGCGGCTTCCGTCAGGCTGGTTTCGCTGCCGTCTGTCCGGCGGCCGGGTATTCAATGTCGTACTCTTTTTCATCATGCGGATCCAGCGCGGGGCGCTCCGGTGCGTATCATCCGCGATCCCGCCGAAAATCTCCACACAGAAACGCCCTGGGGCCGCCGCTGGAATCCGTTTCTTGGTCGGGGGTGAACGGCCGGAGGCCGATCATGTGGGTTTTGGCAGCGAGCAGGGCGTTGGCACCCGCTTCGGACCAGCGGCAGCCCATTCCCGCCATCGTGCCAATTCTTCACGAAAACGCCGTCGGCGAAGGATCTGGCGGACTTTGACTTCCCGGCCTCGCCGGTGAACGAGGCGCAGCTGAGGGGGATGGCGGAAGACTGGCTTCTGGAGGGCGCGCGCAATGCCGTGCTGGTCGGCCGCACCGACACCCGGAATAGCCATCTCGCGGCGGCGGCGCTGCTGAGAGGATGCATCAGGAACGGCGGGCGCGGGCGCTTCTTCGACACGCTGAACCTGGTGAACCTGCTCGAGGCCGAAGCCCGGGACGGGCGGCAGGGGCGGCTCGCGAAGCAGTTCGTCCGGCGCGACCTGGTCGTTCTGGACGAGCTCGGCTACCTGCCCTTCGCCCGGACCGGCGGCCAGCTGCTGTTCCACTTCCTGAGCCGCCCTGCGAGCGCACGTCCGTGATCGTCACGACGAACCTGTCGTTCTCGGAGTGGCCGTCGGTGTTCGGCGACGGGAAGATGATGGCGGCCCCGCTCGACCGTCTCACGCACCATTGCGAGACCGTCGAGACCGGGAACGAGAGCTGGCGCTTCCGGCAGCACTCGAAAGGCTGATCCGGCCCCAAGCCGCTCCGCCGCGCAAATCGAAAAAATCGAGAAGGCAGCCCCCCTTGGAATCCGCCTTCCTGGCGGGGGTCAAAAGGATGCCGATTGGGGTCAAGAAAGGAAGCTTATTGACCGCCGATGCGGAGACCCTCCATCGCAGCGGAGGCAGGCCAGCACCGCGGCCGCACGGCACTCGAAAACCGCGCCGCGCTCTGAAACCGGACTCGCCGGTCGGCCGCCGGTCAGCGCGAAACAGAGCCGACAATAGAAAAACAGCCGCAGCACCAAGCCGCGGATCAGGTCAAATGCAGCCTGAATCCCGGCACAAGCCGATACGGTTGCTATCACTTCGTTGACACTAGCAACGTCCGTCGGTACTGTACCTACATGGCGACTGGCCTCGACCGGACTAACCAACAGCATGCAATCCATCGCAGGTTCCCAAGGTTGTTGCGCGATCTCCCGAATGATAGTCTCTTGAATGTACTGACAACTTTCTACCGCGCATCAGGTTCGATTCCCTTGTATCCTGCGCCAAAGCTATGCTCACATGACGCTCATGTCGAAACAAAACCATTGACGCTTGCAGTGAAAAAGAATATCGGTAACCTAATCGGCAATCCTTCTGATTAAGGAAACACACTCTGGAAACCGGAGATCCATAAATCGTGCGGCACGCAATTCAACATGACTGCTTTGCTACTGAACGCCTCATGCTTGGTGAAATAACACTTGTTCGGCTTGAATGCACTTTTTTAGGAAACCGTTCTGCTAAGATTTTAATTCCGAATATTGACGTTAACAGCTGTGGCTCACGAAAAACAATTCTTGGCACCTACAACATGGAACTTTCAACTCATGCTTAAAATTACAAACACAAAATTTCCTTTGCGAATTCTACGATCTAACCCATAGAGATACAAGCGTCTGTGTAATGGCAGAAAAATCGAAATCTGCGCTTCCGATTCCAATAAAGGATCTGCTTCATCAAGATTCGATTGAGTCGATTCGGGTAGAATTCAAGGCTAGTTGGAATTCCAATACAACTGGCCTCCAAGTGTTAAAAACAATTTGCGCATTTGCCAATGATTTTCAAAACTTAAACGGTGGATACATCGTTATTGGCGTCGACGAATCCGAAGGACGACCAGTACTGCCGGCCAGAGGTCTAGCAATCAAGGACTTGGAAAATGCTCAGAGTTGGATTCGCGGCCAATGCAAAGCTACTATGCCCGGTTACATGCCTCTTTTCGTCCCCGAAACTGTAGGTGATCGTAACGTCTTGGCTGTGTGGGCTCCTGCAAGCGAGTATCGTCCGCATCGCGTGCCGAATCGCCATCGGAATCTGAAGTATTGGATTCGTTCGGGCTCCGAAACTGTAGATGCTGAAGCGAACGGATTGCTGAACGCCCTGGTCGAGCGTGCGTCTTCGGTACCATGGGACAACCAAGTAGCGATTGATGCGGACATTAAAGATTTGAATGGAGCGCTTGTTTTGCAGCACCTTCGCAACATTAACAGTAAACTTCAAGATTACTCAGATACAACCGCGATTTATCGTGGAATGCGGATAACCGATCGTGTAAATGGACATGAGCGTCCGCGCAATGTTGGTTTGCTCTTTTTTTCTGACGATCCCGACAACTGGTTTCCCGGCGCGCGTATTGTGGTTGTACAATTTGCTGCAGATCGTTCTGGAAGAGTTCAGGATGAGCACGAGTTCAAAGGTCCGCTGACGACCCAGCTCCGAAATTGCCTCCGGTACTTGCAAGGGCTTTTACAAAAGCACGTTAGGAAAGAGGTTGATGGCTTTGAAACGAGCGGTTGGGCAAGTTATCCGCTTCCAGCATTGCGTGAAGCGCTAGTCAATGCCGTTTTTCATCGTAGTTACCGGCAAGACGTTCTCGAGCCTACGAAAGTGTGCCTGTACCCCGATCGAATGGAGATCATCAGCTATCCTGGTCCTGTAGCTGGCGTCGAACGAGCCCAGTTCTTGCCGAGCGCCAACATCCCGCAGAACCCGGCGCCTGCTCGAAATCCACGTGTCGGCGAGTTTTTGAAACAGCTTAAACTCGCCGAAGGTTGGCAAACGGGATTACCTAATATTCACAGTACGATGTCAGATAATGGCTCGCCGAATCCAAAATTTGATTTTGACGAAAGGCGTCAATGGTTCAGGACCACGCTTCCGGCGCATCCTGAATATGCTGCCGTGTTGGCTTTACAGCATGCCGCGTACCTTCGTGCGGTTGGTAGCGCAGACGACGCTTACAATCGAGTGCGCGATGCTTGGGAAGCAAACGATAGTTCAGCCTTGCTTGCAGAGGAAATGATTCGACTATGCGCAGAGAGGGACGACTTGAATACGGCGGAAGCTGTATTTGATCGTTTTCGCCATAACGGTACAAAAGCCCATTTAGGTCAAGTTGCGGGTCGATGGGTCGAGGTATTGACACGGAACGGGAGAGTAATTGACGCACGTAAAGTACTGGATGAATTCCCCGAAATTTTGGAATCACAAAACACAGTTCAGTCTGGGATTTTGGCTCGTCGATTGAGAAAGCCCCAGACTGCACACCAATATTTTGAGCGTGCGGGAGACGCAATCAGATCTGATGTGCGTGCGCTAGTTGAGTTCGCTCGGACCAAGATTACGCTCGCGCAAGTTGCTCGGAATGGGAAAAAGAGTGATTGGCAGATTGTAAATCAACGACTGTTGCTGGAAGCAAGAGAGCTTCTTGAACGCGCAATTCAGATTGATGCAAGTCCGGTAAGGCATGCTATGGCTTGGCGAGAACTTGGTGTGACTTTAAGTTTACTTAATGCACCTAAAGTTGACGTCAAAAACGCATTCGAAAACGCAAAAAAATTATCTAGCGACGAGTATATGCTTCCATTGGACTTGTATTAGCCGGACAATGGGAGGTACAATACAACCAAGGGCAGAGTTGCTTCGAGATCAAATACAAAGAAAAAGCGGACGTGAGCGGTTTCCGTTAGACACTTGGCTTGCGCTTCGTAGAATGCGCGATTGAATGTTAGTGTCCATGTGTATGGGTTGGCATTGATACGGTTTCCGCGATGTCGGTCTGATTCTCGACTTCGCCAAGGACGGCGACTGCCTCGATCTCGACTTTTGCGTCCAAAGGCAGGCGCGAAACCTCCACAGTGGACCGCGCGGGCCTGTGCTCCCCGAAGAACTTCGCGTAGACGCCATTCATCCGCGCGAATTCGTCCATGTTCACGAGAAAGATCGTGGTTTTGACAATTTCTTGCGGAGACCCGCCCGCTGCCGCGATGACGGCGGCAACATTCCGCAGTGCGCGTTCCGTTTGCACTTCGACGTCATTCGCCGCGATGGCGCTTGTTCCCGGCTCCAACCCGACCTGGCCCGACACGAACATCAGCTGGCCGGCCCGCACCGCCTGCGAGTAGGGCCCTACTGGCGCCGGGGCCGCCTCGGTATGGACAAATCGCATGGTCTCCGTCGTCATGGGCTGCTCCTTCCTGTTGCGACACGCGGTTCAGCTCAAACTTGCACGGACCGTAACCTGCGTCAAAATTCGAACCCGGGTTGCGCGCGACAGAGGACGGTGAATCGCCGTCCGACGCTCCAGACTTCGAAGTCTCCGCGGAATTTCCGGCCGAGACCGGTGCGCGTCCAAATCGCGTCCGCTCATTCTCGAACCGAATTCGCCTGCCGCAGCCATGCGGATTGGCTTCAAGCAAGCGCCTGCTGTTGTCAGAAAAGCTCTATCTTGATGAACGAAAAGTCGCCGCCGCTCGCGTTGATCACATTGTGCTCGACGCCCGCGCGACGGAAATACGGCTCTCCAGCTTTCAGCTCGGAACCGGAAACGGATCCGTCGGGGGCCACGATTTCCAGCCGTCCGGTCGACATCGGCACGACCACGTAATCGAATTCATGCCTGTGCCACCCGGTCTCCTCGCCCGGCCTGAACCGCCATTCCGTGATCCGCAGCCTGTCATTTTCGATCTTTACAATTGATTTGCCCAGATCCGGCATGGCCTTCCCCGCTTGCTGCCCGCTCGCCCGGCACGCACCGGACTGCTGGTTCCCTGGCTATCCGCGCCGGGGAGCGTCCGCAAGAATCCCGGTGGCGAACCAGCGGTCCAATGGTAGGCTGACCGCCGCCAGATCCCCTTCCAAGCAAGCAGGGGCGGGCGTCATTCGAACGCACTTCACTGGGGCAAGCCGATGAGAGTGATGGTTCTGGTCAAGGCGACGGCGGACAGCGAGTCCGGCGCGATGCCGTCGGTGAGGCTCATCAGGGACATGGGCGAGTTCAACAAGAAGCTGGTGGATGCCGGGGTCATGCTGGACGGCGCCGGCCTGAAGCCTTCGTCCACGGGAAAGCGGGTGCAGTTCGACGGAACCGGGCGGGAAGTCGAGGACGGGCCGTTTGCGCATACAAATGAGCTCGTGGCGGGCTACTGGATGTGGAACGTCAAGGACATGGCCGAGGCGGTCGAGTGGTTGAAGCAGTGTCCGAATCCAATGCCCGGTCCCAGCTGCATCGAACTCAGGGAGGTCTTCGAGCCGGAAGACTTCGCCACGCCGCCGGAAGGCTGAGAGCCGGGACGGGCAACGGTGGACGCTTCCGCGGTTGTGCGGCCGCGGAACAGGTTTCAGCAGCAAATTCCGGCTTGGGCCTTTCGCGACTTAGGCTTCGCTCACGCGTCGGCGCGGATAACCGCAATGTGAACCCGGCGGCGTGGCAAAGGCCGCCGCAAGGGCACCTGCAGCACTGAAAAAAATTGACACGCGCGATTCACAAGCGTCAATATCCTGTCGTCGCGCCTGCCGCCTGCAGCCGCGGACAACTTGAATCTGGGAGGAAACAGGATGGCACTGACGAAACGGAATTTGCTGGCCGCCGCATTGGCAGCGCCGGTCGCCGCGTTCGGCATGGCAGCCTCTGCGCAAAGCGGAGGGGATGTAACGATCTCGCATTACTTCAGCGGCGAATTCGGCAAGAAGGCCCTCGACGAGATCATCGGAGTGTTCGAGGAGAACTCCGGCTACATGATGAAGGACAGCCCGGTCGGGCACGAGGACTTCAAGACGGACATCCTCGTTCGCGCCGCCGGGCAGAGCCTTCCGGATGTGTTCAGCTACTGGGCAGGAGCGCGGGTCCAGTTCGTGGTTGATTCCGGCAGCCTGACTCCGATCGACGACATGTGGGCGAGCGCGGGGCTGGATGATGTCGTCGCCAAGTCGGTCGCGGACAGCGCGACGATGTACGGCGGCGTCCGCTACTTGGTGCCGATGAACTACCACTACGCCGGAATGTTCTACAACACGAAGGTCTTCGCCGATGCCGGCATCACAGAGATGCCGACCACGTGGGACGAATTCCTTGCCTTGTGCGAAACGCTCAAGGCGGCCGGCGTCACGCCGATCGCTCTCGGCTCGCTGAACCGGTGGCCGGCGCAGTTCTGGTTCGACTATCTGATCCTGCGCACTGCCGGTCCGGAGTACCGCGCGGCGCTCATGGACGGCTCGGCTTCCTACGACGATCCGGAAGTCATGCGCGCGATGTCGATCTGGATGGATCTCGTCGACGGCGGGAACTTCCTTCCGAACTCCAACGCCGACTCCTGGACCGACGCGTCCGACAAGGTGGCACGCGGCGACGCCGCGATGACCCTCATGGGAACCTGGATCACCGGCTATTGGAACGGCCTCGGCCTTGAGCCCGGCACCGATTACGACTTCTTCGAATTCCCGATGATCGACGACGGCGTGGCGAACGCCGTGGTCGGCCCGGTCGACGGGTGGGTGGTTTCCGCGAACGCCGAAAACGTGCCCGGCGCGAAGGCGTTCCTCGCGGAAATGATCTCCAATCCCGAGTCGCAGGCAAAATGGGCGCAGGCCCAAGGCGCACTGTCGGCCAACGTGAATGTAGATCCGGCCGCCTACAACGCGGTGATGCTCAAGGCGTTCGAAGCCGTGGCCGCGGCGGACGTGTTCGCGTTCAACTACGATCTCGCGACCCCGCCCCCGGTTGCCGAAGTCGGCCTTTCCATGTTCCAGGAGTTCATGGACAGCCCCGGGGACTACGCAAGAATCCTCGGCGACGCGCAGTCGGCCGCGGCCGACGCGTTCGCGGCGGAGGCCGCCAAATAGGCTGACCAGCCGCTGCCGCCGACGGGAATTCCGTCGGCGGCAGACCCGGCCGCAAGCAGGCAGCGCAAGTGGAAAGAAGCGCCAGGTTCTGGCGGGCGGTCCTTCTTGCCGCGCCCCTTGGCGTCTTCGCCGTGCTCGTCGTCTGGCCGCTCCTCAGCTCGTTCTACTACAGCTTCACGAACTGGAACGGATTCAATCCGAACTACGATTTCGTGGGATTTGCGAACTTCGCCAAGATCGCGACGGACCGGCTGTTCCTCAACGCCGCGATCAACACGGTGATCTGGATGGTGGCGGCAATCCTCGTGCCGACGCTGCTCGGGCTGGGACTGGCGCTGCTGATCGACAGCCGCATTCCCGGCGGCACTATCTTCAAGTCGATTTTCTATCTTCCGATCTGCCTTTCCGCAGTCGTCGTCGGCCAGATCTGGATCTGGATCTACCAAGCCGACTGGGGCCTGCTGAACACAGTGATTTCGGCGGTCACCGGCGAAAAGGCCGGATTTGCGTGGCTCGCCAAGCCGGAAACCGCGCTCGGCTCGGTGATCCTTGCGTGGTCCTGGCAGCAGACCGGCCTGACCATGGTGATCTACCTTGCAGGCCTCACGTCGATTTCGGAGGACCTGCTGGAAGTCTGCGAGATCGAGGGCGCCTCCGCCTGGCAGCGCATCAGGCTTGTCGTCCTGCCGCTCCTGACGCCGGCGACCGTGGTCGTGATCGCGCTCAGCGTGATCAATTCGCTGAAGGGCTTCGACATCCTGTACATCATGACCGGGGGCGGGCCGTTCCACAGCTCTGATACCCTCGCCATGCACATGTACAACGAGTCCTTCAAGAAGTACCAGATGGGTTACGGCAGCGCGATTTCCGTGGTCCTGTTCCTCATCGCGCTCACGATCATCCGGATCTACTTCCGGGAGCTCCGGCGCGTGGACGAAATCCATGGCTGAGGCCCGCGCCGCCGCGGCCGCTCGCGAATTCAACCCGTGGCCCGCGGCCGTGTTCGCTTCGCTGGTGATGCTCGCCCTTCTGTTCCTCGCGCCGACGGTCGGCGTGCTGCTGTCTTCGATCAAGACCACCCGCGACATCGCATTTGGAAACCTGTGGGCCGTGCCGGACCGGCTCTATCTGGGGAATTTCGCGGAGGTCCTCTTCAGCCCGGCGGTCCACCAGTATTTCATCAACACGCTGCTGGTCACCATCCCGGCGACGGCGGCCTCGCTCGCGCTGGGCGTGCTTGCAGGCTACGTCTTCTCGAAGCTTCCGTTCAGGGGCAGCAATCTGCTGTTCCTGGCGCTTGTCTCCGGCATGTTCTTCCCGCCGCAGGTCATCCTCATCCCGCTGTTCCGCCTGTTCAATTCCTTGGACCTGATCGACACCCTGTGGCCGATCATCTTCGTGCATACCGCGCTCGGGATTCCGATCTGCACGCTTCTTATGCGGAACTTCTTCGCGACCGTCCCCAACGCGCTCAGGGAAGCCGCAATCCTCGCGGGCGCCAATGAATGGCAGGTACTGACGCGAGTGGCGCTTCCCCTCAGCCTGCCTGCCCTCGCCGTGCTCGCGACCCTGCAGTTCACATGGATATGGAACGACTTCCTGTGGCCGCTGATATTCACGCAGTCGGACGAGAAGCGGACGATCATGATCGGAATCGTCAACCTCAAGGGCCAGTACTCCGTCGCTTGGGGCGTGCAGGGGGCTCTGTCGCTGGTCGCCAGCGTTCCCACGCTGATCGTTTTCCTGTTCTTCCAGCAGTACTTCATCAAGGGAATGACCATGGGCGCGGTCAAGGGCTGAGCCATGGCTGATCTGGCATTGCAGCAAGTCAGCAAGTCCTTCGGCGACACGGCCGTCATCAAGGGCGTGGACCTTGAAGTTCCCGAAGGCGAATTCGTGGTGTTCGTCGGCCCCTCCGGCTGCGGCAAATCCACGATGCTCCGGCTGATCACCGGGCTGGAGGACGTGTCGTCCGGCCGGATCCTCATCGGCGGCGAGGACGTCACCTTGCAGAAGCCGTCCAAGCGCGGCGTGGCCATGGTGTTCCAGTCCTACGCGCTGTTTCCCCACATGACGGTCGAGCAGAACATAGGGTTCGGACTACGCTTGGCGAAACTGCCGAAGGACGAGGTTTCCCGGCGGGTGCGGGAGGTCGCCGCGACGCTCCAAGTCGAGGACCTGCTGCGTCGCAAGCCCCGGCAGCTGTCCGGAGGGCAGCGGCAGCGCGTCGCGATCGGCCGTTCGATCATCGGCGATCCGAAGGTGTTCCTGTTCGACGAGCCCCTTTCCAACCTCGACGCCGCGCTCCGGGTCCAGATGCGCCTCGAGATCACCCGCCTTCACCAGCGGCTTGGTCGAACGATGGTCTACGTCACCCACGACCAGACCGAGGCCATGACGCTCGCGAGCCGGATCGTCGTGCTCAACCAGGGCCGGATCGAGCAGGTCGGATCGCCGATCGAGCTCTACGAGCGCCCGAGAAACAGGTTCGTGGCGGGTTTCATCGGAACGCCCGCGATGAATTTCCTCGACGCCGAACTGGCGAGCGAAGGCGGCGACTCCGAATTGCGGATGGGATCGGCAACGATCAGGATCGGCCGGATGCGAGACGCGGCGGAGGCCGGATTCCCTGCGACGTTCGGGATCCGGCCCGAACACATTGCCGTTGCCGGGGCGGACGACGCCCACATCGCCGGGCAGGTCGAGATCGTGGAGAAGCTGGGAGCGGAATCAGTCGTGTACTGTCAAACGGACGCTTCGGCAGAACCGCTCGTCGTGCGGGCGCCGCCGAAGCTGCCGCTAGTCCCCGGTGATACGATTTATCTGCGCTTCGATCTCGAACACGTGCATCTGTTCGGCCCGGACGGGGCGGTATTGCCGCCGCCCGCCGGAAAGCCCTGACACTACCTTGTAGCGGACGAGCGCATGGTTTACGTTTCTTCCAATGTTGGGCCACCTTGAAGCGGCCTGAAGCGACTGGAACAGGAGAACGCTAGTGTGGATCAAAGCGGAAAACTCGGCGACCGGCGAGTGCTTCGAAGGCGAAGCCAAAAACCTGACCGATGAGGACATTCGCGAGTTGACTGATTACCGGATCTCCGAGCTTGCGTCGCATCGTACAGAGGACGTTAGTCATTATATTAATAATGTACCTCTTCCTGGCGTGAAACGTGGAGAACAGGCCGAAGCACGAGCAAAGCTTGACGAAATATCCAAAACGTTCATTTATGTTGGTAACAAAGTAATTTATGTCGGCCGCAAGCTTCTTGACTGCGTTCTCGATGCACTGGACTACACTCTCAAGGAATACCCGAACACAACATTCGGAGCGATATTCGGGGTAATCATCGGCTTTCTCGTTCCAGCAATTCCGGTGCTTGGTGTCGTTTTAGGAAAGCTCGTAGCAGCCATCTTTGCCGTTATTGGCTTCGGGCAAGACAACGGTGGCAAGAATTTGGACCGGGAGATTCAACGTGCAAAACTCCGCTCTAAGCGTGCAAGCCGTAGTTTTGAGAATTTGAGAACCTCCTAATCCGAGCAACCCGCGACGAAATCGCTGTTGTCAGACACTTGAAAACTGCCGATTCCTGAATTTCCGGTTCGGAAAGGGTCAATTCATCTGATTTCATTGACGACACAGTGCAGGACTTCCAATCCGAGTGTCTACGTTGCACGCATTAAAACTCGGTTTGCGCGTTCCATTAGCAGCTCTTGCGACAGCCGGATTTGAAGCGGTCGCCGAGAGTGCGACTTCCACCGTCGGGAACGACACTTTCGATCGGAAATATGCGCCGAGGCGTAAGGGCTTCACGGCTCTGACGGCCGCTGATGAAATCGGGATCTGTGGGTCGGCATGGTTTTTCGACCCACTATCGGGGGTGCTCGTCGTCCTTTTTTATTCCTCCTTCCTGCCCGGCGGGAGCGAGTCCACGGCTCCCTGTCAGCGGGCCTCGTCCGTCGTGGTTTGACCTGCGGCCGCCCTGCGGATTTTGGACCCGCATCACGCATTAGGTAGTGCGAGGCGGGAAGGGGATGCTGGCATTGGAGACGGTTGTGAGGATCCGGAATGACCATTTCCGGGACAAGGTTCCGGTCAAGGCGATCGCCCGGAGGCAGTCCAGGAGTATCCGGCAAAGGGGACACTATAGAAGAAGATAACAGAGTATAAATAAAGGAACACTGTTCGGAAGGCGGTTCGGGAGTATCAGGAGGCGTTCGGGAATGCGGGCAAGAGTAGTATACCGATAGTTCGGCGATGATCGACGAGCTCCGGGCGGACGGACGGCTGGCTTGGCGGCAGCCATTTGCCCCCTGCGCCCCCGAGCGCCCGCGGGGACTCGCAAGTGATGTCCGACCCGGCAGCCTGCATCCCGACGACGGTCCAGAAGTTCGTGCCCGTCAAGCAGCCAAAACAACTCGATCCCCGTTGCCTCGTCAATCCGGATCGCCTGAAGCCCAATCAGGACCGACGGAATGTAGTCGCTGGATTTCGTAGCCGACCCAAGCAATTCGATATGGGTCGAACCCAGCCATAATCGTTCCGCGATGACTTCGCACCTGCAAATCATCTCCGCCGTAAATTCAAACAATTCTACCGCGTTGATTTGAGGACGATAAAGAATAATGACGACAAAGGATGATGCTGGCAGGTCCCGGCATATTGAATCGGGTGACTGCCAGCATCGAAATCTTTGCTGAAGAGTTTAATCACGTAAAGCCTCACCGTTCATTCGGCTGCAGAACATTCGTCCTTAGATGCACACAAGAAAACGAAGCATGCCGCCTGCGTCACGATAAATCAGCTTAAATGCCAGCCAAGGAGCTCCATAAACCATGAACACTACATTTTGTAAAAACCCCAAAACATTTATCAGATATGCTAGGAAACCAAAAATGAAGAAAATTGCGTTATTGTTCCGCGATATCCTTCGCTATATTGCGGAAAATCGAAAAACGATGTTTCTACAACTCATTGGGAAAGCCATTCGCATTTATCTTGCGTGCGGCGCCGAACCGAGTTGCATTATCGTTAATTGCTTTATCGAAGGTCTCACGTTTTTCCTATCCGTAACGAATGGATATATGGAGGATCGCCGAAATATGCGATTGAAACGAACGTCGGAATGGAATTCACAAGCAAGTGCGACAATAAGAACCGACCGGATACCAAGTACGACGGAAGGCGTATTCCTTGCGGCATTCGGTATCGTGACCGAGCGCATTGCGATAGCCCGCATAGAAGAGGCCTGCATCCCAAGGCAGATCGTGATCGTGGAGAAGCTGGAGATCGGAATTGATCGTGTGCTGCCAAAAGGACGCGTATTCTCAGGCCGCTCATCGCACACGCACTGCCAAAGCTTCCGCTCGTACGCGGTGACAGGACCCGTTCGCGCTTCGATCCCAATCTTGTGCATCCGTTCGGTGCCAACTGGTCGACATTGCCCCTACCACCGGGAGCCAGACCCTGAATTCGCATTTGCCGTAGCTTTCGAGGTATGGGGCATCGTACCGGCTGATCCGGAGCACACTCGCCGACGCTATCGGAACCGCGCGCCTTGAAGAGGCGCATTGCAGCACTTAAATGTCCTACAGCCTACCGGCAGCCCCGGAACAGTCTCACAAAAACGGAACGGGAGAACGCAAGTGCGGATCAACGCGGAAGACCTAACTACCGGCGAGCGGTTCACGGGCGAAGCGGAAAAGCTAACCGAGGACGACATTGCCGAGCTGAAAAGCTACCGGTTCGCCGGGCTAGACGGCACGGAGCGGGATGTTGATCGGCTTATCGACAATCTGGACAATCTTCCCGGCGTGAACGCCGACAAATGGGCGGAAGCCCGCCGCCGCTTGAAGGACATGTCCAAGGCCGTTGTGCACGCGGGCGGCGTCGTGATTCATGTCGGACGCAAGCTTCTCGACTGCGTGCTTTACGCCTTCCGGGAATATCCCGGCGCGACGTTCGGCGCGATATTCGGATTGATCGTCGGCGCGCTGATTTCCATAATTCCCGTGATCGGCTTCCTGATCGGCGGCCTTGCCCAAGTCATAGCTCCTCTCATCGGAGCCGTGATCGGCTACCGGGAGGATCTTCGGGACAAGAAGCTGAAGCGGACGATCCAAGACGAAATCGTCCGTTTCCGGAATCTGGAAACCAACTGAGCGGGTTCGTCATCCGGCAGCTGATCCCGCCGGCCCAATTGCAGTGATCGTGCCAAAATAGGCGAGGTTGCACCCAAGCCCATGAAGGCGGACTTCTTCGGTCCGTACTGCCGACCGTATTCCAACGGCATCCATCCCCTTGGCCGAAGGCTTCCCGCTTGGCCGCGGCCTTGGAACCCGGTCGGCTTTCTGCAATGGCCGTGCCTGTCGACAGTAAGTTGTGAACGCAGGAAGGCGCAGCAGACGCGATGCGGCGACCGGTCCCATGAAATACCTGCTGGTGCTGATCTCCGGTCCGCCACGCTCGGGGAAGAACCGCTTGGGCAACGACCTGAGCGGAATTCTTGACGCCGATCATTTCGCCCTGTCGGATGCGCTGAAGCGGATGACCCATGCCCATTACGGGCTCGACCCGGAATTGGACGTGTTCCACTTCGAGGATCGGAAGGACGCGCCAGCCAAGGAATTCGGAGGCCTGACGCCTCGAGCTGCATACATCCACTTCAGCGAAAGCATTCTGAAGCCGAAGCACGGCGACGATCACCTTGGGGCCCTCGCGAAGCGGCGCATCGCCGCGAACCGGGACGAACGCCGGATCACTCTGCTTTCGGGGATCGGGTTCGAGGAGGAAGCCAAGGCGGTTGTGGATGTCGTTGGAGCCGACCGCACGCTGCATGTCGAGCTTGAGTATCCCGACGGCTCGCCGCTGAGCATCTCCGACAGCCGCAGGCCGCTGGATTTGACCTCTGACGGCGTGCGGAAACTGACCCTTATCGGCGGCTTCGGCAGCGACCTTCTTGAGCGGCTTGAGCCGCATTTGAGCTGAATTTCACCCCTTCGAGACCCAGCCTCTTTCTTCTGAAGCTATCTGTCTTTCGTGGATTCCGCGGGCATCCGCAGCGGCGGCAAGCCGGCTCTTGCTTCCCGTCGCCCGAGATGTCGGATCACAACGCGGAGCCGAAGCTCCGTTCGCCGCCGGAACGCTGCGCCTTCACTCCGGCCGCCGGAAATTCCGCTTCAGCCCGTCCCAGGCGTCGGGATAGCCCGTGTCGACCAGATCAAGGTTCGATGCGTATTTCGTGGGATCCTGCATGTACCGGGTCTCGAACATGAACGCCATCGTGCCCGAAAGCCGCTCCGGCTCAAGCACCTTGTTCGAGGCCGCTTCGAATGCGTCGGTGTCTGGACCGTGCGCCACAAGGGCGTTGTGCAGGCTCATGCCGCCCGGCTTGAAGCCTTCCGGCTTGGCGTCGTAGGCACCGTAGATCAGCCCCATGAACTCCGACATGACGTTCATATGGTACCAAGGCGGCCGGAAGCTGTCCTCCATGACCAGCCAGCGTTCCGGAAAGATCACGAAATCAGCGTTCGCGGTGCCCGGCGTGTCGGACTGCGACGTGAGCACCGTGTAGATCGACGGGTCGGGATGGTCGAACAGGATCGCCCCGACCGGCGCAAACCGCCTCAGGTCGTACTTGTACGGAGCGTAGTTGCCGTGCCATGCGACCACATCGATCGGTGACTGCGGAAGCACCGTCCGGAACATCCGGCCCTGGGATTTGACGAAGAGCTCGTGCTCGGCCTCAATGTCCTCGTAGGCCGCCGCGGGGTAGAGGAAGTCCCGCGCGTTCGCGAGGCAATTGGCACCGATGGGTCCGCGCTCCGGGAGCGTGAACGCCGAGCCGTAATTCTCGCAGACGTAACCCCGCGCCGGGCCTTCAACCAGCTCGACCCGGAACCGCACCCCTTTGGGGATGACCGCGATTTCGCCCGGCGACGCAACGATGATGCCGAATTCGGTCGCCAGCTTGATGCTGTTCAGCTGCGGAACGATCAGCAGTTCGCCGTCACTGCTCATGAAAGCCTTGCGATGCATTGACGCGTTGACGGTGTAGACGTGGCTGGCCATGCCGGCCTGCGCCGAGGCGTCCCCGCAAGTCGTGATCGTCGAAAGCCCGCTGACGAAGTCGAGATCCTCGCCTTCGGGCACCGGGACCGGGTGCCAGCGAAGCTGCATCGAAGGAAGGCCGCTTTCGCGGCAGGGCGCCGTGCGGATGTTGCCGCAATCGACTTCGGCGAACCCGGTGCCGTGCTTCACCGAGGGCAGGATGCGGTAGAGCCAGGAGCGCTTGTTTTCCGCCCGCGGCGCTGTGAACGCCGTTCCTGAAAGCTGCTCCGCGTACAGCCCCAGCGGCGGAAGCTGCGGCGAGTTGCGCCCGATCGGGATTGCTCCGGTTTCGGCTTGCGTGGAATGCGTGTTCCCGAAGCCGGGCATGTAGCCGAAATCCGGATCGGCATCTTCGATCAGACCGCCCTTCACTATGCGGTCGGGAGCGGTGGCGAGAATGTCCGTGCCGATGTTCATGGCGTCCCCCTGCTTCGCGATGCGGACTGCCGCACCTCAAATTGAATTCGCGGGCAATTGTAATCCATTCGCTTGTCGAATGCATGTTCCGGCGCTGTGCGCCGCATCAGCTCGTTGCGGTTCGTTTCACCGACGAGAGCGCAGTAACTGGTTTCGGCGTGGATGCCCGGCTCAGGAATCCGGCGAACTGAGCCAGCAAGCGCTGTTCAGCTTCGCCGCTTCTCAGACGCCCCGGTTTCTGCTCATGAGCACGAACTCCCACGGCGAATTGAACTCGCCCACGGGCACTTCGATGATCGTGGGGCCGCCGTGCGCCATCCCTTCCCTGAGCCTGGCGCGAAGCGCGTCAGGAGTCTCGGCCCTGAGTCCTTGCGCGCCGAACGACTCGGCGAACTTCGCGAAATCCGGGTTCGCGAGCTCGTTTCCGATGTACCTGGCGCCGTAATGATCGCGCTGGAGGCCACGGACATTGCCGTAGTAGCCGTCCGCGAATACCACGGTGGTCAGCGGGATATCTTGCAGAACGCCGGTAGCGAGCTCGTTCAGCGTGAACAGCGCGCCGCCGTCGCCGCAGATGTTAACAACAGGCACGTCCCGGCGGGCATGGGCGGCGCCAAGCGCCGCGGCGTAGCCGAAACCGAGCGTGCCTTGGTAGCCGGGGCTGACGTACGTGCGGGGGCCGTACACGGGAAACGCGAACCGCGAGACGTAGCCCATCTGCGTGAGCTCATCGACGAAGATGCCGTCGCGGGGCAGTTCGGCGCGGATGGCCGAAAGCCAGTCGAGCTGCGCGCCCAGCTTCCCGCGCACTCTCGCTTCCGTTCGGGCCTTTTCCTCGATTGCCGTCCGCACCCATTCTTCGCGCGGGGTTTCGTCGCCCTCGACCAGTTCCAGCAGCGAAGGCAGCACCTGCGCGAGATCGGCGCATATCCCGATTGTCGGTGGAACGACGCGCCCCAGTTCCGCTTGGTCGAGCGTCACATGGATGATGTTCAGGCGCTCGTCCGTTCCCCAATCCTGGGCATGCATCTGAAGCCGGGTTCCGAGGCCGATGGCCAGATCCACTTTCGGCCAAAGCTCGTGGGCGGTCGGCATCGATATCCTCAGCTGCGCGTCCGACGACATCACGCCGTGCCCGTTCCTGAAGGATACGACAGGCGCTGAAAGCGCCGCCGAGAGCCGACAGACCTCCTCGCTGTGATCCAAGGCACCGCTGCCGACGATGATCATCGGCGATTTCGATTGCCGCATCAGGCGGGCCGCGTCGGCCACCGCATCCATGTCCGGTTCCGGCGCCGGATCATCCTGAATGGACAGGCCGCCATCGACAGCGACTTCGGATTTCCAAAGGTCCATCGGCACCCCGATGCCGACAGGCCCGGGCGCGCCTGACTTGAGCGCACGCAAGGCGTTCCTCAACGCCTCGGCGGCCGTTCCGGGGTCGACGATGCTTTCCGCCTGCTTGGTCAGACTCCGCATGATCGCCAGCTCGTCGCGGATTTCGTGCAGGAGCCCGAATCCCTTGCCTATCGCACGGTGCGGAATTTGCCCGACCAATGCGATGATGCGCGCGTGGGTGGCGATGGCAGTGCTGAGCGCTGCCGCGGAATTCAGGAAGCCGGCGCCGGCGACCGTGCAGTAGGCTTGCGGCCTGCCGGTGACCAGATTGGCGCCCATGGCCATGTAGCCGGCGCCCTGCTCGTGCCGGGTGTGCACGAAACGAAGCCTGTCCCTTCGGCGGTAGCAGGCGTCGAGAAACGGGTCCAGCTGCAGGCCCGGCAGGCCGTAGAGCGTGTCGATTTCGTTCGCAACGAGCGATTCCGCGGCCAAATCCGCTATCGAATGATTCACGTCCGGATTCCTCGGCTTTCGGCCGGGTCGGCTGTTGCAGGCGCCATCCCGTTCATTCCTTCCAATATCGCGCCCGCGCTCATCAAGGACGACTCGGCAGCGAACGCAAGACCTGCGGCTTGCCCCGTGTTCCTTGCGCGCGTTCCGCCTGCGCTTTACCGGGTCTTCAGCGCGACTGCACCTGCGGCTTCGAAGGAATGCCTGTCGGCGCGACCGCATTCAGGCCGCTTTCAGTTGGGTTGGCCAGCCGAACGGCCGCCGCGCGCGAATCCAGCGGTTTCGCGCACGGGGTTCGCGGCGCACCGGACCGGAACCGGCAATGACCAAGCGACCGAGCTTTCTTTTCTTCATTACCGACTAGCATCGCGCCGACTGGCTGAGCTGCATGGGCCATCCGGTCGTTCGCACGCCGAACATCGACTCGATTGCCTCGGCGGGCGTACCGTTCCAAGGAATGCACGCGGCATCGCCGGTCTGCATGCCAAACCGCGCTTCCCTGATGACGGGCCGCTATCCGAGCCGGCACGGGCTTCGCCACAACGGCTGCAGCCTGTCCTACCGCGCCAGGACCTTCGCGGACCTGCTGTCAGACGCCGGGTACCATACGGCTGCTTTCGGCAAATCCCATCTGCAGCCGTTCCTCGACACGCCGCCGCTCTCGCAGAGGAACGCACCCGGAAAGCACGCCGGAGAAGCTTGGAGGGACCTTGGCGAGGACTACGGCCACGAGCAGCCCGAACGCTATGCCGGAGAAGGAAAATACGACCTCCCGTTGCCGTACTACGGCTTCCAAGCCTTCGACATGGTTACGCGGCACGGAGACCGGTGCGGAGGGCACTATGAGCAGTGGTTCAGGGAGCAGGCATCCGACTGGAAAGCGCTTCATGACCCGGCGAACCAGCTGCCGCACAACTACACCTGCCCGCAGGCGTTCCGCACGCCGGTTCCGGTCGAACTGTATCCGACCACCTACATCGCCGACCGCGCAGCGGCATACCTGTCCGAACGCAGCGGCAGCGGCCAACCGTTCTTCGCCTTCGTCTCCTTCCCGGACCCGCACCATCCGTTCAATCCGCCGGGCGAGTACTGGAGCATGCATTCGCCGGAACAGTTCGAATTGGCGTTGCCGTACTCCGCGCACAGGAATCCGCCGCCGCTCAAATGGCTGAAGGACCACCACGACTCCGGCGGCGGCGAGGCTCCGACGAGCGCTACGACGCTCTACGCCGAGGACCAGCCCATTGGCCCGCCTTGACGAAAGGTTCAAATCTTGAACTTGATTAAATCCATCAAATGGCTCATACATTTGAGTACTCACGTCAAGATGTTGTGCAGGCGGGAAAGGCCGCTTCCGGCCGGCTTCGCCGGGATCCGGACGCGACGCCTACGCGGCTTGGCTTCGGATTCGGGCGCTTCGGCGCCGGTTTCGGGGGATTTCCAGGATTCCGGGCGGAGTCCGCCCTTGCGCCGGACGCCGGATCAGGCTCGGCCGCCGACGAGATCCCTGTAGGACGCGTGGCCGATCTCCAGCCCGGCGCGGACGATGCCCAGGAAGGCGTGGCGGCGGTTCCGCCGCCGGTTCCACCGGAAGGCGAACTCGGCAAGGTAGCGGTCGAGGTGCTTCTCCCGGAACCCGTGGCATACGCCCATCGCCCACCGCTTCAGGTTCGAGAACGCGCGGTGGATCCACCGCATGACCTCGTGGGCGGGCCGGTCGCCGACCGTGACCGCGCTGCGGCGGGGAATGCCCGCGTATCCGAGCCAGTCGTCCGTCCGGAGCGGCGTGCCCGGCTGCACGGCCGATTCCGCGAACCGGCGCAGCGAATCCCCCGGGAAGTCCCGGATGCGCCGGAGCTTCAGCCGCCGCGGCGCCCCCTGCGGGCTCAGCTCCACCGCCCCCGCGATCAGGAGCTTCCCGTCCGCGCTCCGGCCCGGCTTCGGCCGCGGGCCGCCCTTGCGCCGGTGCGGGACCATCGTCTCGTCCGCCTCGACGAACCCGCGAAGCAGGGCGCCTTCCGAGGAGGCCATGGCGCGGCGGAGCTTCTGAAGCATCAGCCAGGACGTCGTGTCGCTGCCCAGCCCCAGCTGCTGCTTGAGCTGCGCCGCCGAGATCCCGTTCGAGTGCGTCGCCGCCAAGTGGATGGCGGCGATCCACTTCTTCAGCGGAACGTGCGTGCGGTGCAGGAAGGTGCCCGCCGTCGCCGAGGTCTGCTTCCGGCAGTCCCGGCACTGGCGCGCGCAGCGGGGCCGCTTGAGCCGGACCGCGTTCCGGCTGCCGCACTCCGGGCAACGGAACCCGCCGCGCCAGCGGATCTTCGCCAAATACTCCGCGCACGCCTCGTCGTCCGGGAACCGCGCCTCAAGCTCCGCGCGCGTGATCGTCGGAATCGGCTTGCTTCGGATCGCCATGCCGCAAGCGATAGCGGAATCCGCCCGGCTCGTCAACCCCCGTACGCAACATCTTGTGGTCGCAACGCATTCGCGGATTCAAGTGTATGAGCCATTCCATCAAAATGATCAAGGTTCTATTTTAATCGGTGAAGCAGAACTCTTGAAAGGAGTGAATTCGATGCCCGACTATTCGTGGATTCTGACTGTTCTGCTTTTCCTTCCAATCGTTTTTTTCGGACTTCTGTCTTGGTGGGGATGGCAATATCACCGGTATCTTCTCGAGGCCTTGAATGCAGGGATATGCGGGACTCCTGCGCCTATCTTTTACAGATTGTACTGCAACAGATGGAACACTCTTCTTTTGTTCCTCCTATTCCTGATCCTTTTTCTCCTGTCGTTCGTACTTTAACCGAAGAAAGGAACCAACAATGCATAGAACTTCTCTGACAGGCCTAGCGGTCACTTCCAGGGACACTTAGCTTTAGCGAAGCGATGGCACTCACAGCCGGAATGGTGTCCCTTGTCGACGACGTAATTGGACGCGTGGTCGATGCGCTCAAGGCAAGCGGCCGGTTCGAGGAAACGGTGATCGTCTTCATGTCGGACCACGGCGACTATCTCGGCGATTTCAACCTGCTGCTGAAAGGAGCGCTCTCGTTCCGCTCGATCACGCGGGTGCCGTTCATTTGGTCCGATCCCGATTCCCGGCGATGCGCGGAGACGGACGCGCTGGCATCGACCGTGGACGTTCCCGCCACCATTCTGGACCGCGCAGGCGTGCCTCCCTACAACGGCATGCAGGGCGAAAGCTTCCTCCACGTGCTCAACGGGGCGGCATCCCACCGGGACGATCTGTACATGGAATACAACGATCTCGGGCTGCGACTCGGATTCCCCTCTCCGGCTTGCGTGCGCTCGATCATGACCCCGGACTGGCGCTACAGCTTCTACCGGGACCAGGAATGAGGCGAGCTTTACGATCTCTCCGCGGACCCGGACGAAACCTGCAATCTTTGGGACGATCCCGCGCACCGCGGGACGCGCTTCGAATTCGCGGAGCGCCTGAACAACCACTTGGCGCACCAGATGGACGAGAGCCCGCGTGCCCTCCGGCTGACCTGAAAGGACAACCATGCATATCGACCAGAGCGGCGTGACCCGATGCCTTGAAGGCGCCACGCCCGGATACACGCTGTTTTCTCCGATCCAGGCCCGCGAGGCCTGCCTGATCGATCGGTCGGGCGAAGTGGCCCACCGGTGGGCGGTATCGGGCAAGAGCACCAACTGGTGCATGCTTCTTCCCAACGGCAATCTCTGGATGGTCGAGAAGGGAACCGGCCGCCACCCGAACCGGCTCGCCTCCGGCGCGATGCGCGAGTACGACTGGGAGGGCAACATCGTCTGGGAGCATCTAGACGACGCCCAGCACCACGACGCCCGGAGGCTTCCGAACGGCGGATGCGTCTACCCTGCATGGGAGCGTCTTGACGAAGATTTCGCCGCTGCGGTCCGCGGCGGCGTGCCGGGGTCGGAACCGGAGGACGGCCTCTGGGGCGAAGTCGTCAGGGAGGTCGACGCCCGCGGCGACATCGTCTGGGAGTGGCGGATGAGCCGGCGCGACGCCGAGCGGCATCCGATCCACCGCAATGCCGAGCGAAAGGTCCATGGCCACTGCAATACCGTCGACGTGCTGCCGGACGGCGACTACCTCCTCAGCTTCAAGGTACTCAACCTGCTGCTGATCGTCAGCCGCAAGACCGGCGAGATCCTCTGGGAATTCCAGGACGACCGCCTCGGCGGGCAGCACGACGCGCAAATGATCGATTCAGGGACGATCCTCGTGTTCGCGAACGGATTGTACGCATCGGAGTTCTCGCACAGCCAAGTGTGGGAAATCGACCGGGAAAGCGGCGAAGTGATCTGGAAGTACCAGGAGCGGAAGAACGCATTGAATTTCTACAGCACGCACTTGGCGGGCTGCCAGCGGCTTCCGTCCGGCAACACGCTCGTCTGCGAAGGCGCGAAGGGCGTGCTCTTCGAGGCAACGCCCGACTGCGAAGTGGTTTGGCAGTACGTCAATCCGTTCTGGAACGCGCATCCCTTGTTCGACAACATCAACTGGATCTACCGGGCGCGCCATTACATGCCGGATAGCCCCGAACTCGCCGGAAGGCTGCAGGCGTGACGAATCCGGGCCGAGCCCGGATTCGATCGCAGGAATTTTGAAGGAGACGGCGGTGCCAAGCAGCATCCATTTCTATCAGGACCAGCTACTCGAAAAGGCTGAAGCCACACTCCCTCCGGCCCGGCGCATCATCTACTGCCGGTTCGGCGAGGCCTCCGTGAACGGCGCGGCGTTGACGGCCGGAAACGCGGTCTACGCGGGCGGCGAAACCGCGATGTCGGGTGCCTCGGACTGGACGCAGCTGTGGCGCTGGGAGGTCGATCTTCCCAATGCGGACGCGTCCTTGCTCGCTGCGGAGGGCGCGCTTTCCCTTCACCGGATGTCGCGCGTCATCGGAATGCTCGACATGGCTCCCGGAACCGAATGGCTGTTCCGCCTCGACCAGATCACGGCTCCGCCCGGGCGGGTGACCGATCCCCACAAGCATCCGGGACCGGGCATCAGGTGCATGGTAGAGGGAACGTTCAACGTGAACCAGGACGCGGAAAGCGCCCGCGCGGTGAACCCAGGCGACCCATGGTGGGAGTGCGGCGAGCAGCCCGTGATCGCTTGGGGATCCAAGACCATGCATGCGCGGTTTCTGCGCGGCATGGTTCTGCCGCGGGAGCTCGCAGGCCAGACCGACACGATCCGCAACAAGGCGGGCCAGCCGAACAAGAAGCGGGGCCAGCACCGACTTCTGGTCGATCAGCTGATCACAGCGCCCGAGTCGCCATGACGGATGCGCCGGGCTGATCTCCCTGCCGAACCGGACGGCGGTTCGCGAGCGGCGGCTGCGTTAATTCCGGCGGCGCACGCTGCCGCCCGACATTCGGGCCGCTAACAGAGAGGCCGGTGGAATTGCTTGAAGCGCGCCTTGGCCCAGTCGCGCAGCAGATTGAACTCGAAACTGTAGCCATCCGCGTGGTGAACAAGCCAGCCGTCATGCCGCAATACTCCCAATGCGTGCGTTATCCGTTCGGCCGCATCGGGGATTCCGCCGCCTCGATAGCGTTCGAGGCTGCGGCGGGCGCTCGCGGAGAACACGCCCTGCGTCGCGGCCTCCGCAAGAATCACCATGGCGACGGAAAACGAGGTTTCGTCCAGCGCCTCGTGCAGTCGCAATCGGTAGCGCAGGAGATCGCCGTCGCCGCGAGGGCCGAGCAAGCCAACCCTGTAGGCTTCGGCAACGTCCGACGTGGTTGCAGGCGCGCCCGGTCGGCCATTCGAGAAGTCCCTCAATTCGGCGAACATGCTCTGCACGAAATGCGGCACTCCGATGCCGAGTGAATCGTGAACTGCTCCCGCTACGTCGTCCTCGGCTTCAAAACCGCATTGCTCGGCAAGCCGCTGGAAGCATTGAATGCTTGTGTCCCTGTCCCAAGGCTCGAGCGGAAACGGAGTGAGATGATTTATGCGCGCAGACAAGTGGAGGTGCGAGACAAGCGGCGCAAGCCCCGTGCTGCCTGTCAAAAACGCGACGGGGCAGTTGTTCCTGATCGTATGCACAACGTAGCGCATCCAGCGCAGGAACAGGTCGACCTGCTGTGCGCCTTCATGCTCCCGCGACAGGCGGGAAAGGAACACGGGCAGTTCGTCAACAACCAGCAGGACGGGCCGATCATGCTTCGCGCAGGCTTCCATAAGGCCTGATCCGACATCGCGCCAGTTTTGCGAGTCGATCTCGGCGCGGAATTTGGCACGAAAGTCGCCGGTGCTTCGCCCTCTGGCGATGCGCCGGAATCGCCGACCCATTCCTTCGACGATGCGGGGAGCAACGGGGCGCATCGAATGGATTCCGCATGCGAGCTCGCATATTGCGTCTTCGGGCGACAAGGCATTCCGGACATCGGCGAACACCGCGCCCCAGCCATCGCTTCCCAGTCTCCGCGCCAGTTCGCGGGCAATGCTCGTCTTGCCCATGCGCCTTTGCCCATGCAGCAGGACATGGTTGCCGTCGCGGACCAGGCGGGAAAGTATCCGCAGTTCCCGCTCGCGCCCATGGAAGTCGTCGCCGATGACCGGAGTTCCGACTGTTGATCGCATTCTTGGCCCAGCCCCAAAGTTGCGGCCGAACGAGCCGTTCGACCGAGTTGTCGGCAGCAAATCCGTTGGAAGCGCGTCTGCGGGCAATGCTTCGGTTGCCGGCATGGCGGGTCGGGCCATCCCGACCTGCAATCGGGACGCCGCGGATCGAAAAGACCCGTGATATTCCGATTGAATAACGTGTTCCGGTTCCTGATGCAGCCCCTTGACGAGAGAAATTCGCCATGCCGGGGCTCAACCGCGGATCACACCTTCGTTCCGGCGTCGCTGTGAAGCCTGAGTCGGCTTGATCAGCCCAGCTGAACGGCTCCGGAAGTCGAGAGCGGTCGCGGCATCGGTTCCGGAAGTCCTCCCGCGCAGATGGTCGCCCCGGCGGCGCACCGAGCGATTCAAACCAGTCCCGCCCGACAGACCCGTGGACCTGTCAACGCCCAGCCGCACGCAGCCAGGGCTGTCGTGTGTGGACGCCCCCCTGAGACGCGGGATCATTCCTTCCACAGCCCCGGGCATTCGGTCAAGCGCTGTCGTGTGTCCGGCCTGTTCGATGCGGCGCGTCGATGCTTGCCGCTGGCCTGCATGGAGATGCGCGGACCGGGTCCATATCGCTTTTTCGCGCTCCAAGGCGCCGCGAAAGCCCACTGGTTTCCCCGATCCCGTCTCGATGACTGTTTGCCCTTGCGCTGCTTCGGCTTCTCCCTCGTCCCCGGCGTACCGCCCCGCCCGGATGTCCGGGCCAAGGCGGAACCTCGGAGGAACGGGGCTGTTGAAAAACCCCTCGTTCCGTGATTCTTGGAACATGATGCTGTTGCGGGAGCGGGGAGAGCCACGACATGCTGAAACGCAAGCCGCCGGCCCAGCTGGAGCTGTTCGTCGCGGGGTCGCTTGAGCAGCTGGTTCCGGACGACCACATCCTGGCGCGCGTCGACCGGGTTCTGGATCTCGGCTGGCTGCACGACGAGGTCGCCGACTGCTACTGCGCCCACAGCGGGCGTCCGGGGATCGATCCGGAGATGGCCGTCCGCCTGATGCTGGCGGGCTTCCTGCTCGGCATCGTGCACGACCGCCGCCTGATGCGGGAGGCGCAGGTGAACATCGCGATCCGCTGGTTCATCGGCTGCGGGCTGCACGAGCGGCTTCCGGACCATTCGAGCCCGGCGCGGATCCGGCAGCGCTGGGGCGATGCCCGGTTCCGGCGGATCTTCGAGCGCACGGCTTCGGCCTGCGTGGAGGCGGGGATCGCGCAGGGCGAGGTCGTGCATGTCGACGCGACGCTGGTCCGGGCCGATGTCAGCTGGGAAAGCATGGTCGACCGCCACGCCGGAGCGGTGGCGGCGGAGAACGGCGACGCGGAGGAGGATGCCGCCCCGCCTGGCGGCAAGCGCAAGAAAGTCAGCGTGACGGATCCCGACGCGAGCTTGGCGACCAGCTCCCGCGGCCGGCGCCTGGAGCCATCCTACAAGCAGCACACGGCGGTCGACGACGGGAGCGGCGTCGTTCTCAATGTCACGGTGACCACCGGCGAAGTCAACGAGCGCAACGTGATTGAGGACCAAGTCGACGAGGTCCGCAGGATATCCGGGAAGAAGATCGAGACTGTGACCGCCGACGCGGGCTACGCCTACGGCAAGGTCTACGGCGGCCTCGAGCGGCGGGGGATCGATCCGGTGATCCCGGCGAAGCGGGAGCCGACCCGGAGCCGGGTGCCGGCGTTCCGGTTCCGCTACGACGAGAGGAACAATATCGTGAAGTGCCCTCGGGGCAAGGCACTGCGCCCCGGACAGCCGTTCAAGGACGGGCAAATGCGGTTCCACGCCAGAACCAGGGACTGCGCGGGATGCCCGCTCAGGGGCGACTGCGTTCCCGGGAGCCGGAACCGGAAGACGGTGGTGATCAGCGCCGACCATCCGGCGCTGCTGCGCGCCCGGAGGCGACGCCTCCGATGGAGCGAAGAGGACCGGCGGCTCTACCGGCGCCACCGCTGGCGATCGGAAGGGTTCCACGGAGAGGCCAAGACTTGGCACGGGCTGGGCCGCGCCGTGCGGCGCGGCTTGGGCAACATGAGGATCCAGTCCTACCTGACCGCCGCCGCGATCAACCTGAAGCGGCTCGCGGCCGCTTTTTGCGCCCGATTCCCTGCCATCGGCACGGTTCAAATGCGCGGAATGCCCCTTTCCGCGCTCTTGGCGCGGCAGGCCGGGCCTGGCCGCCGCATGCCCGCCCGCGTTGCCCGGCTCCGCGCGGCAAGACCCCGCTCCGACCGCCGCCGCAATACACCCCGGAACCTTCGGAAGGCCGCGTAGTTCAACAGCCCCGGAACCCCTTCATTCCGTTGAGCCGGCCCCGAACCGCCGCCCGCGCCCCTCCGTCAGGCGGCGGCGGTTCGGGGCCGGTAGCACTCCTTGCTCATCGTCATGGCCCGGATGGTCCGGGCCGTCTTGTTCGCCAGGGCGACCGCCGCGACCATCCTCGGCTTCCGCGCCAGCATTCCCTCCAGCCACGGATCCTCGGTCCCGCGACGCTCCGCCCAGCGGATGTTCGCGATCGCCCCGGAGACCAGCAGCCGCCCGGGGTCGCGCTGGCCCATCTTCGAGACCTTCCCCAGCCTCGGCTTCCCTCCCGTCGAGTGCTGGCGGGGGACCAGCCCCAGCCAGGCCGAGAAGTCGCGGCCGCGCCGGAACTCCTCCATCGGCGGCGCGAAGGCCAGGAACGCCATGGCGCAGACGGGGCCGACGCCAGGAATGCCCATCAGCCGCTTCGCCTCCCCGCTCTCCCGCGCCCGCTTGAGGATCTTCGCCTTCAGCTCCTTGATCCGTCCGGTCAGGATCCCGATCTGGCCGAGCAGCAGCCCGCCCAGCTCCCGGACCGCCTCCGGCAGCCCCGACTCCGGATCCTCGAGCGCCGCGGCCAGCCGGGCCACGTTCGCGATCCCCTGCGGCGCCACCACGCCGTGCTCCGCCAGATGCCCGCGCAGCGCGTTGACCGTCTGCGTCCTCTGCCTCGTCAGCAGATCCCGCGTCCGGAACAGCATGCCCTCCGCCTGCTGCTCCGCGCTCTCCGCCGCCACGAACCGCATCGTCGGCCGCGACGCCGCCTCGCAGACGGCCTCCGCGTCCGCCGCGTCGTTCTTCTGCCGCTTCACGAACGGCTTCACATACGCCGGCGGGACGAGGCGGACCTCGAACCCCATCGACCGCAGCTCCCGGCTCCAGTGGTGGGCGCCGCCGCAGGCCTCCATCGCCACCGTGCAAGGCCCGCGCTTCGACATCTCCTCAAGGAACCGATCCCGCGATACCTTCATCCGGAACGCCGCCGACCCGTCCTCGCGGACCCCGTGGAGCTGGAAGCTCCTCTTGCCAAGATCGACCCCGATCATGCCAGTCTTCTCCATTGTGGATGCCCCTTTCTCCTGTGGCTCTTCACATTCCGCCATAATGGCGCCTTCCGGTGCCGCCGGAAGGGGCGTCCACTCCATCGCTTTTAAAGTTTGCCGACCGCTTCAGCAGAAGCCCGATCAGATACTCGTCGCTCATGGCTGCGATCTCCATCCTCCCCTTGAGTGACTCCTTGTCGTCCTTGAGGCGCGCGATGTCCGGCGCCAGGCGGCGGATGGCGGCGAGGCACTCCGGCCCGTTCCCGGTCCGGTTCCGCATCCGGTCCTCGTCCATCACGACGTCCAGGACCCAGTGGAGCCGGTTCTCGATCCCCCAGTGGCTCCGGACGAGCTCCAGCAGGCGCTCCGGCGCGAGCTCCCTGCTCATGACGGAGTGGCGGACGGACCGCTCGGTTCGCCCGTTCCGCTCGACGACGGCCTCGATCATGCCGATGGCCTTGAGGCCGGGCCATCGATGGCGCTCCTCCAGCCATCCCGCATCGTGCGAGACCGTCGCGGTGCGCGTCCCGGCCCGCCCGTGGCCTCCGTCAACGTGTTGAAAGGAAAGCGTTTCCTTCAGCGCCTCGGGATCGGAGAGCCAGACCTGGATGTCCTCGTGGAGCGAGCGCTGGTTGCGCTCCGCCGGCAGGGCGCAGTCGCCGCCCTTCTCCACGGTCCGCGCCGACGTGTCGCGCTGGGTGTGCAGGGCGTCGGCGGTGACGATCCGGCCCGCCAGCTCCAGGATGTCCAGCAGGCTCGGCATCGCCGCGGGCTCGTTCGACTTGCCGTCGACCTTGGCCTGCCCGAGCACGATCCCGGCGCCGGGCGCGAACGCCTGGACCAGGTGCAGCGGCGAGCGCTCCGAGGCGTCCGCGAACGCGCCCCGGAGCGCCTTGCCGTCGATCGCGGCCCGGTCGTCCGGAAACGCCGCCAGCAGCTGCTGCGCGAACAGCGCCAGCGCGGCTCCGAGCTGCTCCGGATCGAGGGCGTTGAACAGGTCGGAGAAGGCGTCGTGGCTCGGCGGGCCGCCCCTGAGCCGCATGAACCCGCGCAGAAACTCCAGTTTGTATTCCGCGAACCGCGCGAACGACCTGCACGACGACCTGCCGGTCAGCGACGCCAGGAGGGCGATCGCCAGCATCTCGACCAGGTCGCGCGTCGTGGCGTTGCTCCTCCGGGGATCGCCAACCCCTTGGAAAATAAAGCGGAACCCTTCCATCTCCTGCCTCCGGAAACTGCTCTTGGTTGTTGTTTTGACCGAAGAGTGGCGCCATCCGGCGGAAAGGGAAAACGGAAAATTTCAAAAGCGATGGAGTGGACGCCCCTTCCGGCGGCACCGGAAGGCGCCATTATGGCGGAATGTGAAGAGCCACAGGAGAAAGGGGCATCCACAATGGAGAAGACTGGCATGATCGGGGTCGATCTTGGCAAGAGGAGCTTCCAGCTCCACGGGGTCCGCGAGGACGGGTCGGCGGCGTTCCGGATGAAGGTATCGCGGGATCGGTTCCTTGAGGAGATGTCGAAGCGCGGGCCTTGCACGGTGGCGATGGAGGCCTGCGGCGGCGCCCACCACTGGAGCCGGGAGCTGCGGTCGATGGGGTTCGAGGTCCGCCTCGTCCCGCCGGCGTATGTGAAGCCGTTCGTGAAGCGGCAGAAGAACGACGCGGCGGACGCGGAGGCCGTCTGCGAGGCGGCGTCGCGGCCGACGATGCGGTTCGTGGCGGCGGAGAGCGCGGAGCAGCAGGCGGAGGGCATGCTGTTCCGGACGCGGGATCTGCTGACGAGGCAGAGGACGCAGACGGTCAACGCGCTGCGCGGGCATCTGGCGGAGCACGGCGTGGTGGCGCCGCAGGGGATCGCGAACGTGGCCCGGCTGGCCGCGGCGCTCGAGGATCCGGAGTCGGGGCTGCCGGAGGCGGTCCGGGAGCTGGGCGGGCTGCTGCTCGGCCAGATCGGGATCCTGACCGGACGGATCAAGGAGCTGAAGGCGAAGATCCTCAAGCGGGCGCGGGAGAGCGGGGAGGCGAAGCGGCTGATGGGCATTCCTGGCGTCGGCCCCGTCTGCGCCATGGCGTTCCTGGCCTTCGCGCCGCCGATGGAGGAGTTCCGGCGCGGCCGCGACTTCTCGGCCTGGCTGGGGCTGGTCCCCCGCCAGCACTCGACGGGAGGGAAGCCGAGGCTGGGGAAGGTCTCGAAGATGGGCCAGCGCGACCCCGGGCGGCTGCTGGTCTCCGGGGCGATCGCGAACATCCGCTGGGCGGAGCGTCGCGGGACCGAGGATCCGTGGCTGGAGGGAATGCTGGCGCGGAAGCCGAGGATGGTCGCGGCGGTCGCCCTGGCGAACAAGACGGCCCGGACCATCTGGGCCATGACGATGAGCAAGGAGTGCTACCGGCCCCGAACCGCCGCCGCCTGACGGAGGGGCGCGGGCGGCGGTTCGGGGCCGGCTCAACGGAATGAAGGGGTTCCTCCGAGGTTCCGCCTTGGCCCGGACATCCGGGCGGGGCGGTACGCCGGGGACGAGGGAGAAGCCGAAGCAGCGCAAGGGCAAACAGTCATCGAGACGGGATCGGGGAAACCAGTGGGCTTTCGCGGCGCCTTGGAGCGCGAAAAAGCGATATGGACCCGGTCCGCGCATCTCCATGCAGGCCAGCGGCAAGCATCGACGCGCCGCATCGAACAGGCCGGACACACGACAGCGCTTGACCGAATGCCCGGGGCTGTGGAAGGAATGATCCCGCGTCTCAGGGGGGCGTCCACACACGACAGCCCTGGGTCGAACCCTGACATCTCATTGACACTCAAGAGAGCACTCACTATATTGGCTGCGAGTACACAAAAAAAGGCAAAGCCAATGGAACTCTCGCCAATCGAACGGTGGATATTATCGAACCAGCTCGAAATCCTCGAAGCACTGTATCCCGACAATGCAAAAAGTTTTGCTGTCCAGCGGAAGGCTATTGAGTGTGGCTACATGGCTGCCATCGATTTACCATTCAATGCCAATACGATGGCCGATGCCGATAGCAATGAAGTCTGGAACACTTTGCAGATGTTTGACGATATCAACAATTCAATTAGAGAACTAGAGACGGATGTTTTCGAAAACCATCGGCGACGCAAGTTCTGCGGTTACGACGGAAACGATGAAGCCGAGTTCATGGCCTTCGCGAGCTACACCGTAAAGTGTCTGAAGCGCTGGGAAGATCTGCCGCTGAGAAATCCTGACTTCAATTCCCACCGCCAAATGCGACCCATCTACAGGAACATGCTCGCGACGTGGAACGGCTTCACCCAAGAAGGACACTCCCGCTTGATGAACCAAGAGCAGGTGCAGGCGGTTCTTGACTCTGGCAACTGCTGACATAGCAACTGTGTGTGGACGCCCATGGAGACGCGAGGATAATCCCTTGTCCAGCCCCGGGCATTTGGTCAAGCGCTTTCGTGTGTCCGGCCTGTTGATGCGGCGGATTGATGCTTGTCGCTGGCCTGCATGGAGATGCGCGGATCGGGTTCCATATCGCACTTGCACGCTCCGAGGCGCTGCAATAGCTCTTGGCTTGCCCGATCCCGTCACGACGGCTGTTTGCCCTTAGGTTCGTTGAACTACCATGCTTTCCGAAGGTTCGGGAATGGATCGCGGTGCCGGTCGGGCTTGGGGTTCCGCTGCGCGGAGTTAGGCGAAACCGGCGCGCCTGCGGCGATCCGGGTCGACCAGTCGCGCCAGGAACGCGGGAAGGGGCGTTCAGCGCATTTGAATCATGCCGGAGGTGGGGAATCGGGGGCAAAAAGTGCCCGCGAGCCGCTTCAGGTTGATCGGGCGGCCGCCGGGGAAGACTGGACCCTCATGTTGCTGATGCCACGGCGCGCGGCCCAGCCCGTGCCAGGTCCTGGCCTCTCCGTGGAACCCTTCCAAGCACCAGTGCTCGCAGAGCCATCGGTCCTCTGCGCTCCATCGAAGACTTCGTCGCCGGGCGCGGCAGAGCCAGATAGTCGACGCTGATCACCACCGCCTTGCGATTGCGGCTCCTAGGAGCGTGCGCCGCAGAAAACGTCTTGGCATTGTCTAGTGGCAGATTTAGGGCTGGCGAAGTTCGGGACGCTTTCGGTGGACGGCACCAAGGTCCGCGCGAACGCAAGCAAGCGCAAGGCCATGAGCTACGCCCGGATGAAGGAGGCAGAGCGGCGCCTTGAGGAGGAGATCTCGGAGCTTCTGGACCGGGCGGGTTCGGCGGACGCCGACGAGGACGGCCGCTTCGGGGCCGACGCCCGGGGCGACGAGACCGAGGGGCTCGCGGAGGATCGGCGGAAGCGGCTGGAGGCGATCAGGGCAGCCAAGGCGCGTCTGGAGGCCCGGGAGCGGGAGGCCGAAGCGGGCGGGCCGCCCCGCGAGCCGGACGGGAAGGCGCAATGCAACTCCGCGGATCCTGAGAGCGGGATCATGCCGACATCGTCGGAAGGGTTCCAGCAGTGCTGCAACGCGGGGGTGGCGGTCGCCGGCGACGGCCAGCTGATCGTCGCGACAGAGGTGCGCGCGAACCCGAGCGACCAGGGCGCAATGCTCGGCCTGGTGGACCAGGCGGAGGCGGCGTGCGGAGAGGCGGCCGGGGAGGTGCTCGCCGACGCGGGCTTCTGCAACGAGCGGGACCTTGCCGAGCTGGAGGAGCGCGGCATCGACGGGCAGTCGCGACCGGACGCGAGGGGCGCGAGGCCGTCCGCAAGCGCCCGGCGTCCAAGCCGGCGACGCGGCGGATGGCCGAGAAGCTCGCCACGCCCGAGGGCCGGAAGCGCTACGCTCGGCGCAAGTGGCTGTCCGAGGCGCCCAACGGCTGGATCAAGGAGGCGATGGGGTTCCGGCGGTTCAGCGTCCGGGGGCTGGCCAAGGTGCGCGGGGAGTGGGACTTGGTGTGCCTGGCCCTCAACCTGAGGCGCATGAAGACGCTGATGGCGGGAATCCGCCTGCGGAAGCCCCGTCCGGACGGCGCGGGCGGAACAATCGCAGCCGCGGCGGGACGGGACCGCGCAAGCGGCTTCGTCAAGTGCCGGTTGTCAATAAGCATCCAAAAGCGATGGAGTGGACGCCCCTTCCGGCGGCACCGGAAGGCGCCATTATGGCGGAACCAACGCGCCACAGGGGAAAGGGGCATCCACAATGGAGAAGACTGGCATGATCGGGGTCGGTCCTGGCAAGAGGAGCTTCCAGCTCCACGGGGCCCGCGAGGACGGGTCGGCGGCGTTCCGGATGAAGGTGTCGCGGGACCGGTTCCTTGAGGAGATGTCGAAGCGCGGGCCGTGCAAGGTGGCGATGGAGGCCTGCGGCGGCGCGCACCACTGGAGCCGGGAGCTGCGGTCGATGGGGTTCGAGGTCCGCCTTGTGCCGGCAGCGCATGTGAAGCCGTTCGTGAAGCGGCAGAAGAACGACGCGGCGGACGCGGAGGCCGTCTGCGAGGCGGCGTCGCGGCCGACAATGCGGTTCGTGTCTGTGAAGAGCGCGGAGCGGCAGGCGGAGGGGATGCTGTTCCGGACGCGGGACCTGCTTGCGAGGCAGAGGACGCAGACGGTCAACGCGCTGCGGGGGCATCCGGGGAGCACGGCGTGGCGCCGCCGCAGGGGATCGCGAACGCGGCCCGGCTGGGCGCGGCGCTGGAGGACCCGGAGTCGGGGCTGCCGGATGCGGTCCGGGAGCTGGGCGGGCTGCTGCTCGGCCAGATCGGGATCCTGACCGGACGGACCAAGGAGCTGACGGCGGAGATCCGCAGGCGGGCGCGGGAGAGCGGGGATGCGAAGCGGCTGATGGGCATTCCGGGCGTCGGCCCCATCAGCGCCATGGCGTTCCTGGCCTTCGCGCCGCCGATGGAGGAGTTCCGGCGCGGCCGCGACTTCCCGGCGTGGCTGGGGCTGGTCCCCCGCCAGCACTCGACGGGAGGGAAGCCGCGGCTGGGAAGGGTCTCGAAGATGGGGCAGCGCGACCTCAGGCGGCTGCTGGTGTCGGGGGCGATCGCGAACATCCGCTGGGCGGAGCGGCGGGGGACGGACGATCCCTGGCTGGAGGGAATGCTGGCGAGGAAGCCGAGGATGGTCGCGGCGGTCGCCCTGGCGAACAAGACGGCCCGGACCATCCGGGCCATGACGATGAGCAAGGAGTGCTGCCGGCCCCGAGCCGCCGCTTGAGAGGGCGCGGCGGCTCGGGCCGGCTCGACGGAATGAAGGGGTTCCGGGGCTGTTGAACTACGCGGCCTTCCGAAGGTTCCGGGGTGTATCGCGGTGCCGGTCGGAGCGGGGTCTTGCTGCGCGGAGCCGGGCAACGCGGGCGGGCATGCGGCGGCCAGGCCCGGCCTGCCGCGCCAAGAGCGCGGAAAGGGGCGTTCCGCGCATTTGAACCGTGCCGATGGCAGGGAATCGGGCGCAAAAAGCGGCCGCGAGCCGCTTCAGGTTGATCGCGGCGGCGGTCAGGTAGGACTGGATCCTCATGTTGCCCAAGCCGCGCCGCACGGCGCGGCCCAGCCCGTGCCAGGTCTTGGCCTCTCCGTGGAACCCTTCCGATCGCCAGCGGTGGCGCCGGTAGAGCCGCCGGTCCTCTTCGCTCCATCGGAGGCGTCGCCTCCGGGCGCGCAGCAGCGCCGGATGGTCGGCGCTGATCACCACCGTCTTCCGGTTCCGGCTCCCGGGAACGCAGTCGCCCCCGGGCGGGCATCCCGCGCAGTCCCTGGTTCTGGCGTGGAACCGCATTTGCCCGTCCTTGAACGGCTGTCCGGGGCGCAGCGCCTTGCCCCGAGGGCACTTCACGATATTGTTCCTCTCGTCGTAGCGGAACCGGCACGCCGGCACCCGGCTCCGGGTCGGCTCCCGCTTCGCCGGGATCACCGGATCGATCCCCCGCCGCTCGAGGCCGCCGTAGACCTTGCCGTAGGCGTAGCCCGCGTCGGCGGCCGCAGTCTCGATCTTCTTCCCGGATATCCTGCGGACCTCGTCGACTTGATCCTCAATCACGTTGCGCTCGTTGACTTCGCCGGTGGCCGCCGTGACATCGGGAACGACGCCGCTCCCGTCGTCGACCGCCGTGTGCTGCTTGCAGGATGGCTCCAGGCGTCGGCCGCGGGAGCTGGTCGCCAAGCTCGCGTCGGGATCCGTCACGCTGACTTTCTTGCGCTTGCCGCCAGGCGGGGCGGCATCCTCCTCCGCGTCGCCGTTCTCCGCCGCCACCGCTCCGGCGTGGCGGTCGACCATGCTTTCCCAGCCGGCATCGGCCCGGACCAGCGTCGCGTCGACATGCACGGCCCCGCCCTGCGCGATCCCCGCCTCCACGCAGGCCGAAGCCGTGCGCTCGAAGATCCGCCGGAACCGGGCATCGCCCCGGCGCTGCCGGATCCGCGCCGGGCTCGAATGGTCCGGAAGCCGCTCGTGCAGCCCGCAGCCGATGAACCAGCGGATCGCGATGTTCACCTGCGCCTCCCGCATCAGGCGGCGGTCGTGCACGATGCCGAGCAGGAAGCCCGCCAGCATCAGGCGGACGGCCATCTCCGGATCGATCCCCGGACGCCCGCTGTGGGCGCAATGGCAGTCGGCGACCTCGTCGTGCAGCCAGCGGGATCCGGAACCCGGTCGACGCGCGCCAGGATGTGGTCGTCCGGAACCAGCTGCTCAAGCGACCCCGCGACGAACAGCTCCAGCTGGGCCGGCGGCTTGCGCTCGGCATGTCGTGGCTCTCCCCGCTCCCGCAACAGCATCATGTTCCAAGAATCACGGAACGAGGGGTTTTTCAACAGCCCCGTTCCTCCGAGGTTCCGCCCCGCCCGGACATCCGGGCGGGGCGGCGCGCCGGGGACGAGGGAGAAGCCGAAGCAGCGCAAGGGCAAACAGTCATCGAGACGGGATCGGGGAAACCAGTGGGCTTTCGCGGCGCCTTGGAGCGCGAAAAAGCGATATGGACCCGGTCCGCGCATCTCCATGCAGGCCAGCGGCAAGCATCGACGCGCCGCATCGAACAGGCCGGACACACGACAGCGCTTGACCAAATGCCCGGGGCTGTGGAAGGAATGATCCCGCGTCTCAGGGGGGCGTCCACACACGACAGCCCTGGCACGCAGCCCGAGGTCCTGCCGAGCGGTTGCCGGAGCCGGAAACAATGACAACCGGCATTGATTGATTCGGAGCAGGCCCGGCCGGATTGCGCGGTCGAACCATCGGAGCGGGCTCGGCTCGTTTGGTCCGGCATGGCCGCATCTTGCATTGGTTTGCTTGTAGTTCGCCGCCCGTTTATATATTGTTCGAGCATGGCGAATCGCTATTTTTGACAGCAATCTCTGACACTCCAAGCACTCAAGGACCGGTTTCCAAGCCGCACGGCCTGTATGAAGCACCAGCTCAGGCTCGGATCCGAAGCCCCTCGGCCGCGGTTCCCGTACCACGCCGGGACGGACCATGCAGCAGACGATTCAAGACCATTCCGTCGCAGCCCTGTACCGGTTTGCGGCCGATGAAGTCGCTCCAGGGACTTGGACCACGACCGACGGCCTACTTGGATACAAAGAGCTGCCGAACTCGCTGCAAACAGCATTCGAAGCACCGGAATGAATCCTCCGCGTGTTCGCGAACCGTCGGCACTAGGCCCTCTGCATCCTGCACGGCTTCCGGTGCAATTGTTCGAACTGCAATCCCGTCGAATTGGCGTTCCGGTGGGCTGGCGAAGTCGCCGGAATTCGTCCCCTTCCCCATCGCTCGCAATCAACGCCCGCTTGCGCAGACTTAGCTAAATATGCCTTCTCACAATTCGGTACATCAGCGCGTTCGCGATCCTGTGCACAACCTAATCGTATTCGATACAGGCCAACAGCTGGAGCGTGAGCTCTGGGATGTTTTGTGTAGTCGACCATTTCAACGGCTGCGAAGAATCAAGCAACTTGGATTTTCCGAATTGGTCTATCCGGGAGCCACACATACGCGTTTCGCTCACAGCATCGGGGTTTTTCACACCGCTAGAGAACTGATGGGTATCGTCCGCGAATGGACCGGCGAAAACCGGATGCAGGCTCAAGAGCAAATCGCTCTTGCAGCGGCTTTAGTCCACGACGTTGGTCATGGTCCGTTTAGTCACGCATTTGAGTCTGTCGGGAAAAAGCTTGGTATCAAACTAGCCGATCATGAGCAGATGAGTGATCAGTTGATCAGAGAAAGTGAAATTGCTGAGATCCTGCGTAGGCTTGGGAGTGGTTTCGCGAACGATGTTGCTCACATGATAAAGAGGGACGGAGAGCAGACGGTATACAACGCCGTCGTATCTAGCCAATTTGATGCTGACAGACTAGATTATATGCGTCGAGACCGATTAATGACGGGCACCCAGCAATCTGCAATTGACATAAAATGGTTGCTTGCTAACTTGGAAATCGCCAACGTTTCGGTAGGTGTGGACGATAAGAAATTTGCTGATGTTCCCACATTCGTGATTGGCCCGAAAGCGATCCCCGCTGCAGAGACTTATGTCCTCGGCAATTTCCAGCTTTATCCAGCAGTTTATTTCCACAAAACGACTAGAGGGGCCGAGAAGCTCTTCGCTGAATTGCTTGTTCGCTTAGTTAGTGTCTGGCAGAGAACCCGTCGTTTTTCGCTGTACGGCCGGATTTCGGTCGGGCGCAATGGCCTCGACGGGACCCGGCGCGGCGCGTTTCGAGCCGGGACGGAGCGAATCCGGCTCGGGAGGCCGGATTCTCGGCGTCGGCGACGGTTTTCCGGGGGTCCGGCGCGGGCTCCGCCGCCTGCCGCCCTGCGGCCCGCCGGGATTTCGGGGAGGGCGCCGCTCAGGCGGCGCGTTTGCGCCGTTCCGGCCGCAGCCGCTCGCGGTCGCGCAGGACCCGCCCGAGCCGGTGGATGTTGGCGGCGAGGACGGAGAGGCCGACCGCCAGCTCGAACCGGTCCCGCCCGCGCAGCCGCACCCGGCCGAG
Organism: Paracoccaceae bacterium; assembly: GCA_965203795.1. Classification (GTDB taxonomy): domain Bacteria; phylum Pseudomonadota; class Alphaproteobacteria; order Rhodobacterales; family Rhodobacteraceae; genus CBDBBY01. The sequence continues at coordinate 3,856,038 of OZ241915.1, read as the reverse complement.
GCCGCGGTGCTCCAGGCCGTTGATCGCCGACTCCACGCCCGGATGCCTGCGCCGCGCCGCCGCGAAGTCCGGGTCGGCCTCGCGGACCCGGTCGGCGGCGGACAGCCGGCCCTTCTTCGGAAGGGCGTTCACTTCCAGCATCGCGTCGAGCTTCCGGCGGTTCTCCGGGCTATGGAAGCCGCGGTCGAAGCTGCAGGCCCGCAGGTCCGGGAACGCCTCCAGGCATCTCCCGACCAGCGGGACCGCGACATGCGTGTCGCCGCCCGTCCACATGATCTCGTGGTCGAGGATGAACCCGCCGCCGTCCTCGACGATGCACACCGGAACCCCGAGCTCGACGGGCTTGCCGGCCTTGCCCTTGGCGATCCACCGGGTGTGCTCCTCGAAGATCGAGAACAGCTTCTCCCCGTGCGGGACCGCCTCCTCCTTCAGCACCCGGCGGGCGATCTGGAACGCCAATCTCGGCACATGGCCGATCAGCCTCCGGATTTCCGCCAGGGTGCGCTTCGGGCAGCCCGCCGCCCGGAGCGGCCCGAGCGAGCCCTTCGCCTTCGCGGCCAGCTCCAGCGACTTGACCAGGAACCCCAGGACCTCATCCGGCCGGGTGCTCCACCGGGGCGCCGTGTTCACCCTCCGGTACAGCTTCCCCGCCGCGTCCAGGTGGTGGTCGCGCTGCCGCCAGCCGCCGACGCCCGAGGCGCCGCAGGCCCGCGACGCCGCCCGCACGAGGCAGCGGACCGAATCCCGAAGCAGGCCGAAGTCGGTCGGATGGCGGACGTCCGTCTCCGCCACGAACGAGTCACAGCGCCCGACCAACGCTGCGCCAGGCTTTTTTCCCGCGACCTTGTGCCCCGTCGACACGACCAGACGGTTCACCTCCCGAAGAAGCTCCGGCGTCAGAAGCTCGACATTGTCCCTGATGTTCTGAAGCTCGTAGAAGCCCGGCTCGAACCAGTCGCTGTGGCCCAGGAAGGCCTGGATCTTCCCATGCTCGTTCGCCAGCTCCTGAAGGCGGTCGTAGTCGCAGTTCAAACCTTGCTTCAGCACGCCCATCACCAGGATCCGCCAAAGGTGCATCCCCGGGCGGCCCGTGTCCCGGCGGCGGTCCGGAAGGACGTGCGCGTCCAGCAGCCGGAACAGCTCCTCCCGCGCCGCCTTGTCGTTCCAGATCGCCTGGAGCCCGATAAGGATCGCCGGGATGTCGTCCCGGGATTTCACGTTCAGCTCGATCGATCCGATGTCGACCGAGCCCAGCCAGGACCGCTCCTCAACAACCTTCCGCATGCAAATCGCCTCCGAAGATTCCAGGAAAAACGCCGATATCGCGGCGAATTCGGGCGGATCATGCCGAATCGCGGGAATCTTCGCAAGCAAAAACACGGATTAAAAACAGAAATTCAACGCGTTGCGGGTTTTCTGCCAAACACTAGTTAAACTTGTTCAGAACGGGAGCCGTAGTGCGGTGGGCCTTGAGAACACTCACCCGCTTGTACAGTTCGCTAGCTTGCCTGATGATATCGACACGATGATGAAGCTGGATGATACCATATTTTGGGGCGCGCTTTCGCAGCTGCGTGAATCGAACGACCAGTTGATCAGATCGTTCGCCGGGCGTCTACAAGATAGGAAGTTATTCAAGTGCATTGATATTCGGACCTTGGTTCATCACCAGATAGACCCTGAGAATGTTGCAGATACAAAACACATTGAGCAAATTGACAAATGCTGCGAAACAATTCTCCATAAGCTAGGTCAGTTGAGGGAAGAGAAGATGACGGCAAATGGAATCCCGGCAATCCTAATGGACAAGGCGAGCAGGTCGCCATACAAGACGGGTGGCGGCTCACGCGGTCCCGTTGAACGAATCAACATCCGAACGGGGGGTGGAAATCCGATTGACTTGAAACAACGCTCTAAAGTCGTTGCAGCACTTCGAGACTTCAAACTTGCCCGTGCTTACTTCGACCCGGAATATCCTGAACTCAAAGGAGCTATCCTTGCAATTGTAAATGAGGAGGTTGCCAAATGTCGCTGATAAGACCCGAGCTGATCGTGGCCATTGTTCGTGATGCAGGAGGCGAGATAATTGGCCGAACCCGACTCCAGAAGATCGCATACCTGCTTGAGGTTGTCGGTCTTGGCGATGGATTCGAATTCATATACAAGCACTATGGTCCATTCAGTGAAGAGGTGGCGGATTCGGCAATGATGGGTGTTCTTATGGGGCACATTAAAGAAGTCGAGAGGCACGCGGCATGGGGAGGCATCTACTCGATATACTCGGTTAATGTCCAACCTGATAGTCGTGTATCGCCTAGTCGGCGCGAACTTGCCTGCCGGGCAAAAGATTCTGACGCTATAGCTTTGGAGTTAGCTGCAACAGCGGTCTTTCTGTCCCGCGCGAACTACGACGACCCTTGGTTTGAAACAGTGATACGAAAGCCTGAGAAAAGCCAATCCGGGCGATTAAAACAGGCAATGGAATTGCTTTCCGAGCTTAAACGCATAAGCGTGCCGATCCCGCTTCCTCACAACGTTTGATCGTTGCCAAACGCCGCTTGATGTCTTGCTCTTTCGATATCAAAGTTTGAAATTTTGGCCCTGCCAAATTGCAGGAAGCTCATCCTGAGCCTTTCCGCGCTGCCCGCATCCTGCGTCATCCGCGTAAATTCGTGACCTTCGCCCGGCAGTGCCGCGCTACACTCTTCTTCAATGGCTTTGTTGACAACAAATCCGTTGACAACGGCGCTGTTGAACACAATCCGATCGCCATTGTTGCATGCAGAGCAATGCCGTTTTGCGATCCCGACGGCTCGAACCGTACCACCCGATGTTTCCGCCATTGGAAGGGTTGAAGAGTTCGGCAAAGTATAGAGCTGGCTGGGAGGCCGCGGCGAACGCTCATCACGGCGCGCTTCGCCCGTCTGCAGAATGGACGCCGCGGCGTTCGAACCCAGTACCGGGATCGTGCAATGGCCGACGGGGTCGGCCCTTCCCGGATCCCGGGCAAACCTGGCAAAGAACGGAGTTCGCAATGCCACGCTGGGACTACCGGCAACACCTGCCGGCGCAGGGTAAATCGCGAATAGCGGGGCACACGGCCGCGGATCATACTTCCGCCCGCCTCGCCACGGAGCGAGCGCAGCGGTTGATCGGCGAATGGTCCGTCCTTGGTGAAGCTCCATTCAAGGGAATCACGGCGGACGGAAGCGTGCAGCGCGGACTCTTCGAATTGCGCGATGAAGGCGCTCCGGCAGCAGAAATGACCTCCGCCGCGATCGCTCTCTTGGAGCGGCTGTCGCCGACCGACCGGAAGCGGGCGCACTTCGCGGTTGATTCCGAACACTGGCGCAAATGGCAGAACACCGAGATGGTCCTTGAAAACCACGGCATCCGGCTGGACACCGCCGGTGCAAGCATCCGGGAAAGCGTCGTCGCCCTGCTCGGGGCTTGTCTGAGCACGCGCGGCGCAGCGAAGGTGCGCGGCGCGATGAGGCTGAACGGCTTTCTCGGCGACCTGCTCGGCGCGCAAGACGTGCTCGGCGAATGGAGCTACACCGTCTGCCTGTTCGGCAATCCTTCCGCGGAGCAGCCTTGGGGATGGCAGTTGTTCGGGCATCACTTGTGCCTGAACTGCATGGTGATCGGCGGCCAGATGACGCTTTCGCCGTGCTTTCTCGGGGCGGAGATCGTCGAGGCGAACCGCGGCCCGCACAGCGGCATGAGGCTGTTCGAGGACGAAGAGCGGAAAGGCCTCGCGCTGATGCAGTCGCTCGCGCCCGCGCTCAGGGAGCGCGCGCAGGTCTTCAAATCGAACAGCCGACGCGACCTGCCGGAAGGGCGATGGCACTACGCCGAGCATCTTCATCTCGGCGGAGCGCACCGCGACAACAGGATCGTTCCGTACGAGGGTCTCCCGGCGGCGAAGATGTCGGGCCGCCCACCTGCGCACGCTGCTTGATCTGGTCCAATCGTACCTTGATCCGCTCCCGGCAGGCCCGCTCGCTCGACGGATGGCCGACGTGGAGCGGCACCTGGCCGAAACCCGGTTCTGCTGGATCGGAGGAATCGAGGCGGATTCGACCCAATACTGTTGCTTTAGGCGTTTTGATGGACGATTTCGGGTTTCCATTCATGCGCGGTCCGGGAGACCGGCCCCCGCTTCCGGAGGCGGTAGGAGCTCATCTTCCGCCGCACGCCCCGCTGCCTGGCTTGCCCGCGGCTGCTTTCGGCGCGCTCCTCGAGGATCTCGGCGTCGACGGCGTCGGCGAGGGCCTCCGGCTCAGGGGGGAGCGGCGCCCGGGTTCTGGAGGCGCCTCCTGATCACGCGCACGGCGTGGATGAAGCCGGTCCGGTCCGGATCCTCCCGGGCCTTTCCGGCGGCCCGGTGGATCAGCCGCCTCACGGCGTAGTGCGCGAGCATCAGCCCGTCGACCTCCTGGAGGACCAGCTCCGGGGTCTTGCTCCGCAGCGCGGCCCCGGGTCCCAGCAGATGGGTCTTGACCTCGTCGCAGGCGTTCTCGATCTCCCACCGCTCGTGGTAGAGCGCGGCGAGCTCGCGGGCCGGGAACCGGCCGGGATCGTGAAGCGTCGTCGCCAGCCGGTAGGCTTCGCCGGGGCGTTCGGCGAGGCGGTACTCCACGACCCGGACCCGGCAGGCGCCGCGGCGGCGCCCTCCGTCCAGCTCGGCCGGCCACGACCCGTCCTCGAACGGCTCGCCCGCCGGGCGCAGGCCCGCGTTCGGCCGCGCCCGCCAGAGCAGCTCGGCTCCGGTCTCCGAAGCCTTCGACCACAAGGGGAATCCGAAGTAGCCGCGGTCGGCCAGGACCAGCATTCCCGGCTTCATATGCGCAAGCAGGGCCGCCGCCTGCGCATGCTCGGAGTCCCCTCGGTACGGCCCGGCCCGCCATGCGAGCGCCGCCCGCGTCCCCGTCTCCAGAAGCATCGACAGCCGCGCCTTCGGGAACGCCGCCTCGCCCCGGGCGGCCCCCGGAAGCCCGAACGCCTCCCGGTTCCGCTTCTCGTCCGGAAGGTCCAGCGTCGTGCCGTCCAGGGCGGCGACCCGCAGGCCGCGGTGCCAGGCGCCGGGATCGCCCGGCGCCGCCAGCGCCGCCACCCGCGACCGCCGGAGCTCCTCGAACGGCGCCTTCCCGAGCCGGGACCGCGCCCGCGAGATCGAGGACTTCCCCGAAATCCGGACCGGAACGCCCGGCGCCACCCAGCGCAGCCCGTCGGCGAGGCAGCGGAGCACCTCGCGCGTCGAGACCTGCCGGAACAGGCCCATGGCGATCACGTAGTACACCATCGCCTCCAGCGGCAGGTCGCGCCGCCGCTCGCTGCGCACGCCGCACGCCTCCAAAGCCGCCTCGACCGAGCCGAGCGGGAAGACCTGCGCGATCACGCCGAGCCCGAGATAGTCGGAGAGGCGGAGCCCCCCGGGGAAAGACGCCTGCGTCCGTGCCATTGCGGAACATCCCTATCACAGAGGAAATCCGCAGCGAATTAGCATGGAAACGATTAAAGCAACAGTATTGGGATTCGACCTTCTACTACCGCATCCAAAGCCCGGTCGTATTCATCGAATTCGACCACCACTCCGGCGTGTTCCTGACCAATCCCGAACCGGAGCAGTTCCATGTGCACACCATCGTCCGGACCCCGAACGGAAACGATTACGGGTTCGATCTCCTGCGCCAGCATTACCTGAAGTCGGAACACCATGCGGGTTCCGGCCCGGCGTGACGAAGGAAGCGTTGACGAGAATCCGGCGACGGCAACTCCGCCTCGGGCGCCAATCAGGCGCACGGCGGAGGCACATCAAATGACGGGAGCAATTACGGAGAGGCGTCAGCTGCACCTGGTCAGCACAAGCGCATAGTCGTCGCTGGAGGCCAATGGCACCAGATCGGCGTTTCCGTCGCTGTTGCTGTCCCGGTCGATCAGAGCGTTCATTCCGACTGTCCATCCGGAACCGTCGCCGTTGTCCGAGGCGTACGCCCTCACGCCGACTACCGGCGATCCGTCCGGACTCGTGTAGGCCGCAGGCGCCGCGAAAACCTGCGGGCTGCTCCCGGGATCGCTGCAGACCGGCTTGGCGATCGTCCTTCCGCCGCTCATCGAAACGGCGTTCGCGAAATACACCCCTTCGGTAAGGTCCTGCCCGCCGAGCGCGTCCGCCAGATACCTCCGGGCACGGACGGCTCCAGCCGCCGCGACGTCGCCGGCAACATCCAGGCTGCCGCCGATGTCGGCATCGCTCCCGAGCTCAGCGTCTCCCGCGACTTCAAGTCCGGCACCGACACGCAATCGGCCGGTAAGCACGGCGGCCGGGCAGTCGACGACAAGCGTTCCTGCGGCGAATGCGGACGCCGCCCCGGTGCCGCATTTCAGTTCCGCCAGACCCGATATGATCGAATGCAGATCCGTCGACCCGTCGTTGTCCGCGTCGAGCGGCGGGCCCATTTCGATCGAGTAGACGTTGCTGACGGTGTTGAGGCCGTTCGCGATGGCGGCGGGGCTGGCCGGGTTGCCGAAGGCGAGTTCAGTGTGAACCTCGTTCGAGGTCGCGCAGTCGTCGAGCCGCATTCCCGAGGTCCCGACGCAGCGTTCGAACGGGAAGCCGTCCGCGTTCCCAATGCTGAATTCCCCGTCCTCCAGCACGCCGAAGCCCGAAAGCGCGATGAGGTAGGCGAACCGTTCCGCGGCCGGGTAGTCGGCAAGCGACGAATAACCGCTGATGTCGTGCTCCCAGGAGCCGTAAGGCCCCCGCGCTGTTCCGGCTTCCTGGATGTATCCGGCCGCAGGCGATTCGGCGGCGACGGCCGCCGGATTTCCCTGCTGGGGCGGAACCGGCCTGCCGCCCTCGGTAACGAGGACCGCTTCGAGATCCAGTTCCCCGTTCGAAACGTCGCGGTCCGCAAGGGCAAGATCGACGAGCCCGTCTCCGTCGGCGTCGATGTCGGCGACATCCAGCGTCGCCCTCGGCCGGGTCTGGTCGGAACGGTCCACGCCCCGGAACAGCAGCCTGTATCGCTGATCGGAAAAGTTGCGCCGTTCGCCGCTGCGCACGAACTCCTGCGGCAGGAATCCGGCGTTGGCCACTTCCTGCATCGAAACGGAGAACACGGCCTGCGTGCTTCCCAGTCCTGCCAGCCGCGCCTCAAGCGCATCGTACTCGCCGGACACGTACGATCGCGCGCCGGACGCGGTGATCCGCAGATCCTGTCCGAGCGCGATGCTCCGCTGTCTTTCGGCCTCTGCGGAAATCAGCATGTTCGCAAGCGCGATCAGCGAGCCGAACAGCGTGATCGCGAACGCGGCCTCCATGAGGGCTGAACCACGCTCAAGCTCGGAAGCCGGAGCGCTCTCGTTCATGCACGGATTCGTCACAGCGATGCGCGCCCGATACGGCCATCGGCTGCGAAACTGCGGATCATCCGAACATCCCGCGGGCGGACTGCTCCAGCGGAAACGATGCAACGAGGAGCGTCAGCGTCACCGGAAGCGATGCGGGAAGGAAGCGAATGGCGCGGCCGCTCCCGGCATCCTCCGACGCGAAAGCCCGCCGAACCGGCGGAAGCAATCGGATCGCGGCCAGAATCAGCGCAACGACGGCATAATGCGCCGCAGCTACAGCGTCCAATCCGAACAGCGCCACCGGAGCCGAGATCGCCAAGCAGTCCGCCGGAGGCATGGCTGCAATCCCGAACCGGCGCTGAATCCGCCACGCAAGCCTGCATGCGCAAAATATGATCAATCCCGTGCCGACTGCCGCGGCAGCGTCGGCGACTCCGGCGCCGCGGAAGCCCGGCTCCGAGACCGCACCCAGGAAGATGCAGGTCGGCACCGAGAGCTCTTCCGGAGCCCAACCCGAGACGAAATCGGCGTAGGCCGCGACGGCAAGGAACGGGCATAGAAGCATGAACCCTGCGAGCGCGGCCGGACTTGCGCAGGACAGGGAGGGCAAGGTTCCGGCGAACGCAAAGCTTGCACCGGCGCACACGCCTCCTGAAAGCGACGACACCGCCAATCCGGACGAATGGACGCGGGCATCCGGGTCCAAGCGCCGCAGCCCGGCGAAAGCGCAAGCGGCGGCGCAGGCGCATGCCGCCAGTTCCACGAACGCGAGCTGGACCAGCCACATCACGGAAGCCGCTGCGCGACCACGGGCGCTCCAACCGGAATGATTTGCGTCGGAAGCGGCACCGGAACGGATCCGACGAACGCGGTCGACTGCTCCCCGATGGCGAATTCGCCGACGAAGTGGCGCGCGGAAAGCCCGAAGCGGGCATCCGGCGGATTCAACTCCGCAAACGCCGCGTTGAAGCGGCGCTCCGCGCCTCCGGTCGCAAATCCCGGATGCCAGGTCAGCAGGATCGCGCCGTTCGCATCAGAGACGATCTCGCTCCTCCATACCCTCAATTCGTTGAGCGGATGCGGGAGATCGGAAGCCACGCTGCCGGTTTGGAAGCCTCCCGCCTCCGATGCGACGAAAGCGGCCTTGTGGCTTGCAAGCATGCTCGCCACGGCAAACCGGGATTCCGAAGCGGATTTCTCCGCATCGGGGAAAGCGAGCGCGAGCAGCAGTCCGGCGCCGATCGCAGGCGGAAGCGCGCTCCACATTCACCGCCGCCCTGAATCCGGCCGGGATTCGCGCGGGCGTTCCGCCAAACCCGCAGTCATGCCTGTTCCGCAAGCCGTTCCAGCCTCGCGCCGACCGGGGTCCGCTGGCGGGCCAGCGCCTTCCTTCGCGCTATGCGTCCGGGCGCGGCGTCGAGATAATCCTCCAGCAGCGCGCGGGCGGCCTGATGCGTCGCCGGACGCCTGAGGGGGCGTCCGATCTGCCTCTCCGCCCTGAAATGAGCGAAGGCTCCCGCCGCCTCCGCCATGATCGCAGCGTTGCCGGAATTGTTGAGCGCGTACCAGAGGCCCCTGTGCTCGTCCTTGAGCCACAGGAACGACGCGCCGGCGACGACCCCGCGATCCTTGCGCGCCGCCTGAAGCATTCCGATCATGGCCGTGGCTTCCCAAGCATGGCGATTCGCGACGGCAAGAAGTTCGCTCCCGGCCGATGATTCGAGAATCCGGTCGAGATCCTTCGACATGCGCCTGTCGGTCCGGATGGCCTCGTCCATTCCCCATCTTGCCGCGCGGCGACCAACCGAGCATTCCGCGAGCCGGTCCAGCAGCTCCTGTCCGCCCCGGACATCGTATGCGCGGAACAGCGCGAACGCCGCGGCCAGCGCCCTCGCGGACGGGGCGAGCGCCGAGAACCCTCTCCAAGGCTTGCCGAGCTGGCGGTCGAGCGCCTCGCAAAGGGCCTCGCGGGTCAGGGTCTCGAGTTCGCTGTCGCCCGGCACGACTAAACTGCCACGCGGGTTCTGGGCCGAAGCGGTCGCTGGCTCGACGGGTTCCCTGACGAGTCCTTGAAGCTCCAGCCACCGTTCCGGACGCATGGAGCAGGAGCCGCGCGGCGGGATCGGCGGCGGCTGTTCCGGAAACAGCATCCTGCCCGCGCCGCCGCTCCCGGAGCCGAGAACCCGGAATTGCGGAGCCCGATCTGCGGAGGAATCCCGGCTATAAGGAAACCGAAGGGCGAGTCTCACGGACGGCCACCGCGCGGACTGCGCCGCGAGCAGGCTTTCGAGGCCGTGAACCGTCCTGAAGGCAAGATCCGGCCTCGCCCGCCAAGCGTTGGCAGCCAGCAGAAGCATGCACGGCCCGTAGATCAGCGCGGCCGCGAACCCGGAGCTTTCCAGAAGCGATCGGCGCGCGGCGGCGTCCAAAGCCGCAAGCGCGGAGGTCTCCAAAGGAATTTCCGCGACTGCAACGGCAGGCAGGAACAGCGACTCCCCGAGCAGAGGCGCATCCCGAAGCCACTCCAGACGGGCCGCAGCAAGCGAGAACGGCCTCAGATGAATCAGCGAGGCGGCGGATGCCACTGCGCTCGCAACGTCCGAGTAGCGGCCCGCCAGCGACCAGGCGGCAAGGGCTGCGGCGAAGCCGCAGACGGCAAGCCTGAACAGGTCGTCTTCGGCGGATTCGTTTCGCTTCGGCATTCCCTCTCCGCACGTGCGCCGCCCTTCGCCGCGTCCCGCTTGATTCGCCGACATCGAATTCGCGCGGACATGCGGGCGCTGATCGCCTCCGTGCGCCTGCCAATAGCCTGCTGCCGCGAAACTCCAGCGGCTTCGGCGGGGCCGAACCCGCCTAAGACCGCGCGATTCCGGTGGAAAACTCCGTTCGCGGATGCCCGCCGCCTTGAAATAATGTTGCGTGCGCAACATTATTGGTGCAGAATGACGTTGCTCGGCGTTTCCCGCCGGGCAGCCTCGGAACCGGGAGCGCCCGATCCGCGAACGTCGGCGGCCGTTCCGGCAGAATGCAGGAGATCGACATGGGACCCTTTCCGCACGACGCGCCCAAAGCGAAGATCGACGAGAGCAATGTGGCCGGAACCGACGGCTTCGAGTTCGTCGAGTTCGCCCATCCCGACCCGGCGGTGCTGGACGATCTGTTCCGCCGGATGGGCTACGCCGAGGTCGCGCGCCACAAGTCGAAGGACATCTCCGTCTACCGGCAGGGCGGCATCAACTACTTGGTGAACCGCCAGCAGGATTCGCATGCCGCGGAGTTCACTGGAGAGCACGGGCCGTGCGCACCGGCCATGGCGTGGCGCGTCGTCAACGCGCAGCACGCTCTCAAATGCGCCGCGGATTACGGCGCCGAGCCGTACGAAGGCGACGGCAAGTCAATCGACGCGCCCGCCGTGCTGGGGATCGGCGGATCGCTGCTCTACTTCATCGAGGACTACGACGGAGGGCGTTCGCCCTACGACAAGGACTTCGAATGGCTGAACGGGCGGGACCCGCGGCCCGGCGGCGCCGGATTCCATTATCTCGACCATCTCACGCACAACGTGATGCGCGGGAACATGGACACCTGGCACAAGTTCTACTCGACCGCGTTCAACTTCAAGGAAATCAGGTTCTTCGACATCAAAGGGAAGATGACCGGCCTGACCTCGCGGGCGCTTACCTCGCCCTGCGGCAAGATCAGGATTCCGATCAACGAGAGCTCGGACGAGAGCAGCCAGATCGAGGAGTACCTTCAGAAGTACAAAGGCTAAGGCATCCAGCACATCGCCGTCGGAACGGAGGACATCTACGCCTCCACCGACAGGATCGGCGACAACGGAATCGGCTTCATGCCGCCGCCGCCCTCCGTCTACTATGAACGTTCGCGCGACCGCGTGAAGGGGCACGAGGAGCCGCTGGACCGGATGAAGAAGCACGGCATCCTGATCGACGGCGAAGGCGTTGTCGGCGGAGGCGAGACCCGCATTCTGCTGCAGATATTCTCCAAGACCGTGATCGGGCCGATCTTCTTCGAGTTCATTCAGCGGAAAGGCGACGACGGCTTCGGGGAAGGCAACTTCCGCGCGCTGTTCGAGTCGATCGAGGAGGATCAGATCCGGCGCGGCGTCCTCAGGAAAGCCGGCTGAACGGAGCGCCGCTCCGCTATCGCGGGAACAGCTCGGACAGGCGGTTCAGCGAATCCATGAGCGCCTCGCGCTGCTCCGCTCCGAGGCGCTCGTCGAGGGCCTGGCTCCGTTCGCGGAACGCCGGGCGGAACCGATCGAGAATCTCCAATCCCTCCTTCGTGGCGGCCACCAGTTTCTTCCGCCTGTTTCCGCCGTCTGACCGGAATTCGACCAGGCCGCGCCGCTCCAGCTCCGCCGCCGTCCGGCCGATTTGCGCCCTTCCGATCGCGCAGAAGCGGCTGATGTCGGATATCGAGATCTCCCCGAACGCCTCGATGACCACGAGCATCCGGTAGGCGGTAAGGGTCAGCGACGTGCCTGCGAGGAGCCCCGCGGCCTGCTGGTCCAAGCGCCTGCTGAGCACGGACAGCCTGAACGTCAGGAGCGACTCGAGGGCGCTTACGTTTTCCTGCCGGGCTTCGGGGACCCTTGATGCCAGCGATTTCATTTGCCTGAACGCGAGATCTGCCTGCCGCGCATGCAACATCATATCCGCAGCCGCCGCAAATCCGCCTGGTCGGGCCGCCGCGAGTGCCAGCGCGGGAACAAGCCGCCAGCTGCGCATGAACGCCGGTCCCTATTCGCTTCCGTTCCCTCGGCTTCAGCCGTGCGCGCCGGATTGCGTTCAAGGCATTCGTGCGCCCGCCGCGAGCAACAGCCGGGCAACGGCTTCGTGTCTGTCCACTGCCGCCGCGTGCAGCGGCGTGAAGCCGCCTTCGGTAGCGGCGTTCGGGTCCGCGCCAGCTTCGAGCAACAGCCGCGCAACGGCATCACTTCCGTTCCTTGCCGCCTGATGCAGCGGCGTGAAGCCGTCTTCATTCACGACTTCCGGGTCCGCGCCAGCTTCGAGCAACAGCCGGGCAAAGGCTTCGTGTCCGCCCCTTGCCGCCCAATGCAGCGGCGTTAAGCCGTCAATGCCCTTGGCGTTCGGGTCCGTGCCCCGTTCGAGCAACAGCCGCGCAACGGCTTCATGGTTCCGCTCTGCCGCGAAATGCAGCGGCGTACCGCCGTTTTCAGCCGCCGCGTTCGGGTCCGAGCCCGCTGCGAGCAACAACGCGGCAACGTCATAATGTCCATCCCCTGCCGCCCAATGCAGTGGCGTGTAGCCGTTGCTGATCTTGGCGTTCGGGTCCGCGCCGCCTTCGAGTAACAGCGCGGCAACGGCATCGTGTCCGCCCCTTGCCGCCCAATGCAGCGGCGGGAAGCCGTATTCTTCATCTACGGCTTCTGTGTCCGCGCCCGCCGCGAGCAACAGCCGCGCAACAGCGGCGCGCCCCTTATCAGCCGCCAAATGCAGCGGCGTTACGCCTTTGCTGCCCTTGGCATTCGGGTCCGAGCCCGCTGCGAGCAACAGCCGCGCAACAGCGGCGCGCCCCTTATCAGCCGCCAAATGCAGCGGCGTGTAGCCGTTTTCAGCCTTGGCGTTCGGGTCCGCACCAACTTCGAGCAACAGCCGCGCAACGGCTTCGTGTCCGTTCCCTGCCGCGAAATGCAGCGGCGTTACGCCGTCTTCATCGGCAGCCGACGGGTCCACGCCCGCTCCGAGCAACAGCCGCGCAACGGCTTCATGTTCGCTCATTATTACCGCCGCGTGCAGCGGCGTTAAGCCGTTTTCAGCCACGGCACTCGGGTTCGCGCCGCCTTCGAGCAACAGCCGCGCAACGGCTTCGCGTCCGAATTGAACCGCCGAATGCAGCGGCGTGAAGCCGCGTTCATTTACGGCGCTTGGGTCCGCGCCCGCTCCGAGCAACAGCCGCGCAACGGCTTCGCGTCCGCCTATTGCCGCCGAATGCAGCAGCGTATAGCCGCCGCTGGCATTGCCGTTCGGGTCCGCGCCAGCTCCGAGCAACAGCCGGGCAACGGCTTCGTGTCCGCTCACTACCGCCTTTTGCAGCGGCGTTTGGCCTTCGTTGTCCTTGGTGTTCGGGTCCGCGCCCGCTTCGAGCAACAGCCGCGCAACGGCGTCGTGTCCGGCAAATGCCGCCCAATGCAGCGGCCTTGAGCCGAATTCGTTCACGGCGTTCGGGTCCGCGCCCTCTTCGAGCAACCGCTGCGCAACGGCGTCGTGTCCGGCAAATGCCGCCCGATGCAGCGGCGGAAGGTCTTGCGCGGGGGCATGCGTCCAAGGCATTCGCGCGCCCGCCGCGCGCAACATCTCAGCAATGGCTTTGTGTTTGTTCACTACCGCCGCGTGCAGCGGCATTCCGCCGATGTCGTCCTTGGCGTTCGGATCCGCGCCCGCCACGAGCAACAGCCCCGCAACGCCAGTCTGTCCTTGCGCCGCCGCGAAATGAAGCGGCGTTCCGCCTTTATTGTTTTTGGCGTTCGGGTCCGCGCCCTCTTCGAGCAACAGTCGCGCAACGGCGTCGTTTCCCTGCGATGCCGCGTAACGCAGCGGCGGATCGCCATCTTCATCCACTGCGTTCGGGTCCGCGCCCTGTTCAAGCAACAGCCGCGCAACGGCTTCGTGTCCCTTCTTTGACGTCCAATGCAGCGGCGTTACGCCGTCGTTGCTTTTGGCGTTTGGGGGTACGCCTGCTTCGAGCAACAGCCGCGCAACGGCTTCGTGTCCGAATTGAGCTGCCGAATGCAGCGGCGTGAAGCCGCGTTCATTTACGGCGTTCGGGTCCGCGCCAGCTTTGAGCAACAGCCGCGCAACGGCAACGGCTTCGTGATTTTTCAATCCCACCCAATGCAGTGGCGTATAACCGCCGCGGGCATTGCCGTCCGGGTCCGCGCCAGATCCGAGCAACAGCCGCACAACTCCGGTCGTTGCCGCCAAATACAGCGGCGATGAGCCGTATTCATCATCCGCGGCGTTCGGGTCCGCGCCAGCTTCAAGCAACAGCCGCACAACGGCTTCGTGTCCGCGCCTTGCCGCCGAATGCAGCGGCGTTTCGCCTACGCTGCCCTTGGCGTTCGGGTCCGCGCCCTCTTCGAGCAACAGCCGCCCGACACTGCCTAACTCCCCGGCCGCAGCCGCCCGATGCAGCGGCGGAAGGTCTTGCGCCGGGGCAGCGGTTGCGCCGAATGCCCGCGCGGTGGCCGCCAGCGCACGCCGGATTGTTCGTTTCCATTCGGTCATTCAATTGGCCCTTTCGTTCCTGCAACGCGAATGCCGCTGGACGCGAACCGAACACTTGGCCAGCCGCCAGCTCAACCCCGCAAGCAGCATTGCTTCCGTTTGTGAGCTGGCCGGATTCGTGCCGACGTGAAGCTCCGGTCGGCAAGCAGGATGGAAGCGGAAGCGAATGGACAAGCGGCAAGAACCAATCGGTTGCGGAATCATCATCGCGGCATTTATCGTTCCTGAAATGTTGATATTCCTTTCGTTCGCAATCTTGGCTCTGCTTGGAATCGCGGATTTCCGCGCCGGTCCCAAATTGCGTCCGGGTCGACCAGCGAGTGCGGATCCGAGGCGAATCGACCATCTGCCGGAGCCGATGGCGCTTGCCTCGCGGCGGGCCGGATTCCGGAGATGCGGTCGGCGGCGACGCCGACAGTCACTGTCGGAAAATAATGTAGGCGAGAACCAGCACAGCAGGGACGAAGAACCAAGACAGTTTAGATACCACCACCAGAATCACGAGCCCTATGAGGACTTGGATCCACTTCCCGACGTAGCGTTCGAGCCGCTCCCCTGCCTTAGATGGTTGGGATTTGGGCCGCTGCTCCGCACTGATTCCGAGCGCCTCGGAGTCGTCGAAGGTGAAGGAATGGCTAGTCGTCATTTTCTTTCCTTGCTTTCCAATGTCGGCCGACGTGTTTGTTGTGCAGCCACACCCTGAAATGTGCCCAACTTGTCGTGTTTCAAGTTTCCACGCCCGGCAATTCGGGAATGCGCGCCGACAATTGCCGGTGCGTGTGGCAAATCCGCACACGGTAAGCGCAAGAGCGATCTCCTACCGATGTCGGGAGGAAACACGGAACGCCCCGATGGTTGAAGCACCGGCATATCCGAAACTTCTCGGGAGATTCGCTCCGCCTGTTTGCTGAATCGGCCATGCGGAACGCTACGCGAATCCGGGCTCAGTTCCTTCGGCGGGCGGAGGCGGTTCGATGCCGGTCCGCTTCGCGGCGGCCGGAAGGGTCGGCGCAGGCGGCGGACGGCCTCCAGCGCTTTCATTGGACAACCGGAGAGCGGGCAAGACAGCCGTTCGAACCGGCTCCAGAACGTCCATGGGCAGGCTCGCTTCATTCATGTGCTGCAGAACCTCCCGCGCCGACCATCCTTCGGCCGACGCGTCGGCCAAATCCCAGCCCGGCTTGACGCCTTGCGGCGGAACGATTCGGCTGAACATCAAGGAAGGCGGGGCCGGGCACAGTTCGGAAACGGCACGCGAGAGCGAGGCTGCCAAGGACTCCGCGAATAGCCGCTGGCGATCCACGACTTCGCCGCTTGGCCGCCGCAGCGGCCCGTCCGCATCCGGCCAGATCGCGATCCCGATCCGGGTCGGGCCGCCCGGAGCCGCAAGCGCTTCCGCCAAGCGGCTCCAGTCGGCGAGTCCCGCCGCGTTGCCGCCGCCCATGCTCGAGAGCGCGAGAATGCCGCTGTCCTGAAGCGGCGCCAGCTGCGCGGCGCTGTCGCGGGTCTTCTCCCCTTCGACCAGAAGAATCCGGCTTCCGCCCATTCCGATCCAGCGGGGAAGGTCCTCCATTCCGTAAACCGGCCGCCCGATTCCAGGCGGAAAGCGCATAAGGCGCAACTGCGGGGTTCGCTCGGCCGACGCCGACCCGCGCGGAAACCCGGCCTGAATGAAGAATTTGCCGCCGTCCGGCTTGTCCACCCTGAGCACATGGCAAAGCGCGGCTCCGCCCGGAGACTTGTACTCGTGCACGATCGACGGGCGGACGGACAGGCGGCGCCCCGTCCGGTCGTCCAGCACATCGACTGCTTCCCCTTGCTTGGGAACGGGCCAGCCCTCCGGGAACTCCGCCAGCCATTTGGACGCCGGGGCCGGAATCGGCTGAATCTCCGGAACCCGGCTCCGGCCGTTCCTGCGCGGGAGGGCGGCTTTCCAAGCCGCCGCGTCAGCGGGCGAGGCCTTGCGGAAACGGGATTCGCCGGGGTCCGGCGGAGGAAGGCCCGCCATCTCTCCCGCGCGAAGCAGCGCCTCGCGGAATTCGACGCCGAACCATTCCTTCACGAACTGAACGACATCGCCCCCTGCCCCGCACCCCGCGCCGAAGCAGCGGTAAAGGCCGCGGTCCTCGCGGACGACGAGCGAGGGAGTCCGGTCGTCATGGAACGGGCACTGCCCCTTCAAGCGGCTGCCGGATCGCTGGAACCGCACGCTCGCCAGCCGTTCGATGGTCTCTCCGAGCGGCAGCGCCGCCTTTACATCCGAGATGTAGGCCCGCCACGCGGCCGCGCTTGCGGCGGACCCGCCGCCAAGGCTCATGCTCTACCCAATCCCGCCGGACGGGGTCACGGCGCCGCCGACGCGAGATCGCCTCCCGTCGACCATTCCTCGCTCCTGATGCATTTCGGGCAGATCCGGTTGCCCGGGCCTTCCGAGAAGAACAGGCTCTCGCAGGAGAGGCACGGGCGGGCCATTCCGGTTCGCTTCGCCCGGCGGAGATGCGCCGCGCCGAAATAGCCGCGCTTGGTCAAGCCCAGTCGGCACGCTTTCACGGCGACCGATTTTTTCGAGCGGCCCAGATCCGCTGCGATGTCCTGCAAGGAAGCATCGGTCCGCCAGCCATCGACCAGCTGCCGGATCTCCGCCTCGGTCCAAGTGCCCGACCGGGCGCGGATTGCGGCAGGCGCGCGCACGGCCGCGGCGCGTTCTCCGTTCATCAATTCAACCTCCTTTGTTCGATCGTTTCGCTCGGCGAGCCGTGCGCTGGCTTTCGAGTGGCACCGCGCCAAGGGAGTGCGCAAGCGGCGGGACTCCGCGATTTGCGCCGCAAAGCGGACGCGCCCGGCAAGCCTTTCCATGGGGTTCTTTTCGGCCGAGCCGATACGGAAATCCGCTTTCCGAACAGCCGGATGCGCGAATTCCAGCCAATCGCCCGGCCTTGGTCGGACAGTCTTGCCCGGTTGCCGCGGGGCCGCGCGAATTTTCCACGCAGAACCGGCTTCGGCGCGCCGCGGGCGGTTCGGAATTTCGAACTTCCGCCCGACTTCGGAGCAGCGGCCGGGAGCGGAGCGTCCAGCGCGGACCCGCCGCCCGGCGCAGGAATTCGAAAGGAGCGGGAATGAAACCTGAATGCGCAATCGGCGCCGCCTGCATGGCGGCAGCCGCCCTACCGGCGGCGGCGCAGGTCACGAACATCGGAGACGTTGCCGCCGGGCTTCAGACCCAGGCAGGCAACATCGCGGATCTTATCGGCGCCGCTTCGTTCCTGCTCGGAATCGGGCTCGCCATCGTTGGCCTTCTGAAGTTCCGGCAGCATGCGCAGAACCCGAACGACCCGTCCGCGAAGCTGTCCTCGGCATTCACCATTCTGTTCGTGGGAGCGGCGCTCGTGGCGATCCCGACCACCCTGGGAGTCGGCGTCGGCTCCCTGTTCGGAAGCGGCGCCACGAACGTTTCGGTCGATGGAACGCTCCGGAACATCAACTGATGCCGTTCGGCAGCTGCCCGGCATGCTGGAAATCGCCGATGGCTGCCCCGGCGAACTGGCGCTCGGCGCCCGCGCCCATTCCACGATCCTCGGGAAGGCGATGGGCCCGGCTTCGGCCCGGCTGGCCATGGACGACTGGACCTGCCGCTTTTGCGGAACCCGGATCCCCGATTTCATGGAGGTCGATCATCCGGACGGGCACGCGCCGTGCGGCCTGAACGGCCTGAGCGCGATCTGCCAGTTCTGCCACAACCTCCGGCACCCGCTTTGGGCAGCCGCGCGAGGCAGGTTCCGTCTGTTCTGGGGCCCGGACGTATCGCAGCGGGACGTCCATCGCGCGGCTTGGCAGGTCTTCTTCGCTTCGGGACGCGTCGACGGGAGCGATGCGGACCCCGAGCTTCGGAGCGTCGCCGCGCTCGTCGTCGAAGACATCGACCGGAGGGAGCGCACTTTGGAGTGCATCTCCGGTTCCGCTGACGCCTGCGGATTCCTCGAAGCGCTGCTCACCGCGCGCGATCTGCTCGCCGATTCGGCGTTCGGAAGCATCGCTGATGCGCTCAACGGAGTCGTGAGGTTCTGGCCGTCCGCCGCCGACCGCGCAGCGGATCGGGAGATCGCCGCTCCGGCGAGCCTGGCCTGCTGGCGCGAAGGACGGTTCGAGGACCTGTCGGCGGAGATCACGGCCCTGCATTGGGAAACGGAGCAAAGCTCCGACCGGCTTCGCGGCTTGTTCCAATCCGAGGCCGGAAAGGACTAGCAGGGTGCCGGGCAAGGCCAGGCGGATGGCGTCCGCGACATCGGGGATAGCCCCTCCGGCGCTCGGCGTCATGATCAGGGACAGCCATGGCGCGTCTTCCGCGGCGTGCTGGACCTACAATTACTCCGGAGGAATGAGGGAAGCGCAGGCCTCGCTGCCCGATGCCGCCTGGCTGACCAATCTGCCGTACTCCGAAGCCCGGACGCTCGACTTGGAGACTCAGGGCGGCCCGGTGCGGGCCGATGGCTGGATCGGAGCCGATTGGCGGAAGATCTGCGCCGAGTGGGACCTCACGGACTCGTCGGCCGTCGAAAATGCCGAAATCCTGTCCCGCCTCGCGACGAGAGTCGTATCCATCGCGCAGGAAGCGCTGGCCGCGTCCGAGGCCGCCCGGAACCCGTCCTTCAGGGAGAATCTGCGGAATCTGCCCCGCCGCCCCAGCCTGGCGACCGGCATCCGCCGCGCGTTAGGGCCGAGAATCCGCGGCACTGCGCCGAAAGAGCAGCTGGCGGCGGACGCCGCCCGCTCGCTCCATCAATCCGGCATCAGGGTCCAAACCCGCGCATCGGCCGCGTCCCGGCCGACGGTTTCGTTCCACGCACATTTCCCGCGGTTCGAGTTTGCCGAAGCCTTGGCGTCCGAGCCTGTTCCCCAGCCAGGGCCGTGGCAGGCGGTCAAGCTGGCGAGCCCGGGCTCTCCGCTTTCCGAAGACGCGCTGGATGCCCTTGCGCGCCTCGGCCGCCCCGTGTTCGCGGCAGGGGAATTCCACCCGGACTCCGATTCGGCGCCTCCTTGGCACCGCCCGCCTGCGCCCGGCGGAGGAAAGCCGCGCTCCGCCTTCACCCTTGAGGAGATCCGCATTCTGATTCGGCGCGGCGAGTTCCGGATTCGGGAAGCGTTCGCGGGACCGGCCTGGTCCGCGAACGGCTCCCTGCTCGGGGAATGCGTCCGGCTGCTGGCGGCTGCCTGCGGCGGACGGCTCACGGCGCGCACTTCCTGGTCGGCGGGACTCGCCGCGGAAAACCTGGTCCGTGCGGTCTGTGTCCGGCAGCACGGCGACCGGAACGCCTGCCCGATGGAATCGGCTTGGGCCGCGGCGCGGGAACGGATCGCGATGTCCGGCGCGATCGAAGCCGCGGAACGCGCCGGCGGACGCGTAACCGCCGCGTCCTCCGGGACGCTCGACATCCAGGCGCCGGGAGAGCCCGGCTGCCTGTCGGACATCGCGGCGGCGCTTTGCAGCGAAGGCGTCCATCTCCCGGCAGGCGCGGCGAAGGAACTCCGCCGCTTGGGCGCGACGCTTCCGGACGCGCGGGAATTCAAAGGCACGGACGAAGCGCGGCTCGTCGAGGCCTCTGTCGCCTTGGGCGGGCGCGGGCTTCGCTGGCGGCTCGACGAGGCGCTCGGCGTTCCGGCCCGGCTGCGCCGGGCCGCTACCTTGGACGCCATGGCCGGATTGCGCGCGGCCGCAGCATGAGTCTTCTTGAATCCGCCAGCCGACATCTGGCGGACCTGATCGGCGGAGCGCCGTCCGGGTCGCTCATGGACCGCATCAGGCTGGAGGCGGCCGAGGACGCGTCCGCCTTGTCTATGAAGGACGGCACACTCGTCTCGTTCATATGCCTTGAGGGCTCGATGCGCCCGGTCGACGGCGAAGCCCTGTCGAGAGCGGCGTCGCGGCTGAGGGTTTCCCTTGCGCCGTTTCTTTCGACCGTCGGGCACGCGGTGGAGATCTCGTTCTGCAGGGATCCAATCGCGGCGGGCAGGCTCGTGGACCAAGCTGTTCAAGCGGACATCGGCCGGGCGCGGAAGCTGGGGCTCGACCTCGAAGACGTCATCGCCGAACGGCGGGCGCATCTGCCCAGCCTCCTCGTCGAAGAATCCTGCCTGATCGCAGTCTACACACGCCACGACCCGGTCTCGGACGGCTCCGGTTCGAAGGGAGGCCCGAGCGATCCGGGCCGCGCGCCGCAAGCTCGCGGGGGACAGGCATCCGGCCGGACTCCCGACGGGATGTTCGCCCGGCACGCGACCTTGGTCGAGGCGCTTTGCCGGGACCTGCGCGCGCTCGGCCAATGCGCGCGCGGTCTGGGCGCGACGGAGGCGCTGCAGGACGTCCGCGCCGCGCTTTATCCTCTGACGGCCCCTTGGAAGCGCGCGTGGCTTCCCGTTCTTCCCGCTGCCGTTCAGGAGTCCGGCGGCGCGATTCCGCCCCCGCGGTCGGGATTCAGGGCCATGCCCGGCACGGCCCTGGAGATGTCCGGGGACGATTTCTCGAACGCCTCCTGGCCGTCCTTGGACCGGCAGCTCGCCACGGAAGGAGCCTTCGCCGCGGATTCCCGGACCGTCCGCATCGGCGACGCGATCTTCGCGGGCTTCGACATGACGGTCGCGCCGGAAATCCTCACGCCGTTCAATGCGCTGGTCGATTCCGTCACCGCCGCGCCCGCCCCGTTTCCTTGGCGCTGCTCTTTCCTCATCGAACCCGGCGGACTGCAGGCGGTCCGACTCAAGGAGCAGTACGCGCGGCTGTTCGCGTTTTCCGCTCCGACCAGGAACAGGCGCATCCGCGACGCCGTCGACGAATTGCGCGAAATCGACGGCTCCGAGGACACAGTCGCAAGGCTGCGCGTCTGCTTCGCGACCTGGGCGCGCATCGGCGACGCCGCAGGACTCCGGCGGAACGCGGCGATTCTCCGCCGCTCGGTCGAACGCTGGGGGAACTCCGTTGCCGACGGCGTTTCCGGCGACGTTCTTGCGACGGTTCTCGGTTCGGTCCCGGGAATCGCCTTGGAATCCACGGCGCCTCCGGCTGCCGCGCCGCTGGCGAGCGCATTGGCGATGGCGCCGCTCGGCAGGCCAGCCGGACCGTGGAGCGAGGGAAGCATTCTGCTCCGTTCGGACGACGGCAAGATCTGGCCGTACCAGCCGGGATCGCTTGGGCAGAACAGCTGGACGGAGATTTACACGGGAGCGAGCGGCTCCGGCAAATCCGTGGCGATGAACGCGTTCAACCTGGCGGCGGCGCTCGCTCCGCACGCGGGCGCCGGAAGCGAGCTTCCGCGGATAGCCGTGCTCGACATCGGCAGCTCGTCGAAGGGCCTGGTATCGCTGGTCAAGGAGTCGCTGCCGCCGGAACGGCGGCACGAGGCGGTCCATCTGAAGCTGCGCATGTCTGCGCGGCATGCCGTGAACGTTTTCGATACGCCGCTCGGCATGCGGAAGCCGCTGCCCCGGCACCGCGCGTTCCTGGTGAACTTCCTTTCGGTGCTGTGCGATCTCGCGGGGGCAGGAGGTTCCGGACCGCTTCGCGGCCTGATCAGCGCTTCGGTCGACCAAGCCTTCGAAACCGCGTCCGACAGCGGACATCCGCGCCGGTATCAGGCGGGCGACGAGCCGCTGGCGGACTCGGCCCTCGCGGATCTGGGATTCGCTCCAGACGGATTCGCAAGCTGGTGGGATGCGGCGGACGCCCTGTTCCAGGGCGGACGGCTGGAGGAAGCCGCCGCGGCCCAGCGGAACGCGGTGCCGCAGCTTGCCGACATCGTTGCCGCCAGCCGCTCGGACCGGCTTGCCGCGCTTTACGCGGATGCCGCGCACGGCCCGGAAAGCGAACCCGTGCTCGACGTCCTTCACCGCGTTGTGGCCCAGATCCTGCGCGACTATCCGCTGCTGTCCGGACCATCGAAACTCGATCTTGGATCCGCCCGCCTCGCAGCCCTCGACCTCGCGGAGGTGACTTCGGGGGACGGCGCCGCCGCTTCCCAGCCGCGCGCGGCGGCGATGTTCATGCTCGCGCGCCACGCGGCAACCCGCGACTGGCTGATCGAATCGGAGGAAGTCAGGAGCGCCGTCCATTCCGGCGCGCTTCCCGAAGCGTACGCCCCGCACCACATGCTGCGGGCGGAAGAAGCCAAGCAGGTGCCGAAGCTGCTTTGCATCGACGAGTTCCACCGGGCAGGGCAGGTGCCGGGCTTCCGGCTGCAAGTGCTGCTGGACATCCGGGAGGGCCGGAAGCGCAACCTGCGGGTGTCGCTCGCCTCGCAGCTTCCAGAGGATTTCGATGGGCCCATCATGGAAATGGCGTCGGGCCTGTTCATGTTCAGCGCGCCTCCGGCGCCATACATCCGGAAGCTCGCCGACTCGGCCGGGCTGGAGAAGCGCGAGGAATCGATCCTCCGGAACGAGCTCACCGGACCGGGGCCGGACGGCGCGCCCATGTTCTGCGCGTTCCGGCACAAGGACGGCGACTGCCGGCAGAAGCTGGTTCTGACCATCGGGCCGTCCGAGCTCTGGGCGCTGTCGACGACGGCCGAGGACGTCGCGTTGAGGGATTCGCTCTACGGGGACCTCGGCGCGCCGGAAGCCCGGGCGGTTCTGGCCGCCCGCTTCCCGGGCGGCTCGGCGAAAGCCGAAATCGAGACGAAGCTTCGCCGGCAGGCTGAATCAGGCGCTTCGTTCGGCAGCGCGGGAATCCGGGAGGACGTGGCGAGAAGGCTGGCTGACGAGCTGATCTCCCTGTCCGCCGCACGGCGGCGCGCCGACAGGCCCCGGACCGGGGATGCGCACACGTGAGGAGCCGCAAAGTCAGCCAGCTTCCGCCGACCGGGCGGAAACGCCTTCACGACCCGGCCGACCTCGACCCAACACGCGCGATGCGGCTTGATAGGCGCGAACTGCTCGCGGGCGCGGCCTCGCTCGCCGCTTTACCTCTCCCGCTCTTCGTCCCTGCCCAAGCCGTTGCGGGGCCAACTCCAAGCAAACCGGGACCGGGCCGTCCTGGAAGCAGGCTCGACGCGCTGTTCAGGGACATCGAACCGGTTCTGGAAATGCGGAACGGCGCGAGCGGCGAAACCGTTTCCGCGCGGTTCCACGACGGAAGCCGGTACGACCGGCGGGCCGTCCACGCGCTGAACAGGTTCATGAGGGACTTCCGCGAAGACCGCGCCGCGGAAATGGACGCCCGGCTGTTCTGGGCGCTCGCGGCGATATCGCAGGCGGCTCGCCGCGCGGG
The DNA here is from genome assembly GCA_965203795.1 of Paracoccaceae bacterium. Lineage (GTDB taxonomy): Bacteria > Pseudomonadota > Alphaproteobacteria > Rhodobacterales > Rhodobacteraceae > CBDBBY01. Next base: position 3,832,155 of record OZ241915.1, on the reverse strand, counting down.
CGCGAATGCGCGGGTCGGCTTCCTCAGCGGATACCGCACCGGCAAGACAAACAGGGCGCTGAAGGGCGCCGCGCGGAACTCGCTGCATCTCAAGGGCCGCGCTGTCGACTTCTTCGTTCCGGGCGTTCCGGTGGAACGGCTGGCGGCTTACGCGGAGTGGCTGCAGGTGGGAGGCGTCGGGCATTACCGCGGTCGCTTCGTCCATGTGGATTCGGGACCGCTCAGGAGCTGGGCATCCGCTTGACCAGCGATGCGCCCGCTGCTGCGAAGGGGCCGACTATCCGATTGAAACTTGGGAAACCGGATGTATTTTGCCGCCCCCGGCGAATTGGGGAACGCGGCGAATGCCGGTTCCGGTTTAGCCGACCACACAAGGAGGCGTGAATGCGACACCTGAAGAAACTTGCTGCAATCTCGGCAGCGGCGGGACTGTACGCCCACGCGGCCCCGGCCCAGCAGATGCTGACGGCGGAGACGGCGGCCCCGGGCGGCGCTCCCTACATAACGATCACGACGCTTGGCGAGCTCGCCGCGGAAGCCGGTATTGCCGACATGCAGGTTCTGGACGGCCAGACGCTGACCAACACGCTCCAGAATGTCGCGGAAGGAAAGACCATGGTCGGCGCGGCCCCGTTCGTGCTGCCGTTCCTGATGCAAAGAGGCGCGGGCGCCTACGCGAGCCTCGGAGCCGAGAAGGGCGCCGAGCTCGTGAAGAACGTCCAAGTGCTCTTCACCTACCGGCTCGGCGGCTTCGCGCTCTACGCGTACAACAGCGCGGGCATCTCGGGCTGGGACGGCCTCGAAGGAAAAACGATCATCAACGGCCCGCCCCGCGGCGGCGCGCTCACGAACGGACGGGCGCTGATCAAGATCGTCGCCGGTCTGGACGACGGGGAGGGCTACCAAGGCCTCCAAGTGAACTGGGGCCAGATGGTCAAGACGATAACGGACGGATCCGCCGATGCGATGGTTCTGCCTTGGTACTTTCCGGATACCCGGGCCACGCTCGCTTTGGCCGCAGGCGACATGACCGCATGGTCGGTTCCCATCGAAGCATGGGAGACGGAGGCCATGCAGCAGTACCTCAAGAGCCCGGGAAGCGCGCCCTTTGTCATCGACCTCGCGGACGTCGCGCCACAGGACGGCCTCACCGTCGTGTCGGAGGACGGAATCTGGCGCAGCCCGGCGACGGTCGGAGGGAACTTCGTGCAAGCGTCGATGGACGAGGAAACCGCTTACCAGCTGACCAAGCTCGTGGTGGAGAACATCGACAGGATGGAAGCGAAGGCCGCGTTCATGCCGCTTTCGGCGCTCGGCTCCACGGACCCGGCGGTGACGGGGATGTGCGGGGCGAATCCGCTGAAGTACCACCCCGGCGCGGTGCGCGCGTGGGAGGAGGCCGGCCACACGATCCCCGACTGCGCGAAGCCGTAGCACTGAAACCTTCCGGGCCGGGGACCTCCCCCGGCCCGGCTCCATACACCGGGCGTTCAATTGGCAGCCGGAGCGCAAGCATCGGGCGGCCCCGGCGCGCCCGCAATTTCCCAGCGGGTGCTCTACTGGCTGTCGGCCGTTCTGGTCGTCGTCGGCCTGGTCAACGCGATGCCCGGGTTCCCCGGCCTGGATTCCTGGGTGAAGGAAGCCGTCGGCAATCCCGCGTTCGTCATCCGGAAGTTCCCTTTCGAAATCTACTACCCGGTGTTCTTCGCGCTGATGATGTTCACGGTCGCGCTGAAGCACTCCATGTGGCGGGACTGGGCCGGACGAGGAGCGGCGAGGCGCGGCTTCGGCCTGTTCATGGACGTGATGCTGGTCCTGATGGCGACGGTGATCTCGCTCACCTACCTCACGGAAATCGAGGCCGTCTGCCTGATCGACCAAATCACGGGGGAGCGCGCCCGGCTCATCGCGCAAAGCATGGAGATCGAAGCCGAGAACGCCGCGCTCTTCGGGCTGCCGGAACCGACGACCGTGGACGATCCCCAGTGCGTCGCGAACACCGGCGGCTGGATCGTGGCGATCGTCGGCCTCGCCGCAATCGTCTTCCTTGGGTACAACATCAAGGTCTGGGGGCTTCCGCTCGTGATCGTGGCGCTCCTCGTTGTGGGCTACACGATCGCGACGGTGCTGAACTGGTACGCCTTCGGCGTCGAGGACGCCAACAAGTACCTCGTTACCATGCTCGGCGGGGAGCCGCGCAGCCTGGCGGACGGCCGACCCCGCATCCATGACGTGCTCACGAGCAACGCGAGCGGCCTGCTGGGCCGCTTCATGGACGTCATTCTGAACGAGATCTTCCCCTACCTCATCCTCGGCTCGCTGTTCGGCGGGTCGGCGGGCGGGCAGTCGCTGATCAGGCTCTCCTTCCGGCTGACGCGGAAGCTTGCAGGCGGACCGGCCCATGCGGCGATCGTTTCCTCCGCCATGTTCGGGACGATCTCGGGCGGGCCGATCGTGAACGTCCTTTCGACCGGCGTGCTGACCATACCCATGATGGTCAAGCGGGGCTTCTCGAAGATCTTCGCGGGCGGGATGGAAGCCGCGGCGTCCTCCGGCGGGTCGATCATGCCGCCCGTCATGGGCGTGGCTGCGTTCGTTCTCGCCGCGATCACCGGCGTGCCGTACAGCCAGGTCATCATCGCCGCGGCGATTCCGGCGGCGGCTTATTTCCTCTGCCTTTTCCTGTCCGTCATGTTCCAGGCGAGGAAGCAGAACATCGAGGCGCTCGGCGAACTGACCGCCGACATGCACATGAGCCGCCAGGATATTCTGAACCTGTGCACGATCTTCGGCCCGATACTGATGATCCTGTTCCTGCTCCTGACGCCGAAGGAGGCGGTCGGATGCGGGTCGATTGCCTGGCTACTGGGCGTCGAGCGAACCTTCGGGGCAAACGGCTGCGTCGTCGAGCAGCTTCCTTGGATACTGAAGCTGGTCCAGAATTCGGCGGGCGACGCGGGCAGCGCCGGATGGTGGGCGGTCGCCCTCCTGACCGGCCTGCTGTTCCTCGACCCGGAAATGCGGGCGCGTCCCCGCAAGCTTCTGGACGCGCTGGCCGACGCGGGCGGCCTGATTTCGACGCTCTACCTGATGTTCCTCGCCGTCTCGATCATCGACTTCTGCCTCAAGTTCACCGGCCTGCCGGTGTTCATATCGCTGGACGTGCTCGAATGGCTGAGGTCTCTGGATTTGGGCGCCGGGGGCTCGCTCGCCTTCCAGCTCATCGCGCTCGCGGCGACCATGGCGCTGGCCGTGCTGCTCGGCATGGGGATGCCCGCCGTCCCGGCCTATGTGAACGTCGCTCTCCTGATGGGGCCGGTGCTTGCCGGGCTCGGCATGGCGGTGTTCACCGCCCACATGTTCGTGTTCTACTTCGCCGTCGCCTCGGCGATCACGCCGCCTGTGGCGATTGCGGCGTTCGCCGCCGCATCAATCACGAAGGAGGACCCGATCGCGACAGGACTCGCCGCGGTGAAGATCGGCATCGTGATGTTCGTCATCCCGTTCGTGTTCGCGCTGTATCCCGAGCTTCTGCTGATCGAGCACGCGTTCCTTGATCCGTCGTCGGGCGGATTGGAAAGGGTCTACCTGCCGGGGTACGACGGAACAGTCGATTGGGGATCCCTCTCGTTCCTGCTGGTCCGGCTTGCGCTGGGTCTCTATCTGCTGGCCAGCGCGCTCGCGCGCTTCCAGATGCATCGAATGCCCACATGGGAATGGGTTGTCCGCATTGCCGCGGCCGTGCTGCTCATGTCGCGGGACCCGTTCCTCTACGGCGCGGCGGCAGCTGCCGGAATCGCAGTCATCGCTTGGCACCGTTCCGGCCATGAGCGGCGGGCCAGCTCCGCAACATGACCTTGCGGCCACTCCGGCCGTATCCAATGCAATGTCGTAGCGACACTTGAATTCGCCTGTCCACCGCACGGGTCCGTTGGACGGAAAGCAACTCTGATATTGGTCGAGACGCCCGCAAATCCAAGCGGGACCAATCAGTCGGAAACCAAGAAGGGCTTGCAGGTCAGCGCCAACAACAACTGAGCCCAGTCGAGCTCGAAGAAGCCAACGAATCCTAACCGACGCGAGAATACAGAAAGGCGTTCCTGATGTGGTCGTACAGGTATGTCCCTTTCGAGCTTGCCTGCATCAACTCGACATACATGTCCTCCGGAATATCGAAATACTGATAGACCGCACCGTGCGAAAACTCGACTTCAAGAGTCCCGGTCGCGGCATCGTATCCGACGGCAGCGATGGCCGAAGAATCGACGGCGTGTCTCTGCATGGCAGCCTTTCCCTGTCGGCACCGGACAAATCTTCGACGGGCAGGCGTTCAATGGCCAACCGCGCCTCTGCAATCCCGCCTGCAATTCTATCGCGCAATCCTGCCCGGTTTCAAAAGCATACCGGGGGTTGAGGGTAGGCCGCAACGAACCTGGCAGGCCTCCAAGGTCGCGTTCGTGTCGAAGAATACAGGATCTTGGTGAAGCGGCACGTCACAGCTCAATCGGGCGCGCTATGCCGTGCGCTTCAAACAACTCCCCCAAATCTTCGATGGTCATCTCGAGAAGACGGGTGGCGCAACTAAGCGAGATGTGCCCCTGTTCGATAGCGAGGCCAAGCACCTCGACGAAAGGCTTGGAGAACAAGGCAGGCGGCGGGTTTCCTGAGTCGATGCTGCCGTTGTTGCGCAGATCCCTTTCGGACAATGAATTAGCGACATTCCGCTCCAACTTGCGGAGCGCGGCTAGCCGCCAGCGCAGTGCCGACGACGTCACCTGAAGCTCGTCCGCCGCATCATTCAGACGAGCGATCAATGTTTCTTGGGTCAAGCCTTTCCATTGACCGAACCGCTCAAGCACCTCGGTCGGCATGAGCACTGAGGAGGCGAAATTGTTCGCAAGCCGCTCAGCACGACTTCCGCCGTATGCGGACGCTTCTTCGCAATGCTCCGGCGGCAACGCGTCCCAAGTCAGGATATGAAACAGCTCGTGGGCGAGATCGAAGTGGCGGCAGCCAAGGACTTCATTGCGCGAAATCAGGACCGCATCCAGCTCGGGCAATCGACAGGCAGCACCCGAGATGCTGCGGTCGGCATCGACCATGAGCACCAAAATGCCAAGATCTTGCTGCATGACCTCGGCCAAACGCGCGGCCGGCACTGTGCCTAGTCTGTAATCAGCGGCAAAATGCTCGCCAGCCAGCATAGCGTCCACGGGCCACGATTGTGCGTCGATACGGAGGGTCGGACGCATGAGACGGGGCGCGCGCCCCACCAAAGGCACCAGCGACCGGAACGCCGAGAGCCAGCGACCGACATTGCCCTCGCACTCCGACAGCGTTTCCGCGTCGGCGCCGGTCTGTCGCCACGAGAAGCGGCCGTCGCCGACGAGCTGGAAAGGATCGGTGAAATATTCCAGCGACGCTTCCATCCTTGCGGCCGCGAGCACGAGCTCGTCAGCCGTCACGCGGCGAGCGCCGGTTTCAATGGCGGACACGGTCTGCCGATCCTTGAATCCCAGCAGCCGCGCGAGGCCGTCCTGCGACAGGCCGCGTTTCTCTCGCAGTGCCTTGATGCGCGTCGCGATTAGCGGCTTCGGCATTGGAGAACCCTCAACATGATTGATCTTGCGTTTTTAGATATGCAAGCAATCTATGCACTTGCAAATCTGCACGCAACATGAGATCCGCGGCCTTCCGGTCGCGTCGTCGTTGCCTTCGGACCGTGCCGGGAGCGTCTCAACCGGGTCGTCTGCCTGATCCGCCCTTCGGCGCGCGAGTGGAGCGCCGGAAGAATGCGCTGCTCAAGGCCATCACCAATGATCCGGTGCTGTTGAACTGAAGAGGCGTTGCCATGCCATTCATCCGACACCTCGGCCTGCGCGGCCTGCTGTCCTTCCCGCCCGACACGGAGCCGTTCGAGCTCCAGCCGCTGAACGTGCTGATCGGCCCGAACGGGTCCGGGAAAACGAACCTGGTTGAGGCGTTGGAGCTTCTCCGTGCGACGCCAACGGACTTCGCCGCCGCGATCCGCGACGGGGGCGGCGCGGCGGAATGGTTGTGGAAAGGCGAGAACCCGGCGCGCAGCGCGGCAATGGACGTCGAGATCGGCGGCAAAGCGCCGTCGACCGGCCGGCCGCTGCGCTATCGCCTCGAATTCGCGTCGTCGAACAACCGGGTCGAAGTGCTCGACGAGGCGATTGAAGAAGGGTCTCCCGCTTCGCCCGATCACGAAGATGTCCATTTCCATTACCGCTTTCAGCAAGGAAATCCGGTCATCAATGTCAAAGACAAAGCTACGGAGGATTCGGGATCGAAAAGGCATCTCAAGATAGACAGCCCATTGACCGGCCAGTCCGTCCTGGCACAGTGCAAGGAACCGGATCTCTACCCGGAGGTCGCTTGGATCGGGCGGATGTTCGGACGAATTCATGCGTTCCGCGAGTGGACCTTCGGGCGTTATGCCCCATTACGGCAACCTCAGCCTGCGGATCTGCCGGAGGATCGATTGCTTCCCGACAACCGCAACCTGGCCCTGCTTCTCAATCAGATCGAACACCGGGATCCTCGACGCCTCAACCAGCTCCTTGAGCGGTTCCTCCCGGGTTTTGAACGTCTGTCGACCACGGTCTCCTGCGGGACGGTTCAATTCCATTTGCATGAATCCGGTTTCGAGTCGCCGATCCCGCCATCGCGCCTATCGGACGGAACCGTGCGCTTCGTCGCTATCCTTGCAACCCTGCTAGTGGCTTGTTTTTCACACTTGATTCCCTTATGCGGCTTGTCGGCTCCGCGCAGCTTCGGCGCGGGACGGACAGGAGGCGGGACGATGCGGACAGGCGTTGAATTCGAGGTTTCGGACGAGCAGCGCAGGCGGCTCGAGGCGATCGCGAACGACGGCAACAGCAGGCTGAAACATGCGAGGCGGGCGCGGATCATCCTGCTGGCGGACCAGGGCCTGGGAACGATGGCGATCGCGGCCGGGACCGGCGCGTCGAAGCCGACGGTCTGGCGCTGGCAGGAGCGGTTCATGGAGGAGGGGGTGGACGGCCTGCTCCGCGACAAGACCCGCAAGCCGGGGACGCCGCCGACGCCGGAGGCGAAGGTCCGCGAGCTCGTGGAGACGGCGCTGGCCCCGCCGCCTGGCGGGGAGACGCACTGGACGGTGCGCGCCCTGGCGGCCGCGGTCGGCGTCGGAGCGTCGACGGCGCACGTCATCCTGACCCGCCACAGGATCGCGCCGCACCGCTGGCGGCATTTCAAGATCTCGAAGGACCCGGAATTCGAGGAGAAAACCCGCGACATCACAGGGCTCTACATGAATCCGCCGGACCGGGCGGTCGTGCTGTCGATCGACGAGAAGACGCAGATCCAAGCGCTCGCGCGAACGCAGAAGGGCCTGCCGATGAAGCCGGGGCGGCCCGCCACGATGACCCACGACTACAAGCGGCACGGCACCACGAACCTGTTCGCCGCCCTGAACATCCTGGACGGGAAGGTCATCGGGCGACATGCCGAGCGCCACCGGAGCCGGGAGTTCATCGAGTTCCTCGACCAGGTCGACAGCACGGTGCCCGCCGGGCTGGCCATCCACGCCATCCTCGACAACTACGCCGCCCACAAGCACGGGGCCGTCGGCGAATGGCTCGCGGACCACCCCCGCTGGACCTTCCACTTCACGCCCACGTCCTGCTCCTGGATGAACGCCGTCGAGGGCTTCTTCGGGAAGCTCGCCAGCCGCCGGCTCCGGCGCGGCGCCCACGACTCCGTCGAGCAACTCGAGAAGTCGATCATGGAATTCATCGAACTGCACAACGGGAAGGAGGCGAAAGCCTACAACTGGACGGCAAGCCCGGAACGCCTCATCGCCGCACGGCAAAGAGGGTACCATCTGTCTGAATCATGCCACTAGCGCCATCGCCGCCGCCGCTTGTTTGTATCGAGAAGCCGGAACTTGGCCTGCATCCCGATGCAATGACGCTAATTGCCGACCTTCTGGTCGACGCATCGGAACGCATGCAACTTGTGGTCACCACCCATTCGGACGCCCTTGTCTCCGCGCTTTCCCATCGGCCCGAGGCCGTCGTCGCTTGCGAAAGGCTCGGAACCGGAACGACTCTCGAAAGAGTCGACCCCGAGAGGCTGGCGTATTGGCTGAAGGACTATACGCTCGGCGACGTGTGGCGCATGGGCGAACTGGGAGCCAATCCATGAACACCATCACGATCAGCATGGAAGTCAGGAGGGGAGGCCGGATGCCGAAGCAAGGCTCAGAATCGGCATGGATAAGCTCCTCCGCGCGACCAATGGCACAGCGCGAGCGAAGAAGTGGCGGCGAAATAGTGCAGGAGCAAGCGTTTCGGCTGTTCGGCGTCAAGCTCGCCAAGCGGAAGCCTCCCGCTTCGCAAATGAGCCAAGCAGCGGCACATCCCAAATGTGCCCAACGTTCATACAGTTGTCCGAAAACTCCTGCGGAGCTTCCGGCTAAACCACCAAGTCGAGAGGAAGATCCGCTACATCCCTGAGCCGCCTGCCTTCGATCATGATCTGAAGCAGTTCGAGCGCGTCCGCGAACTCCAGACTTCGCACAGTTTCAAGCAGTTCCGGCAACGCGAAGTGGTAAACGCAGTCAATTTCGCCGGTCCCGAGCGCAATGGACGCAATGCGGCTGGGCATTGGTTCGCCGGTCAGGACCACGATGTGAGGAAGTCGTCCTTTGCGATTCCGAACCAGATTCAATGCTTCGGATCGGGAATTCTGCGCCCGGTCGCTGCGCAGGGTCCATTTGCACGAAATGCTGGCGTGCAGAATGGGCCTTTCGTTGTTGGCAACGCGCAGCGGCGACAGGCGCGCAATTGATTCGTCAACGAGGAGGGCATCGCGGTTTATGGCATCGTCGCTCTCCGGACTGCGGACAACCACCAAATCGGGCTTGATTATGTAATCGCCGCCGAGCGCGGCGGCGAGTTCCCGGTTGGATTTCGCGGCGATCTCAAGGGCTTCGAGATGCTCGTACTGGTCGAACTGGGCGATCGCGGGCCGCTTGCCCGAAAGCTTGCGGATTTCCCATTGTCCGGGGCGCAGATGGAAGAGCCGCGGGAACACCCGATTCAGGTATTGCTCGCAGACTGCCTCGAATTGACTCCCGGCCAACTGGCCCACCAAGCGGCCGCCTACTGGAGCCTCGCCGAGCCTGTCCATTATGCCGACGGCAATATCGACACTGGGCCTGCTATGCTTGTCGGCGTTGCTTGGAATTCCCTTTGCGTCAGCCCGGAGGATCGAGTGCAGAAGCGCGGCATGGAAAGAGCGGCGCGCATCGGCAATATATGCGTGATCGTTCATTCAGCCGCACAAGCGATTTGCGTCGTTCTTCGCGAGGACAGGCAGTCAAGAATCTTCTTTCCGACCGCCCGTGCGACCGGCGGCGGAAAAGCGTTTCCGACTTGGCGGTATGAAGCAGTCTTGCTGCCGGTGAATTCCCAACTGTCAGGGAATCCTTGAAGTCGCGCGACCATTGGAACGGTAAGGCGGGGCATTCCCGCAAAATCGGCGTCCGGCGGCGCGTTGGCAATTCCCTTGCCGTCAACCCCAAGCGCCGCCCAAGCCTTCCGCGCGCGTGTCGGTCCCAAGTCGGGACCGCCATGCTTCAGCGAGCCGCCGACAATGGTGGGGGCAACTCGGCTGGCTCCGCGCATCCAAGCATTCGCATCCTTCCAGCCGTTGCTGGAGATGAGGTCGAATAGCGCTTCGCCCACCGTATCCGGGCTGCGGCGGGACCCCGCAGGCCACGAGAAATATTCCGAGAGCTCCTGCCGAACCGCGACAAGCACCGCCCGCGGACGCAGTTGCGGGACTTCGAAGTCGGATGCGGTCAGCATCTTCCACTGCGCACGGTAGCCCAGCATCCGGAACCGGGCGATGAGTCGGCTTCGGTAGCGTTCGAAGACCGGTGCGAGAATGCCCTTGACGTTTTCAATCATGACCGCCTTGGGCCGGACGGCGTCCACAATTTCGAGCGCGACCGGAAAAAGGTCCCGCTCGTCGCGATCTCCAAGCTGCTTCCCGGCTATCGAGAACGGCGGGCAAGGAAGTCCGCCCGCCACAAGATCCGCTCCGAAATACGCCGCCGCGTTTTGCTCCGCGAACTCCTTCAGGCCAGTTTCGCATACCTGCCAAACCGGGCGATTGCGTCTGAGGGTGTTGCAGCAGTTTCTGTCGATTTCGACCAGACCCAGATGCACGAAACCGGCCTGCTCCAGACCGAGGGCCTGCCCTCCGGCGCCAGCGCAAAGCTCAATGGAACTCGCCCCGTCGGCGATCACATTCGAAATTCCGAACCTCCTAAGCCAGCCGAAAGCCGCACGGCGCTTATCCGAGCATTCCTGATAGGCGACACGCGAGGCGCGAATTCGCGCTGGCTTGCCGTCCTTCCGTCTGTTCCTCCGACCGTTAGCGATGTCGGGTTCCGAATGGAAGTGCGCCGATCATGGTTTCACGGCACGCGGGTCCAAGTCAGGGCCCTTCGTCTCATTGCGTCGGGCACGCTACGCTGTTCGACGCACCGTTTCGAAACTGCCTGGATTGCAGGAGCATGCATGCGCAGGAACTTCATCCCGGCCCCGCAGTGTCGCCGACTGGCAGGCGATTGCGGGCACGGAACTGCGAAAGACCTTGTCCGCTGCTCAGCCAATATCGACGGTGCGGAAGCAAACGAGCACCTGGATTTCTGAACCCGTCCCTGTCCAGTCTGGCAACTGTTTGACTCTGCACCGCCTTCCAGCGCGAAACAGGCCGGAGTTCCCTTGGCGAGACTTTTACCGGCGACGGCAGGGCCGCCGTGTGTTGACGCCCCCTTGAGACTCGGAATCATTCCTTGTCCAGCACCAAGCATTTGGCCGAGCGCTTTCGTGTGTCCGACCTGTTCGGTGCGGCGCATTGATGGTTGCCGCTGGCCTGCATGGAGAAGCGCGAACCGGATCCATATCGCTTTTTAGTGCTCCGAAACGCTTCCAGCGCTCCCGATTTCCGCAATCCCGTCTTGATGACTGTTTGACCTTGGGGCCGTTGAATTCCGCGGCCTTCCGAAGATTCCAGGATGTGTCGCGGTGCCGGTTCGCGCTGGGTCTTGCTGCACGGAGTCGAGCGGAACGGGCGCGCATGCGGCGCTCCGGCCAGGCCCTCTGCGCCGAGAGCGCGGAAAGGGGCGTTCCGCGCATTCGAATCATGCTGAAGGCAGGGAATCGGACGCAAAAGCGGCCGCGAGCCGCTTCACGTTGAACACGGCGGCTGTCGGGCAGAACTGAACCCTCATGTTGTCGAGACCTCACTGCACGGCACGGCTCAGCCAGTGCCGTCCCTTGGCTCGGCGGACGGTTCCGCCGTCAGCCGCCGCCGGAATTCCGCTGCAGGACGCGGACGAACTCGTCGGCGTCTTCGCAATCCAGCAGGAACTCCGACGCGCCCTCCAGCTGGTCCGCGGTCCGAAGCCCGGCAAACAGCTCGGACAGCGCGGCCCGCCGACTCAAGCCGAATTTCCTGGCCGCTTGCCGCCGCAGAATTTCGCGCATCCCGTCGACCCGCCCTTCGGTCCGCCCTTCGGCGTGCCCCTCGACCCGCCCTTCGACCCGCCCTTCGGCGTGCCCTTCGGTCCGCCCTTCGGTCCGCCCTTCGGCGCGCCCTTCGGCACGCCCTTCGGTCCGAACCTTGTCGAACGCTCGGTCGAAGCTTCTTTCGAACACGGACGCGACCTCCTCGTGATCCTGCATGGCTTCGGTCCTCTTCAGTTCATCCAAGGCTTCCTGCGGAATTCCGCAGGAGTGCTCCACGACCGCCAGCGCCAAGCCGATGAACGCATCGCGCAGCCCCTTGTGCTCCGGGCCCAAGGCGGTCCGGAGCATCGCCGCGAGCTTGGCGCCGGGTTCGGTCGAACCCGGATTGGAGAGCGCGCAAAGGGCGCCGACGGCGTTGCCTTCCGGATACTCCCCGGCATCGGCCCGGCGCAGCTCAATGACATCATAGCGTTGGCGGGTCTGGTATTCCAGCAGCCATTCGTCATCGCCTTCGATCAAATCCAGGTAATCCGTCGGCGCCGACCATTCCGCGTCGCCGGAGTAGATCACCACCGGCACGACAGGGGGAAGCGAGGAATGCAGCCCGTCCTCCCGCCGCTCGCCTTCGGCCTGCTCCCTCGCCCGCAGGACGTAGTTGAGGACGCGCCGCGCCATCATCGGATCCACCCGGGACTGGAACTCGATGAGGACGAAAAGGTAGACCCAGTCTCCGCCGCTCTTCGACTTCACCCGCCAGATCCTGTCGGCGCGGCTGCTCCGCTGCCGGTCGTCGGCGAATTCCCCTCCGGCCTGGCACAGGGTGCCGAGATCGACCGCGGCGAGGAACCGGTCCGGGGCGATGGCCTGCAGAAGGTCCCCGGCCATCCGGCTCTCGTTGAAGAGCCGCTTGAACATCGCGTCGTAGCGCACCGCCGCGCCCGCCGTCGCCGATCCGCTTCGGGACATTGAACCTGCCGATCCTGATTGCTCCGCGCCTCATATGCGGCGGGCTTGCGGAATGTAAGAGCCGAATTCCGTTGCGCATCCGACCCCGGACGGGCACGAGTTTGCGTCCGGCCAATAGCGGCGGGGCGAAAACGAGCGCATGGATTTCCTGAACCCATCGCGGCCAGTCCGGCGCGCGCTCGACAGGGCGCGGCCGTCCCAATGCGAAACAGGTCGGAATTCCTTCGGCAGGATTTTCGTTGGCAACGGATCTGCTGGCAAACCGAACGGGCAAGCGGATGGCGGGAGTGGGCCAGCCTGAATTCCTTCAGCGCAATCATCGGCCCCGGACGCTGCATCCGGTCGCGGCTGTTTTCATTCGGAATCGGATCGCACGGGAAGAGTCGGCTTTCGGATGGCCGCTTGTCAGCCAGGCATTCCGGCACGCGGCGCCCGTTCGCCTTTAGCCCGATTCCGGGCCGACAGCGCAGTCCGGGCGTCGGCTGGTGCCACGTGCGGATGCCGGACTCCGCGGCTTTCCAAAACAGGAGCATCCCTTTTTCGAACTTGCCGCGGCAACGGGCTGCCTCCCAAGCCCGCTCATGCGTCCGTCCTCGACATGCGAACCGGCGTATAGGCTGGAACACGGATCAATTCCCGAATCCGCGCTCGAACCCGAACCCTGCCGAAGACGCCGGGATGAAGCCCCGCTGATCTTCAGAGCTGCGGATTCGAACTGGCACCGTTTTCCCGTCGTCGCCCGGTGCCGCGCACCAGGCGAAACAGGCTTCAAAAGCGGACGCGATCTCCGCCCTTCAAGCCCAGGATTTCGCGGGCCTCGTCAGGCGTTGCAACTTCCGAGCCGAGATCCTCGACGATGCGCCGGATCTTCGCGACCTGCTGCGCGTTGCTCTCCGCAAGCCTGCCGCGCGAAATGTAAAGGCTGTCCTCCAATCCCACCCGGACATTGCCTCCCATCTGGCTCGCGGTGGTCGCGAGCGGCATCTGGGCCGCGCCCGCGCCGAGGACCGACCACCGGTAGCCCGTGCCGAAGAGCCGGTCGGCGGTGCGCTTCATGAACACCAGATTGTCCACGTCGGGCCCGATCCCGCCGAGAATCCCGAATATGAACTGGACGAACACGGGCGGCTCGAACAGCCCCGCATCCATGCAGAACTTCAGGTTGTAGAGGTGCCCGACATCGTAGCACTCGTGCTCGAACTTGACCTGGTGCGGCGCGAGGGTCTCGGCGACCTTCCGGATGTCGCGGAAGGTGTTGCGGAAGATGTATGCCTCTGAATCCTCAACGTACGCCTTCTCCCAGTCGAACTTCCATTCCTCGTGGCGTCCGGCCAGCGGATGGAACGAGAAGTTCATCGAGCCCATGTTCAGGGAGCACATTTCCGGCGAGAACCTCAGCGAGGGGGCGATCCGGTCCTCAATCGGGGTCTTCAGGCTGCCGCCCGTTGACATGTTCACACCTGTGGATCGGCATGCTTTTCCGACCCTTGATCGCGGGCAATCGGCTTCTTTTCCTACCCCTCTTTCCTGCCCGTCGATAAGTCCCTTGGCTCGAACCTCGTTGAACGCCCGGTCGAAGCTCCGTTCGAACCTGCAGGCGGCCTCAACATGATCCGGTATTGCCCTAATCTTCTAAAGCTAATCCGGCAGTTCCCAAAGAATTCACCGGTACCGAACCGCAACCGCCAACGCAAAGATCAACAAAACTTGCCGGATCGATAATCAAACTCGAAGTCACGAACGTCGATAACGGGTCGCGCATCATACCGCGCTCTCCCGAGCCATTTGGACTTACCGCCAACCGCCCTCACGCGCCTCAAACCGTTGCCTAATATGCTCCACAGTCTCCCTTACCTCACGAGGAAGGGGTTCCAAATCCCCGCCCTGGCGCGCTCGTAGCGCGTGCCAAAGCGGTTCCAATTCATCCGTAACTTTCGCGTTTTCCATGATCGACACAACCCTTGGACCCTCGCCCGCGCGAGTCGCTTCAATCAAAATATCTGTGATTCTCGACAATTCACCCTGAAAAGCATTCAGCTCTGATTCCAAGCAATATTCCAATCGATCCAACCCAGCACCCCATTCACCCAATTTGCAAAACACAACAAAACCCGCATAATGGTTCCACACATTATCTGGTCCCCTCGTGATCGCCTCACGCACATATCGTCCCGCTTCAACCATCCCGGCTCTTCCTTTCTGGTTAGCAACGCAAATCGCAAATAGTCGCCAGCCTACGTCTATATCAGGAAATTTTTTCGTTATCTTTATACAGATCTTTTTGAGCTCCATGTATCTTTCCAGCCTGATCAGCTTTTCGCATGCTTCAATCATTCCCATAACCAGCCCTTCGCTTCGAACCGCGTCATTAGATTCGCTCACCTCTAACGCACGATTCACAACATCAATCAACTCCTCAACGAATCCAAATTCATCAAGAAATGGAATCAAGTGCAAATGCAATCGTAACGAAAAATCACGCTCATCTTCATCCTTAACATTGCGAATTTCTTGCGCACACCTTACCGACTCCTGAATTGAAACGATTGCGTTATCCCGTTCTCCCACAAGCAACCAAATCTGTCCGTGTGCCAAGTGCATAAGGCCATAAATTGCATGAAACTCATTTGAATGATTGCGCACGTTGTCACTAGCCTCCATGTCGGTTTTGATTTTTTCGATATTTTCTATAATTGTTCCGATAGCATCGATTTCAAACAAGTCTTCAATGTCGTTATCCTTTTTACTCCCTTGAGCAAGCAAATTCGAGATAATCGATTCGAGTCCGCGAATGTAAGCGGAAATCGCAACATTTCGACGACCATCATCTTTAAATTTGTTTCCAAGATTTACCCATTTTGTAGCATAATTTGAACGTTCGCTATACTCGGTTGGCGCGGATTCACCCTTCTGAATCAGTTTCAGCAGTTCATTTGCCCAAGCTTGCCCCTCCTTAAATTCCATGTCTCGAATTACGTACTGCGCTAAAGACTTGAGTAACTCCGTGGCCTCCGGCTCGCCACGGCTTACGCCTTTCATGCCTCTCGATGCATCAAGATACAAGCTCCTCATTTCGGTAGGGCCAAACAAGTCGTAAAGAAACGCTACGAGGCGTTCCATCCGGTCCCGCGCGTCGTGGGCGAATCTATATATAAAATATATATTAAAAAAACGGTCGCTTACCTCATAACGGATGCGCTTTTCATTGCTCCAACTGACCTTAACGGCATATCCCCAATCCACGAGCTTATTCAATTGCGCGCTTGCTTGAGACGATCCGAGTATTGCACCACTTGCCACCTCGTTGGCGAGCATGGGGCGCCATCCGTCGGCGAGTTTGCTGAACACTTTCCTGGATTGCGCCGGTAGATCTTCTATTCTTGCCTTGAAATATGGGGTTTGCTCGTCAATTAATCGTTCGATGTTTTCTAATGTTGTCCCCAATTGAGGCTCGAACAGCATTTGACACGCCAGAGCCAGCAATCGAGGATTCCCGCCTGTCAACCTTCTGATAGTTTCAACTCGTCCTCGCTCGCTTGATAGAAGCTTGTTGGAATTTACCCCGCTGAATCGTTTTGCCATCGCGCGAATCATGCACGTTGTTTCTTCGGTGCCCAACCCTTCCAAGCGGATCACCCTGAAAAATCCGTAAAAGGGCGCTGAGTACTCTTGTATTCCGGCGAAAACGCTGTTTGCCGACCCGAGAACGAGAAAATTCGAATTTGTAGATAAAGTCGCACGTAGTGCATGCACGTCCCTTCTGTTTTGCAGCTGATCTAACACAACATCAATGTTTTCCACAAATAAAATCAATTGTTTGTTCGATTCAGCACAATATTCGTCAAGCATACTTATCGCATACGCCTCGACCCTCTGACTATCGGTTTCTCCCCGCGCCAGTTTTGTAGCGCTTTCAGCCCAAACGGGATCATCTGTAGCACGACTTAGATGATGCAATGCCGTCAGCCAAAAATCCGCGGCGTCGGCTATTTCATAGCTTTCCTCATCAAAAGGCAGCGGCTGTCAAATCGCCGACAAACCGAAATCTTCTTCTATCTCGCGCAACAACCTCAATCCCAGAGTAGATTTTCCCATTCCTCTTGGCCCAACAATTATCATGTGCTTTCGCGGCTTATCGGGTGCTTCCTCGGCAACGAGCCTTAAAAGATGACGCAACGTATGTTGCCGAACAGAAAATGACGCTGGGAGTTGTTCTTTGGATAAGAAAGCTGAATTGTAGAGCTGCTGATAAGCCGTCATGTTCGAATCCCAATCACGTGCCTTTTCCACCAGCACCGCAAAAGATTTGAACAGAATATTACATTCCCATTTTCGATTGTGATAAATTTCTCGGCTATCAATTCGTTTAGAATCGATTGCACCTCTTGCTTTGGTTCAGATCGAGTTGCACCGATGTCTGAATCTTTGATTCCGCTTTGTTGCACTCATGCGGCCTTTAGTATTTTATGCGCCATTCTCATTTCTTCCTGGGTTTCAAATATCGCTGCAAGCTTTTCTTTATTGTGATCCATCCGGGCAGCTCCTTGAAATGCCGCTAGCTGATCGTCAAAACATCGCTTAACCGTCCCCTCGGGCATCGGGCCATTTTTGCTGGCAAGTTCGGTTTGAAGAGTTTCGAAAAATAGATGAACATGATACGGTAATAGATCTTGCAAGAGCGTCAGCATCTCGTCAATTGACGAATCGTCGAGTTGGAACTGCTCACGGTCGCTCAGCTTCCTTACGAACTTTGCGGCCGTTTCTTTTGACCACGACGGAAGATGGAAAGTTGTCATATCATTAATGAGTGCCGATTTCCCCATTCGTCGCATTACACCTTCCATTCCAATAGAGCCTCCAACTAGAGTGTGCACCTTGTTTCGAAGCTCTTGATCCTGCCTCAAGCTCCGGAACCAAGACATGAATATCTCCGCTTCCCGTTTTTGCTCTTTGTTCCTGAGCATATTGTCTATCGGAATCGGAAGCTCGTCGATGATTATCAGCAGCTTGCGGTTGTCTGGCGTCGATGATCGCAAACCCCTCTGGAGCTTTTCGGCCTCTCGTTTCTAATTGCTTCTCGTGGCCGAGCGTGTTTCGAGCTTGATTATTTTGGGAACTGAAAAGGATTTAATCGGTTCAGCGACTTTGACGATCTTCTTCGTGAAGTCAGACATCCCGTCCCAAAACTCTTTCTCGAGTTCCTTGTTCTCGACAAGCTTGTCAAGTATTTTCGCAATTATTTCATCGGACCCTGTTGCATGCTTCGATGTCGGCGTACGCTACGATCCAGCCATCGCCGGGATCGCGTTTGAGTTCCATCATCAGACTGGTCTTGCCTGCGTGCCGAGGGGCAGTCATCAGAACATGCGCGCCACGTTCCTGCATTCGCCAGATATGGGCGAGTTCGCGTTCCCGCCCGAAGAGGTCTTCGCCCACTACCGGCGCTCCTGCTACGCCTTCCATGATCGATTCCTGTCCAGTCCCGGATGGCTTCTGTCAAACTATCGCCAACGGATTCGTTGGCAACAGTTTTGTTGGCAACAATTCTGTTGGCAATTGTTTCGTTGCCGTATTGGCACGCTGTCTCGCGGCGTGCTTCGGCCATCGCGGCACAACTCTTATTGTTCTACATAGTGTCTGGCAGAGAACCCGCAACGCGTTGAATTTCTGTCCTTAATCCCCGTTTTTTGCTTGCGAAGATTTCCGGGATTTGGCATGATTCGCCCGAATTCGCCCTGATATTGGCGTTTTTCCCGGAATCTTCGGAGGCGATTGCATGCGCAAGGTGGTTGAGGAGCGGTCCTGGCTCGGCTCGGTCGACATCGGGGCGATCAAGCTGGACGCGAAATCCCGGGACGACATCCCGGCGGTCCTGATCGGGCTTCAGGCGATCCGGAACGACAAGGCGGCGCGGGAGGCGCTGTTCCGGCTGCTGGACGCGCGCGTCCTTCCGGACCGCCGCCGGGACACGGGCCGCCCGGGGATGCATCTCTGGCGGGTTCTGGTGATGGGCGTGCCGAGCAGGGCCTGAACTGCGACTACGACCGCCTTCGGGAGATAGCGGACAGGCACGCCGACGTGCAGGCCTTCCTGGGCCACGACGTCTGGTTCGAGCCCTGCTTCCACGAGCTCCGGAACATCAGGGACAATGTCGAGCTTTTGACGCCGGAAGCTTCTGCGGGAGGCGGACCGGCTGGTCGTGTCGACGGGGCACAAGGTGGCGGGAAAAAAGCCTGGCGCAGCGTTGGCCGGCGCTGCGGCCCGTTCGTGGCGGAGACGGACGTCCGCCATCCGACCGACTTCGGCCTGCTTTGGGACTCGGTCCGCTGCCTCGCGCGGGCGGCGTCGCGGGCCTGCGAGGGCCGCGGCGAAGGCGCTGTACGGGAGGGCGGGCACGGCGCCCCGGTGGAGCGCCCGCCCGGAGGAGGTCCCGGCGTTCCTGGCCAAGTCGCTGAAGCTGGCCGCGAAGGCGGAGGGCTCGCTCGAGCCGCTCCGGGCCGCGGGCCGCCCGCCGCGCGTCCTGTCGGAAATCCGGAGGCTCATCGACCATGTGGTGAGATTCGCGTTCCGGACCGCCCGCCGGGTGCTGAAGGAGGAGGCGGTCCCGCACGGGGAGAAGCTGTTCCCGGTCTTCGAGGAGCACACCCGTTGGATCGCCAAGGGCAAGGCCGGCAAGCCCGTCGAGCTCGGGGTTCCGGTCTGCATCGTCGAGGACGGGCACGGGTTCATTCCCGGCCACGAGATCATGTGGACGGGCGGCGACACGGATGTCGCGGTCCCGTTGGTCGGGAGATGCCGGGAGGCGTTCCCGGACCTGCGGGCCTGCAGCTTCGACCGCGGGTTCCTGTACCTCTCCCGGCACTTGACGGCCCGCTGACATCCTTGTCAGCCGAACCGGGGTTCCGGGGCAACCGCCAACCCTCGCCGAGGGCTGGAGCGCGCAGCGCGACAGGCCGAGGCGAGGGTTCGAATCCCCATCGAGTTCGGCGATGATCGGACGAGCTCCGCCCGTTCCGGGCGGAGGGGCGGCCGGCCGGGAGCAGCCATGGGCTTCAGCGCCGGGAGCGCCTGCTGTGGACCCGCGCTCCGGTCGGCGGCCGCGGCAACGCCCGGTGACGTGCCGGCGCCGAGAGCGCCAGCACAGGAATTGGCGCAGGCCGCGGCCGGCCCTTTCTGGCACGGAGGCAGAGCCATGGCGCAATTCGAATTCTTCGCGGGCATCGACTGGTCCACAACGCTCCACCAGGTCGCGGTCATTGACGCGAGCGGGGGTTCGCCCACAGCGGCGAAGGTCTGGCCGCGATGGCCGACTGGATCCTCGGGCACGGCCCCGCAGGATCGGCGGCGGCGGCCATCGAGAAGCCGCACGGCCCGGAGGTGGACGCCCTGCTCGAGCGGCGCGGCGCGGTGTTCGCGCTCAATCCCAAGCAGCTCGACCGGCTCCGCCGTCCCCTGCGGGCATTCCGCGACCGCTTCTTCCCGGCCGGCGCCAAGGACGACCGCCGCGACGCCATTGTCCTGGCCGACTCGCTCGCCACCGACCGGAAAGCCTTCCGCGAGGTGGAAACGCCGCCGCCGGAGATCATCGAGCTGCGCGAGCTGTCCCGCTCCGGCAGCGACCTGGTCGCCGAAAGAACCCGCCTGATCAACAGGCTGAAGGCGCATCCCGGGCGCTGCCACCCCGCCTTCCTCAAAGCCGCGCCGGATCTCGGAACGGACTGGGCCCTCAGGCTCCGGGAGCTCGCCCCGACGCCGGACAAGGCCCGCCGCGCGCGCAAGGCCTCTGTCGAAGCCGCGCTCAGGAAGAGCCGAGCCCGGCCCGCCCGCGCCGAGGAGATCCTCGCCCGCCTCCGCGGCAAGGCGGTTCCGACGGCGCCGGGAACCATCGAGGCCGTCTCCGCCTCCGCCTGTCAATAAGCTTCCTTTCTTGACCCCCTGTCGGCATCCTTTTTTGACCCCCCAGGGAGCCGGATTCCAAGGGGGCGCAATCGGCCCCGGCCCCCGGCCTTGCCCCGGAGCGCGCAGCGCGGAGGGGCAAGGCCGGGGGGCTGCTTTCTCGATTTTTTCGATTTGCGCGGCGGCGCGGCTTCCGGGCCGGATCAGCCTTTCGAGTGCTGCCGGAAGCGCCAGCTCCCGTTCCCGGTCTCGACGGTCCCGCAATGGTGCGCGGGCCGGTCGAGCAGGGCCGCCGCCGTCTTCCCGTCGCCGAACACCGACGGCCATTCGGAGAACGACAGGTTGGTCGCGGCGATCACGGACGTGCGCTCGCAGGGCGGCTCAGCAGATGGAACAGGAGCTGGCCGCCCGTCCCGGACTTCCGCTTCGAGCAGGTCCGCCAGGTTCACCGTGTCGAAGAAGCGCCCGCGGGCGCCGTTCCGGATGCACCCCCCGGCACCGCCGCCGCGGGGCGGCTCTTGCCGGTGCCGGTGCCGCCGACCAGCACGGCGTTGCGCGCGCCGTCCAGGAGACCGCCTTCCGCCATCCCGCGCAGCAGCGCCTCGTCCGCGGGCGAGGCGGAGAAGTCGAAGTCCGCCGGATCCTTCGCCGACGGCAGCTTCGCGATCGTCAGCTGGCAATTCATGGACCTGGCCTTCTTGTCCGCGATCTCCGCCTCCGGCAGCTCGCCGACGATCCGCTGCGGCGGGTGGCGGCGCTCGGCGCCGGCGGACAGGATGTCGTCGCAGGCCGAGCGCATGCCGCCGAGGCCCAGCCCCGCCGTCATCTCCGGAATCTCCCCGCGGCGCATGGGCGGATCCTCTCAGCCAGTCGCAGGGGCGCAGTCCGCGGCGGGCGGCAGGCCCAGCGCGGGCCGCTCCGGAACCGCGATCTCCGAAGGCGGCGGCGCCTCCCGCATGCGCGCCATGACGTCCGGGACCAGGTCCGCGCTCGCAGCGCCGCAGGCCAGCGCCTCCGCGCACGCCGCCTCCGCCGCCTCCATGCCGTCGTCCCGCGCCGCGACCAGCAGCTCCGCGAACTCCCGGCCGCCGCCTTCGCGCCCCGCCAAGAGATCCCGCATCCGGCCGGGATTCCCCTTGAGCGCCTTGACCGGCGCCCCGTTGCGCACCGCCCCCGGCTTCCTCCTGAGCACCGGAAGGCAGTGCAGGATGTCGCAGGGCCTCCCCCTTGGCGAAGCTGCGGGCATGCTCCGCGACCGTCGTTCCGTTGCGCCGGATCTCGATCCGATCCGGCCGGACGAGAATCTCGACCTCCCGCCCTGCGGCGCCGGCGTGGACGCTGCATTGATTGCCGTCGAAGGGCACGAGGCAGGTCGACGTCGCCGAGGCCTGCGCCGCCCGAAAGGACTCGAACGGCCCCCGGAACGGCGCAAGCGAGCCGCGCTCCTCCTCGAACGCATCGAGGACGCTCCGGCCCTTCGCCTCCGGATGCCGCCGCCGCCCGGCGTCCTCGAGGCACATCGCCTCCAGACGGGCGTTGATCTCCCCGAGCGAGCCGCCCCGGAGCCGCGGCGACAGCAGGCGCCGCCGGACATGGAACACCTGGCTCTCCACCTGGCCCTTCTCCCAGGCCGACCGGGGATTGCACGCCGAAGGCTCAACCGGATGGTGGCCGCGCATCGCCAGGAACCGCTCGTTCCAGTCGCGGTTCCCGCCCCGGCGGATCTTGCGGGCAGCCGCCTTCATGCTGTCATGGATCCCGCGCCGGCAGGAGCCGCCGAAGAACGCGAACGCCCGGTTGTGCGCGTCCGCGAGCATCCGCTCGAGATCCCCGATCCAAGGCCCCAGCTTCGGCTTCGGCTGGCGCTTGCCCGCCGCGCTCCCGAACGCCTCCGGACCCTCCCGGACCGCCTTCCGCACCGTGTTCCGGGAGACCCGCCGCTTCCGCGCGATCGCCTTGATCGGAACCTTGTCCCGGAAATGGCCGTTCCGGATCCCCGCAACCGTCTCCAATGCCGGCATCCCCTTCCCGCCTCGCACTGCCCAACGCTCGATGCGGGTCCAAAATCCGCAGGGCGCCGGCAGGCCGAACCAGGACGGGCTAAGCCCGCCGGCAGGAAGGAGGGGCCGAAAAGCATGCCGATCACCCCCGATAGGGGGTCAAAAAAGCATGCCGATCAACATCCGCCGGACGGATCGTCAGGAGGATCAAGGCCTGCAACGAGGAGCTCAAGGACATCCGGAGCCGAACCGGCGAAGCCGTCGACCGGATCGGATCGGCGGAAGGCGGCGGGATCGTCGAAATCATGCGGTCCGTTCCCGGAATTGGCCCGACCGTCCTGGCCGTCATCGTCTCGGAAGCCTGCGGGATCCTCCGCAAGGCCGATCTCCAAGCCTTGCGATGCCATTGCGGCGTCGCCCCCGCCGCGAAGCGGTCCGGACGGACCGTCCTCGTCCAGCGGCGGCTCGCCGCGAACTCCCGGCTGGCGAACGCCGCCTGCCACTGGGCGATGGCCGCGGTCCAGCGCGACCCCGCCGGCAAGGCGAAATGCCACGCGCCGCGAAGCCGCGGGCACAAGCATGCCCGGGCCTTGCGCGGCGTTGCGGATCGCCTCCTCCATGTCCTATGCGGAATGCTCCGGACGGGCGAAACCTTCGACCCGGAACGGATATCGCGAGGCGCCGCCAAAATGACCGAATCCAAGCCTTGACGCTGGGTGACGAGTCCACAGCCCGGAGAACCGCCGGAAGCTCGACGCGATGCTGGACGCGGACGCCCTGCCGAAGAAGGGCGGGCTGTCCGCCGCCGACCGGGCCCGCGAGGCGGATCCGGCCTTCGCGGAGGCCCGGCGCAGGCATCCGGGCGTGGAATCGGCGATCAACGGCCTGGAGCACCGCGGCCTCGGCCAAGTGCGGCTGCGCGGGCGGGACCGGTTCGAGCTGGCGGTCGGCCTCTCCGTCCTCGCCGCCAACATCCACCGGCTCGGGCGGATCCTGCGCGACCGCGAGCGGCTGCGGCCGGAACGGCGCATTCCCCGAAATCCCGCCGGGCCGCAGGGCGGCGAGCGCCGGACCCTGCGCCGGACCCCCGGAAAGCCGCCGCCGGCGCGGAAAAACCGGCCTCCGGAGCCGGGTCCGCCCCCGTTCCAACTCGAAACGCACCGCGCCGGTCCCGGCAGGGCCGCTGCGCTCGCTCGGAATCAGACCCAAAAGCGAAAAACGGAAGGTTCTCTGCCAGACACTATTTCGGTGTAGTCGATGTCATGGGATGGCGATGGTGGGCGGGAGTGCTGATTGCAGCTCCTGGACTCGTCTTCATGGTCCCTGAACTCGTTAGCGGGTTTGTCGGCGCGATAGCAGATCGTTTTCGCTGAGCGCGTCCGGATCACTCGTCCAACGGCTTCATCACTGCCCAGAATCAGTCTTCTTCAACACTGAAACACACCGCATGAATGGTCACTTGGATGTCATCATATGAATAAAGAACCCATAATTCTTCAACATTTGCCACTTCATTTCTTGGGAAGACATAGATCAAGTATTTATCATGTTCATTTCGCTGGCGCGGAATCCCTTTTTCTGGCGTTCTTGATAGCAACCATTCAACACCGCGCCATCGGTCTTCAAAACGGGAATTTTGGGAGATTGCCCTATCATAGAAGGCGCTAACGAGATCATCCAAGACAATCTCCCTCAATACCGTCCATGATGGCATTAGGCCGCCTCCCTCTCCCGAATAACGGATTCGGCCCATGCGATGGTCTTCTCTGTAATCGCGCCCATGCCGCTGGCGAGCGTAGCATACAAGGGGATAATTTCCCCTTCTTCTGCTGCGTTCCAAATTTCATCGTGAGTACGCTCGCTAATCTCATTTGCCTTGTGTTGGCATACGAAATCAAGGACCAGCTTGACCAGCGTTCGGTCGCCATCGGAAAGCGAATCGCTCTTTGGAGTAGCGAGCGAGATGAATTTTCGAGAGTCGAACCGGTATTCCGGCTCTCGAACATGAATCTTCCGTTCTTTCTCCAATTCCCGGAGCGTAGCCAAGATGGTCTTAGGGACAGGCCCATTCCTCCTCTTGACATACGTCTCGCCAGTGACCGAAACGCCATCCGCTTGGTACGCGATCATATCGGTGAACCAGAGCGCTTTGTTCAATCGCACGGAACCGAGGCGCCCTGGGTCGTCACGACATTCGTGCACAATGTAGTGCACCAACGTCTTGAACTTGCCCGTTGACATGATGCTCTCCCTCGGTTGGTTGATTAGTCTATATAGCACTTGATACCTATAGCGTCTAGTGCTTGACAGGGTTCGGGGGCTTTGGCACTCACCCGGCGGATCGATTCGGTTGCTTTCCTGTTACAGATAGTGGCGGGCTGACCCGTTTTCCAGTGCCTGACCATGGCTTTCGTGTGTGGACGCCCCCTGAGACGCGGGATCATTCCTTACTACAACCCCGGGCATTTGGCCGAGCGCTGTCGTGTGTCCGGCCTGTTCGATGCGGCGCGTTGATGCTTGCCGCTGGCCTGCATGGAGATGCGCGGACCGGGTCCATATCGGGGCCGTTGAATTAAGCGGCCTTCCGAAGATTCCAGAATGCAACGCGGCACCGGCCGGCGCGGGGGTTTGCTGCGCGGAGTCGGGCAAAACGGGCGGGCATGCGGCGGCCCGACCCGGTGCGCCAGGAGCGCGGAAAGGGGCGTTCTGCGCATTTGGACCGTGCCGACGGCAGGGAATCGGGCGCAAAAAGCGGCCGCGAGCCGCTTCAGGTTGATCGCGGCCGCCGGGCAGGGCTGGGTCCTCATGCTGCCCAAGCCGCGCCGCACGGCGCGGCCCAGCCCGTGCCAGGAGAGGTACAGGAACCCTTCCGATCGCCAGCGGTGGCGATCATGGAGCCGCCGCCTCCGGGCGCGCAGCAGCGCCGGATGGTCGGCGCCGATCTCCGCCGCCTTGCGGCTCCGGCTCCCGGAAACGCAGTCGCCCCTGAGCGGGCGACCCGCGCAGTCCTTGGTTCCGGCGCGGAAGCGGCGCCCGTCCTTGTACAGCCGTCCGGGACGCAGCGCCCTGCCCCGAGGGCACTCCGGAATGTCGTGCTTCGCGTCGCAGCGGGGGCTGTCAATAAGCTTCCTTTCTTGACCTGTACCTCTCAGGGCACTTGATGGCCCGCTGATGCCACCGTCAGCCGAACCAGGATTCCGGGGCACCCGCCAACCCTCGCCGAGGGCTAGAGCGCGCAGCGCGACAACTCGCGCAGCCTGATGATCTCCGGCGTCGGCGGGGGAGAAGCGGTCGCGGAATGCCCGCAGGGGACGGCGGAGCCGGTCGAGCTGCTTGGGGTTGAGCGCGAACAAGGTGCCGCCGCGCTCGAGGAGGTCCTCCGCCTCCGGGCAGGCAGCCCGTGCAGCCCTTGGCGTGGAAGCGGCGCCTGTGCACCGTCGTCCGGAACCAACTGGACGCCTCCGAAAACCCTGGCGTTTTGCGCGGGCCTGTGATTCGAAGGATCAGCAGCAATGGAGGCCGCGATGGCGAAGCAGCCGGGATTTTGGGACGTCGAGGAGCGGTTGAAGGAGATTTCGGCGGACGGCGACCCGCTGGAGACGCTGGCCGGGGCGGTGGATTTCGAGCGGTTCCGGCCGATCCTCGAGCGGGCCGCAGGGAAGCCGCCGGGCCCGAAGGGCGGCCGCCCGGCCTTGGACGTCGTGCTGAAGTTCAAGATGCTCGTGCTGCAAAGCTTTAACGGGCTGTCGCTCGCCGCGACCGAGGCGATGGCGCGCGACCGGCCGGGCTGGATGCGCTTCTGCGGGCTTGAGCTGCGCGACAAGGTGCCGGACGCGAACACGCTGTGGGACTTCCGCGAGGCGCTGATCAAGGCCGACGCGCTGGACAAGCTGTTCCGGGAGCTGGACCGGGCGATCAACGAGGCCGGCTACATTCCCCGGTCCGGCCGGATCGTGGACGCCTCCCTGGTCGCCGCGCCCCGCCAGCGCGCCGGCGCCGACGAAAAGGCCGCGATCAAGGCAGGACAGGCTGCCGGAGAGATATGGCCCGACGAGCCCGCCAAGGCGGCGCAGAAGGACACGGACGCGCGCTGGACCGTCAAGCACAGCAAGGCGAAGCTCCGGCCGGACGGCGCGGAGCAGGCCGGTATCGCCATCCCGGTGTTCGGCTACAAGTCCCACATCAGCATCGACCGGAAGCACGGGATCATCCGGCGCCAGATCGCCGCGGACGCCGCCGCCCATGACGGCGCGAGGCTGCGGGAGGGCCTGGTCGATGCCGCCAACACCGGGAGCGGGGTGTGGGCCGACACGGCCTACCGCTCCAAGCGGAACGAGGATTGGCTCAAGGCGAACGGCATGACGAGCCGCATCCACCGCAGGAAGCCGCGGGGCCGCCCCATGAGCAGGCGGACCGCCAAGGCCAACGGGCGCAAATCGTCGATCCGGGCGAAGGTGGAGCACGTCTTCGCCCACCAGAAGGATCGCATGGGGCTGAGGATCCGGACGATCGGAATGGCCCGCGCCAAGGCGGCGGTCACGCTCGCGAACATGGCTGCAACATGAACCGGCTGCGCTGGCTCTGCAGCCGGACTGCGTCCGCTTGACCCCGCCAAGGCCGGAAACGGCCTGAATCCCGCTCTTCCGGCACTCCGAACAGGCCGGCAGCGGCCCCGATCAAGCAATCCGGACCTCCGAATCGGCCGGAACGGGCGGAATGCCGCGGCCGCCGACCCGCGAAGCAGACCGAAACGCGAAATCAGGCCGTTGTCGGAGGTGTCCAACTGCTCAAGCGACCCGGAAACGAACAGTTTCCGCCGGGTCGGCGGCTTGCGCTTCAGCATATCGTGGCCCTTCCCGTTCCCACAACAACATCATGTTCCATGAACCACGGAACGAGGGGTTTTCAACAGCCCCAGAATCCCCGCATTATCCTGACACATCCTGGCAAGTAGAAGATATCGTTGCTAGTCGACGATAAGGCGATGCTTCGGAAGGAGGTCTCGAAGCACATAGGTGCGGTGCAAGGAGGCGGCTTGGTAGAAGCGCCAAATCGGTGTTTCCATGGCGCGCCTGCAGTCCTCGGCACCGTTCAACTCATTCCATTCCGCGTTCCAATTTTCGCCTTCATAGTCCGGAATCTCTTCGCCGCCGTCGCCGAACAGCTCGCCCGACCGCGCAGCCTCTTGCCAAGCCATGATACGCCCGTTCTTGTCGGCTTGGATCAGCAGAATTTCTTGCACGCGGGGAGAGACCGCATCAAACTCCCTGACATCGCCGTCCGCTAGGTCAGGGCGCTGATTGGCGAACCGCTGGAACATGCCGTGCAAGGCCCCGCAACACTGCAGGTACATGGCCGGATTGTCTCGCGCGTCTCGAATCCCGGCAACCGCGTCGTTCCGTTCGTAATCGAAACTCCAGACGAGGTAGGGCCGATCAGGCAAAGTGGCAACCGAGCCGTGTCCCAGCGCTCCCGAAAGCTCTTCCGCCACCCAGCTCTTGATATTGGCCAACAAACCGCCGTGTTCCCCTCTCTCTTCAAAAAACAACTCGGCTTTTCGCGTGACGTATTCCTTCATCTCGGGCGACAACGCTACCGGGGCTTCAAGACCCTCGACCTCCTCGTGGTAGCGGAAGCTGCCGTTGTCGACCTTGTTGCCACGGGAACTGACCCCCGAAAAGCCGTAGTGCGAGAACGTGTCCGCATAGACGTGGGCTGCAATGCCCAGCAGTTGCAACGCGAAATCACGATCCGAACAGGTCAGGTGGTGATCGAGCATCTCCCGCGCGATCACGCTGTCAGTGCGGCACTTGAGGCGCTCGGTATAGGAAGCGCCGGTATTGCCGGGGAGGAAATGGAACGGCACCCATACGCGGCGCTGATCATGCGCGTCGAGATTAGCGCGGTTGAAAAGATGATGAGCAGTGGCCTCCGTGTCAATACGCGCCCCGTCTTCGAAATCCACATGGGCCTGCGCAACATTGTCGTCGACGAATTGGGCCGAGGTCGCGATTTCCCGGGCTGCCTCGAGTCCGAGTCCCGCCAAGCGCGCTAAAGAGTAGGTTCCGTGATAGTGCATGTCGATCTGCATCGCTTGTTCCTTTCGTAAATTTGCCGACTTGCGTTCTGATCGAGCCGTTCGTGCCTGTGGCGCGATGCGGCCTCGGAATTCGATCTAGGTCGGCGATGTCGGCATTCAAGGGCATCGCGGACAGCCCGAATGCGGTGCCCGCGTTCCCGCGCCGATTTGCTGGCAAATTGGACGCCTCCGGAAACCTGGCGTTTTGCGCGGGCCTGTGCTTCGAAGGATCAGCAGCACAGGAGGCCGCGGTAGCGAAGCAGCCTGGATTTTGGGACGTCGAGGAACGTTCGGAGGAGATTTCGGCGGACGGCGGTCCGCTGGAGACGCCGGACATCGCGGTGGTTTTCGAGCGGTTCCGGCCAATCCTCGAGCCGGCCGCAGGGAAGCCGCCGGGCCCGAAGGGCGGCCGCCCGGCCTTGGACGTCGTGCCGGAGTTCAGGATGCTCGTGCTTCAGAGCCTCCGCGGGCTGTCGCTCGCCCCGACCGAGGCGATGGTGCACGACCGGCCGGGCTGGATGCGATTCTGCGGCATCGAGCTGCGCGACAAGGCGCCGGACGCGGCCACGCTCCGGGATTTCCACGAGGCGCTGACCGGGGCGGGCGCGCATGACGATCTGTTCCGGGAGCTGGACTGGGTGATCAACGAGGTCGGCTACATTCCCCGGTTCGGCTGGATCACGGATGCCTCCCTGGTCTCCGCGCCCCGCCGGCGCGCCGGCACCGACGAAAAGGCCGCGATCAAGGCGGGGCAGGCGGCCGGGGAGATATGGCCCGACGAGCCCCGCCAAGGCGGCGCAGAAGGACACGGACGCGTGCTGGGTCGTCAAATTCCGCAAGGCGAAGCTCCGGCCGGACGGCGGGAGGCGGACGGGCATCGCCATCCCGGTCTTTGGCCGCAAGTCCCACATCTGCATCGACCGGAAGCACGGGATCATCCGCAGCCAGGTCGCCGCGGGCGACGGCGCCCGGTTGCGTGAAGGCCTGATCCAGGGCGGCAACACCTGCCGCGACGTGAGGGCGGACACCGCCTGCCGCTCGGCGGAGAACGAGGAACGGCCTGAAAAGCCGCATCCACCGCAGGAACCCGCGCGGCTGCCCCATGAGCGCGCGGACCGCCAAGGCCAACGGCCGCAAGTCGGCGGTCCGGGCGAAGACCGGGCACGTCTTCGCCCACCGGAAGAGCCGCATGGGGATGGCAGTCCGTACCGTCGGCCTCGCCCGCGCCCGTGCGGCCATCACGATGGCGAACATGGCATGCAACATGGGGCGGCTGCGATAGCTCGTCAGTCGAAGTGCGCCTGCCTGACCCCGCACGGGCCGGAAACGGCCCGGGTACCGTTCTCCCGACAATCCGAACAGGCCGGAAACGGCCCCAAGCAAGCAATCCCGACCTCACAAATCGGCCGGAACGGGCGAAATGCCGCGGCCGCCGACCCGCGAAGCCGCCCGAAACGTGAAATCAGGCCGTTGTCGGAGATGTCCAGCTGTCGGAAGGCAAGCCCGACAGTTGGGCGCCAAACGAGGGTGCCCAGGCATGGTCGCTGAAGCTCGCGGTAGCGCAGATGAATTGGAATCGTTGCGGCGGAATCCCGAGCCGGTCGCGCAATCGGTGCCTTCGGAACCGCGGCACAGGGGCGAATCTGGCTACGGAGGCTGGTTTTCCCGTGTCGGCGCAGGCTCCGCCGCTTGCCGCCTTGCGGGCTGCCCGGCGGAACTTGCACAACATTTGAAACAGTGCCCTCCCGGAACCATGTCGGCGGTCACGACCCGACGCCTGGTCAGCGCCGGGAGTTCAAGCTCCTGGGCATCGGCTTGGCGAAAATGTTCCCAGCGGCTGGTAGATGGAAAACGAAAAAAGGCCTTGCAGGCAAGGGGAAATCGCGTTTTCGGCCCGCGAAGTTCAGTCCACGTCGGAAATGCTCCAGCAGTGACTGTATCGGCGAACGGTAACCGGCCGTCAATTTTCGACTTCAGCCGGAATGCCTATCTGGTTGGCGACCTCGGCGTAGAGATCCACATTGGTTTCCGGTGCCCTGATGCTGACGATCAAGGCGTATCGTGCCGACCGATTGTATTGAGCAAGCGCGGGGCGGGTCCGCCACCATCCCAGCGCGGGATATATTGCGACGAATTCACGGCTCGCAAGATCTGCGGCAGTGCCCCGCCAGATATCACCGTGCAACGAGCCTCTGTGCCGTGCCCGCGAACCAATTCGCCAAGCCGGGTCCGCGTCATTCGGATAGGTTCCTTCCTCTTCTGTCCGTGCCGCGGCATTAATCCGGCCGACGAATGCGTCAACGTGTTCGAGAGGGCGTTTGACTTCGAATCGCAGACCATGAGATTGATACCGATAGCGCGAGCGAACGCCTCGCGACGACGGGTTGGGTTCGATGAAGTAGGATAGCGTCACCCGCATTTCTACGGGCGTTTCACCGAGCGCTTCAAGAGCTTCGATCGGCCACGGAAGGTGATGGATGTGCATATCGCGATTGGAAGGTGCGTTGCCGGCGTCTCGCTTGTAGGGCTGTAGGCTTTCTTGAACGACCATGGTCAGTGAATTTGCGGCGCTCCACAGCGCGCGGTCGAGATCCGGACAGCCGAATCCACATCTCCGCAACAGCTTCACATAGTCAGTCTTCGACGGATTTTTGTTCGCGGGCAGGAATGCCGTCCGCATTGCATCAGTCCATTCAGCCGAATGCACGATCAACGCGCGGACCGTCTCGGGCCACAAATTCGGATAGACCGCCATCACTTGGGCTGCCATGCGAGAGGCGAGCGCGGTCGCCGCGCTGGTTCCGGCAGTTGTTGTGAAATACCGTGCGGGCGTCCGGTGATGCGTAGTCAGCAGGCTCAAGCTCGGAAACGCTGAAGCGCTTATCGTGTCTATCGCGGCGTTGCCGCCTTCGAACACAACGTCGGGCTTCAGCGGCCATGGCGAAGGCCACGTGATCGAAGTCGTGCTGAACGGGCTGAGCCCGCCCGCATCTGCAATTGGGGCAAAGTCGACCGCATCCGGCTCTGTAATCCGCACAAAGCTGGTGCAGGCGCCGACGGTAAGTGCGTTCCAAGCTTGTGCCGGATCGTGCACGCCGTCAGTATCATTGCTATCGGGATATTCAGCCCAAGCTTCCAATCCCATGACGTTCCCGGCGGAAACGACCGTCAATCGCGGCGTTTCGCCCTCGAAATCGGCATTCGCGGCAAGCGAGTCGAGTGCTGCCGACCACGCGGACGGACGGCCCCGATCCCGATTGTCGGCGGCCGTTACGGCCATGCCAAAGACCCTGCGCCGATCCGGAGCGGCGATCTCGGGTCTGGCGACGGCTTCCTTGGTCAGGTATCCATGATGGTGAGCGTCGGTTCCGGTTGCGCCGCCGCGAGGCAGTAGCTTTGCCGATTCCAAAAGGCGGTCGATTTTCACCGGGGCGCTGCTGGCAAGAAGATCCGTCAAATTGCCTGCGAGCGCCAACCCTGCCATCTGCGTTCCATGGCCGTCGTTGTCGGCGGTTCCCCACGCGGGTTCCACCGTGTGCAGACCTGCGGCAGCAAGCGCGGCGGACAGCAGCGGGTGGCCGCGATTTGCACCGGTGTCGAGAATGCAGATGCGAGGCGCCTCATTGTCCGCAGACGGATAGCTAGTGTCTGGCAGAGAACCCGCAACGCGTTGAATTTCTGTCCTTAATCCCCGTTTTTTGCTTGCGAAGATTTCCGGGATTTGGCATGATTCGCCCGAATTCGCCGCTATACCGGCGTTTTTCCTGGAATCTTCGGAGGCGATTGCATGCGCAAGGTGATCGGGGAGCAATCCTGGCTGGGCTCGGTCGATATCGGGTCGATCGAGCTGGACGCGAAGTCCCGGGACGACATCCCCGCGGTCCTGATCGGTCTTCAGGCGGTCCGGAACGACAAGGCGGCGCGGGAGGAGCTGTTCCGGCTGCTGGACGCGCGCGTCCTTCCGGACCGCCGCCGGGACACGGGCCGCCCGGGGATGCATCTCTGGCGGGTTCTGGTGATGGGCGTGCCGGGCAGGGTCTGGACTGCGACTACGACCGCCTTCGGGAGCTGGCGGACGAGCATGTGACGATCCAGGCCTTCCTGGGCCACGACGTCTGGTTCGAGCCCTGCTTCCACGAGCTCCGGAACATCAGGGACAATGTCGAGCTTTTGACGCCGGAGCTTCTTCGGGAGGCGGACCGGCTGGTCGTGGCGACGGGGCACAAGGTCGCGGGAAAAAGCCTGGCGCAGCGTTGGTCGGGCGCTGCGGCCCGTTCGCGGCGGAGACGGACGTCCGCCATCCGACCGATATGGGCCTGCTTCGGGATTCGGTCCGCTGCCTCGTGCAGGCTGCTTCGCGGGCCTGCGAGGGCCGCGGCGTCCGCGGCTGGCGGCAGCGCGGCCACCACCTGGCCGCGGCGAAGGCGCTGTACGGGAGGGCGGGCACGGTGCCCCGGTGGAGCGCCCGCCCGGAGGAGGTCCTGGCGTTCCTGGCCAGGTCGCTGAAGCTGGCCAAGAAGGCGGAGGGCTCGCTCGGGGCGCTCCGGGCCGCGGGCCGCCCGCCGCGCGTCCTGTCGGAAATCCGGAGGCTCATCGACCATGTGCCGGGATTCGCGTTCCGGACCGCCCGCCGGGTGCTGAAGGAGGAGGCGGTCCCGCACGGGGAGAAGGTGTTCCCGGTCTTCGAGGAGCACACCCGTTGGATCGCCAAGGGCAAGGCCGGCAAGCCCGTCGAGCTCGGGGTTCCGGTCTGCATCGTCGAGGACGGCGGCGGGTTCATCCTCGGCCACGAGATCATGTGGACGGGCGGCGACACGGATGTCGCGGTTCCGCTGATCGCGCGATGCCTGGAGGCGTTCCCGGACCTGCGGGCCTGCAGCTTCGACCGCGGGTTCCATAGCCCGGAGAGCCGCCGG
Organism: Paracoccaceae bacterium; assembly: GCA_965203795.1. Lineage (GTDB taxonomy): Bacteria > Pseudomonadota > Alphaproteobacteria > Rhodobacterales > Rhodobacteraceae > CBDBBY01. The sequence continues at coordinate 3,798,749 of OZ241915.1, read as the reverse complement.
AAGCTGGACGCGATGCTGGAAGTGAACGCCCTGCCGAAGAAGGGCCGGCTGTCCGCCGCCGACCGGGCCCGCGAGGCGGATCCGGCCTTCGCGGCGGCGCGGCGCAGGCATCCGGGCGTGGAGTCGGCGATCAACGGGCTGGAGCGCCGCGGCCTCGGCCGGGTGCGGCTGCGCGGCCGGGACCGGTTCGAGCTGGCGGTCGGCCTCTCCGTCCTCGCCGCCAGCATCCACCGGCTCGGGCGGATCCTGCGCGACCGCGGGCGGCTGCGGCCGGAACGGCGCAAACGCGCCGCCTGAGCGGCGCCCTCCCCGAAATCCCGGCGGGCCGCAGGGCGGCAGGCGGCGGAGCCTGCGCCGGACCCCCGGAAAACCGCCGCCGGCGCGGAAAAACCGGCCTCCGGAACCGGAAACGGCCTCGTCTCCGCTCGAAATGCGTCGCGCCAGGTTCCGGCGAGGCCATTGCGCCCGACCAAAATCCGGCCGTACAGCGAAAAACGACGGGTTCTCTGCCAGACACTACATATGCGCGAACGGCCGTTGAGAGAAGCGATATCTTGACAAAGCCCATCCATCAGCGCGGAAACCGCCCGGCTTCCTGACGGGAAAACGTAGCAACGCGAACGAACTTGTTTGCGGCCGCTGCTCAGTCGCACCCGGCTCGGACGGAGAATCCTGTGCGTTGTTCCCGGCGAGTACGGCCATATCAGCCGGGTCAGAAGCCGACGCGGTCTCCGCCCTTCAAGCCCAGGATTTCGCGGGCCTCGTCCGGCGTCGCCACTTCCGAGCCGAGATCCTCGACAATGCGACGGATCTTCGCGACCTGCTGCGCGTTGCTCTCCGCAAGCCTGCCGCGCGAGATGTAGAGGCTGTCCTCCAAGCCCACCCGGACGTTGCCTCCCATCTGGCTTGCGGTGGTCGCGAGCGGCATCTGCGCCGCGCCCGCGCCGAAGACCGACCACCGGTAGCCCGTGCCGAAGAGCCGGTCGGCGGTGCGCTTCATGAACACCAGATTGTCCACGTCGGGCCCGATCCCGCCGAGAATCCCGAATATGAACTGGACGAACACGGGCGGTTCGAACAGCCCCGCATCCATGCAGAACTTCAGGTTGTAGAGGTGCCCGACATCGTAGCACTCGTGTTCGAACTTGACTTGGTGCGGCGCGAGGGTCTCGGCAACCTTACGGATGTCGCGGAAGGTGTTGCGGAAGATGTAGGACTCCGAATCCTCCACGTAGGCCTTTTCCCAGTCGAACTTCCATTCCTCGTGGCGTCCGGCCAGCGGATGGAACGAGAAGTTCATCGAGCCCATGTTCAGGGAGCACATTTCCGGCGAGAACCTCAGCGAGGGCGCGATCCGGTCCTCAATCGGGGTCTTCAGGCTGCCGCCCGTGGATATGTTCACCACGGCGTTCGTCGACTGCTTGATGCGCGGCAGGAACGCTTGGAAGTCCTCCGGATTTATCGAGACCGAGCCGTCCTTCGGATTGCGCGCGTGAAGGTGCAGGATCGACGCGCCCGCCTCCGCCGCTGCGACTGCCTGCCCGGCGATGTCGCTCGCGGTGTACGGCAGGGCGTCCGACATGGTCGGCGTGTGTATCGCCCCGGTTACGGCACAGGTGATCACGGTCTTGCTTCTGCGCGCCATCGGTCAGTCTCCTTGTTTCTCCGGATTCCCGACGATCCGGTGCGACACGGGAAACAGCTGGAGGTCGTAGCGTTCCCGAATGAAGCCCCAAATGCCCTTCGGAGCCTTGAGCATCACGGCGATCGCGACCAGCCCGAGCACGATCAGATAAACCGTGCCCAGGTCGGCAAGCGTCTCGCGCAAGGCAAAAAATACCAGCGTCCCGATTATCGGCCCTTCGATGGTGCCGATCCCGCCGATCACCACGATGAATATCACGAACGCGGTCCAGTCGTTCACTGAGAAGGCGGCGTCCGGCGAAATCCGCAGCTTCTGCAGGAATATCAGCGCGCCGACCACCGAAGCGAGCCCGCAGGCGGTCACGTAGACGACGAATTTGGTCCGCCAGATGTCTATGCCCAGCGATCCCGCGGCTAGCTCGTTGTCCCGGATCGCCGTGAGGGCGAGGCCTCTTCGCGAGCGGAGCAGCAGATAGACCGCGGCGACAACCAGAACCGCAGCGCCCAGAGCAAGCCAGTAGCTGAGCCATTCGCGCGATTGGCGCGAATCCGCCAGCGACCTGACGATTCCGATCGGCAGCGACGAGCCGGAGCCGCCGCCGAGCGCCGACACCTGCGCGAAGGCCAGCCTGAACACCTCCGCGATCACCCAGGTTCCGATCGCGAAGTACGCTCCCCTCAGGCGGAAGATCAGGGCGGCGACGGGCATCGACACCGCCGCGCCGAGGACTCCGGCCGCGGCGATCGCGGCCAAGGGATGCAGCCCGCCGAAGATCGTCAGCGCGAACAGCATGTAGCCGCCGAAGCCGACATAAGCCTGCTGTCCGACCGACACGAGGCCGGCGTAGCCGGCCATCAAGTTCCAGAGGCTCGCGAGCGAGAGGTAGAGGAAGAGCTCGCCAAGGAGCCTCATGTCCGCCCGGCCAGCCCACCAGGGCGCGGCGGCGAGGACGACGAGGCAGACGGCGCCCAGAGCCGCGGCGATACGCGCCGCGCGCGTGGACCGAACGACGCGAAGCTCCTGCGCGCTCATCCGGAAATCCGCGGAAACAGCCCGTTCGGACGCACGGCAAGTATCAGAAGAAACGCGATGTGGCCCGCCAGCAGCTGCCACCCGGGGTGGATCTTCGCGCCGACCGTCTGCGCGACGCCCAGAATGACGCCCCCGGCGAGCGTGCCCCAGAGATTGCCGAGGCCGCCGATGATCACGGCCTCGAAGCCGAAAATCAGCCGGCCGCCCCCGATGGAGGGGTCGAAATTCGTCCGGATGCCCAGCAGCACTCCGGCGACGCCGGTGACCGCGAGCGAAAGCGCCATCGCCAAGGCGAACACGTGGCGGCGGTTCAGCCCCATGAGCTGCGCGATGTCCTGGTTGTCGGAGACGGAGCGGAAGGCGCGTCCCAGCGGCGTCCGGTAGAAGGTCCACTGCAGCGCCGCGATCAGCGCGACGGCGGCGGCGAAGGTCAGCAGCGGAAGGACGCCGAGCGAAAGCCCTCCGACCGCGATGCTGGCGGTCTCGAGCGCGCCTGCGTCCATCTTCTGCGGGTCGGCGGTGTATGCCTCGAGAAGCGCGTTCTGGATGATCACGGAGAGGCCGAAGGTCACGAGCAGCGGAGGAAGGATGTCGTCTCCGAGCGTCCGGTTCAGCACGCCGCGCTGCAGCGCGTAGCCGATGCAGGCCATGAGCGGCACGACGGCAAGAAGCGCGGCCAGCGGATGGAGGCCGAGCGCCGTCGATGTCGTCAGACCCAGATAGGCGGCGAGCACGATCAGGTCCCCGTGGGCGATGTTCACCAGCCGCATCACGCCGAAGATCAGCGAAAGGCCGGCGGCGAACAGCGCGTAAAGGCCGCCGAGCAGCGTCCCTTGGATGATCGCGTTCGCCCATTCCATGGCCCTATCCGATCCCGAAATATGCCCGGCCGATTTCGTCCCGGGTCACGTCGGCGGACAGCCCCTCAAGGGACACCCTGCCTTCCTGCAGGCAGTACACCCGCGACGATACCGACAAAGCCTTGGAGATGTCCTGCTCCACCAGAACGGCGGTCATGCCTTCTCCCACGATGCCGGGCAGCACGTCGTAAATCGCCTTGATGACCACCGGGGCAAGCCCGAGGCTGATTTCGTCGAACAGGACCAGGTCGGGATTGGACATCAGCGCCCGGCCGATCGCCGCCATCTGCTGCTGGCCGCCCGACAAGGCGGTCGACGGCGCGCCGGAGCGCTCTTCGAGTATCGGGAACAGCTTGTAGACCGCTTCGAGCGACCACGGTCCCGGCCGTCCGGCTTGTCCGCCGACGAGCAGGTTCTCCTCCACCGAAAGCGACGGGAACAGCTGGCGCCCTTCGGGCACAAGGCTGATCCCTTTCCCGGCGATCTGGTCCGCCCTCAATGCTCCGATAGCCTGATCCCGGAAGACCACCTGCTCCGCGCCGTTGTCGACAAGCCCGGCGATGGAGCGCATCAGGGTCGTCTTTCCGGCGCCGTTCGCGCCGATGATCGCGAGCACCTCGCCTTCCGCTACCGTCATGTCGATTCCGTAGAGCGCCTGGAAATCCCCGTAGCGGGCATCGAGGCCGGTTATCCGCAGCAGGGGCTCAGGCATCCGCCTCGATGCCCAGATAGATCTCCTTCACCTCGGGGCTCTGCATGACCTCTTGCGGAACGCCCTCGGCGATCTTCCGGCCGAAATCCAGCACGATCAGGCGCTCGACGACCGCCAGCAGCGCATGAACCACGTGCTCGATCCAGATGATCGTGACGCCCGACGCGTGCACTTCGCGCACGGTTTCCACGAGGGAGGCGCACTCGGCCTCGGTCAGTCCGCCCGCGATCTCGTCCAGAAGCAGCAGCTTCGGCTTCGCGCAGAGCGCGCGGGCGAGCTCCAGCCGCTTCCGCTCAAGCAGCGTGAGCCTGCCTGCGAGGGCGTTGGCCTTGTCGAGCAGTCCCGTCTGGCCGAGAACGCCGAGGCAATGCCGCTCCGCCGCGTGGCCCGCCAGCCCGGCGGCCTGCGTGGCGGCGACCAGCGCGTTTTCGAATACGGTCAGGCCGGAGAACGGTTGAGGCACCTGAAAGCTCCGCGCCATTCCCGCGCGGCAGCGCCGCGCGGCGCTGAGAGCGGTTACATCCTTGCCCGCGAAACGAATGCATCCCCCGTCCGGAGCAAGAGTGCCCGTGACCAGGTTGAACATCGACGTCTTGCCGGCGCCGTTCGGTCCGATGACGCCAAGCGCTTCGCCGTTCCCGAGCCGGAACGACAGCTTGTCGGCGACCTTGACCGCTCCGAAGGACTTGTCGAGTCCCTCCAGCGACAGGACGGCATCCATTGCGGTCCTGGTCCGCGTGCGCAGCGGCGGCGGCGCGCGATGCGCCGCCACCCGTGCCCCTGCCTAAAGCAGTATGAGTTCGCCGTTGACCGGGATCTCAGGCGCCGTGGCGTTCGCCACGACCTTCAACTCGAACCCGTTGCCTTCACGCTGCCACTGGCCCGCGACGAGCGGAGTCTTGGTGACGTTGTTGATCGGCCCCTTGGCCCAGTTCACCGGCCCGACGATCGTGTTCAAATCGGTGGCAACGATCGATGCGATGACCGCTTCCGGATCCTCCAGATCCTCGGCGCGCCCGATCACGTCGGCCACAACCTCGAACAGAGCGTGCTTGAAGCCGATCGGCTGCGTCCACGGACGCCCCGAGCTTGCGGAGTACCCGTCCGCCAGGCCCTTCGCGCTTGCTCCCGTCAACGAGGACGAGAACGGGTGGTTCGGCGACCACCAGACCTCGGAACTCAGGCCGTTGCCGCGCTCCCCGAGAGACTCGATCACCGAAGGGAACAGCAGCGCCTTGCCGATGGTCACGATCTTCGGCTCGAAGCCCTGCTGGGCCGACTGCGCCCAGAAGGTCGCGAAATCGGGCGGGATCATGTTGCCGGTGACGATCCGGCAGTCCGCCTCCTTGAACGCGGCGATCTGGTTCGAGAAATCGTCCGACAGCGGCTGGTACCGTCCGGGATCAAGCAGGTCGTACCCCGCCGCCGCCAGCGGCTTCGGCAGGCCGTTCTCGGCGTCGCCCCATGCGTTCCCGTCGGCGTCGTTGGGGAACAGGCCCGCGACCCGCTTCGCCACGCCGCTGCCGTCCCACATGTCCAGGAACGCCGCGATCACGTCCTCCAGCCCCCAGAAAAAGTGGTACGTGCTCCGGAATCCTTCCCCCGGAACGCCGTTGCGCCCGAAGAAATAAGGCTGCCACGGACAGTCCGTGGTGATGCACGGCACCTCGTTGATCTCCGCCTGGTCCGAAACCGGATTCACGGTGTCCGGCGTCGAGGCGGCGACAATGATGTCGACCTCCTCGCCGAGTATCAGGTCGGCGGCGACTTCGGCGGCCCGGTTCGGATTCGACTGGCTGTCCTTGGAGATGATCTCGACCGACCACGTCTTGCCGTTGTTCTCCAAGCCCGCCGAAAACAGCGGCTCGATGGCGCCGAGCACGAACTCATCCGCTTCGGCGAAGCCTGCAAGCGGCCCGGTTCGCGGGCTCACGTGCCCGACTTTGAGCGTCGGGCTCTGCGCGTAGGCGCGGGCGGCGCCGATCGCGGCCGGCGCGGCCAGCGCCGCGCCCGTCCCTGCCAGGAAACGCCGCCTCGACGGGCGGCTTGCTCCGGTTTGCATCATGTCCTCCTTTGTTGAGCCTGGTCTTGCGCCGCTTCCGCGGACGCGGCGAGGAAGCCGTCCAGACCCGACAGATGCCTGCTGAGCCGCTCGCGCACGGCGGCGGCCCGCTCATCGGTCCAGCCGAGGAACCCCTCGCCCGATTTCATTCCCAGCCGGCCGCTCTCGACCAGCCGCCTGAGGTACGGAGACGGGGAATTCGCCGCCTCCAGATCGTGAAGCAGGTTTGCGTGGATGTCCAAGGTCAGGTCGGTTCCGACCAGATCGGCGTTCTCCAGCGGCCCCAGCACGGCGAGCCTTCTGCCGAAGCCGGATTTGACGACGGTGTCGACCGCGCCGGCGTCGCAGACGCCGTTCTCGACCAAGCTCACCGCCTCGCGCCACAGCGCGTGCTGCAGCCTGTTGCCGACGAAGCCCGGAATGTCCTTGTTCACCATAACCGGCGATTTGCCCGCCGCTTCAAGCCAGTCGAACATCCGCTGCGCCGACCGGTCGTCGGTCCATTCCGTCCGGATGACTTCGACCAGCGGAATCAGGTGCGGCGGGTTCCACCAGTGGGTGCCGAGCGCGCGATGGCGGCCCGACAGCCCTTCCATGATGCGGGATATGGGCAGAACCGACGTGTTCGACGCCAGAATCGCGCATTCCGGAGCGTAGGTTTCGATTTCCGCAAACAGCGCCTGCTTGAGCGGGAGCTTTTCGGGGGCGGCTTCGATCACGGCGTCGGCGTCGCGGACGGCGGCGGGAAGCGATTCCGCGCATTCCACCCGGGCGAGCGCCGAGGCGGCTTCGTCCTGGCCGACGCCCGACGCTTCCAAGCTCGCGGCGATCCGGCCCTTCGCGCCGGCGATCACCTCGGGCACGGGGTCGTGCAAAGCCACCGCATGTCCGGCCCGCGCCAAGGCCAGCGCGATGCCGTGCCCCATGAGGCCCGCGCCGATTACCGCAAAGTGCCGCATCCGCCCGCGCTTCAGCCCGCGGTGTATCCGCCGTCGGCGTAAAGTATGTGGCCGGTGTAGAAATCCGACGCCCGCGACGCGAGGAACAGCAGCGGACCCGCGAGATCCTCGGGCTCCCCGAGGCGCCCTTTCGGGACGCGCGCCAGAAAGCCCTCCCGGACGCGCCGGGCGTTCTCGGAGTCCGCGAACATCCACTCCGTCAGCGGCGAGCGGAACACCGTCGGCGCGATCGCGTTGACGGTAATTCCCAGCGGGCCGAGCTCGCATCCGAGCGCCTTCGCGATCCCGTCGACCGCGGACTTCGACGCGCAATAGGCGGTGTATCCGGCCGGATGGCCGAGCAGCCCCCTTGCCGAGGAGACGAGGACGATCTTGCCGCCGCCCTGCTCCTTCATCCGCTTGGTCGCCGCGCGGGCCAGCAGCCAGGACTGGGTGACATTGGCGTCCATGACCGCGCCGAAATCGGCCGGGTCCATCTCGTCGATCCTCGAGACGATGTTGATGCCGGACGCGACCACGAGGATGTCCAGCCCGCCGAACGCCTCGACGGTCCTGTTCACCATGTCCTCGCAAATCGCTTCGGTTTCGGGCCTAGCCTGAATCAGGATCGTCCCGCCGCCGCATTCCTCCGCGATACGGTTCATGGCTTCGGCGTTTCCGCCGGCCATCGCGACTTTGCACCCCGCGCCGGACAGCGTTCTGCACGCTACGCCGCCGAACGCGCCCGACGCGCCGGATACCAGCGCGGCCTTGCCGCTCACGTCGAAAAGCGACCGGGGATCATGCGCGGTCATTCGTCCGCCCCCGGCCGGCGGCCGCCCGGATAGGGGATGACCACCAGCATTTTGCAGACGTGGTTGGACCGGTTCTCGATGGTCCGCACCTCGCCGGGCGCGATCGTGCAGCTGTCCAAGGGGCCCAGCACCTCTTCGGCGCCGCCCGAGACGACGGTCATTCGGCCTTCAAGGACCACGTAGACCTTTTCGAAGGGCGTGCTGTCCGGGCCCGCGCCGCCTCCGGGCAGGAACTGCGACAGGCCGATCCACTGGTTTTCGGGGCCTCCATCCTCGAATCCCTGCAGCCGCAGGCCCGTCACGCCCCGGTGGCCGGGAGCCTCGTAGGGCCGCGCGTCGGAAAAGCGCTTGACGCGCATCAGAAGGACTCGCCGGCTTCGATGCGGTACGCCTGCCGCCGGTCGATCATCGCCACCAAGCGGATGACGCAGCCGTCGCCCCTGTCCCAGTTCCACGGGAAGAACGCGAAGGTGCACCGCTTCCCGGTCACGGCGCCGAGCTCGCCGCCGACATTCTCGATGCCTAGAATCCCGTTGCTGAACAGCTTGTTGTGGACCGGCTCCCATTCGGGAAAGTCCTCGTCCCAGGTCCGCCCGCCCGACCATTCCCTGTATTCCTCGGCCAGGTGGGGAAGCAGCGGGCCGTTCCGCTGCGGCCCGATCGCCGTGGCGAGCGGATGGTCGTTCGCCTGCGTATCGTGGCCCACGACCTTCACGCCCTTCTCGACCATCCAGTCAGCCGCCGAAGGAACGAGGCCCGGGCAGTAGGGGAAGTAGTCCCCGTCCTCGTACTGCTTGTGCCAGCCCGTGTTGATGATCAGCACGTCGTTCTTCCGGATCGCATGGCCGCAGGCCTGTTCGAGGTCGTCGCCGGTGATCGATTCCCATTTCCCCTTCGGGATCGGAACGACGATGCCGGAGCCGAAGAAGTGCGGCAGCGGGACCTCGTCGATGAAAGGCGTTCCCTGGACGACATGCGCGGGCGCGTCGATGTGGGTCGTGACGTGCATGGTCGTGGTGATCGTCTGGCTCAGGACGCCGGACTTGGCCATGTAATGCATCCGCTCGATGTGCACGTCGCGGAAGTACGGCCAGTTCGGGCACTGGAACCCGAACCTGTGGGACAGGTTGTAGAATTCGATTCCGAGGTCGTTCTCCGTGTTCGCCTGGAATTCGATTCCTCTGATCTTGACCATTGGATTCGGCTCCTTCCCGGTTCGGAAGGTCCGGCCCGCCAGCGGCGCCGGCGCGGGCTCGGCCCGTTCTTGCCGTTGAACGCCAAGCCTACTCCGGCAACCGCATCGCGGTCAACAAAAAAGTTCGCTGCATGGTTGAATCGTACCGTCAATCGGTACAGTTTGCGCGTCGTCCGCTTCGGCATCGCCGGGCGCGCCGCGGGCGGGCGCGAGGACTGGAGTCAGGAAACGCGGACAGGCGGCGATGCAGGTGATTTCCCGGGCGGTGGCGATACTCCGCGCGCTCAAGGACAGCGAGACCGAACTGAGCCTCGGCCGGATCGCGAAGCGGACGGGCCTGCCGCGTTCGACGGTGCAGCGGATCGCGGGCGCGCTGGCCGAGGAGCGGCTGGTGGCCGTCGATCCCGAACGCGGCGGCCTTCGGCTCGGACCCGGGCTGGAATCCCTCGCGGAGGCCGCGCGCGCCAGCATCGTCGAGCGGTGCCGCGGCCCCATGAACGATCTCGCGAAGGAAACCGGCGAGACCGTGGACCTGTCCGTGATGAGCGGGTCGGCGATGGTGTTTCTCAACCAGGTTCCCGGAGTCCACCGCCTGAGGGCGGTTTCGGCGGTGGGAGCCGCGTTTCCGCTCACGACCACGGCGAACGGCCGCGCCTGCCTTGCCATGCTCGACGACGACCGGGCAAGAGCGCTTGCCGAGGATGAATGGGAGCGCCGGGACTTCGCGGGCGACATGCCGGAGTTCGCGGCAATGCTTGCGGAGGTTCGGCGGACGGGCCTCGCCTACGATCTGGACGACCATACCGAAGGCATATCCGCCGTCGGCTTCGCCTTCAGGTGCGCCAAGGGCGACGTCCACGCGATTTCCGTTCCGGTCCCCACGGCGCGCTTCGTCGCGAAGCGCGATGCGATCGAGACGGCGGCGCGAGGCGCGGCGGCGAGCGTTTCGAGGCTGATGCCTTAGGCATTCCTCGGCTCTTCCGCACCCGGTCCGGAGGCAGCCGCGTCCGCGCCGAAACTTCTTCCGGGACCGGCATTCCGTTCAGGTCCGCGCCCTTCCCAATTGCCGCGGGCGGCCGGGAACGGATGCTTCGGGCGGGCCAGGACGAAGCCGGGACCGGAACTCGGCGCTCCCTCAGACGCAGATCAAAGCCTTCGCCACTGCCCGAGCGCCCGCGCCAAGACGGATCGGATCAATGCCGGAACGGCGTTCATGGCGTTCGGCCTTGAGACCGGACGCCGCCTTCCGCGGAAAACTGCGGGCTCTTCGATCACCGGCCGCCAAGAGCATACAGCTCGCCGGCACTCCCGTCGCCGGCCCACCCGTTGCAAAACGGGCGGTAAGCGCGGGCGTGACGGAGCGGCAGACCGCGACCCTCTCCGCGGATTGCGCGGCGTCGGCCGGGGCGCAGCGGAGTCGGCGATCCGGAACGGCCGCGGCCGCATGGCCGCGAACCGGGGCGGGCGCGGCCCGGGTCCCGCTGCGGCGCATGCGGCTTCCGGACGCAAACGAATGCTGGACATCCGGCCACCCCCCCGTATAGATCCATGCATCCGCCCGCGGGCGTCGACGCGGCTCGCTTGAATGCCGAATTTCCTTTCAGGCGTACTGGCGAGGCTCCCGGGCGGAAAGAGCCGGGTTCCGCGCGTCCGCCGCTGGTGCGCGGACGCGGAAGGACCGGCGGACCGATGATGATCAAGGAGCAACGCTCATGGACACGAAACTGATCGCGGCTTTCGCTTGCGCCGCGGCCTTGGCGCTCGGCGCCTGCTCGGGCGGCGGCCCGGCGACGCCCGCGGCGCCCGATCCCGCAACGACCGATCCGGACGCGGACGCCAGAACGGAAGACCAGAGGACTTTCGACACCGCGCTGGACAATGCGGAGAAGGCGCTGGCCGACGCCCGGGCCTTGGTGACTGCGGCGGAGAGGGCCGCCAGGGCCGCGGGCACGGACGCCGCGCGGACAGCGGCGCAAATGGACATCGACGAGGCGCGGACGGCCTTGGGGAGGGCCGTGGCGGCGGCGAAGGCCCTGGACGCGCCTTCGGGCGACTTCGAAAGGATCGGCGCGGCGGCCATCCAGGTCGACAAGGCGGAAGCCGCCGAGGACGAGGACGAGGCGAAGCTGCGCGCGGCCGAAGGCAGCACCGGATGGGCCGGCTCGTCCGCGCTGGTCATCGGGAAGGAGATCCTCCGGCCCGCTCCCGCGCTCACGGCGGTCCGCAGGCCGCGCCGGAACGCCGACGGCACCGACGCCGCGACCCTGCTGAAGGACGCTGATATCCCGCCGGTCATGTACGACGCCGGCAGGAACCAGATCGTGATGGCCGACGGCCAGGGCAGCAGCGGCGACCGGCTGCGCATGCGGGGAATCCCGGTCGTTACAGGGGGCAACACGGGAATTGATCAGGACCTCAGACGGTTTCTGCTTTTTGGACGCTTCGCCGATTCTCCGCGTCCGTATTTGGACCCCGCTGGCGGCGGGAACAACGGCGTCGAGCCGAAGCTTGTCGCCGGGCTGAGGATCACCCCAAGCGGGCTTGTCGTGGACCTCGGAGGAAAAGGCGCGCCCGGCATCGATCTCAGGCTTCCCAGCGCCTGGGACAACCATCAATGGGCCTCATTCACAGGCAACGGACACGATCTGACGCTGGATTTCGGCCCTCCGGCGGCCTCGCCCGAGGGCAACGCCGAGCATTACTGGAACGCCGCGCTCATGCCGTCGCCGGAGCATCTGGAGGACCACGGCAGCGTGTTCAAGGACGGCGAGCGGGTCCTCCCGGTGGGCGCCTACGCCTTGCGGCTGTCCAACCACGCCGGCCTGGACACGAATCTCGAGGACCCGGACGACCCGGCGGCCTCCGCGGAGGACGACGTGAACCACTACCTGTCCTACGCGGCCTACGGGCACATGGAGTTCAGGTACAGCCTGGGCGGGTCCACGACGATCCCCTCGCAGCGGACCTTCCCCTTCCATGTGGGCTACGACGCGTTCAAGGACGAGGCGGGCATGAAGACCACGGACATCGCCGACGCCGACAAGATCGCCAAAGGGACGTTCAAGGGCCGGACGATGGCTACGCAATTTCGGATTGTCACCCTCCTCGGCAACCTTGGCCGCTATCCGTCATTGACCGACGCCAGCTACCTGAGGCTGCGGGGCGACGTCGAGCTGACCGCGACGATCTCCGGAACCGCCGCCGACAACAAGATCAGCGGCAAGATCAAGAACCTGGAGTCCTGGGACGCGAAAGGGTTCTGGGAGGACTACGCCAGGATCACGGGCGACCTGGACCTCCAGGAAACCGCCATCACCGCCGCGGGATCGTTCGCTGGCGTCGTCGACACCGCCTCTTTTGCGGAGTTCGCGGAGGGAGGCTACAAGGGGAACTTCTACGGACCGCCCGCCAGCCTGGAGGCGGCCGGCATCTGGTATCTCCAGGACGGCGACAACTCCACCTTGCGGGACCTGTCAATCGTGGGCAGCTTCGGCGCGGCGCTCGTCCGCGAGGACGGCGTCTGGGGCGTGGCCAGGCGCGGCGGCGGCTGACCCCGGCCAGGAAACCTCCGGCTGCCGCGCCTTCCCGGCGCGGCGGCCGCGCCGGTTCCACCGGGACGCCCATTCGCAAGGACGGTGGGCGGAACGCCTGCGCTGGAATCCGCGCAAACGCCGAGACCGGAGCGCTTGCGGTTCGAGAACACGCGGCGGGTCCATTCCAGAACCCTGTGCCCCGGACGGCCTCCGGCCACCGGCTGCCGCAAATTCGGCAAAACCTCGCAGCAGAGCCAGCCTTCGACCCTGATCCCGATTCCCGGAATCGCCGCGTCGGTCACGAACCGACGCAGCGCCAGCGCGGAATAATCCTGCATCGTCCGCAGCTTGGCCTGTCCCGGCATCCCGCCCGGCCTGATCCCCGCTGCGCTGGCGATGGGCAGCCTGCCGTTGTGGCTGCGGCCGCCAGCGGGGGATCCAACGCCTTCAGGTCGAACTGGTTCTTGAGTTGCAACGCCGAAGTCCCGCTGGAATGGCCGACCGTCAGCAGCGTGGCGCGGAACCAGCCCTTCAGCGGGACATGGGAGCGATGCGTGAAGGTCCCGGCCGCGGCGGAGGTCTGAAGCCTGCGATCTTCGCATTCGTGCACGCAGCGCGACCGCTTCAGACTTGTCGCCTTGGAGCTCCCCGCATCCGGGGCAGACGAAGCCGCTTGGGAACCGGATCCTGAACGGATGCTCAGCGGAGGACTTGTCCGGGAAACGGCCTTCGAATGCCTGCCGCGAAAGGGCTTCTGCCGAAAAGGCGATCATCAAGCGCAAACACCGGAAAACGCGCGACGAACATCAAACGTACGCCATGCAAGATGCAGAGCGTTCGGACTTGAGGGAAGGCTGATTTCTCGAATCGTATGCGCGATGCATTGACGGCGCCGCCGAGGCAGGATGACCCGCGCCCCTCAGGGCAAGAGGCGGAGTGCCGGCAATGCCTGAACTCAGTCACCGGGCCCGGATAGGCTTCCGGAGACCGGGCAGCGGGCCATTGGCGGCCGTCGCCCGCAAGCTCCGCGCGATCTCCAGCGTCCTGTGCAAATCATGCCAATCCTGGGCAGCCCAAGCCACATCGCCGCTGAGCGGCATCGGCCCTTGGCTGACGGCCGCAGGCGACGGCAAGCCATCCGCCGCATGCGGCACCGGCAGCGCTGAAAGCCGGGCTGCGCTCTGGAACGGGCTAACCACCCGCTGGCCCGCGCGGAACAGAGTCGGCGGTCCGGAACGGCCTCGGCCGCATGGCCGCCGACCAAGGCGGGCGCGGCCCGGATCCCGCCGCGGCGCATGCGGCTTCCGGGCGCAAACAAATGCTGGACATCCGGCCACCCCCCGTATAGGTGTATGCGTCCGCCCGCGGGCGTCGACGCAGCCCATGGGAATGCCGAATTCCCTTTCAGACATGCTGGCGAGGCTCCGGGCCGGAAAGAGCCGGGTTCCGCGCGTCCGCCGCTGGTGCGCGGACGCGGAAGGACCGGCGGATCGATGATGATTGCGGAGCGATGCTCATGGACACGAAACTGATCGCGGCCCTCGCGTGCGGGGCCGCTTTGGCTCTCGGCGCCTGCTCCGGCGGCGGCACCCCGGCTGCGCCGGCGACTCCCGGTCCGACGGATCCCGCGGACCCGGCGGCGCCGGACGACAGGACGGACCCCGAGAGGGCTTTCGACGATGCGCTGGCGGAGGCGGAAAGGGATCTGGCCGCCGCCCGGGCCTTGGTGACTGCGGCGGAGAGAGCCGCCAGGGCCGCAGGCACGGACGCCGCCCGGACCGCGGCGCAAACGGACATCGACGAGGCGCGGGACGCTTTGGCCGCCGCCGTGCGGGCGGCGAAGGCGCTGTCGGCGCCTTCCGGCGACTACGACAGGATCGGCGCGGCGGCCATCCAGGTCGACAAGGCGGAAGCCGCCGAGGACGAGGACGAGACGAAGCTGCGCGCGGCCGAAGGCAGCACGGGATGGGCCGGCTCGTCCGCCCTGGTCATCGGGAAGGAGCTTCTCCGGCCCGCGCCCGCGCTCTCCGCGGTCCGCAGGCTGCGCCGGAACGCCGACGGCACCGACGCCGCGACCCTGCTGAAGGACGCCGACATCCAGCCGGTTATGTACGACGCCGGCAGGAACCAGATCGTGATGGCCGACGGCCTGGGCAGCACCGGCGACCGGCTCCCTATGCGGGGAATCCCGGTCGTTGCTTCGCGACGCTCAGGTGGTACTTCGGGCCCCAGACTTCTGCTTTTTGCGGGCGCACCGGATCTTCCGCGTCTGTTTCTGGACCCCGCTGGCGGAGGAAACAACGGCGCCGAGCCGAAGCTTGTCGCCGGGCTGAGGATCACTTCGAGCGGGCTCGTCGTGGACATGGGCGGGAAAGGCGCGGCCGGCATCGATCTCAGACTTCCCAGCACTTGGCCCTTCCTAAGACTGAACGAGCAAGACGGAAGTAACGGCGGATACGATCTGACGCTGCCTTTCGGCCGCCCGTCGGCCTCGCCCGAGGGCAACGCCGAGCATTACTGGAACGCCGCGCTCATGCCGACGCCGGAGCATGTGGAGGCCCAAAGCGCCCTGTTCAAGGACGGCGAGCGGCTCGTCCCGCTGGGCGCCTACGCCTTGCGGCTGTCCAATCATGCCGGGCTGGACAGAAATCTCGAGGATCCGGACGACCCCGCGGCCTCCGCGGAGGACGACGTGAACCACTACCTGTCCTACGCTGCCTACGGGCACATGGAATTCCGTTACAGCGCGGGGGGCTACACTGTGCCCGCGCAGCGGACCTTTCCCTTCCATGTGGGCTACGACGCGTTCAAGGACGAGGAGGGCATGAAGACCACGGACATCGCCGACGCCGACAAGATCGCCAAAGGGACGTTCAAGGGCCGGACCCTCGCCGCGCAATTCGGGATCGAAAACATCGAAGACGAGCGCCTGACTCCGCAGCAACTGAATACCGTGGGCCCCTGGCCAAAATATACGGGTTCCCACTACCTGAGGCTGCGGGGCGACATCGAGCTGACCGCGACGATTTCCGGAACCGCCGCCGACAACAAGATCAGCGGCAAGATCAAGGACCTGGAGTCCTGGGACGCGAAAGGGTTCTGGGAGGACTACGCCAGGATCACGGGCGACCTGGACCTCCAGGAAACAGCCATCACCGCCGCGGGATCGTTCGCCGGCGTCGTCGACACATCCTCATTGGCGGCGTTCGCGGAGGGAGGCTACAAGGGGAACTTCTACGGACCGCTCGCCGGCTTGGAGGCGGCCGGGATCTGGTATCTCCAAGACGGCGTCGCTTCCGACTCCGCGGCGGCCCAGAACCTGTCGATCGTGGGCAGCTTCGGCGCGGCCCTTGTCCGCGAGGACGGCGTCTGGGGCGTGGCCAGGCGCGGCGGCGGCTGACCCCGCCCGGGGCACCCCCCGGCCCGAAGACTTGCGGCTGCCGCGCCTTCCCGGCGCGGCAGCTCCCGCTTCCGGAACAGGCATCCAATGCATGCGTCCCGCTGCCGGACGCATGCCGACGCGGAGCGGCGCACCAAAGCTTTCCCTGCCGCGGTTGCGCCAGCTCCACCGGGACGCCCATTCGCCGGGACGGCGGAAGTAATGCCTGCGCCAGCATCCGACTGCCGCAAATTCGGCAAACCTCGCAGCAGAGCCAGCCATCGGCCCTGATCCCGATTCCCAGAATCGGCGCGACGGCGCGGAATAATCCCTTATCGTCCGCAGCTTGGCCTGTCCCAGCGTCGCGCCAGGCCTAATCCCGGCTGCACTGGCGATCAGTAGTCTGTTATTGGGGCTGCGCCACAAGCGGCGGATCCCTAGTCCCGTTGGAGTAGCGACGGGTCGGGGTCTTCCCCGCGGCCAACGCAGAACAGAGTCGGCGGTCCGGAACGGCCACCGACCAATGCGCATGCGGCCCGAATCCGGCTGCGGCAAACGCGGTTTCCGAACGCGAACAAACGCTTGACATCCGACCCCCCCCCGTAGGGTGGCGCGGCTGCCCGACGGCACCGGAGCCCGTTTCGGGCAAGGCCCGAAGGCGGCAGGAGCATCGCGTTGCCCATCCGCTTCCTGCGGGAGGCGAAGGGGACGCCGGATCAATGCTGGAGGGGAAGCACTCATGGACACTAAACTTTTGGCTGCGCTCGCTTGCGCGGCTCTGGCTCTCGGCGCCTGCTCCAGCGGCGGCACCCCGGCTGCGCCGGCGACTCCCGGTCCGACGGATCCCATGGATCCTGCGGACCCGGCGGCGCCGGACGACAGGACGGCCGCCGAGAAGGCTTTCGACACCGCGCTGGACAATGCGGAGAAGGCGCTGGCCGACGCCCGGGCCTTGGTGATCGCCGCGGAGGCCCGGGCGGCGGCCGCGCGCACGGACGCCGCCCGGACAGCGGCGCAAATGGACATCGACGCTGCGCGGACAGCCTTGGGGAGGGCCGTGACGGCGGCGCGCGCCTTGGACGCGCCTTCCGGAGACTTCGACAGGATCGGCGCGGCGGCCATCCAGGTCGACGACGCCGAAGCCGCCCAGGACGAGGACGAGGCGAAGCTGCGCATGGCCGAAGGCAGCACGGGATGGGCCGGCTCGTCCGCCCTGGTCATCGGGAAGGAGATCCTCCGGCCCGCTCCCGCGCTCTCCGCGGTCCGCAGGCCGCGCCGGAGCGACGGCGCCGACGCCGCGACCCTGCTGAAGGACGCCGACATCCTGCCGGTCATGTACGAGGCCGGGAAGATCGTGATGTCCGCCGACGGCCTGGGCAGCAGCGGCGACCGGCTGCGCATGCGGGGAATCCCGATCATCAATGCGGGCGGCACGCAACGGGCGTTGGACAACAGACGGTTTCTGTTTTACGGACCCTTCATCGGCCCGCGCCCGTATCTGGACCCCCATGGCGGCGGGAACAACGGCGTCGAGCCGAGACTTGTCGCCGGGCTGACGATCACCCCGAGCGGGCTTGTCGTGGACATGGGCGGAAAAGGCGCGCCCGGCATTGATCTCAGGCTTCCCAGCGTCTGGGACGGCGGTCGAATGGTCACGCCCGACGAATCGAACGGCGGATACGATCTGACGCTGGATTTCGGCCGCCCGTCGGCCTCGCCCGAGGGCAACGCCGAGCATTACTGGAACGCCGCGCTCATGCCGACGCCGGAGCATCTGGAGGCCCAAAGCGCCCTGTTCAAGGACGGCGAGCGGCTCGTCCCGGTGGGCGCATACGCCATGCGGCTGTCCAACCATGCCGGGCTGGACAGGAATCTCGAGGATCCGGACGACCCCGCGGCCTCCGCGGAGGACGACGTGAACCACTACCTGTCCTACGCGGCCTACGGGCACATGGAGTTCAGGTACAGCCTGGGCGGGTCCACGACGATCCCCTCGCAGCGGACCTTCCCCTTCCATGCGGGCTACGACGCGTTCAAGGACGAGGCGGGCATGAAGACCACGGACATCGCCGACGCCGACAAGATCGCCAAAGGGACGTTCAAGGGCCGGACGATGGCCTCGCAATTCGGGATCATCCCCACGTTGGGCGCCCTTGGCTCTTGGCCAAGATTGACGGGCGCCGAGTACCTGAGGCTGCGGGGCGACGTCGAGCTGACCGCGACGATTTCCGGAACCGCCGCCGACAACAAGATCAGCGGCAAGATCATGAACCTGGAGTCTTGGGACGCAAAGGGGTTCTGGGAGGACTACGCCGCGATCCCCGGCGATCTGACGCTCCAGGAAAGCAGCATCGGCGCCGCGGGATCGTTCGCCGGCGTCGTCGACACCTCCTCATTGGCGGCGTTCGCGGAGGGAGGCTACAAGGGGAACTTCTACGGACCGCCCGCCAGCCTGGAGGCGGCCGGAATCTGGTATCTCCAAGACGGTGACAACGTCAACGCAACGGCCCAGAACCTGTCAATCGTGGGCAGCTTCGGCGCGGCGCTCGTCCGCGAGGACGGCGTCTGGGGCGTGGCCAGGCGCGGCGGCGGCTGACCCCGCCCGGGCCCCGGTTCGAAGACCATGGCTGCCGCGCCCCCGGCGCGGCAGCCCCCGCTTCCGGAACAGGCATCCAATGCATGCATCCCGCTGCCGGACACATGCCGACGCGGAGCGGCGCACCAAAGCTTTCCCTGCCGCGGCTGCGCCGGTTCCACCGGAACGCCCGTTCGCCGGGACGGTGGGCGGAATGCTTGCAAAACGCCGAGCCCCGGCACTCGAGGTTTGAAAACATGCGGCGGGTCATTCCAGAACTCTGTGCCCCGGACGGTCTCCGACCATCGATTGCCGCAAGTTCGGAAAAGCCTCGCAGCAGAGCCAGCCTTCGACTTTGATCCCGATTCCCGGAATCGCCGCGCCGGTCTCGTCCGCGTCCCGCATCGCCCGGCGGAGCTTCTGCCGCAGAAGCCGCGCGGCTTTGAAGTCCGGGCCCGAACTGGTCCTTGAGTTGCAATGCCGAAATTCCGTTGGAACGGCCGACAGTCAGCAGCATGGCGCGGAACCAGTTCTTCAGCGGGACATGGGAGCGATGCGTGCAGGTCCCCGGTCGCGACGGAGGTCTGAAGTCCGCTGTCCTTGCATTCGTGCACGCAGCGCGGCCGCTTCAGCCTTGCCGCCCAAAATGCCCCCCGCGCCCGGGGCGAACGAAGCCGCTTGGGAACCGGGTCCTGAACGGATGTTCAGCGCAGACTGCGCCTTCTCCGCCAGTGTCCGCGACAAGCCCAGTTTGAGCAATCTCCAGCCCGGCAATGGTGCTCGGCGTGCTGTCCAAACCGCCGCTCGGCACGGCGATGTCGTATCGCAGCCGTTATCAAAGATCCTGGCTGCCCGCAGCAGAAATTCGAATGACTGGAATTCCCCTCATTCAAAGCCGGTCGCTGCCGCTCAAGAATTCGACGCCATGGCCGGATCAAGGCAAGCATAGGCCAGGTCGGCAAGCATTCGAACCGGCGGGGCCTCCCACGGTCGAGAGGATTGCGGGCGCGCTGGCCGAGGAGCGGCCGGCCGGCCATCGCACCCGAGCGCGGCGGCCTCCCGGCTTGGAACCGGGCTGGAATCCCTCGCGGCGGCCGCGCGAGCCAGCGTCGTCGAGCGGGACCGGCAGCCCATGAACGACCTCGCGAAGGAAGCCGGCGAGACCGCGGACCTGCCCGTAATGAATGCGTCGGCGACGGCGTTTCTCGGCCAGGTTCCCGGAATCCACCGCCTGTGAGCGGTGTCAGCGGTGGCGCCGCGTTCCCGCTCACGACCACGGCGAACGGCCGCGCCTGCCTCGTCGTGCTCGGCGACGACCAAGCGAGAGCGCTTGCCGGAGATGAATGGAAGCGCCGGAACCTCGAGGGCGACGTATCGGAGTTAGCGGCAACGCTTGCCGAGGCGCCGCGGACGGGCCTCGCGTACAACCTAAACGAGCGCACCGCCGGCATATCCGCGGTCGCCTTCGTCTTCACGTGCGCCAAGGGCGATATCCACGCGATTTCCGTTCCGGTCCCCACCGCGCGCTTCGTCGAGAAGCGCGACGTGATCGACACCGATGTGGAAAGCGCCGCGGTGGATGTTTCGACGGCGATGCCTTTGCGGCACTCAGGGTAAGAATGCATTCCGTTGACCAACTCGAGATAGAACGATGAACCGTTCCTGATAGCGAACAGCGAACTCGTTCGTTCTAGTGCTCGCGATGTGTTTCGTTCCCCAACTTGCTCCTAATATGTTTCGCCGCATCAACAATTTCCCGCGGCAGCGGCAGCGCATCCAAATCCTCCTCCGGATGCGATGCATACCACAGAGGTTCCAGCTCATTCTGCAAATTGGCCTTCTCAATAATCTGATTCACCCTTCCTTGATTGCCAGCACAGGCAGCGCGAAACAACAACGTCGCAAACGCAGGCCGTATATCCTTTGCAAACTTTGGATCAAACTCAAAACACGTTTCCAAATGATCAAGCGCCTTAGTCCACTCCTCACGCACAGCCCACGCGACAAATGCAATGTAATGATTACGTGGATCGTTCGGCCCAATCATCAATGCCTTATTTACGCATTCCGTAGCATTGGCGTGCCCCTTGTCGCCGATCTGAATTAGCCTCCACACCGCATAAAGCCTCCAGCCCTCATCCTTTTCAGGAAATTCCCTGGCTGTCCATAAGAAAACCTTTCCAAGCAAATCACATTGACCATCTGCGATCATCCTGCTTACAATCGACATAAGCACACGAAACCACCCGCCAATCAACAATTCGTCGTCAGATCTCGCAATCTTAGTTAGTCGTTCGATGATTTCCTCTCGTTGCCTCCTCTCGCCCAGCTCAGGCTCCCTCACAATCATTTCCAATAGAGCGGTTAATAGGAAAATATTCGACTCAAGCTCTTCTTCGCACCCTATTTCTTCCACGACCCCGCATCTCAATGCCAAACCTAAAGCGTCAGCCGCAAGCGAATTCTTCACTGTAACCGCCCCGTACGCTCCAATAAACCCAATTCTGCACCCGAGTTTTAATCGCTGTAATGCAGAAAACTGATTCAAGTCAATATTGAAGTTTACTTGATCAAAAATATCCCTAACCAATTGCCAATCTGATTCATCGTTATCGCCCAAGCGCAAAATAAATACGCCGAGCGCGTGAATGTACACTTGAATTGCATCATTGGCATGACCGCTGATATGCAACCGCTTACCTAGTTTTACCCAGTCGCTTGTTCCGGGCGGGTCTTTTTCTTCCACCTTCCTGCTATGTTGATCGCATTCGTCAATAATCTTCAGCATCTCCGAAATACGTTGCTCTTGGTCCGCAAGCTCTTCGTCGCGGATGATTTTGTTAGCTAAGGTGCTCAGCAGCTCACCGGTTTCCGAGGGGGTGTATTGCGTGGTTCCGATAATTCTAAGCGATTCAAGACATATAATTCGAACTGATGGTGCGCCAAATAGGTCGTATAGGAATTCAACAAACTGCCGCAGCTTCTCTCGTTTCCCTCGGGATAATCTATACAGATAGTATATGTTAAAGAACCGATCACAAAGCTCATATCTAGTTCGGCTCTCTCCCGCCAAATTCACTTCTTTGACATAACCGCGATCTATCAACACACGTAATTGAGCGCTTGCTTGCGATGTGCCTAGCCTCGATGCCACCGCGACGTCGCGGGCCAGCATTGGGCGCCAGCCGTCCGCTAGCTCGCTGAATACCTTCCGTGCCTGAACTGGAAGCTCTTCGATTCTTGCTTTGAAGTATGGAGTCTGTTCGTCGATCACCCTCTCCAATACGTCTGCCGGTTTCGACGAAGCCTCAACCAGAATTTGCGCGGCCATTACAATCGATCGCGGGTTTCCACCCGTCAGCCGACGAACGGCTTCTATTCTACCGCACGCTAGCGGCAAGTCTGCGCCCAGATTTGAATCATTTGACCGCGACGCAATTGTTTCAACCAGCTGCGCCGCTTCGCACCCGGTGAGACCCCGCAAACGAATTAAATGAAAAAACCCGTAAAATGGATCTGAATATCTGCTAATTCCTGAGAACGCCGAATTCGCCGTTCCCAATAGAAGCGCTCTCGAATTCGTCATTAGCGCTGCGCGAAGTGCATGGAAGTCCCGCTCCGACTTCATCTGCCCAAATAGAATATCAATATTCTCGACAAACAATACCAGACGCTTCTGCGATTCGTTGAGGTATTCGCTCAGTGCATCCAGAGCGTACGCCTCTAGTGCCTTACCATCAGGCTCCGAAGCGGATATTTTTTTTGAATATTCGGACCAGACCTCGTCGTTCACTGCATGAGACAGATGATCCAACGTCGAAATCCAGAACTCCGCCGCATCGCCAATTCCGTAGCTTTCCTCATTAAACGGGACAGGCTGCCAAGTGCCGCTCAAATTCGGGCGATCTTCAATTTCGTGAAGAACGCGCAATCCGAGCGTTGTCTTTCCCATACCTCTTGGGCCTACAATGATCACGTGCCTGCACGGATCTCCTTGCTTGTGCTTTGAAATATGATCAACTAGCTTATTTAATGTATTCTGCCGGGCAACAAATGTTTCCTTAAGTTCCTCCTTCGAAAGGAGTGCTGGATTATATAGCCGCTGCCTGATCACGATTACCTGCTTATGTTATGGTGCCTTGCCCAAGATTCCCTTACAAAGCCTGATCGAATTCGTACCCAGCCGTTGGTCCGAGCAACGTCTCCCTCTTTGATTAGCCTTCCGACGATTTCGTTGACGTTTTCACTTTGATTTCCTGATTCGTCCGCGAGCGCCGCAATTTCCACGCCCTTTTGCTTAATACAAAGCGCATCCAGTATCTTTTGTGCGGAAAGACCGTCCTGCTTGTCAAAAACATGTGACAGTTTTTTCAACAGCTGGATCACAAGCTCCTTTCCATTCTCATCAACAAGTTGCTTCCAAAAACACTCCCGAACCGTTTCAATCGAAATTGCGTAGGATTCATCGCAACAAACATGCTGAAGGTTTGAGTAAAAAAGTTGAACATGGTAGGGAACTGGATCTTCCAGCATATTCAGCAATTCGTCTATGTATTCGTCTTGGATTGCGAAGCCTTCGGAGGCTCCCAGTTGCCGGAGGAATTGCGCGGCTGTAGTTTTCGACCATGAATCCAAGGGAAAGCTGCTGATGTCGTTGATTTGCTTTGATGCGTCCAACCGATACACAAGCCCGTCAAGCCCTATTGATCCGCCGACAAGTGTGCTGACTCTCCTTTGCAATTCCGGATTTTGCCGTAACTTTCGGTACCAAGACAGGAATAGGGTTGCTTCGTTGGGACCGCTTGCACCTTCAGCGATTCGGGCGATGGCTATTGGCAGCTCATCAATGATTATGAGCAGCTTGACGTTTTCAGCTGCCATTTCCCGCATGCGGTCCATGACCCTGTTCGCGTATCCGATCCAGCTGCGGTCTGCGTCGCTGTCGAGCTTCACGCTAGCCGAACCTGCTCTAACATCGAGACCCTTAACGAAATTGCGCAATGATTCACGGCGTTTGGTCCACTGAAAGTGCTTCTTGAACTTTGGTATGCGCGACAATTCGTCAACTATCTCAGTTATGCATGTTTTCGCATCTTCGCATGCTTCGACATCGACATACACAACGGTCCACCCTGGCCGCGGTTGCCGCTTCAGTTCCATCATCAGGCTGGTCTTTCCCACGCGCCGCGGCGCGGTCATGAGCACGTGGTCGCCGCTCTCCAGCCTTTTCCAGATGTGATTCAGTTCCCTCTCCCGCCCGAAGAGGTTGTCACCTGACACGGGCGCTCCAACCACACATTCCATGAACAAGTCCTGCTTTGCCGTGAGGAAGCTCGGCGGCAAGTACATCACAATGAAACCTTTGGCAAGATAATTTTTGGCAAAAAATGCTTTGGCAAAAGTTTCTTTGCGAATCATTGCTGTATGGCTGCAGGTCGATTTGTGCGTTCAAAGCCCTTGCCTCGACCGGTGCTCTCCTGAACGAACGGCTGTCCGCAGGTGCGCGAAAGGCCCCGAATCCAGGCCTGCGAGCCCGCTTGACCCCCTCTGCGCGTAGCGGTCGAACCCGCAACTTTCGGACTTGAACCCTCGCGACCGGGCGAGGGCAATCCTGCCCGCGCCGCATCGCGGATTTTCCACACAAATCCGGCGTTTCCGGCGAACCGGCCCATGGCGGTTTCACATGCATGCCCAATCCTGCGCCGGTCACGACGGCGGAACGGATACAACGATGAAAAACGGGCTTGGCGGCGCGGCGTCGGTGGTCGCGTTATCTTTCGGGCTGGCGTGGCCGGCTCAGGCCGACTGGATCCGGGACATGACCAGCGAACACTGCAGCGAGCAGTCGCGCTCGCGGATTTCGCGCAGCGTCCGGAACCAGATCGAATCCTCGGTAAGGCGTTCGGAGGCGGCGATCGCCCCGCCCGCGCCTGTCGGCGACCTCGGCTGCCTCGACGGGCTGATGGGGTTGTCGATCGATACGTTCGCTCCGGTCGGCGGGCTGGGCTCCCTGTTTTCAGGAACACTGGACGGACTCGTCCAAGGCGGAAGCGATCCGACGCGCCAGATCTGCAATTTCGCCCAGCGCAAATGGAAGGAGGCCACCCGGCCGCTGGCGGAGCTTGCGCTTGGCGCAGAAGCGGTGCTGCCTGGCTTCGCCGACAATTTTGAGCAGGTGAACATTCCGGAGACCGTTCGTTCGGCCTTGGAAACCGTCCCGCCGGAAGCCTCTCCACAAACCGGCACGGCCGAGAGCACGCTGGGACCGGCGGCGGGCAGCAAATCCGATCTGGTCGACGAGATCTGGGATCGGCTGTACGGATCGGGAGGAAGCCAATAACCCGGCGGAACCGTTCCGCAGCCGCGCGCTTGCGGATTGTCGGCGCCGCGCTGGCGGTAGGCGCGTGCATTCCCGCCAGCCAAGCCGACGCGCTACTGGGCGGATGCCCGTGCGGCGCCGTGAGCTCGCTCCACGGCGAAACCCGCTCCCACACGACCCGCGCAACCACCCAGGCCGCGCGCGAAGTCGTGGCCGCTCTTCGTGAGCAGACGAAGCAGAACAGCAGGTATCTCGACCGGCAGGTCGAAGCCCGCAAGCGGATCGCCGACGGCGAAGCGCAGAACGCCGCGCTCAGGCTGCGCGACATGTTCCGCGCCGAAGC
The DNA here is from genome assembly GCA_965203795.1 of Paracoccaceae bacterium. Taxonomy (GTDB): domain Bacteria; phylum Pseudomonadota; class Alphaproteobacteria; order Rhodobacterales; family Rhodobacteraceae; genus CBDBBY01. The sequence goes on along the minus strand of OZ241915.1, from coordinate 3,773,341 downwards.
CGAAAGCCGGCAGTTCGATCCGAATCCCGACTTCTGCCTGCTCATGGACGCGTCCGGGCAAGGGCAGCCCGGCGGCGCTGCCCGGCAGTCGGGCGCGGCGATTTCCGATTCCGTCGCCAACTGGACGAATGGCGCCGCCCAGCCCGTGCGCGAGGGCGGCATCAGGATGGCTGCCTGGCTGGCGCGCGAGCGCGAGGAGCTGGCCCAAATCGGCGGACCCGGAGATGCTACTTCGGACTGGAGCTGGGTTTTCAATATGCCGACTGCGCCGGCAACGGACCCCGACGGGCGGCGCGCATTGGCGCGGCTGCTCTCGAACCTGGTCGACCCGCACCCGCCGAAACCGCTGACAGCGGACGATTTGCAGACGCCCGCCGGGCTGTCGGAGGCCGCAAGGCGCCATTCCATCGATGCCCGGAACGGGGCGGCCTTGGCAGCCGCGGAATTCGCCGTGCGGCTTCGGCTGCCCGACACGCCCTCGGAAGCGTTCAAGCGGATTGCCGGGCGTTCCCGCTATTCAGAACCGATTCCCGACTTCATCAGCGAATTGCAGGCCTTGGATATTCGCACCTCGGCATACTTCATCCCCGATGCGGACACCCTTGAGCTCCGTCATTCGAAGACCGACCGCGCGCTTCTTCAGGACCTTCTCGATATCCATGCCATCAATGCGCGGATCAATTATCTGGACCTTGAGGCGTCCGCCCGCACGGCGGTCGCCGTCGCCGCTATCGTCGGCATTCTGACCGACGGTGCCGCCTCCAATCTGCAGCCGCAGTGACGCCGCCGACGGGATCGCCCGCCGCAATGGCGGCGGTCTGTTCATGTCCTGCCGGGAACGGGAAACGGGCGCTTCCCGTTCCCGGCAGGGTAGCAGCCGACGGAAGGCCGAACCTGACAGTTCAGAACCGGCTGACTTGCGAATTTGACCGCACACAAGCCCTCGGCTCCGCCTGATCCGGGGGCAACCGCCGCCCGCGAGAGCGTGCGGCGGAATGTCGCCGGCGGCATCGGCGCCGGGAATCTGCTGGCCCGCCCCGACGCGTTTTCGGCGTCCATGGTTGTTTGCATCGCGCTCATGGCGCTGGTTCCGGGAGCCTGGCTCGCCGCGGTTCCCGCCGCCCTTTCCTACGGCCTCTGGATCATGACGAGGAAGCACCGGCTTCCCTTCCGCCTTCCCGCCTCGTGGGAAGGCCCGGACTACTCGAACCCGAAGCCGGGGGCGGGAAACCGGCACCGGCCCGGCGAAGGCATACTGTTCCTTGGCAACGACGCGGCGACAGGCGAGGAGCTCTGGCTCGGAAACAGCGACGCGCGGCGGCACGCCTTCGTCCTCGGCACAACCGGGGCGGGAAAGTCGCTCCCGGCCGACACGCTCGTCCTTTCCCCATCGGGCTGGGTCAGGAACGGAGACCTGCGGCCCGGCGATTCCGTTGTCCGCCCGTGCGGCAAGCACGCGAAGATCGTGTCGGTCCACCCGCAGGGCGCAATTCCGGCGGTGCGGATGCATTTCGCCGATGGGCGGTTCATCGACTGTTCCCGCGACCATTTGTGGAATGTAAGGGTCCGTCCGCGCGATGCCGCGGTCGCGCTCGAACAGGTCGGCGGCCCGCGCGTGATGACGGCCGCCGACATCGGCATCCACTTGGGCGCATGCGGCCTCCAAGGCGGACGGCCGCCCGCGCCGCTGTTCGTTCCGCTCGCTTCGCCGCTTCCGGGATCCTTGAGCGGCGAGAGGCTCGCCTGCCGACTCGCCGAGCGGGCCGCCAAGGACGGATTGTCCCGCCTTCGTTTCCTGCCGTCGCTGGCGGGAACCGCCGGTCAGCGCGCCTCGTGGTTCGGAAGGTTTCTGCAAGTCAGAGGCGCAGCCTCAAAGACCGGCCCTTCGGACGGCTGCATCGAGGTGCCTGCCCTCGGCGGCGAGGACGCGTTCCGCATCCGGCACCTGGTCTGGTCGCTCGGCGGATGGGCGATGCAAATCGAAACCCCTGCCGGAACAATCGTGAGGGCGCGCTTCCCCGGACAGGAGCAGGCTGTTCCCGGCGCTCCTGCCTGCGATGCCGCTTTGCTCGCCGACGGTCTGGAGATCACGGAAGTCGAACCGCTGCCGCCGGAGGACGGTCCGCAGGGCGATTTGAGCGGAATCGAGATGTCCTGCGTCAGGACGGATGCGGAGGACGGCCTGTTCGTCGCGGAAGGCTACATCGTCACCCACAACACCGAACTGCTTCTCGGCATGGCGTCGCAGGCGATGTGCTGGTCGTCGGGATTCCTGTTCATCGACGGAAAAGGCACGAGCGAGTTCCACGGAAAGGCCTGGTCCCTGGTGTCCCGCTTCGGACGGCAGGACGACTACCGGATACTGAACTTCACCGACGGCGGCGGCGAGCCGGACGCGCCCGCGGGCGGTCCCGCCGTGCAGTCCAACACCCTCAATCCGTTCTCGCACGGGACGCCGGACCAGCTCATGAACCTCGTGGCGTCGCTGATGAGCGACGCGGGCGCGGGCAACGACATGTGGAAGAACCGCGCCATGTCGCTGGTCGCCTCGACCATGAAGACGCTCTGCGAAATGCGCGACGCCGGCGACGTCCTTCTCGACGTCCAGACGATACGCGACCATCTCCCGCTGGGCACCGGCGTAAGGAAGGAGCTGCTCGAAGGCCGCGCGGCGGCCGGAATCGAGGACATCCCCGAAGCGGCATGGAAGGACCTCCGCTCGCGGGGCGGGATGATCGAACTCTACCTTCGAGCGCTCAACGGCGAATTCTCGAACGCATCCAGACTGGCGCTGAAAGGCTTCTTCGACTCGCTTCCGGGATTCAGCATCGACAAGGCGCTGAACGGCGACCCGCAGGAAGGGAAGGCGGCGGAGCAATACGGCTTCCTCGCCATGCAGCTCACGAAGCCGCTCGGCTCGCTCGCGGACGAGTTCGGGCACATCTTCCGGACGCCGTTCGGAGAGGTGGACATCGAAGACGTCGTTCTCAACAGGCGGATACTCGTGGTGCTGCTTCCGGCCCTGCAGAAGGCGCCCGAGGAGATGCGCAACTGCGGGAAGATCGTGGTCGCGATGCTGAAGATGATGATGGGCAGGGCCGCCGGGTCCGAAATCGAAGGGCCGAAGCGGACTCTCATCGACGCGCGCCCCACTCGCGGGCCGTCGCCGTTCATCGCCGTTCTCGACGAGGCCGGGTACTACATGGTGAAGGGCATCGACACGATGATGGCCCAGGCGCGGTCGCTCGGCTTCATGATCGTCGTCGCCGGACAGGACATGGCGGCGATGCAGTCGGTCTCGCCGCAAATCGCCGAGACCGCCTCCGCGAACGCCCGGCTCACGGCCGCCGGGGCGATGGAGGACGCCCAGCGGACGTGGGAATTCCTGCGCAAGAAGTTCGGAAGCCACAAGGTCGCGGTCTCCACCGGACGGGTTTCGCGTCCGGGGCTGTTCGGCCCGCGGTGGGTGGCGCGGAGCGACGCAACCTTCGTCGAGGAGGACCGCGTGTCGATCGGGGACATGCAGCGGCTGAAGGAGGGGGAATTCTACTTCCTGATGGAATCGACGCTGGTGAAGGCGCGCGCGTTCTATCTCGGCGACCATTGGACGCCGCACATCTCCTTGAACAAGTTCCTTCCGGTGCGCGGCCCCCGCGACCGCGCGCCGGGCCTTGACCAGTCCAAGGACGAGGAATTCGTCGCGGCCTACGAGGCCGTCGGCGAGAGGCTGCTGACGGAAGGAGCGCTGGACAAGGCGCTTGCGCAGTTCAAGGCGCCGCCGGACGACGCCTTCGCAGCGGTCGTCCGGCACGCGTTGGAAAGGCTCGAAAGGCGCGGCGGCGACCAGCCGCACTCCTCCGCGATCAGGGACTCGTTCCAGCTGGGGCTGCTGCAGGTCGCCAGTTCGGCCGAGGATCAGGAAGAGATCGAACCCCCGGACGCCGACGAGGGCTACGGCTGGAGCTGGGCGCAAGTGGACGGGACGTGAATGCGAACAGACCTGCGCGCCGCCCATCGGCAATCGCAGCAGCCCGTCCGGGCGCTTCCCCGTTCCCGTTCGACAGGACGAAACGGGAGGAGATTGTCGGCGGAGCCGACGAAACCCTCACCCAGTCGTCCGGCGCTCCGAATCGGATTCCTTCGAGGATCGGCGGTTCCCGAACACCGATAGCGATGCGGATGGCGCCGCGACCAATTCGCCGTCGGCTTCCGCCGACGATCCTGCCCTGGAGGCCGAGTTCGCCGCCGCTTGCGCGAGCTCCCGCCTGATCGCAGGGTCGCGCAGCTCGAATCCGTAATCGACGCTGTAGCGCTCCTCGCCCGGAGGGCGGGCGGGAATCTCGGGGCCAAGCAGCCAGGAACGAATGAAAAGCGGGATGCTGCGCGGATTGATCCCCCGCCGCTCCAGCAGGAACAGCGCCGCGGCGGCGCACGCGAGAAGCGCCAGCGTCCAGATGCGGAAGTGGAGAAGCGCGAGAGCCGCGAAGACCACGATCCGCGCGTCAAGGAACATGAACCGCGCGGGCCTCTGGGTTTCCCGCCAGCGGTTGGTGTCGCCGATCTTCACCCGGCCTCCGGCAATCCGCCGCCGGTTGCGCCGATGAGCCGCGCCGCCTCGCGGAGGTCCAGCAGGCCCTGGTCCGCCAAGCCCTCGGCGGACTCGCGGAAGGTCTTCCTGAATGCGCCTTCGGCGCCCGGCGCGGATATCCCGGCGAGGGCGTCCTCGATAAGCGCGGGCCAGCGGCGCGCAGGGAGCCGCATCATCGACGCCCGGAGTTCGTCCGGAAACGACATGCATTCGCGAACAGGAACCCGCCCGACGCCGGATTTCGCCGGCAGCAGGCGCTGGACCAGCACGAACCGCAAAGACGCTCCGAGATCGAGCGCGCGATGCTCGCGCTCCTCGGCGGGAAAGACCGAAAGAAGCCGCCGCACGCATTCCGATACCGAACCGGCGTGCGCCGTCGTGTAGACCAGATGGCCGGTCAGCGCGGCCTCGAGCGTTGAGCGTATGGTTTCGAGGTCACGCGATTCGCCGAGCGCGATTATGTGGGGCTTCCTCCGGAGCGCCGAGCGTATGCCGGACTGGAAGTCCGGCAGATGCCTTCCGACCTCCGACTGCCCGATAAGGGACGGCGCGTCCAGGTTGCGCGACGCGACGTCGCCGAAGGTGAACTCGATCGGCGCCTGGATGTCGACGATCTTCACCGGCCGCCGCGAGCATTCGAGATGGTGCCGGATCATCGCGGCCATCGTCGTCGACTTGCCGCTGCCGGTCGCGCCCGCGATGACCACCAGGCCGCTGGCCGGCGCCATCCGCTCGATCTCGGCATCGCTCAGCCGCGCGAATTCCGGGTCGGGGGCGGCACGCGGCAGTATCCGGATGGAAATTTCCACGCCGGGTCCTGAAGCGCTTTCGATTCCGGTCGCGTTCACCCGGAACCTGCGCCGCTCCCCGCCGCCGGACCTCAGCTCGTACGAGAAGTCGAGAACCTTGCGCCCGCTGAGTTCCGCGAGCCCGTGCGGCCCCCGGTACAGCTCCGCCAAGGCGAGAGCGGCTTCCGTCGGCGTCCACGCCCTCCGGCCCAGTCGGAACAGCCTGCCGTGCAGCTCGGCCCGGGGAACCGCGTCGCTTTGAATCGTGAGGTCGGACGCTCCCGCCTCCGCCGCGGCTGCAAGCAGTCCGCGCAGATAGGCGGCCGACGCTCGAGGCGGCTCCGGAATCGACGGGAGCAGCGCGTGCCCGTCCTGCACAAGGCTGAATTCCTCCTTGGCGGCACTCCCGGCACCGGGCAGGGATCCTTGCGCAGGCCGCTGCGCGCCTTCGCCTGCATCGGACGTCCTGCGACGGGCGCCCGGCTCCGACTCGCTCATGCGAATGCGGGCGGAATCGGCAATCCGCCTGCGGCGGAACGGCAGCCAGGAAGATCGGCATCCACGCCGCGAGTCGCTGCACGCGTCCGCTTCACGGCCGGTCCGGATCGCCGCCGCACAAGGACTCCGGCATCAAGTCCGCGGCGGCGCATATGCCGTCCGTCCGCGACCCGGCGTCCTCGGAGCCGACCGCATCCCGCCATTGGCTGGCATCAAGATTGAATTCCGAACCGCCAGCGATGCGAACCCGCCGAACGGCGATCCTCATCGCGTCTTCGCTGCCCGCGACGGCTTCCATCCCGCTTTCGATGGTCGGCTCTAAGACCATCCCCAGGCGGACAAGCCTTCTGTATTCGAGCATCCCCTCGAAATCGCGGCGCAGCCGCTCCAGCCGCAGCCGGAACTCCGCGTCCGCCTGCGCGATGCCCGAACGCCATCCCTCCTCGAACCAGTTCCGGTACCGGCCGCGCTCCTTGCCGGATCTCGGCCTCAGCGCGGCGGGCGGGTCGCGCGGAATCCTTGCGTCGATGACGAGATAGTCCCGCCACGTCGGAACGACGGGAGAAAGCCGCGCGGGCTTCAGCAGGTCGTAGACCTCCTCGGCATGCGCGGCCGAGCGCCCTCCGTTTCCGAGCGCGTACGCGTCGAGCGCTTTGCCCACGACCGGCGGAAGCACGTATCCCGGCACGCCCGGCGACGAGGACGCGACCCGGTTGAAGTCGTACACCGACGACAACGCCGCGCTCCGCCGCTCCAGCCGCCGGTTGATTTCCCACGCGCGCCGTCTGAAGGCGTGCTGGCTGCCCAAGCTCATGGCGGCTTCCCGAAGGGCGCTGCTCCGGAGTTCCGACATTCCGCCGGAGCGGTCCAGTTCGGCGGGTTCGATCGCGATCGAACCCGGACCGGCGGGCGGCTCGGCTTCCAGATCCAGCTGGTCGAGGCCGCCGAGCGCTGGAATCGGCGGAGCAGCGCTTTCGGGCGGCGGCGGGCTTCGGACGCAAGCAGCCAGCGCCAGAGCTCCCGCCGCGGCAGCCAGCGGCAAGCGGAGCGCATGGCAAGGAGAGCGCCGGCGCGCGCCGATCTTCCGCATCGGCGTTCAGCCTCCCGGGAAATCCGGTGATCGGTCGGACACGCATCTTCGACATGTCAAAGCGGCGGATACCTGACCACCATGCGGCGGCTTCCGGGATCGAATTGCACAGAGGCAAGCCCGAACGCCGCCCGGTCGGCCATGCGCACCGCTTCCGGAAGGGCAACCTCGTCGGCAACGACGCTGACGAACATCGGCCGGGCCGGGGCCGTGCCTTGAACGACGAACTCGTTGCCGGACGCGATCGCAAGCGAGCGCATGAGGGACTCCAGAGGGCCGTTCCAGCGAAGAGTGAACAGCCGTTCCTCCGTTCCCGTCGGCGATGGCGAGCTCACAAACTGGCTTGGGACGGCAGGGATGCCTGCCCAGCGCTTCTCCAAGTCAGCAGCGGCCTTGTTGGCTGCGGCTGTTTTGCGGACCGCATCCGCAATGATCCGGTCGATCCCCGTGTCCGGCGCGGGCGGAGGCGGAGCCGCTTCGCTGCAGCCGAGGGCCAGCAATGCCGCCAGCGCGCCGACAGCAATGCGCCCGAGTTGTCCCGAAAGTGCCAAATTCGCCTCGTTTCATGCCTGTGAATCCGCATCGACCGTAAGCCGGGACAGCGAAATGTCGGCTGCGCTCAATTCGGAAATCGAACGAATGTTGTTGAAAACCCTCATTGCCTGCGGAAGCGGAATCAGCGCCTCGACGGAAAGCTCTGTCTTTTGTCGCCAAAATGCCCTCCCAGCGGGACGCTTCGCCAGGAACCGGCCATGCGACCGCATTGCAAAGAAAAGCTGTTTTTCCTTTTCGGAATTCGAGGAGTGCATTGGAAGTTTTCCACAATGATCGACCCCGGGCTTCTTGCGCCCCATGAACCCGGCGGCCATTAGACAGGCGCCTTCGTTTTCGAATTGAGGGCGTAAATGAATTGCGATTTCCGAACTTATGAAACACCCGCCGCGCTTGGCGAAGCCTGCGCATCTAAGCTTTCCCTACACCGAAGCGGTCCAGCGGCTGTTCGCTGCCACGAGCGACCGCTGCGGCGGCGCATCCGGAACGGCGGGACTCCCGGATGTCTACCTCCAGCTTGCGCTGCGCGCGCTGGCGCTGGCGAAGTCAACCGCCGAAGTGGAACTGTTCGCGGTGCGCAAGCTGCTCGGGTCCATGCATTCGCTTCGCGACTCTTGCGAACGGGCGGGCATCGCGATCCGGCCGTCGGAAGCTTTGCCGAGCAATATCGCGCCCCCGCACTGGCTCGACAACGCCGATTGGGATGAGGTCGCGGAATTCACGGATCGAATCGGCCGGGCCACTCATTCCGTTCTGATCAACGTCGGGCGGTCCCATGTCGACCGGCTCGTCGACCAGCATGATTTAGAGAATATCTTCGGAAGCGTTGACGACGCCGTCCACAGTCTCGCGGGGGTTCACCGGGCTAAGGGAAGCATAAATTCGAGGCGCGCGCCCAAGCGGCACTGGACGCCCCTGACGGAATCCCAATTCGCGGCTCTCTGCGACCGGCTTCCCGCCGGATCGGAGAATGACGCTATCGCGGCACTTTCCGAAGGGAGGACGAGACAACCCGGGCTGGCGCTGCTGCTGGCCCGCACGGCGTGGCTGACCGGAATGCGAAGCCTTGAGATGTTCCAGTGCAGGCTTCTGGAATTCGATCCCGGCAAGCTGAACCGGAGGCCCGACGCGGTCGAAATCATGAGCTCGCCGAAGCGCGCTTTCGAACTCGGATACCTCAGGGACGCCGACCGCCGCGCGCTGAACGGTTCCGATGAAGGCGGGGGCTCCGGCAGCTCCGAAGCAGGCAAACGCAGCCCGATGCTCGCGGTCCGTACGCTGAAGACCCTGAACTCGTCGCCCATGATCGAAAACTCGATCCGCATCCTGATTCTCGACGGGGTGCCGCCTCGGGATCTTGAAACCCTGCGGAACGCATCGCTTCTGGGGCGGCTGAACCTGCCGAAAAAGCGGGCGAAGGAATTGGCCAGCCGCTGCTCCACCAACCTTCGGCGGGCCTCCATCGAGCTGTTCCCGGAGCGACCCGTCCCCGTGACGTTCCACTACCTGCGCCACGCCTTCATCGACGCCGCCCGCGGCACGATGCGGCCGGAAGAGGTCGCGGCCCTTTCCGGCCATACATCCCGGAGGACCTTGGCCCGGTACGGCGGCAAGTCCGCGAAGGGACGCCGAGACTCCGGAAGCGGCAGGTGGATGCCTGCGCCCGATCCGGCATGCGTGGCGGAAATCGAAAGCGCGTGGTCGCTGAAGGCGACGCGCGCCGCCAGGGTTCCGCCGCCCGACAACACAGCGACTCCAGCTCCCGAACCGGGACTTCTGTAGCGGCGCGAAGCGCCGTTCAGGTCCCGACCCGGCACATCGAATGAGCGAGTCTCCGGCCGGTTCCAATGCGCTTTCGACGCTGCGGCATCGCCCGCGCCGGAAGCGCGGCAGGCATCCTGTCCAGACAAGCAAAGTAAGCGGGCCGTCCTGGCCCGCTCAAGCGCGGCGGCAACCGCCGACCGCAAATTCCCGCCACACCAATCCCAATGCGGCTGCCCGACATCTGCAGGTGCAGAACCGACGGACCGCGACCAGAGAACGGAGAATTTCCAATGCCAATGAACTGCAGCCTTGAGGCGCGAGTGCCTCCTTCCGGAACCCCGGAGGAGTTCCGCCGCCTCGCGTCGGACATATCGAAGCAGGTTCTGAAGCTTGACGGCCAGCAGCCGTGGAAGCGCGCCATGCTGGAACGGCCCGGCATTCGAATCAGCTCGGACGCGCCGAGCGCCGGAAGGATTCCAATGACGCTCTGGATGGTCCTTGACACGCCTTTGAACGCCGTGTGGGCCGCCGGGTCCGACCTGCGCCGGTACTACATCAAGCTCCTGAAGCTCGAGCCGCGGTTCGCGAGGATGGTAATCACGACCGACTGCCTTGATCCGTTCGGATACGCCCCGTTCATCAAGTGGAAGATCGGCAAGGGCGACTCCAGGGACAAACTGATCCGGCCGACCCAGGTCCGCGACTTCCTCGCCTACTTGCACAGGGCCAGCACCGTCGACCCGATAGGCGCAAACCCCGGCAGCTTCAGCTACGGGCTGATGCGGAAGGTCGCGAGCTGCGAAGCGATCCAGAAGGTCGCCATAAGGGAGCTGCTCGACCACGCGGAACGCGCCGGATACCTGCAGCGGTCAAGAGCGGAGGCGGCGGACGACATCGACCGCCATTGGGCGGAGCCGCCTTCGCTTCCGCGCTCGGCGAATCCGCGAACGCGATGGAGCGCCATCAAGCTGCTGTACGCGAACGGCCACATTGCGAAGGGCGACAGGAAGCAGCGGCCGATCCGGCCCGCCGCGAGTTCGGCCAGCTTCGACGACGTCATCAGGCTTGTGGAGAATTCCGGCCTCGGCACCAAGTCCGAGATCGTCTCGGCGACCAGGTGCGACGACGTTGTCCTGGCGCGGTACTTCACAGCCCATCTCATGCGGTCGGCAACGAGCAGGTCGCTCGCGCAGGTGGGCAGAATGCTGGGCGGGCGCGACCACACATCCGTTCTGAACGGCATCCGAAGGATCGAAGCCATGGCAGACGGGAGTCCCATCAGCGCCGAAATGCTGGACGTGTTCGCGCAAATCGCGGACAACATCGGCATTTGCAAAGGCCTGCGGCATGGGAGGGGTTTCGCCGGATGCCTCGCGGGGCTGGATCGGGATTGCGGCTAGCCGTTGACGCACGACCTGCGACACGGGCGGCCAGTGAAGGCCGCCCGTAGCAACCACATACGGTACCAATGACACTCTACTTGCGACAATCCTGAGCGGCTCAATCCGCACGATGCCGAAAATCGGGTTGAACCCCCAAAACGGATCGGCCGTTTGGCCGCAGATCAGCACGAAACAGATCTGATGATCAAAAACAGGGGCGGGCGGAGGCTGTGGGTCGGCGTGAACGCAGCCTGAATCCGAGCGTGTGAAAATACAGTCGCTATTTGTATTTTTCCGGCAGCAAATCCCAGAATAGCGGTTCGTGATCGATTAGCGCAGATGCCGGCTGCGGATCACAACCGGAGAGATCGGAGACAAAGCGCACATCGGAGACTCCGGGTGCCTGCTCTCCGCGCACAGCCGGAATCGCTCGAAGATCAAAGAAGCGGAGCGAGCTCTCAGCAAGGTGAGGATCGAAAGCAACGTTGAGCGACGCCGCCAGACTCGTTCCCATTGTTGAAGCGACGAGGGCATGAAGCTTGAACAGCAGGTCTTCGGCCCTAATCTGATCCTCAATCATAGCAATCAAATCTGCGAGGGTTATTCCCCTTGGAACTCGTTCGACCATCATCGACGCGACAACTGCCTGCGTGCCGGACGGCGGATTGCATTGGTCATAGGTGAAGGTATGCTGGCGCAGCCGACCGGCACATGCCTTTACATCCAGCCTGATGTCGCCAACAGAAAAGTCAAACCGTGCGCTGTGATGTATCCGCCAAGCGGAAACAGCCCGAGCAGGATTGCGGCTGCGGGAAATCAGGAAGAGTTCGCCGAACAGCCCGTTAAGCGATCTGGTCGGCGGTCTTCGTATGCTCTGGAAGATCGATACCAAGCGTTGGATGGCGCTCGCTAGGTCACCGCGGGAGGGCGAGTCTCCCAAGTGATGCATGATGATATTGCAGACCGATAGGAAATAGCGGATTGTCTCTTGCTCACTGGAAAGACATCGCACCACTGTGAATCGGCCATCACTGGCATCGCCGGATGAGGTTGTTACGCGGCAGCCGAGTTCGAACTGTATATCAAGCGTCTCAAGCCGAATCGGAGGTGGCGCACGCCCGTCGGCGGCCGTCGTGCTAACAAGAAGACAGGCTTTTCCGTCGGAGTCTTTGCCTGCATAGTAGGATTGGTATCGGGGAACGGGTCTGACAGCAAAGAGTGGTCCGCGCGCTTGATCCGCGGAGGGAATGGCAAGCGTATCCAAAATGCTGACCAGTTCCGCGGTCATGCATTCTGCCCGGGCTGTTCCTGAACAACCCATGCATCCCGAAGTCGTGCGGGTACCCAGACAGCCAGAACCGGGACATTTTCGATAATGATCTGGCCAGTTTCGTCGTGCCGCAGATCCAGTGTGTGTATCTGGACGTTAACGTGTCCTTCTTCGCGAATGTCGCGATCACCTGGATAAATTTCGCCTCGGCGGTCGCGCGGCCATTGTGGGTTAGCACCTTGGAACAGATTTGTTATCGTGCCGTCATCATCGACCGACCGCTTGCGTCTAGAACCGGAACTCATCTGATAAACCGTGCAACGCTCTTCCGGATTTTGGTCCAGTGCCTTGCTTAACTGGAGCAACAACCCTATGTTCCGTGACGAATCCCGTGACCCTGTTACTCGCATGGGAACCAATAGCCGCTCGATCACTGTTCGCAGGAGCAATCCTGATGCAACGAGGTGGAATTGTTCATTGGTTCTGTTCGGATGACCAGTATCTGCCTCAAACTGCGTTTCAGCTACGAATCCTGAAACGGTTTCGCGGTTTGTTTGAATGACTTCGCTTGGTGCATGTACAACCCGCGGGCTGACCCACTCGTTGGAAAACTCACCACGAATATAGTCGAACTCCAGGACATTTTGACGGCAAGGCCGGAGTGCGTTATCCAATACAAATGCTCGTTTCCAATCGTTCAACGAACTTCCTTGGGCACGGATTTTTTCCAGTTGCTCGCGCATATCTTCTTCATGAACGACGTAACGTTGAAAAGCGTGACGCGTACCGTCCTCTAGATAGACTCGGCAGTAGCCAAGATAGCTGCGCTTATAGCCGAGAAAACGCGCCCGCTGCTGAATGGTGTCTGCATTACCGACTCCAATCCCACGCGGCATGTAGGTAACGGTCAACCCCTCTATCGTAAAGCCACGGTCCATGGCCTGCCCACCAACCAGAATCCATCCATAGGCGTTGCGCCAATCCACGAGCGGCGTTCTGCCGCCACGTGCATTTACTTCAAGAATTTGTGTTTGGCGAAATGCAAAGCGCAGTGTGAGCGCAAGCTCGTCGAATGGCGGCAATCCGCTCTCGACGGTTTCAGCTAGATTGTTGTAAGCACCGCGCAGTTCATTCAGGAGATCTTGTCTGTCCGGATCAGTATCAGGTAATCCAAGAATTCTGTTCCATTCCTCGAATATGTTGCGTACCCAGTTGTAGTATTCCTGGTGCCGGTCCGTCCGGTGCGATGGGTGCACCAGCATAGATCGGTTGCCTTTATTGGTTCCCTGACGAAGCCCCACGGCAACACCGACCATGAATATGCGTAAGGCTTCAAGAAGCGATGCCGGTGGCTCGGCTAAAGGGTTATCTCTTGTTGGCACGTCGGCAGCTGGAATTGCGCGAACAAGATTCTGATTGCCCTCGAAAAAATCGCGCCCACCCACATAGTCATCTCCTGGCGTTAGCACCTCTACGAAATTCGGCGAAAGGGAGTCCACGATGCTAACGAGAAGTGGTGCTTGCGGTGTAGCGGTGTATTGAAGGTAGGTGTGCAAAGGCAAAGCGCTGCGCATTTCCATAAGGCGCGAGTAAGTACTGCTTTCGTCGCCCTGGCCCACTTCCGTATTCAGGCTAGCCTGATCAGCCTCGTCATCAATTACAAGCACCGGGACGTCATCCATGCCGACAGCGCGCAAAAGTTCTGTGAGATTGCCGAGACGCTGATGGTGCTTCAGCACAGTTAGCAGAACAGTCATCCTGCATTCGGCGGGAGTGGCTGGGTCACGCCAGTCCCCGAACACGTTGTGCAATGCCCGGATTGTTGAGTCATCGCGTTCAGGATTCTGAAAGTACTTCCAAATCCGCGGCCGGTCTGGGTCGTCTACTCGCAAATCGCGACGCACACGTCCTGTTGATTGATCGAGCAAAGGATTCGAAGTTCCGGCCACGATAATGACCATCTGAAAGCGATTGTCGCGCGCCAGAGCCGCTGCCGTCTCGAACGAAGTGGTCTTGCCGCTCTGAACATAGCCGACAACCAGTCCTGTTTCGTGACCGTTCTCATCTTCAGGCGATATACCGCGCCCGAGGATTGACGCCGCTGCAACTGAAACGTCATTTCGGCTTTGCTCAGGAACGACATGTTCCAAAAAATCCTGCGTCTCGGAACCGACAACAGGCAGCCAACTTGCTCCGGGCGCGAGGCCAGCTACAGGCTGAACAATAAGCGGTTCATCATCTGCCATTTCTCACCAAAAATTCTACGCATCTGAAAGCGCGCCGCCAATAATGTCATTCACATTGCGAAGGATTGTGCCGGCTTTACTCACGCCTGAATCCCGCGCAAGAACTTCGCCAAGCGCAAGTGCCGCCGCCACTCGCAGTAGTGCCTCGACATCCTCGCTGTCGTTCTGTGCAAAGCGCACCATAAAGGGATGAACCATCGAAACACGGATGTCGAGGCGGCGGGGTTGTTCGGTTGCGGCCGCAACATCACTAAATGCAAGCCATTGACTTTCCGACGGGTCTTCGGTCAATTCAATATTGATGCGCCAATCCTTATCACGAAAGCGGATATCGAATTGCTTGCGTGCTAGCGTTCCTTTGTGCGGAGCCTCTTCGTTTGATGTATCGACCGGTGGCGCCTTTGCGATTTCCGGCAGAACTGCGGGCAACCGCTCCTGGATAGTCCGCGCGGCGTTTCCTACGGCTAGATTAGCTGCGCTGGTAAGCTGCGCGCGCGCAACACGAACGCGATAGCCTTCCGCTTGTTTGAGCAACGGCAACTCTTCGCTGTCGAGGTGTTCGCGCAGCAAGTCAAGAAATGGTTGCTCGTTCTCATCCCATCGGAATCCATCCTTGGTGTGGCTGACTTCGAAGCCGTCAAGATGCAGTTCGCCGAAAAGGCGCTGGTAGCGATAGCTGTTTGAAGCACCGAAGATATCGGCGGGTCGATAGCCTTCGTCACCGCTACCTTCGATCACACGCCCGCGACGGAACAGGGAGAAACCGGCTTTGGAAGTATTGGCGGTTTCGCGCAAAGCAGCGAAGCCATGAACAGACAATCCGTTCCCAAAGTCAAAGTGCACATCCTTGCGCCATCGGCGCACGGTCCCTTCGACTTCACGAAAGTATGGGGCATTTAGGACGGGCGTCTCTTGAGGGAATAGCGGGTCCCCATTGAAACGAAGCTCCAAGGTTCCCTCGCGGATGAACACGCGATAGATGTCGGTCAGATGATCTTTGAGCTTGCCGACCGTGCGCCCAGCTGGAACGTTGAAGATATTCTCCAACACAATTTCCGTATAGTGACGGTCGACCGCTTCCGGACCTTCTTGTATTTCAAGTTCTTCGATCTCATCATTGACGATGTTTTCAATATCAAAGCGCACGGTGCGGGCCACTGCCTCACCGAACGCCGAGGTGCGCACAGACCATTGCGGAGCAAACCAGCAAGCGGCGCTCTTCATGCCCATACCAAACTCCGCCAAGCCTGACCGATCAGGCGGTATCGCCGCCGGGCGAAACGCCCGCGCAAAATCTGCTATCGCGATTCCGGCAGCATTGTCGCGAATAGAGATACGGGCAGCGAACGTTGTATCGATATCAATGTTGACAACAAGCTTGAGCCCGTGACCATGGTGTTCTCGGAGCGCTTCCTGATGCAGAGTGAAGCTTTCGACTGAATTATCCACGAATTCGGCGAGAGCGTACCAAGGCTTGTAGTTGAGATGCCGCAAAATGGCCAGCACGCTTACGCCTGGGCGAATATTAACCTTGCTTGCTGTCAAGCTCTTGGCTCCTTCCTATTGTTCATGCCGCCAATACGAATCTCGAGGATTGCACATTCTGTCGTCTCTGCCGAATCGTAGAACGAAGAGCTTCATTGTCAATGTGCAAAGGGTCGGGCAGCAATTGCTTGGCGATTTCGCGCACGACATCGACATTGACCGCGTTACCAAGCGCCTTGAAAGCAGCGGTTCGCGCCTCCGGCAAGTATCTAAGTTTGCCCATACTTTGCAAGCGGCTACATTCACGAATCGTCATATATCGGCGTTCCCATGCGATAACAGGTACTTGGCTAGTGGTCATGGCCACAAGCGATGGTGCAGTCGCCGCCCGCCTTACACGAATGCCGGAAGCACGAAACTGGATGACGTGGTCCCAAATCCAACGTTTTTCACCTTTGCAGTTCCACTCGAATTTCTGAAAGCTTGGCGCAAGACTGCGAATGAGGGGCAGCCAACTGTCAATCCAGTTCGCATGGCGCTTGTAAAGATCACGATTCCGCCGAATGAAATCTACCTTCCACTTTGGGAACACGTCCGTGGCGTCGCGCGCGTAACTCGGCAGCATCGCGGCAACCTCGTCTGCGGAAAGACCGCACAATGACTGCCCAAATCTTCCCTTGAAACATCCGATATCAGAATACCCAACATCGTACGGCGTGCGGTCCCTATAAGGATAAGTTGCCCCAAATTCCATCGTCCAGATAGGAAAGGAAGGGAACTGTTCGCTAGCTGGAAAACGATCAAGGAATTCCTGCCAAGTTTCCAAGTAACCTACAAAGTTTCGTGGCAAAGACTTTGCATCTTTTGGGTCCTTTTCGAGCACGCTGTGGATGGAAAGTTCGCTGTCCGGAGACGGCTCAGGCCACATAAAACTTCCCAAGCCAACGCGGCACCCAACAATGAAGGCGCGCTCTCGAACTTGCGGAATACCGAAATGATGAGGCGACACCAACTTGTCATCCACACTATACCCAGCAAGGCGTAGCCTGTATTTGATCGATTGCCAAGTTTGACCTTGCCGATGCCTGACAAGGTGTGGAACATTCTCGATGATGAGGTATTTGGGCCTATGTTTGCGCAGAATACGAACAACGTAGTCGAATAGATCTCCCCAGTAAGGACACTCAAATCCTTGTTGACCGCCTGCTTTTGAGAATGGCTGACACGGGAAACCGGCGCAAAGAATATCGTGGCTAGGAACATCAGAAAGATCTAGCGCGCGGATATCTCCGTGAGGCCTAATCCCGAAGTTTTTCTCGTACAATTCGGCTAATTTCTTATCCCGTTCGCAGGCGAACACGCACTCATGGCCAAGCGCATCCAGCGCTTGGTGAAAACCGCCAAGCCCAGAAAACAAGTCAATGAAACGAAGAGCTGGCATGTTACTCCTCACTGTTCGGCCTTTGTTGCTAACCCCTGTTCCTTACAAGAATTCGAAGACGGGTGTATCTGACAGCTATTGAACAGTAAATGGAGGACGCCACGATCTACCTTAACTCATCGTAAGCAGAGACGTCCAGCGAAATTGTGAACGTGCTCATCTCTGCCTCGCCTCCGGACATGATTGCTCCGCAGTACATCGCGCCATTGTTCTACATCATTGCGTGCAAACTTGCACCAAATGTGCTGGTTCAATTCATTCTTCTGTATCCGAACGGTACCAGAGTGCTGTCGGACTTGGCCAAGGTAGGCAGCGAGGGGGACACGCAACCTGACGTCAAGGGGTTGGTTCGGGTTTCAGGCGCTGGCTTTCGATTGTCTTTCGGGGTGACTGAGTTCAGACACATGCTGGACTGGCCCCGCCATCCAATCGGGCGGGGCCCCGCCCGATTGGATGGCGATTGACGACGGGGCGCGGGTCTCCCAACCTGTTCGTGTTGCGCGAACAAAATGGAGACCCGCAATGCAAGTAATCAGACACGGCTCCCGCTTTGCAAGGGCGGCCTCGATGTCGATCAAGGCGGCGGCCGCGGAAGGCGGCCCGGTCGCCGCCGCGAGGCGCAAGGCCCTGGGCCAGTGGCACGCGGCGAGGCGCGAGGGCCCCGCGGCGGGCAAGGCCGCCGACATCGTCGGCGTTCCGAGAGCCACGCTCTTCAGCTGGGACAAGCTGCGGCGGGAGAACCGGCTCGAGCCCCGGTCCCGGAGACCCCGGTGCCTGCGGCGGGCCGACTGGCCGAAGAGCCTGGTCCGCACGGTCAGGGAGATCCGCCAGGACCAGCCGATGTGGGGCAAGGCCAAGATCGCCGCCGCGATCCGGCGGGAATGGGGCGGGCGGAAGGCCCCCAGCGAAAGCACCGTCGGGCGCATCTTCGCGCATCTGGTGCGCGCGGGCGACATCGCTCCGGTTCCGGCGCTGCGCGGAAAGGCGCCGCGCGCCGTCCGCAGCCGGATGCTCGATGCGGGTCCAAAATCCGCGGGTCGCCGACAGGGAGTCTTGGGTTACCTCCCGCCGGGCAGGAACGAGGGGTCAAAAAGCATGCCGATCCACATCGCATAGCCGACCGCGACGCCGACTCGCAAACCGCCTCCGCGTCCGCCGCGTCGTTCTTCTGTCACTTCACGAACGGCTTCACATGCGCCGACGGGACGAGGCGGATATTGAACCCCATCGATTGCAGCTCCTTGCTCCAGTGGTGGGTGCCGCCGCAGGCGTCCATCGCCAACGTACATGGCCCATGCTTCGATATCTCCTTCAAGAACCGATCCCACGCACCTTCATCCTTAGCGCTGCCGACCCGTCCTCGCGAACCCCATGGCACTGGAAGCTACTCTTGCCAAGATCACCACCGATCATGCTAATCTTCTCCATTGTGGATACCGCTTTCTCTTATGGCGCGATGCGTTCTACTATAATGGCACCTTCAGTTGCTGCCGGAAGGAGCGTCCACTCCATCGCCCTGCTTCGGGAAACAATTTACACTTAGCTCCTCTTCTGCCAGATGCAGATACGCCACTAACAAGGAATCGTTTTCCATGATCGAAAGTTTCTCTGACCGTCATGGTTACCGACCAGCCGCCGCAAAAATCAGCGTTCGGGAGGATGCCCCGGACGTTCTGCGCGAGGCCATTCCCTTGATAGCACAAAACGCGGGCATGAGTCCGTCTGCGATGCGACAAGAGATCTGCGAGGTCTTGCTGGTACGTCCTGACCCGTACAATTGGTCCGAATACCCGAACATTCAAGACGAGGTCTATTTGCACTTGGCTAATGCTCCTTGGCACAAGGTCTATGACATTGCCGAGGCACTCTATGCCGGTGTTGCAAATATGAGTTGGCGGGATCCTGACGCTGCTGACAAGTTCGAACAACGATTGAACGACTTCTTTGTCGAAAACGGAATTGGCTGGGAACTCCGCGACGGTCGGATCACCCATAGAGGATCGGATGCATTTGAAAGAAGTACACGCAAAGTCCCCGAGTTCCTCAGCGAATCCGGTTTTCAACGCGCCGCGAACGAAATGCGCGAGGCGTTGCGAGATATCTCGCGTCGTCCGGAAGCGGATATCACTGGGGCAATTCAGCACGCCATGGCGGCGCTCGAGGCAACTGCACGCGAAGTCACCGGTCAACCTAATCCAACATTAGGCGGGCTCGTGCCCGCACTTGACCTGCCCAAACCACTCGATCAAGCTGTATCCAAGCTCTGGGGCTACGCTTCTGACCGTGGCCGCCACATTCGCGAACATCAAGACATCGGTCATGCCGAAGCCGAGTTGATCGTAGCGGTCGCTGGCTCACTTTGCGAGTTTATTTTACAATGTGACTCTTGAGCCCGGTCATTTCTCTGTCTGCCAAGGTTCAATTTCGTGAATATCGGCACCGCTATCGGCACTACGAATAGGCAAGCCCCGCGTCTTTCGAGCCTTGGAGTTCGGCTGGTCCTGGCGGGTCTCCTCGACCGTGCGGACCAAGCTCTTCGGCCAGTCGGCCCGCCGCAGGCGCAAAGGGGCCTCCGGGACCGGGGCTCGAGGCGGTTCCGCTTCCCCGGACCCTCCCAGCCGAAGAGCGTGGATCTCGGAACGCCAACCACCTCGGTGACCTTGCCCGTCGCGGGGCCCTCCCGCCTCGCCGCATGCCACCTGTTCAGGACGTCCCTTCGGAAAGCCGCCTCAGCACCGCGTTCGGCGGCCTCCGCACGCACCGCAACGTACGCGGCGCTTGCGAACCGCCCCTTCAACCCGGATACTTGCATCGCAGGTCTCCTTTTGTTCTCCCAACACGAACAGGTTGGAAGACCCGCGCCCCTTCGTCAATCGCCATCCAATCGGGCGGCAGGACAATTGCCCTGAATCGGGCACGGCCAATCCAGCATCTGTCTGAACTCAATTAGGGCCTGTTAACGCTTGATGATTTCGACGATGAGGGCGAAGCAGAGGAAAGCGGCGTACATCGCGTCGAGCTTCTCGAACCTGGTGAAGATGCGCCGGTAGCCCTTGATCCGGCGGAACAGCCGCTCGACCTCGTTCCGCCGCTTGTAGGTTTCGCGGTCGAAATCCCATTTGCTCCTCCGGTTCGACTTGGGCGGCACAACCGGGGTCATCCTGAGCTCGCGAGCGAGCTCGAGGGTCTCGTCGCCCTCGTAGGCGCGGTCCATCACCAGCGGAACCTTGGCGGCCCGCTCGCCGAAGCGCTTCAGCAGGACCCGGCCTTCGGGCGCGTCGTGGGCCTGCCCGCCGGAAAGGCGGAAAGCCATTGCCAGCCAATCGCTTGCGGCGATCATGTGGATCTTCGTGTTCCAGCCGCCGCGGGATTTGCCGATGCTTTGCGGGCCCGCTTTTTTTGGGCCCCGGTTCCGTCCGGATGCACCTTGACGCTGGTGCTGTCGAGGCCGAGGCAATCGAGGTCCTTGTCCGTCAGCTCCTGCTCCCGCAGCGCCGCAAGCAGCCGCGCCAGCACGCCCGCCTCGGCCCAGCGGCGCAGCCGCATGCAGGCCGTGTGCCACTTGCCGTAGCGCTCCGGAAGGGCGCGCCACTTGCAGCCGTTCTCAAGGATGTGCAGCAAGGCATTGACGATGACGATGTTCGGAATCAGCACATTGCCGCGCTGAACCGGAAGATGGGGATGCAGCAAGGCGTACTGCTCTTCGGTGATACAGGCCATGATTGGGAACTGCTCGCTTGTTTTTTCATTCTTGGCAACGACTTGCCACAGATCCGATCTTGACGCAAGCGTTAACAGGCCCTAGGACACTCAGATGCACGAATTCCGATTTTTGCCCCAGTTTCCTTAAACTTCATCCTCGAAATCAACCAAGAACTCTGCGTTCTTACAGACGATCTATAACGTTCTCTTGACTTCCGCCGGGAAATAATCTCATCCCCAAGTTTTTGATAAATCATACTAAATATCGCTCGGGCCATGATAGGAGAAACGCTATTTCCAATCATCCTAAAAGAG
Organism: Paracoccaceae bacterium; assembly: GCA_965203795.1. Taxonomy (GTDB): domain Bacteria; phylum Pseudomonadota; class Alphaproteobacteria; order Rhodobacterales; family Rhodobacteraceae; genus CBDBBY01. Next base: position 3,752,220 of record OZ241915.1, on the reverse strand, counting down.
TGCCAGATAGTTGGGTGAAAGCGGTGATTGTCGGGAAACCCCTGTAGCCGAGCCGCCTCTCTTACCGTAATGACTCGCGGATGCCGTGGATGAACCGGTCGAACCGCTTGGAAAGATCCCCGATCAGCACCCGTACCTGCGCGAATTGCCGGGCTTTGGCCTAACCATGCTAAGCGTGGGTGACGTCCAATCCGATCAAAGCCTCCCTCGGCAAGATCATTAAACCGAGTCATAACACGTTCCGAGTGCTGCGTAATCCGATGGCCTGTGAATTGACCATCGGAAGAACGCAATGCGCAAGCATAGTCGAACGAATGAGCAACTGGGTCAATGCGCCACGTATCAAAGCCGCACGCATCTCCAACAATCGTAGCATTTTCAAGATCGCAGATAGCGGCTTGAACTGTGGCTGGCTCTTGTCTCAAAAAGCTTATGTCCTTCGACGTGAATGGTTCACCGAAATCTTTGCGAACTCCTATAACAAACAGTCTAGAGCGATTTGTAGCCGCACCGAATTGTGCAGCGTTCCATACTTCTGGTCCGAAGATCGCATATTCGGGAACTTGCGCCAGAGCTTTATCGAGAACATCTCGGGCATTCGCAAAAGCAAGTCCAAGCACGTTTTCCATCACAAAGAATGAAGGCATTATATCCCGAATGATTCTAAAAAAATGTCCCAGAAGGCGTCGACGCGGGTCTCGACGATCATGCTTTCCGATGACACTGAATCCCTGGCAAGGCGGGCCGCCGAAAATACCATCTATTGATCCCCCCGCCGCGGCGCAAATGGCTTCGCCACCGAGCTTCGTTACATCGTTTAGTACCAAGCGCGTATAGGGAAAATTGTACGGATAAGAATATGTCAATATGGGATCGTTATCTACGGCAGCAACAACAGAAAATCCTGCTTGTTGGGCGCCGAGCGAAAATCCACCGCATCCAGAAAAAATATCTACCAGCCTTATTCGCTCATTGATCTTTGGAACCACCATACTCCTTTACCTCCAAATGACGTTCGGTTCATCATTCAAAATTTATATCTAAGGAATAATTTGTGCGAATGTCGGGTATTCCCGATAATATTTTTCGAAGGATTCGATTTGAGGTTCCTCAAGGTCAAATCCATGTTCCCGGATGATCTGTCGAGTCAGGGGATCACTTCTAGGTAATAAAGATTGCAAGGTAGCAGCTTCGCGAATCGTCAAAAGCGGGGCAACGATACGGCAATTTTGAAAACGGCATTTCCAAGTTTCGGTGCTTATAACACGTTCAGCGTCGCTAGATTGTTTTAAAGATGGCAATATTCCGCCAATAGTAACCATAGGGGATGAATCCTCGTAGATCATGCGAAAGGCCGGCACAAATCCTCCTTTGCGTGCGGATTGCACCGCCATCGATTTCATGAAGTTGATGGTCAGGTCGGCCAATGTCTCTCGCAACTGATCGCCTTCACATTGTTCTAAACAAAGCCCGTCTGGCACTATATCATCTCCAAGCAGTGCGCGTAGTAAAGCGACTCTATCCTTGGGGCGTCCATAATTTGCCCGGTTATCCTTACCGTCGAACGTGATTAAAAACACTGTGTTCGTGGGCGCCCTCTCGATAACTAGACGAATATCGTCTGTGAGTTCTTCAACCAAAGGTTGATCATAGTCTAGCCAAATCACCCACGGCCGCACTGAAAGGATTAAGTCACCGAACAATTCAGTAAGTACGCACGACGAACGACCAGCACGGACATCAATCGTTGCATATGGTTTATTGTATACCGCACGCCTATAACCAACTTCGTCACTTTCCATCGAAATCATATCATTTATATCAAGCAACTTATGAGCCATCACAAAATCAATGAACCAAATGGAACCAAATCCAATATAAACCGCATTTGAAAGACCGAGCAGAGACTTGAGTGCGCCAATTCCATCAAATACAATTTGCCGTTGAATGCTTTTACTAGGCCTGAGGCTGTAATTTACGTTATCGAACGATGCCATCATTCTTCTCCAACATAATCCCTGTAGGTGTAGTTAAACGATTTAAGTCCCACTTCGCGATGTGACATAGGGCGTGTTTACGCTTGCGTCGAGATCGGGTCTGTGGCAAGCTATTGTCAACAATGGAAAAAACAAGCGAGCAGTTCCCGATCATGGCCAGCATCACCGAAGAGCAGTACGCCTTGCTGCATCCCCATCTTCCGGTCCAGCGCGGCAACGTGCTGATTCCGAACATCGTCATCATCAACGCCTTGCTGCACATTCTTGAGAACGGCTGCAAATGGCGCGCCCTTCCCGAGCGCTACGGCAAGTGGCACACGGTCTACATGCGGCTGCGCCGCTGGGCCGAGGCGGGCGTGCTGGCGCGGCTGCTTGCGGCGCTGCGGGAGCAGGAGCTGACGGACAAGGACCTCGATTGCCTCGGCCTCGACAGCACCAGCGTCAAGGTGCATCCCGACGGCACCGGAGCCCAAAAAAAAGAGGCCCGCAGAGCATAGGCAAGTCCCGCGGCGGCTGGAACACGAAGATCCACATGATCGCCGCAAGTGACTGGATGGCAATGGCTTTTCGCCTTTCCGGCGGGCAGGCCCACGACGCGCCGGAGGGCCGGGCCCTGCTGGAGCGCTTCGGCAAGCGGGGCTCCAAGGTTCCGCTGGCGATGGACCGCGCCTGCGAGGGCGACGAGACCCGCCGGCTCGTCCGCGACCTCGAAATGACGCCGGTCGTGCCGCCGAAGTCGAACCGGAAAAACAAATGGGATTTCGACCGCGAAACCTACAAGCGGCGGAACGAGGTCGAGCGGCTGTTCCGCAGGCTCAAGGGCTACCGGCGCATCTTCACCAGGTTCGAAAAGCTCGACGTGATGTACGCCGCTTTCATTTGCTTCGCCCTCATCATCGAAATGATCAAGCGTTAACAGGCCCTAGTTATGTCGCCAAGTTCATCCGCAAGTTTCTTCAATCTGGATTTAGGAACGGAGTAGCTGACGTTCGCTAAACGCTCCGTTTGAATGGGCTCAAGACTCGGAAGTGCTATCAAACCTCGCCGCTCCACATCATGAATTGGAACAGCCTCCAAAGCAGTCTCGCTTTCTTTAGCTGCCTCAAGAGCCTGCTTTCTCGTGTTCGTGTACGCAATCCACTGCTTTGAAATTTCGCGCATGTAAGGCCGCGCACGCAGATAAATCTCCGACGATACGTCAACACTCCGTTTTGTCGTTGTGAGGGGAAGCGCAGCGGCATTCTCCGCAGTAAAGAGAATGATGCCGATGAATCCCGAATATTGTGGGTGCCACCGCGGCCAGCCGTGCATTCCCCATCCGGAAACATCAGTTTTGTCGGCGGCAAGAACGATCCGACCATTACACGCAACGTACCATCCAGACTTCTTTTCTTTATCTTCCGTTTCGTCCGGACCAGGATTCTCGGGAGGCTGAGCGGCCATTCCTCCAATTATTTCGACTTCAACCTCATTGCCGTTTGCCCAGTCTTTATAATCGATACGTGCTGGCGCGAACTTCTTGCCTTGACGGAACTCGACCGGCAACCCTTGCACGTGATCGCCATTGACGAAAATTTGTAAACCATGATTCAAATATAGAGAGTAGTCTCGAGCTATTTTTCGTCGAAGGTTTTGAACAAATGCTGGATTTCCAAAAGAAGATTTAGTACCTTCGACGAGATCGTCAACAACGATTTCGACACCGTTCTTATCGAAATTCTGATCTTCCATTATCTCTATGTCGAAACTCCACGGCAGATCGTCGCTCTGCAACCAATCATCAACATCTATCCGAATGACGAACGCTTGCTGGCTTTCATCAGTATCTTGATAAATGCTTCTGATGCATATGTTTTTTCCAAGCTTGAATGCGGCTCGCTTCATGCCGATTCCGTAGACTCCAATGCTGTAGTTGTCATGCTTAAACGAATTATGTCTCCCGAAGTTGAAAGCATACTCCACAGCATTGTCAAACGTCATTCCGCCACAATTGTCCTTTATCGAAAATTGATCGGGAGATGCATGAATCGAAATCCGATATTTTGACAGGATGGTATCACCTCCCAATCCCATTGGGCGGCTTCCCTCATTCCTCCAAGCGCCATCAACACTGTTGTCGATCAGATCCAAGATGCTATCTTCTAAAGTTATGTCGCGGGTGATCATCCGCACGAAGAACGCTTTCGTCGGGTTTGCACAAGCGCGAGACTTCTCTTCCGATACCATATTTGCTACTCCTGCCTGAAGCATGTTGAACGGCCGTACGACGATATCGTAGACGTTGTCGCCAGTATCTTAGATCGTCAACCAAGTGACAATCCTGGAATACGGTCGGCGACACATCGCCGATCATCGGCAATCGCTGGTGCATCGCCCTACATGTTTGGTACCGTGCGCTCTTCAGATCCGCGGTGCTGTAGCGATGGCGCATCAATCTTCGTATTCGAATGATCACGCACATCTAAATCGGACTTCGCGACGGGCAGATGCGTTGTCTCCACCCTTACGGTCGCCCTTGTTCTTCGCCAACACGACGGCCCTCGGCTACGCACGGAAGCGGGCCGACTGACCTTGTAGTCGGGGTTGCGCTCACGCGGCAACGCGGTGAACAGGGGTCCGATTTGCATGATTGAGCGCTCAGACACATTCTTCTGTATCCGGAACATGCCCGAACGCTTCCGCTGCCGGCCTCACGGCTGACGAAAATCAGGCTGACTAGGGCCTGTTAACGCTTGATGATTTCGACGATGAGGACGAAGCAATGGAACGCGGCATGCATCGTGTCCAGCTTTTCGTACTTGGTGAAGATGCGCCGACAGCCCTTGATCCGGCGGAACAGCCGCTCGGTCCCGTTCCGCCGCTTGTAGGTTTCGCGGTCGAAATCCCATTCGGCCCTCCGGTTCGCCTTCGGCGGCACGACCGGCGTCATTTCGAGGTCGCGGACGAGCCGGCGGGTCTCGTCGCCCTCGCAGGCGCGCTCCATCGCCAGCGGAGCCTTGGAGCCCCGCTTCCCGAAACCCTCCAGCAGGGCCCGGCCCTCCGGCGCGTCGCGGGCCTGCCCGCCGGAAAGGCGGAAAGCCATTGCCATCCAGCCTCTTGCGGCGATCATGCGGATCTTCGCGCTCCAGCCGCCGCGGGACTTGCCCATGCTTTGCAGGCCTCTTTTTTTTGGGCTCCGGTTCCGTCGGGATGCACCTTCACGCTGGCGCTGTCGAGGCCGAGGCAGTCGAGGCCCTTGTCCGTCAGCCTCTGCTCCCGCAGCGCCGCGAGCAGCCGCGCGAGCGCGCCCGCCTCGGCCCAGCGGCGCAGCCGCATGTGGACCGTGCGCCACTTGCCGCAGCGCTCCGGAAGGGCGCGCCACTTGCAGCCGTTCTCAAGGATATGCAGCAAGGCATCAATGATGACGATGTTCGGAATCAGCACATTGCCGCGCTGGACCGGCGGATGGGGATGCAGCAAGGCGCAACGCTCTTCGGTGATGCTGGCCATGATCGGGAACTGCTCGCTTGTTTTTTCCATTGTTGACAACAGCTTGCCACAGACCCGGTCTTGACGCAAGCGTTAACAGGCCCTAGTCGGCCGCCGATCAGGTGCGGCTGCGCGGCCGGGACGGGTTCGAACTGGCGGTGAGCAAGTCCATCCTTGCCAACAACATTCACCGGCTCGGGCAGACCCTGCGCGATCAGGAGCGCAAGCGGCTGCGGCAGCTGCGCCGAAACCTAAGAAAGCCGCTGCCGACCTGGAAAACCGGCCTCTGGAGCCGAAAACGGCCCCATCTCCGCTCGAAATCCTCATCGGCAGGGCCGATGCTCTCGACCGGAACCCGGCCGAACCACGAAAAACAGAAGGTTCTCTGCCAGTCGCTACCCATCCAACCCACCGAAATGGACATAGGTTTGGCTACAAAAACACAAGCCAAGAGCAATCAGCCCCACAAGAGTGAAGCTCTTCATGGCATTTTTCTCCTTCTGCTGCCATTTTCACAAGGTCTTGCCATCCCTCATAAGCAAAGCGATTTGCTGTATGCGGTCGAGGGCCTTCCAAGCTTCCCCTCTCGGTGGGTCAAGCTCAAGAAGTTCAAGCTCATGGTCGAGCTTCCCGGTCGCTTTAAAGATTGCGTCGGCCATCTTCCTCAATTCCTGCTTGTCCATCGCCTCCTCCTAATTCTGCGCAGCGGGGTCGGGAGTCGAACCCGCACCTTCGGATCATCCGTCTGCTGCTCTAGCCGGAAGTTCCGCGGGAGTTTTTCGAACAACCGGTTGAATGTCCAGCACATTCCGGGATTACGGATGTGTGGTTTCTGGACACACCTGTCAATAAGCGTTCTTTCTTGACTCCCTGTCGGCATCCTTTTCTGACCCCTCATAGAGGCAGATTCCAAGGGGGCGCGTTTGTCCCCGTCCCTCCGACCTTGCACCCCTCCGCGACGCGCTGCGCGACAGGCCGAGGCGAGGGTTCGAATCCCCATCGAGTTCGGCGATGATCGGACGAGCTCCGCCCGTTCCGGGCGGAGGGGCGGCCGGCCCCTTTTAGCACGGAGGCGGAGCCATGGCGCAATCCGAATTCTTCGCAGGCATCGACTGGTCCACAACGCTCCACCAGGTCGCGGTCATTGACGCGAGCGGGGGTTCGCCCACAGCGGCGAAGGTCTGGCCGCGATGGCCGACTGGATCCTCGGGCACGGCCCCGCAGGATCGGCGGCGGCGGCCATCGAGAAGCCGCACGGCCCGGAGGTGGACGCCCTGCTCGAGCGGCGCGGCGCGGTGTTCGCGCTCAATCCCAAGCAACTCGACCGGCTCCGCCGTCCCCTGCGGGCATTCCGCGACCGCTTCTTCCCGGCCGGCGCCAAGGACGACCGCCGCGGCGCCCTTGTCCTGGCCGACTCGCTCGCCACCGACCGGAAAGTCTTCCGCGAGGCGGAAACGCCGCCGCCGGAGATTATCGAGCTGCGCGAGCTGTCCCGCTCCGGCAGCGACCTGGTCGCCGAAAGAACCCGCCTGATCAACAGGCTGAAGGCGCATCCCGGGCGCTGCCACCCCGCTTTCCTCAAAGCCGCGCCGGATCTCGGAACGGACTGGGCCCTCAGGCTCCGGGAACTCGCCCCGACGCCGGACAAGGCCCGCCGCGCGCGCAAGGCCTCTGTCGAAGCCGCGCTCAGGAAGAGCCGAGCCCGGCCCGCCCGCGCCGAGGAGATCCTCGCCCGCCTCCGCGGCAAGGCGAAATGCCACGCGCTGCGAAGCCGCAGGCACAAGCATGCCCGGGCCTTGCGCGGCGTTGCGGATCGCCTCCTCCATGTCCTATGCGGAATGCTCCGGACGGGCGAAACCTTCGACCCGGAACGGACATCGCGGGGGGCGCCAAAATGACCGAATCCAAGCCTTGACGCTGGGTGACGAATCCACAGCCCGGAGAACCGCCGGAAGCTGGACGCGATGCTGGAGTTGAACGCCCTGCCGAAGAAGGGCGGGCTGTCCGCCGCCGACCGCGAGCGCGAGGCCGACCCGGACTTCGCGGCTGCGCGGCCGGGACCGGTTCGAGCTGGCGGTCGGCCTCTCCGTCCTCGCCGCCAACATCCACCGGCTCGGGCGGGTCCTGCGGGACCGCGAGCGGCTGCGGCCGGACCGGCTCAAACGCGCCGCCTGAGCGGCGCCCTCCCCGAAATCCCGGCGGGCCGCAGGGCGGCGAGCGGCGGAGCCTGCGCTAGATCTCCGGAAAACCGCCGGCGGCGCGGAAAACCGGCCTCCGGAGCCGCATCCGCCCCCGTCCCGGCAGGGCCGTTGCGCTTGCCCGGAATCAGACCGGACAGCCAAAAACGGAAGGTTCTCTGCCAAACACTAAATTAGTGTCTGGCAGAGAACCCGCAACGCGTTGAATTTCTGTCCTTAATCCCCGTTTTTTGCTTGCGAAGATTTCCGGGATTTGGCATGATTCGCCCGAATTCGCCCTGATATTGGCGTTTTTCCCGGAATCTTCGGAGGCGATTGCATGCGCAAGGTGATTGAGGAGCGGTCCTGGCTGGGCTCGGTCGATATCGGGTCGATCGAGCTGAACGCGAAATCCCGGGACGACATCCCGGCGATCCTTATCGGGCTTCAGGCGATCTGGAACGACAAGGCGGCGCGGGAGGAGCTGTTCCGGCTGCTGGACGCGCGCGTCCTTCCGGACCGCCGCCGGGACACGGGCCGCCCGGGGATGCACCTTTGGCGGGTTCTGGTGATGGGCGTGCCGAGCAGGGCCTGAACTGCGACTACGACCGCCTTCAGGAGCTGGCGGACGAGCATGGGAAGATCCAGGCCTTCCTGGGCCACAGCGACTGGTTCGAGCCGGGCTTCTACGAGCTCCGGAACATCAGGGACAATGTCGAGCTTTTGACGCCGGAGCTTCTTCGGGAGGCGGACCGCCTGGTCGTGTCGACGGGTCACAAGGTGGCGGGAAAAAAGCCTGGCGCAGCGTTGGTCGGGCGCTGCGGCCCGTTCGTGGCGGAGACGGACGTCCGCCATCCGACCGACATGGGCCTGCTTTGGGATTCGGTCCGCTGCCTCGTGCGGTCGGCGTCGCGGGCCTGCGAGGGCCGCGGCGTCCGCGGCTGGCGGCAGCGCGACCACCACCTGGCCGCGGCGGAGAAGCTGTACATGAGGGTGAACACGGCGCCCCGGTGGAGCACCCGCCCGGAGGAGGTCCTGGCGTTCCTGGCCAGGTCGCTGGAGCTGGCCAAGAAGGCGGAGGGCTCGCTCGAGGCGCTCCGGGCGGCGGACCGCCCGGAGCGCGTCCTGTCGGAAATCGAGAGGCTGATCGACCATGTGGTAAGATTCGCGTTCCAGATCGCCCGCCGGGTGCTGAAGGAGGAGGCGGTCCCGGTCTTCGAGGAGCACACCCGGTGGATCGCCAAGGGCAAGGCCGGCAAGCCCGTCGAGCTCGGGGTTCCGGTGTGCATCGTCGAGGACGGCGGCGGGTTCATCCTCGACCATGAGATCATGTGGGCGGGCGGCGACACGCATGTCGCGGTCCCGCTGGTCGGGAGATGCCGGGAGGCGTTCCCGGACCTGCGGGCCTGCAGCTTCGACCGCGGCTTCCACAGCCCGGAGAACCGCCGGAAGCTCGACGCGATGCTGGAAGTGAACGCCCTGCCGAAGAAAGGCCGGCTGTCCGCCGCCGACCGGGCCCGCGAGGCGGACCCGGCCTTTGCGGAGGCCCGGCGCAGGCATCCGGGCGTGGAGTCGGCGATCAACGGCCTGGAGCACCGCGGCCTCGGCCGGGTGCGGCTGCGCGGGCGGGACCGGTTCGAGCTGGCGGTCGGCCTCTCCGTCCTCGCCGCCAACATCCACCGGCTCGGGCGGATCCTGCGCGACCGCGAGCGGCTGCGGCCGGAACGGCGCAAACGCGCCGCCTGAGCGGCGCCCTCCCCGAAATCCCGGCGGGCCGCAGGGCGGCGAGCGGCGAAGCCTGCGCCGAAACCCCGGAACGCCGCCGCCGGCACGGAAAAACCGGCCTTCGGAGCCGGGTCCGCCCACGTCCCCGCCCGAAACCCCTGTCGGATGGCCCCGGCGCCGCTGTCACGCTCGACCGGAATCCGGACGAACCGCGAAAAACGGAGGATTCTCTGCCAGACACTAAATTAGCCAAGCGGACGCCTTGAGTTTGTGACGAACGTTTCACCAGAAAACGTGCCTTTGTAGATGGAATCCATCAAAAAACTAAGAAATCGCTTCACCTCCAACTTATTCTGCGGCAAAACCAGCTTTCTATCTCTACTTTCGACATTAAAGCCAACTTGTTCACTCTTCTCAACAATTTGATCAACACCGAAATTGTCTAAAACCTCCGACTTCATAACGCTGTAAATCAATCTCCTAGAATGCTGATCCAATTCATTAACGAACTCAAGATTTCCAGCCGCGATTGAATTATGGCGCGAAAAATTCAGCACGTCTTCTTGGGTAGCTTCCCGAAAGTGCTGCCGCGCATCTATTATCGACTTTAGATCATAAAAACTTTGGAACTTGAACACAGACTCATCAAGCACGGCGGCTAATTGCGATCTAAGAGAAAAACCGTCATTCGATAGTCTGCTATACTGATTGTTGTTTAAAACCAAACTAAAGAATCTTTGGCTTAGAATCTGGCTTCTTTGAAATCGTTGAATAAGAATTCGGTGTTGTAAGTTTTCCGAACGGCGAAATACGGCCTTAATCTTTGTTCGACCGTTCACAACATTACGAATATTAAGTATATCAAATGCCAGAACTTCCCGGTTAATGATTTCTAAAAAAGGGCTAGCTAGTTCTTCATCCTCAATTTTCAATAATTGGTTGTCGTCTGGCTTCCACTCGCCGGTAAACTCTAATTCTTCGTTTCGATCATTCACAAATTCATGTTCTTGATTAGCGAACATCTCTACCACATCCCTTTGAACTTGGCCTTCCATCGGAACTCGACGAACGCACGTTTCCCGATTTGTTTCACAAAGTGTAAAAAGGTTCATGGTCGCACTCTATTCTATGGTCATGTTTGCACTAGCGTCAAGATCATGATTGCGTTCGCGACATTCGGAACTGTTGGGCGCTTTTCTCTTGTTCATTTGGCGAGCAGTATGCTTTGCTGCATCCCCATCTGCCTATCCAGCGCGTCAATGTGTGGATTCCGAACATCATCATCAATGCTATTTTGCATATTCTTGAGAACGACTGCAAGTGGACGCCTCTGGAAACCTGAAGTTTTGCGCGGGCCTGTGATTCGAAAGGTAAGCGGCGCTGGAGGCGGTGATGGCGAATCCGCCTGGATTTTGGGACGTCGAGAAGCGTCTGAAGGAGATTTCGGCGGATCGCGACCCGCTTGCGGTGCTGGACAGGACGGTGGATTTCGAGCGGTTCCGCCCGGCTCTCGAACAGGCCGCGGGCAATCCACGAGGCCCGAAGGGCGGCTACCCGGCCTTGGACGTGGTGCTGAAGTTCAAGATGCACGTGCTCCAGAGCCGCCTTTCAATAAGCTTCCTTTCTTGACCCCCAAGGGAGGCCGATTCCAAGGGCGCGCATTTGGCCCCGGCCCCGGGCCTTGCCCCTCCGCGCTACGCGCTCCGGGGCAAGGCCGCGCCAAGGCGGGACGGACGGCTCCGATCAAGCGATCCGGACCTCAAAATCGGCCGGAACGGGCAAAATGCCGCAGCCGCCGCCCTGGGCGCGGATCCCCTATGCGCGCTCAGTGGCGCAGGGGTCACAAATGGCTGCTCCCGGCCAGCCGCCCCTCCGCCCGGAGCGGGCGGAGATCGCCAATCATCGCTGAACTCGATGGGGATTCGAACCCTCGCCTCTGCCTGTCGCGCTGCGCGCTCCAGCCCTCGGCGAGGGTTGGCGGGTGCCTCGGAACCCCGGTTCGGCTGACGATGGCGCCAGCGGGCCATCAAGTGCCCTGAGAGATACAGGGTCAAAAAACATGCCGACCAACACCCTCCCGCTTGTTCACGAACTCGGAATGGTACTGGATGTGCCGCCGGATCAAGGGCTAACGGCGCATCGTCACCAAGTTCGAAAAGCTCGACATGATGTAAGCCGCCTCCGTTTGCTTCACTCTCATCCTCGAAATGATCATTCCTTAACTGGCCCGAGATCAAGAACAACGTATTCAGTCAGTTCACCAACGATAAGCTCGCACGTCGGATTGCGAATCTGTCTTTTCGTTATCAACACAAACGATACTCCATCGGTTGTAACGGTCTTATAAAAGTGCCAGCCAAATATATACAGTAACAAGTTGACGTTACGACTATACCCCTTCATGAACACGAAAATTAGAACTACCAATACAAGTATAACAACATACCAGTTGATATTTTCGATGCCAATTGTAATTAGCGGCACCAAATAAAAGAATATAGTGGTTTGGTTTTCATGATCTATTGTCTCAACCTTTGATGCCTTGAACGGAACCTCTTCCATCTTACATTTTGCATATTGTATCAAAATCATGCAAAGAGCAACGAGTGCACCTGCGAACGTGATTAAGCCGATCATCCAACACCATTTTTCCCCAATAGCTGCGGCAGCCGCATATACCACCGCAATCGGTGCAAATCCAGTTATTGAAAGCACGGTCTTGCCAAATGTGTTTAACATTATCAGCACATGGTACGATGATTCCTTTAATCAAATTATATCATTTCGTGAGCCGAGTCAAGTATTTGACAGGGTTCAGGGATTTCCCCGGATGCGGCGACAACAGCCGCACCGGGCAGGACCAGGAGGCGGGCAATGGGCAGATTCTCCCATTATTTCAAGGATGTCGACGATCCCAGGACGGGCAACGCGAAGCGCCACGACTTCCACGGGATCGTAATGATCGCGGTGCTTTCGAGCCTGTGCGGCGGGCAGACCTGCGTCGACATGGCGGATTTCGCCGCCAACAATGAGGAGTTCCTGCGCCGCTTCATGGCGCTGGAGCGCGGAACCCCGAGCCACGACACGTTCCCGGGCTGTTCCGGCTGCTGGACCCGAAGCCGCTCGCGGCGGCGATGGCGGAGCTCGTCGCGGACTGGGGGAAGGCGCTGGGGAAGGACGGCAAGCGGCAGATCGCGGTCGACGGCAAGGCGCTCCGGCGGTCGTATCTGCGCGCCGGGGAGACGTCGCCGCTGCACATGGCGGGCGCCCTCCTGACGGAGACCGGCATCGTGCTCGGCCAGACCGCGGTCGAAGGCAAGTCCAACGAGATTCCGGCGATGGCAGCGCTTCTGGATCTCCTGGACATCGAGGGCGCGCTGGCGGCGGCCGACGCGATGCATGCGCAGCGGAAAACGGCGGAGCCGGTCATCGGCAAGGGCGGGGACTACGCGCTGGCCCTGAAGGCCAACCAGGGCTCGCTCCACGAGGACGCCAAGGAATGGCTGGAGGATCGCGAGGCGGCGAAGGAAATGCTTTCGCATCAGCATGTCGGCGGCGGCCACGGGCGGGTCGAGACGCGCACCGCGACGGTCTCGCACGACGTCGGATGGCTGCAGGACGACCACCGATGGCCGGGCCTCCAGGCGGTCGGCAAAATCGAGGCGGTCCGCGAAGCCGCGGGGCGAACCACCGCCGAGACCCGCTACTACATCATGAGCCGGAAGATGGCTCCCGAGGAGCTCCTGGAGGCCGTCCGCAGCCATTGGGCGATCGAGAACCGGCTGCACTGGATTTTGGATGTCCAGATGCGGGAGGACGACCTGCGGAACCGGGCCGGGCACGGGCCGGCGAACCTCGCGGCCATCCGTCGGCTGGCCGCGGGCATCGTGCGCTTGGCGGACGACAAGCTGTCGTTCCGGAGGCGGCTCCTGAAGGCGGCGCAAGTGCCGGACTACCGCTTCGAACTCATCGAAAAAGCTGCCGGTCTCTCCACAGAAATTGAAATGCGATGGAGTGGACGCCCCTTCCGGCGGCACCGGAAAGTGCCATTATGGCGGAATATGAAGAGCCACAGGAGAAAGGGGCATCCACAATGGAGAAGACTGGCATGATCGGGGTCGATCTTGGCAAGAGGAGCTTCCAGCTCCACGGGACCCGCGAGGACGGGTCGGCGGCGTTCCGGAGGAAGGTGTCGCGGGAGCGGTTCCTGGAGGAGATGTCGAAGCGCGGGCCGTGCAAGGTGGCGATGGAGGCCTGCGGCGGCGCCCGCCACTGGAGCCGGGAGCTGCGGTCGATGGGGTTCGAGGTCCGCCTCGTCCCGCCGGCGTATGTGAAGCCGTTCGTTAAGCGGCAGAAGAACGACGCGGCGGACGCGGAGGCCGTCTGCGAGGCGGCGTCGCGGCCGGGGATGCGGTTCGTGGCGGTGAAGAGCGCGGAGCAGCAGGCGGGGGGCATGCTGTTCCGGACGCGGGATCTGCTGACGAGGCAGCGGACGCAGACGGTCAACGCGCTGCGGGGGCATCTGGCGGAGCACGGCGTGGTGGCGCCGCAGGGGATCGCGAACGTGGCCCGGCTGGGCGCGGCGCTCGAGGATCCGGAGTCGGAGCTGCCGGAAGCGGTCCGGGAGCTGGGCGGGCTGCTGCTCGACCAGATCGAGACGCTGACCGGGCGGATCAAGGAGCTGAAGGCGAAGATCCTCGAGCGTTCGCGGGAGAGCGGGGAGGCGAAGCGGCTGATGGGCATTCCGGGCGTCGGCCCCGTCTGCGCCATGGCGTTCCTGGCCTTCGCCCCGCCGATGGAGGAGTTCCGGCGCGGGCGCGACTTCTCGGCCTGGCTGGGGCTGGTCCCCCGCCAGCACTCGACGGGAGGGAAGCCGAGGCTGGGGAAGGTCTCGAAGATGGGGCAGCGCGACCTCAGGCGGCTGCTGGTCTCCGGAGCGATCGCGAACATCCGCTGGGCGGAGCGTCGCGGGACCGAGGATCCGTGGCTGGAGGGAATGCTGGCGCGGAAGCCGAGGATGGTCGTGGCGGTCGCCCTGGCGAACAAGACGGCCCGGACCATCTGGGCCATGACCATGAACAAGGAGTGCTGCCGGCCCCGAACCGCCGCCGCCTGACGGAGGGGCGCGGGCGGCGGTTCGGGGCCGGCTCAACGAAATGAAGGGGTTCCGGGGCTGTTGAAAAACCCCTCGTTCCGTGATTCTTGGAACATGATGCTGTTGCGGGAGCGGGGAGAGCCACGACATGCTGAAACGCAAGCCGCCGGCCCAGCTGGAGCTGTTCGTCGCGGGGTCGCTTGAGCAGCTGGTTCCGGACGACCACATCCTGGCGCGCGTCGACCGGGTTCTGGATCTCGGCTGGCTGCACGACGAGGTCGCCGACTGCTACTGCGCCCACAGCGGGCGTCCGGGGATCGATCCGGAGATGGCCGTCCGCCTGATGCTGGCGGGCTTCCTGCTCGGCATCGTGCACGACCGCCGCCTGATGCGGGAGGCGCAGGTGAACATCGCGATCCGCTGGTTCATCGGCTGCGGGCTGCACGAGCGGCTTCCGGACCATTCGAGCCCGGCGCGGATCCGGCAGCGCTGGGGCGATGCCCGGTTCCGGCGGATCTTCGAGCGCACGGCTTCGGCCTGCGTGGAGGCGGGGATCGCGCAGGGCGAGGTCGTGCATGTCGACGCGACGCTGGTCCGGGCCGATGTCAGCTGGGAAAGCATGGTCGACCGCCACGCCGGAGCGGTGGCGGCGGAGAACGGCGACGCGGAGGAGGATGCCGCCCCGCCTGGCGGCAAGCGCAAGAAAGTCAGCGTGACGGATCCCGACGCGAGCTTGGCGACCAGCTCCCGCGGCCGGCGCCTGGAGCCATCCTACAAGCAGCACACGGCGGTCGACGACGGGAGCGGCGTCGTTCTCAATGTCACGGTGACCACCGGCGAAGTCAACGAGCGCAACGTGATTGAGGACCAAGTCGACGAGGTCCGCAGGATATCCGGGAAGAAGATCGAGACTGTGACCGCCGAC
This sequence comes from Paracoccaceae bacterium, assembly GCA_965203795.1. Classification (GTDB taxonomy): domain Bacteria; phylum Pseudomonadota; class Alphaproteobacteria; order Rhodobacterales; family Rhodobacteraceae; genus CBDBBY01. Next base: position 3,736,833 of record OZ241915.1, on the reverse strand, counting down.
GCGGGCTACGCCTACGGCAAGGTCTACGGCGGCCTCGAGCGGCGGGGGATCGATCCGGTGATCCCGGCGAAGCGGGAGCCGACCCGGAGCCGGGTGCCGGCGTTCCGGTTCCGCTACGACGAGAGGAACAATATCGTGAAGTGCCCTCGGGGCAAGGCACTGCGCCCCGGACAGCCGTTCAAGGACGGGCAAATGCGGTTCCACGCCAGAACCAGGGACTGCGCGGGATGCCCGCTCAGGGGCGACTGCGTTCCCGGGAGCCGGAACCGGAAGACGGTGGTGATCAGCGCCGACCATCCGGCGCTGCTGCGCGCCCGGAGGCGACGCCTCCGATGGAGCGAAGAGGACCGGCGGCTCTACCGGCGCCACCGCTGGCGATCGGAAGGGTTCCACGGAGAGGCCAAGACTTGGCACGGGCTGGGCCGCGCCGTGCGGCGCGGCTTGGGCAACATGAGGATCCAGTCCTACCTGACCGCCGCCGCGATCAACCTGAAGCGGCTCGCGGCCGCTTTTTGCGCCCGATTCCCTGCCATCGGCACGGTTCAAATGCGCGGAATGCCCCTTTCCGCGCTCTTGGCGCGGCAGGCCGGGCCTGGCCGCCGCATGCCCGCCCGCGTTGCCCGGCTCCGCGCGGCAAGACCCCGCTCCGACCGCCGCCGCAATACACCCCGGAACCTTCGGAAGGCCGCGTAGTTCAACAGCCCCGTTCCTCCGAGGTTCCGCCTTCGCCCGGGCATCCGGGCAAGGCGGCGCCGCCGGGGACGAGGGAGAAGCCGAAGCAGCGCATGGGCAAACAGTCATCGAGACGGGGCCGGGGAAACCAGGGGCAATTGCAGCGCCTCGGAGCGCGAAAATGCGATATGGACCCGGCCCGCGCATCTCCATGCAGGCCGGCGGCGAGCATCGAAGCGCCGCACCGACAGGCCGGACACACGAAAGCGCTTGACCGAATGCCCGGGGCTGTGGAAGGAATCATCCCGCGTCTCAGGGGGGCGTCCACACACAATAGCCCTGTGGTTTTGGATAGGGCCGCCGATTTTTAAAATATTCCGACCGTGTTCAGCAGAATTCTGATCAAATGCTCGTCGCTCATGGTCGCAATCTTCATCGTCCCCTTGAACGATTCGCTGTCGTCCTTGAGGTGCAGGATGTTCAGCGCCAGGCGGCGGATAGACTTCCATCGCCATGTGCTGGACTACTTCTGGACGGCGACCTGCGACGGCCGGGCCCAACCGTTCCCTCGACTGCAGAGCATCCGAAGCGTTTTCCCGAGGGCCGCCTCATGAAACGAGCCTGCGGACACCGACTTCTTCATTCTCGAATCGAACGCAAGAGCACGGCCCTAAAGGCAGCGCTGGAAAACGAAACAGACTGCCGATACCAGCAACGTGAAGGCAGCCGAATCAGCCGACGGAGAGTGCCAAAAACCCAGAACTCTGACAATCATCAGAAAGGCGGAAAGTCCATGAAAATCACCAGAATCAGCGCTTACCAGGTCGATGTTCCCATCAAGCCGACGACCATTTCCCATGACAGGGTCATGTCGGTCTTCGACATCACCTATGTGCGGATCGAAACGGATGCCGGAATCGAAGGCTGGGGCGACAGCGTGCCTTGGGGAGCGAATTTCGTCGCCGCCTACGCGCGCGGCGTCCGCTCGGGTCTGGACGAGCTCGCCCCGCATCTGATCGGCCGCGACCCGCGCATGGTCGGCGCCATCAACGACGTGATGGATTTCGAAATGACGGGCCATCCCTACGTCAAGACGGCCCTCGATGTCGCATGCTGGGATATTCTCGGACGCTCATTGGACGCGCCGCTCCACATGCTGCTGGGCGGCATGGTGACCTCCGCGCCCCATGTGATCGGCTCCGTCCCGCCTGAGCCGGGCGAAGAGCTGGAAGCGGCCATGAACGCCCATCGCGGGAATGGCCTCGTGCAGTTCTCGGGCAAGACCAGCGGCGACGTGGGCAAGGACATTGCCTATCTGCGCTGGATCGGCGCGCGCATGCGCCCCGGAGAGTCGCTCAAGTATGACGGGAACGGGGGCTGGCGCGTTGACGAGGCCATCCGCGTAGCCCGGGCCAAAGGGAACATCGACGTCTATTTTGAACAGCCCTGCGCCACTTACGAGGAATGCCGCGAGGTTCGCCGGACCGCGGGCGTTCCGCTCATACTCGATGAATCGGCCGCCGAAATCGGCGTCGTGCTGCGGGCGAAGGAGGATGGCGTTCTGGACGGCCTCAATCTGAAGCTGGCCAAGGTGGGCGGCATCCACAAGATGCGGCTTATCCGCGATCTCTGCGTCGCCCTCCGCGTGCCTTTGGAAATCCAGGATTCCTCCTACAGCGAATTCGCCTGCGCCGTCGTTGCCCACATGGGCCACTCCACGCCAGAACGCTGCATCCGATCCGTGATCAACCCCAAAGGATTGAAGAAGGGCACGGTGAGAAACCCGCCGGTGGTAAGGAACGGACGAATTTTCGCGCCGGAAGGGCCGGGTGTCGGTGCCCTGCCCATGCTTGAGGTATTGGGTGAGCCCTGTGCAGTATATGAATGAAATCGGAGGAGTGTTCAACAAAATGCTCTCCGGAAAAGCCGGGGCGATTCAGTTCCGGCCAAAATGCACTGTGTTAGCACCTCCGCATGCGCCGGTCGGCCGTAACCGCATTTGCAATGAAACAATGAACACTTGCGTTAGAAACGGCCTTGATGCCGAATCAACGCCCCGTATGCGTTCACCCAAGGCAACAAGCCGTTCCAGAGGCTCTAGCGCTAGTCGTCGGCTCAAGGCGGGAAGGCAGCCAACGGAGCGCCGAAGCTTTCCGAACCCTGTAATGAATTGACGGCGGACATGAAGCGCCCTACGTTCGGGTGAGTATCCGACCGTTCGCGCCGCAAGGCTGCGCGATGTGGCATGCGGCTCGCCAAGCGCCGACGATTTCTCTTGCGACGGGGTGCAGGCGATGAGCGAGCAAACGCTTGCGGCGGTGTCCGAGCGGTTGGCAAGGCAAGAGGAACGGATGAACACGCATCAGGCGATGCAGGAAGGCGCCATGGATCGGCTGCGAGCCGACATGGCGGAGCGCGATTCGGGCCGCGACGCGGGCATTTCGTCGCTCAAAAGCGCCATGGACAGATTGCGCGCCGACATGGCAAAGCGCGATGCCGACATGGCGAAGCGCGATGCCGAGCGCGATGCCGACATGGCGGAGCGGGATGCCGACATGGCAAAGCGGGATGCCGAGCGCGATGCCGACATGGCAAAGCGGGATGCCGCCCGCGATGTCGACATGGCGAAGCGCGACAAGGACAACACGCGATGGCTGATCGGCATGTGGGTTGCTGCGGTCATCGTCCTGGGCACCTTCTTCAGCGCCTTGATCACCTGGCCGCCCTGATTCCGGAGCAATGCCTGCGTTCGCAAGCCGAAGATGCAGGCACGGCATCCGCGTTTTCCGCTCGCCGCAAGACATGTCGTTTCAACTCCGACCGGCGACATTGCCGATGCAGTTCGCTAGCGGATTGATCATGCGCGCCTGTCGTCACCGGTGCGGCCTGTCCGCTCATCGGGCCGGCAAACTCCATCTGAATCGCGCCGAGCGGATTATGATCGGGTTCGGATGCCTCAAGCGCTCCGCCTGGCGCCGCGGGGCGCACGCCGCGCAAGCTTTTGCACGCTTGGAACGGCGGGGAGACCTGTGAGGGCGCGGCCCGTTTTCGGGAAGCGGCGGGCCTGTTCCGAGAGCTCGCGCGTCGGCCGCGCTCGACGTCCCGGGGTCGCAAACGCGCCTTCAAGGCTCAGCATGGAGCGGCTCTGGCGGCTGTCGACGGCCTGCGAACGGCGGCCCCCGCGCATCGGAATGCGAGCAGCAGGTTCACCCCCGAAGAATGGGATGCACCCGTTTGGATGCTGTCGCTTGCGCCGGGCGGAAGGATAAGCTTCCACCGCCATGCGCTGGACTGCTTCTGGACGGCGATCTGCGACGGCCGGGCGCGCAGCCGTTACGCCGACGGCCGGGTGGTCGAAAAAGAGGACGCCGCAGGCGGAACCTGCCATTCCGCCTTCAAGGCCGGAGAGGAGACGGCCCACGATCTGCAGAACATCGGCGCGGATGCGCTTTCCTTCGCCACCGTCGAGTTCAAGACCAGCGCGAACGCGCCGCAGCCTCTTGGCGCCGCGGCGTCCTGAGGCGTTTCGCGGCGGGCCTGCAAGCGCCGGAACCGCCGCATGCTCCGGCGGATCAGAATCCGGCCGCGATCTGTCCCTGGATTTCGTACATCGCGAACACGACGCTGAGGATCACGCCGAAGACCGCGATGAACGCGGCCGTCCGGAACAGGGCGATGCGCCGCTGCGCATCCTCCTCCGCGTTCTCGACCCACTCCTCGGCGATCCGCGCTAGCAGCGCGGGGAAATCCAGAGACCGCGCGCAGATCTTGAGGGACAGGTTCAGCTCCGGGTCGGGCCAGCCTGTCCCGGCCATGTGCATCGCCGTTCCGAGGTCGCAGCCGTTGAGCAGATGGAATCTGATTCTGTCGATCCGGTCGGCCACGTAGGGCCGCGCCGACATGCGCACCCGGCTGATCGCCTGCACGGCGGACATGCCGTTCGCCATGAGCGACGCAACGGAATCCAGAAACCCCGCCCCCGTGTGGACCCTGTACATTGCGAACAGCGGGAGCTTGTCCGCGAACGCCCTGCCCGGACCGGCCCAGCGCGGCAACGCCAGCGCAAGAGCCAAGGGCGCGGCAATGGCAAGGGCGACCGCCAAGGGCGCCTGCTCGGCCGCGAACCCGCTCGCCGACTTCAGGATCCGGGCCGCTCCCTCCCATTGCTCGGAAGGCAGAAGCCGGTCCAAGGCCGGAACGATCCGCGAGTCGAAATATGCCAGCAGCCCGAATGCGAGAAGCAGAAGGAACGCCGGGTACGCCATCGCCGCCGCGGCTGAGCGTTTCTGCCCGGCCTTGCGCTCAAGCGCGTCGCAGAATCTGGCGAGCTGCTCCTGGAACCGGTTCGTGTCGTCGATGACCGCCAGCACCACATGCTCCTCTTTCGGAACCCAGCTCGCCAGCGCCTGCCCGAAGCCAAGTCCGTTCCGGAAGCCGTACTGCACGTCGGCTGCGATCACCGCCAGCGGCTCCGACGGCTTCCTGCCGTTCCGCGAAGCGACGCTGCGGATGGTCTCGACCGCCTCGCTTCGTGAAAGCCCCGAGCGCATCAGCGCGACGATGTTGCGGTAGAACCTGCGGCGCTTCCGGAAATCGAACTGGGCCCGCGCCAGCAGGCGGTCCAGCTTCCCCGGCGGCCGACTCGCGCCGGTCAGGACCCCTGCCCTTCGAATTCGCGGATGTGCGCCGCGAGGCCCGCGGCATGGCGGTCGAAGTCCCGCCGGTACGCGCTCACCAGATCCACTTCCTCTTCGATCTCGTTGACATCGCAAGTCCCGGTGCCGACCTTGACCATCGCGTGGTGCATGACCGGCATCCCGCCGGATCCTCCCTCCGACTTGCGCGCGAGCCAGTGGGTTCTCATCGCGGCCCTGTCGCCCTGGATGTAGAGGTCGAGCATGCTCGGATCCGGCAGAACGGTCTCGGCGACAACGGTCCGTCCCACAAGCCCGTTGCTGCATTCGTCGCAGCCGGATCCGCGCAGGAACAGCCGGTCGGGCGTGCGCCCGGTGATCCCGACGATCTCGGAGGCCAGCTCTGGGGAAATCGCCCCTTCGCCGAGCCCGCGCTCGTAGTCGATCTTGCAGGCCGGGCAGATCACGCCCACGAGGCGCTGGTAGATCAGGCCCCGCACGATCGCGGGCTCGGTCAGCTTCCAGTGCTCCACGCCGAGGTCGCTCAGCCGGTCGAGGATCCCGAGCGCGGAGCCGGCGTGCACCGTGGACCAGAGCGCGTGCCCGGTCATGGCGAGTTCGATCGCGTAGCCAGCGAGCTCCCGGTCACGCAGCTCGCCCAGAACGACGACGTTCGGATCGGAGCGCAGCGTCGCCTTGATGGCTTCGATGAAGGCGTCCGCGCGCGACTGCCCGGCCTTGGGCACGACCGCGACATGGACCGCCCCGGAAATCTCCAGCTCGACCGGCTCCTCAATCGCGAACGCAGACATCTCGTAGGATTTCTCCCGTATCATCGCGTTCAGGATCCGCTGCAGCGTCGTGGTCTTCCCGGACGAGACCCGTCCCGCGATCAAATGCAGGCCGCTGGTCCGGCGCCGCATGATTCCGATCTCGCGGGCCTGCTCCGGAAGGTATCCCAGATCCCCGATGTCGGACCTGCCCTTTCCTGAAGCGTATTTGAGCCTGATCACCAAAGCGGCGCGATGGCCGGACGCGGGCGCGTACTGGAGGCGCGCGAGATCCACGTCCGGAGGCAGCAGCCCGGAGGCGCGCGTCAGCGCGCCCTTCATGAAGCTCGAGACGCCGCTTTCGGAGCCTTGGTCGGTCGCCACCGCGAAGGCGGCGTTGATGATGGCCATGCCTTCGTCGGGTCCCCGGGTCGCGAGAAGCCGCAAGCGGCCGTGGACCCGCGCCCGGATTTCGCAGTATCCGGACAGCACTTGGAAATGCACGTCCGAGGCGCGCGCGGACGCCGCCTGCGCGATGATCCTTCGCAGGTCCCTCTGCCGCTCGATCTCGCTCCGGCGCGGGTCCGACGAGCCGCCGCCTTGCGTGTGCTTCTCGTAGACGTTCAGGACGGTTTCGCTGTCCGTTTCGACGATCCTCCGGACATCGATGCCCGCCCGGCACGCGCGGTCGAGGACGGCCTTGACCTCCGGCGACCAGCGGCTGCCGGCGGCGACCATGGCGAATCCGCTCCTGAACAGCGCGATTAGCCGCCGGTCGGCAGCGGGAACCTCCAGCTCGCCCCCGAACCCCGACACCAGCGGCCCGGTGGAGCTTTCGTCGATCGGAATTCTGGAGTTGTCGCTCTGTGAATCCGGAGCGGCCGGGCCGTTCCGTTCGGCTTCCCCGGCCCTTCCGCCGATCGAAGCGGGATCAGCGTTCAATCCGCCACCGCGTGATCTCGCCGTCGAACTCCAGTTCCGCCGCGTCCCAGTCCAAGGCGCTGACCCGCGCGCCGTTGGGAAGCGTGTCGCTTGCCCTTGCCCGGATCCGCTCGCCGCCGAGCCTGAACACCGCCCAGCGCGTTCCCGCGAAGCCGCTGATCTCTTCAAGCACGGGATGGCCGTGCAGGACCGGTTCGCTTTCTGGCGGCGGGCCTGGAGTCGCGGCCTCCGGAACCGGCGCGGCTTCCGGCGGGGGCGGCGCGGCCTGTCGCGCGAGCTCCGCGCCGCTCCGCACGATTTCCAGCCTGAGCTCGAGAAGCCGCTTTTGCGCGTCCAGATCGCTCTCGGCCATTTCGGCGGCAATCCGGCGGCCTGCGGGCGAATCTCCGAAGCGCTCGAACACGCCGGGTGCGGTTTCGATCGCGGCGTCCGGCCCGACCAGCGCCAGGAGCCTTGCCAGCAGCTCGGCCCGCCTGATCTGGCGCTCGATCAGGAGTATGCTTTCGGAGATTTCGGACTGCCGGGCCAGCAGCCCGGTGTCTTCGATGAGCGCCTCCTTCCACGCGGCGACCGGATCTTCGCCCGGTTCGCCGAACGCGGATGCCGCGCCTGCGGAGCCGTCGCTTCCATTTGAAGCGCTGCCGTCTGCCGCTGCGATGTTCCCGAAGATCGCCAAGTCTTCGTGGCCGTCGGCGAGCGCTGCGGCACCTTCTTCAGGCACCGCGAGCTCGGAGTCCGCCGGTTGCCCGCCCGGCAGGACGCTGCCGCTCCCATCTTCCGCGCCGGGGTCGGCCGCCGGAACGCTTGACGGCGCCTCAATGCCCGCGTCCGGCACAGGAGCCGCCGCAAGCAGGACGAGCGGCGGGCAGCACGCGCAGACCGCCGCCAAGGCGGCCGCCGTCCGGAAATTCCGAAGCCTTTTCCCAGCTGCGCATCCGGAACCCGTGCAGGCGCGCGCAGCCCTCGCGCATGGCATTGCAGGTCCGGCCCGTTCACGGACACCATACCGGCGGGACCGGAATTCCGGAATTCGCCTCATCAGGCAGGCGAGGTTCATGTTCCGCCGCCGCCCGGCCGGTGGAACGCCCGCGCCTTGAGCAGCCATGCGCCCGCCTTCAAATCGAAGGACAGGGATTCCGGAACCAGCGCGGGAACGTCCGAGAGCAGCCTCGCGTATTCCGGCAGCGCCGCCGACGTGGCGATAGCCAGGTCGGTCCTTTCGAACAGCGCATTCCGCAGCGGCGACCGGCGGTCGGCCGCTCTCGAAACCAGCTTCAGGTCGAGGCCGAGAGACTGGAACCTCTCGGTAAGGATGCGCTCAAGCGTGCCCGCCGGCCACGGCCTACCGCCGATCGGAACCGGTTCCGCCGGAATGTCCACGGAATCCGAAACGGCCGCGAACGTCCCGTTTCGCTCAAGCTCGGGCCTCAAGCCGGTCCGGTTCCGGACGGCGGCGGCGAGGAAGGGAATCCGTCCGCGTTTCCTTCGCCATCTCGCGTCGACAGTCGAGCCGCTGCCGGACCATCTGCAGTTCAGCGGAAGCAGCTCCCATCCCGGCGGCTCGATCGCCAATCGGTCCATCGCGAGGGCGCAGGAGTCCACGAATGCCGCCAGGCTTGGCGCCGACCGCCAAGGCGCGGGCGCAGCGGGCGCGGCAGCGCTTGCGCCCGCAAGCGCCTCCCGCTGAGCCCGCTCAAGCCTGTAATCCGAATACTCCGACCAAGCGAACGCGGCCGCCGCTGCCGCGATCAATGCCGCGGACCCCAGCGCAATGAACCGGCTGGTCCGGTTCAGCGGCCGCAGCCTCGCGGCGGAACGGAGCGAGGCCAGTTCGGCGAGCGGCGCGTCCGCCGCTCCTTCGATCTCCCATTCCGCGGGCGCGAACAGCCGCCCCCAATCCGGAGCGTCGAGAAGCCCCCGGAAAGCCGCCGCCGCTGAATCCTCGTCGCCGCAGACCAGATCCTCGAACACAAGCCCGTCGCGCATCGCGGCGACCCACCACCAGCCGCCGCCATCGCCGATGCGGAACGCTCCAAGCCAAGTCTCGCCGACCGCCTCGGCCTTGAACATGCTCGCGCCCGCGACCATGCCCGGCGCGGTTCCGTTCTTAGCGGAAGCGAAACCGATCTGCCGGCCGCCTCCCCGCACGGCGGCAAGCGAGAGCTCGTCCGAGCCCCGGCCTGCCAGAGCAGCCTGGTCGCGCATCGGCATGCCGGGCCGGGCAGGCTGCCAAAGCAGCCCCAAGGCGGCGACATGGCGTCCCATCCTGACCCGGCCGGTTCCCGCAGGAACGAATTCCGCTCCCGCGCCGCCGGAGCGCAGCCCGCGCAGAGTCCGCAATCCGCGCATCAGGGACGGAATTCCCGGGCCGCGGCGGACGACGCGCCGCGCGCCTCCGCACGGTCCGCAATGCGCGGCCGGACCAGCAGCACCGTCGATATCCGCTCGGTCCGGGCTTCGTTCCGCGCGCCCAGCAGGCCGCCCAATCCCGTGCCGCCGCTCCGTTCGACGACCGTCCGATCCCTCTCGAAGCCCGCAAGGACCAGTATCTGTCCATCGCCGAGCAGCGCGCTTTGCTCGAACGAGGTTGTCGAGACCTTCGGGAGCTGGATCGTCTGCCGGTCCGACGTGAACTCGGCGATTTCGTTCAGGTCCGACAGCTTGACCTTGAATCGAAGCAGAATCTCCCTGCTGTTCAGCACTCTCGGAAGCAGGCTCATCTCAAAGCCGGTGGTCAGGGTGCCCGGCTCGATGGTGGTGCTTGCCCCTCCCTGCGCGTCCGGGACGGTCTCGACCCTTCGCGCGTACGCGGTCTCGTGCACCACTTCCATTGGAGCGACGATGTTGTTCGCGGTTGTCGCGCCCGCACGGGTTTCGACCGACACGCCGCCCTGCCTGTCGAGAGCGGACACGACCGCCTCGAGATCCGCATCGCCCGCGACCACTCCGATGCTTACGGCCGAGGGCGCGCCCGGAACCGCGTGCTTGCCTGTCCAGGACACCGTCCTGTCCGTGCCCTCCCCAACGATCCCGCGGATGTCGATTCCCCGGCCCTTCGACTGAGAGAGGTTCACCGTCAGCACCGTGACGTCGAAAGCGACCCGGATTCCGAGCTCCCCGTTCAGGCTTCCCACCAGCGCCGCCACGCGGCGCTGGGCCTCCGGCGTCGCCGTCACGTCCGCCGCGCCGGTGACGCGGGCGTAAGCCACATCGGATCCGGCCCCGGCGGCCATCCGCAGGGCGGCTTCGATTTCGCCGCCGATGCCTGTGGCCGAGCCGCCTTCCGAGGCCGACGGAAGCGACGCGATCATGTACCGGCGATGCACGAATTGGCGGAACATCACCCGCCTGCCGTCGTAGTCCCATGCCAACCCGAACTTGGACGCGACGGCGTCAAGCACCGAGGGAAGCGATCCTTTGAGCCGCACGCGGACGGCCGCGCCGATCCCTGCGCCGTCGAGGGCCGTCCGCGCCGAGGTCATTCCGGTTCCGCCGCCGTCGGAGCCGTCCCGGTTTCCGGGAACGACGACGCGCCCTTCCGGGCCGACGGCGACAACGTGGGGCACGCCTGTCGCGCGCGCGAGCTCGGCCAGGATTCCGGCAAGATCAATGGGAACGCTGCTGGCAAGCGAAACCGCCTCCTCGCCCAGAAACGCTTCCGGGAACTCAGCGCCTGTCCGGATCCGGACAGGCTTGACGGCAACGAAGCTTCTGTCGTGCGCCCGGGCTCCCGCCCGATGGGCTTCGGCGCGGCCTCCGACCTCCGCAAGCGAGCGGGACGCGCGGACGTCGTCGCTCTCGACCGCCTTCCGCTCCGCCTCCGAAACATCGCCGCAGGCCGCCAAAGCCAGCAGCGCGGCCGCGGCGGCGGGCAATGCGGCGCGGCGGCAGCGCAAAGCCGACGGAGATTCAGTTCCCGAATTCGGCTGACCTGGCATGGACGACCTTGTTGCCCCGGTACAGGGTCACACCGAGGCCGGGATCGGACAGGTGGACTGCGTCCACCAGCGCCGCCACGGCCTCCTCGAAGCTCCCCTCGAATTCGGCCGAGACCTGGATGCGGAAGTCGAACGGGCCTTCCCAGACCAGCGTCCAGCCTGCCGCTTCCGCCCAGCCCTGAAGCGACGCCCGCAAGCTCGAATCGGCGAGCACCGCCCAATTCGCGGGCGCGGCGGAGCCGTCCGCCAGTGCGCCGCCTCCCGCCAGTATCAGCAGCCCGGCGGCGGCGAGGGACCTTATCGTTCCTGGTCCGCGATTCCCTTTGGATTTGGCAGAGGGCTGCTTTGCCTGCGGCTTCATGCGCCGTTTCTTCCCAAAACGTCCGGCCGCAGCAGAGGCACCGACAGCGGCCGCGCCGCCGATGTTCCGACTATCTCGTCTCCGTTCTCGAACAGCACCGCGAGTTCCGCGCCGCTCCTGACAATGCGCTCGACCCTGCCGCGCGCGCCGACGATCATGCCTTTCCGGACAGGCAACGCCGTCCGCTCGTCGCCTGCCAGCACAAGGCGCACCGTCCCGTCGAGCGATTCGACCGCGGCCCACGCGGCCTCGCGGTCTTGCGCGGATTCATCGCCCGCCCGCACGCTCTCCGGCAGACCGGTTTCGAACCCGATAGGCGGCAGCACGGATGGCAATGAACCGCCGCGTTCGTTCCGGCCTCCCTGGGAAGCGAGCGCCGCCGCCAGCTCCGGGTGCCGAACCATCGCCGCGAGCCGCGTGAACGCTTCGATCTGCTCGGCGTTCATGCCCGCGAAGTGCGCCAGCGCCCCGGACGAAAGGATGTCCAAGGCGGCTGCGGAAGCATGTCCGCCGCTTTCGGGGATCGCTATGGAGCTCGCTGCGACGAACGATCCTTCCAAGACTTCCAGATTGCCCCCGGAGCGGATTCCGCTGCCGGGAGCGGTTCCGGCATCCGGCGTGACGGGCGGGGCCGCGCCGGTCTCGATGCCATCGGGTTCGGTCGAAGCCGCACCAACCCAGTCGGATTCCTCTGCGCTTGGCTCCGTGTCGATTCGCTGGATGTGTCCGCCGCGGTTCGCAGGCGCATACGCGAGGGGAGTCGATTCCACCTCGCCGGATTCCGTTGCCAAGGGCGCCGATGACCGGTCGAGTCCCGGAATGTCGCTTGGCAATCCGTGCGGGCAGGGTTGCGGCTGAGGCGCGCGTTCGGTGTTCGGGACGTCGGCGCCCGGCCGGACCAGCGCATGGACTTCCTGACCCGGCGCCCAAGCCGCAACCGCGGCGGCGCCGACCATGATTCCGCTCGCGGCGATGGCCGACAGCGTGAACCTATCCATGCGCGAATTCTACCTTCCGCAGACTGGAAGATCTGCCGGAACTGCGGACGGTTATCGCGGCGCTTGCGCTCGACGCCGCGGCTTTGGCCAATTCGTCGGCCGGGATGCTGCTGCTGGCAGCGCCGAAGCGGAGCCGGGCTGCCGGAACCGGCCCCGCCCCGAAAGGACAATCCGATTCCAGGCGGCGCAATCCTGCAAGCGGCCGAGGCATCCCGGAAATGCGTTCGGGTTCGCGCGCAATTGACGCCAAGCTGCGGCGATCCCCGCCAAAGCGCTTAGCAAACCGCCGCACGCGATCCGCGCCTTGGAACGCAGCGACTGCGCTGTCGCGATCCCGCTCTCTTGCGGAATTCGCGATCAAATTCTTCATTTCGGTTCCCCCGATCCGGTTTCGGTCCGCCGCTGAAGCGACAGCCGACTTTGCGCATAGGCGCGGACTCCGAGTCCCTCCAACGCGGATCATCCGGTAGGCGGAGTTTTCGGTGGATAACTTTCGGAAGGATCGGGCCCTCGGCGGATCTCCGCGTGTCAGGCCAATGATCGGCAGAGCAAGTCGAAGTCCCCGGCGTCAGGATTCCGCGCGGCTCAGCGGCGTGGTTCGCCGTTTGTCGGATCAGGCGGGATGGCTGCCGTCAGAATGCCGCGTCCGGCGATCTGCGGCCGGCTTCCCGGCTCTCCCGCTTATCGACTCATCTTCAAGCAATCCCCGGACGGCGACGAACCGGGGCGCTGCCCGAGCGCGGAACAGGACGCTGACGACGGACAGGTCAGTTTGCGGATGCAGGGAGATCGTCTTCGACGTAAGTCCGGAGGATCTCCTCGAATGTATCCTCGGCTGCGAATCCAAACTCGCGGGCCCGTTCCCCTTTGAAGCTCTCGGGCCAGTTGCTGACGATGGACTGCACCAGCGGGTCCTCGCGGCGTTTGATCAGCGCAACCGCGGATTCCCCCGCATAGCCGCGAAGCGCGTCGATCTGGTCCTGTATCGAACAGGTGAGCGACGGCATGGTGAGGCTCCGGCGGTCGTCCAGCGGCTCCGTGTCCATTGCCGCGGCGTGCAGAAAGAAGCCCGCGGCGGATCGCGGCGAGGCGTGCATGTGCTTCACGCCGGGGCTCAGCGGCAGCATTGCCTCCTGTCCGTTGAGAGGCTCCCGGATGATGCTCGAAAAACAGGACGACGCGGCAGAGTTCGGCTTGCCGGGCCTGACCGTGATAGTCGGCAGGCGCAGCGACACGCCGTCGACAAATCCCTTTCTGGAATAGTCCGACACCATCAGCTCGCAGATCGCCTTTTGCGTTCCGTAGGAGGTTCGCGGCTCGCAAATGAACTGGTCTCCGATAGGCTCGGACGGGAAGGGAGGGCCGAAGGCCGCGACCGAGGAAGCGAACACGACGCGCGGCCGGTAGCTACCCGAACTTGCTTCGCTCTGCTGCCGCAGCGCTTCAAGCAGAATGCGGGTCGCGCCCATGTTGATGCTCCAGCCGAGATCGAATTCCTGCTCCGACTGTCCCGACAGAACCGCTGCCAAGTGGATTACCGCGTCGGGCCGATCCGCGGCGATTCGCGCCGGAATCTTGGCATTCGCCAAGCTGCCGGTGATCCTCTTGGCTTTCGCGGGGCTGCTTTCCGGGAAGGCGACATCGATCAGCGACAGCTTGTCGACCGGACGCCCGCCGAAACCTTCATCCATCAGGCGACGGGCGATCTTCTGGCCTATCATTCCGCCGCCGCCGGTAATCGCTATCTTCGCCATCTTGCCCCCACCTGCCGGAACCGGCTGCTTCTCCCCGCCCATATAGTCGAACGGCGGGATGCTTTGCCAACCGCGTGCCCATCCCGGCTTCGCTGGCTTGCCCGAAGCAGCCGCCCGCGGCCTCGAAACCGGCCGCGAACAGCCAGTCGCGGGCGGTCAGTTCGAATTCCGCGTGCCCTTCGTTCGCAATGGGCAGCCGAAGCTGGAGGCAATCGGGCAGGCGATGGATGTCGAGCGCATTGCGCGCGACCTCCATGCCAATGATGGTTGGATGTGGTAGGAGATTGGCCTCCTCTCCTTTCTGGTTCGGAGTCCGAATGGACGCGATCAACTGTCCGAGCTGAAGAGGAGAGGCGATGCTTGCGCGCTGACTAGCGTTATCCGGGGTCAAGGTTCATCCGCCATGCACCGCCCCGCTGCAGCATGGTTGAGGCACAGAAGGTTCTCGCTTTCCGGCAAACACTGGGCGGTTCGGCATGGATGCGACGGAACCGGGCGAATCGAATTGAAGAGTCTTGGATTTAGTGCCGATGATTGAGAGATTGCGCGATGGAAATCAGCCAAGCCAGGACAGAGCGCGTGCAGATGCGCGTCGACCCCGTGGCGAAGCGTATGCTGAAGCGCGCCGCTGAGATTTCGAACACGACTGTATCTGACTTCGTCGCGTGTTGTGCGCTTGAGGCGGCTAGCAAAATAGTCAGCGAAGGCGAACGAATCGTTGTTAGCGATCAAGACTGGAACCTGATCGTCAGCACCTTGGCCAACCCAGCCGAGCCGAATTGTGAACTGCGTAGAGCGTTCGCAGAGCATAAGCGCCTGATCTCAAAGACAGCTGACGAGTGAACATTGTTGTAGAGGCGCTGACGGAGCGCTACGACCGATCAAAATTTGAGTCCGGTTCCGAACCTCTCGACCGATACTTGCACCGACAGGCACTCCAAGATGCTCGGCGCGGCGAGGTACGCGTGTTTGTCGCAGTCCGGGATAATGATCCAGAGGTGGTGGGCTTCTACACGCTTAGCGCGGGCAGCATCGAGCGTTCCGAATTGCCGCCGGAAGCGGCCCGCAGGCGGTGTGTCCCGCCCGGGATCTACGAAGTCCCGCTCTACGGCACGCGTGAGACAGCTCACTGCTGTTCCACGAGATCAATCAGGCGAGCATATTTTGCGTTTCTCGTGAGACTAGGATTAGTTTCCCGAATAATCTCGAGTATCGATGACAGATCATATGGCACCGGCATCGGATCATTCGGAATTATTGTATGAAGCAACTCCAGAACAGCACGAGGGTGTTTGGCAGTTAGCGGTTCATCGTCCGCTCCCTCCCGGTTGAAACGATGCAACCAAAATTCTTCGCGGTTTACAGGAACCAAAAAGCTCCGAACACAATTTAGAGCTGCCGGAAAATCGTCGCCAGTACCGCTTAAAAGGGCTACCCATGCTGACACCATATCAGTTGTTTTGAACTTCCGTTCCTTTGGCCACACGTTATCGATGAACGGGATGACATGTTCTGTCCAGCCATTCTTTTTGTCGCGTCCGATGTCATCGAGATAAAATACCGCACTTCGACGATCTTCATCGGACATGTTCTTAAGGCACCGTCGAGCTTCGCTAGCAATCGACCCGTCCGACTTATTCAAACGATGAATGCACGAGTCGATAATGATCTTTATCGCAAGATTCGTTAATTTGTCATCCCACCGCCACTCGTAAACTCTCGGAAATAGTTTAACTAGCTTTGGTGTGACGAGTTCACCAATTTCCTGCGACCAATACGCATCTGAGTGAAGGTAGCCACTCCAAGCCGGCTCAGCGGATTGATGTTCAAAATCAAACCACGGAACTACTTGATTCCGAACCCATGAAGGTTCGAGAGAATAGATTCGGTCAATTTTGGAAGCAACAATTGCAACCGCATGATCACGCCGGTCACTCGGTGCAGCCAACAACGTTTCCAGACGGCATTTGAAATCCGCGGGAATTCCATGTGACCCCGATAGCCGCAGCGAGTCCAGAGCAATGACCAACCCCTGCACGAGCTTGCCGACCGGATCATTGATTGCGTATTCATACGTTCTACACGAATGCTGGTCAATCAGCGTGTCAATTCTGGCTTTGCTAACGCTGCCGGTGCTCGAAGACGCTTCATCAGAAATAACCGCCGAAACAATCGCATCAAAGACAATCCAAGCAAGCCTTGGATAGTCGGCATAGATCGTGTGTAGCCTGCGACTTACATGTTCGGTCAGCACATCTATCAGTTTTCGTATGCTCTTGTACGGAAGGCGCGAAAGCCGGTGCAAGAAGACCCGGTTCAGTCGTGGACGACCACTCTCGGGCCAGCCACTGATCAGTTCCTTCCATCGGTCTGTCGGATGGCTCTGCTTTCGTGCTTCAACGGAAAGGGCAGCGAGTGCAATTCGCGGATGTTCCTTTACCAAACCTTTAAAGGGTTGAACATCTGTGAGAGTTTCATAATTCGGACCCGTTTCAGATTTCGCACGTTCAACAATTTCTCCAACAGGCAAACTTGCAAGTTCTCGGGAGTTATAATCTGTGCTGAAGAAACCGCCGAAAGCCCCGTGTATAGCGACGATACGGCTTGCCGAGTCATCCGACCAGTCCGGAATCCTGTTAATGATCCTAGCAAGCTGCTTCGACTGCTTGTCGGGAAACTGACATCCGTTGATTTCTAACCACCGAAGATAACTGGCGATCAGCTCTTGATTTAATTCCGAATCGAAATCATTGCTCAATTCATCAACTTTCCCGGGTCCGGCCAGCAACCGATCTGTTAAAGCAACCTTGTTCTCATCTGTGAATTCATCCCAGCGATTAACTAGGGCCTGTTAACGCTTGCGTCAAGATCGGATCTGTGGCAAGCTGTTGCCAAGAATGAAAAAAACAAGCGAGCAGTTCCCAATCATGGCCTGTATCACCGAAGAGCAGTACGCCTTGCTGCATCCCCATCTGCCGGTCCAGCGCGGCAATGTGCTGATTCCGAACATCGTCATCGTCAATGCCTTGCTGCACATCCTCGAGAACGGCTGCAAGTGGCGCGCCCTTCCGGAGCGCTACGGCAAGTGGCACACGGTCTACATGCGGCTGCGCCGCTGGGCCGAGGCGGGCGTGCTTGCGCGGCTGCTTGCGGCGCTGCGGGAGCAGGAGCTGACGGACAAGGACCTCGACTGCCTCGGCCTCGACAGCACCAGCGTCAAAGTGCATCCGGATGGAACCGGGGCCCAAAAAAAGCGGGCCCGCAAAGCATAGGCAAATCCCGCGGCGGCTGGAACACGAAGATCCACATGATCGCCGCAAGCGATTGGCTGGCAATGGCTTTCCGCCTTTCCGGCGGGCAGGCCCACGACGCGCCCGAAGGCCGGGTCCTGCTGAAGCGCTTCGGCGAGCGGGCCGCCAAGGTTCCGCTGGTGATGGACCGCGCCTACGAGGGCGACGAGACCCTCGAGCTCGCTCGCGAACTCAGGATGACCCCGGTTGTGCCGCCCAAGTCGAACCGGAGGAGCAAATGGGATTTCGACCGCGAAACCTACAAGCGGCGGAATGAGGTCGAGCGGCTGTTCCGCCGGATCAAGGGCTACCGGCGCATCTTCACCAGGTTCGAGAAGCTCGACGCGATGTACGCCGCTTTCCTTTGCTTCGCCCTCATCGTCGAAATAATCAAGCGTTAACAGGCCCTAGCAAAAACAGCAACTCACGCCGAACATCATAATCCCAAATGTCTTGCTGACGAAACTCCATAACCGATTCCACCACTTCGTTTGCTTCGAACACCTGCGAATGGTTGAGGGCAAATAGTTTCAACTTGCGAAAAAAGAAGTTATCCTTGTGGTCCCACCTTTTCGCGAACGACCTCAGCACCTTCGGGTGCTTTTCTGACATGCGGCGCAACAATCCAACAAACCAACGAAAATATGATTCATCATCGCGGTTATATATTCTTCCGTGCACGTGTTGACCAGGATAGCAAGTGGGCGTCGTAAAGTACTTCGTGCCAACGTCTTTATGCATTGTGATCGCACTCCGTAAATGACCATCGGCAAGTCGGAAAACGTCTTCAAGGAACTCGTCTGCGATATCGCCTAGTTCGCCAATATCACTAGGAAATTTGACCTCAAACTTGGCGATTTCACTTATCGAAACGTCGTCCCATGTTCCTTCAGGTGGTATTGCGTCTGTGATTCCGATGAGAGGCGTGAACGACAGAGCGGGCCCCATAGTATTTTCAAAGGTTCGAAGCGTACCGTTTGTCCACCCATCAGACTTGATTCGGCGGTAAAATTTTGTTCCGAGATCGTCCGGAACTGAACGCCGTTTATCTTTCATTGCCTCCAGAATCAGGTTCCACACATTCCGTGCCTTAGGATGAAGGTCCGTCATGAACCCGATCCGTACACTGAGCTTGTATATTAGGCGTGGATGCAGGTCATGGTGTTTTGTAGCCCACCAAGCCAAGCAAGGGCTATTAAGGTGATTCGACAACCAGTGAATCAGGTAGAGCAAGCGGGGCGGCGTGGCCTCTTGACCCTCGACCTGTCGCCCCGTCAGGTCATGTACTGTAGTGGGATTTGCGTCCCCGGGACGCCACTCAAATAGATGGTCGGCGACATCTGGTTCATGCGCTCTGGCTTTTTGAATCCATACAGGATCATCGTCTAGACTATAATTCTCCAGCAGACTATAATTCTTGTGTACATCTTGAAAGCTGCTTTCCCTTTTTGGCACTCGACGGGAAGCGTCGAATACACACAACCATTCAGCCGGCGGCGGCGGTTCCGATTGTGCAAACAGCTCAGCCCCCCGTTTTGTCCGAACAAGATGCATCACTTGACCGCGTTCATGGGGTTTCAACATTCGCGGGTTTTGCTTGGCCATCTCTACAACGCTGTTTTTCCATTTTATGGAATCTTCGACACGGTCTGCCCACGCTTCCAGTGTGTTCCACAAGTCGCAATGATCGTTGTACGCAATGGGAGAAACGCCTTGATCCCGCCACCTTATTTTAACTTCACTGGAAGCCCCTTTATCGAATGCGTAGAGGCTTGACCTACCCATTCCATCATTGCGGTTCAGCCCTAGAAGAAGATATTTTACCGGCGGGTCCTCGGCTTGATAGCCAACAAGCACTACTGTGAATTTTTCGAGCAGTGCTTGTATAAACCTTGTTGCCCATCCTTCAGCAAGATAAGCTCGACCAAAGTCCGCGCTACTGAGAATATATCCATGGTGAGGTTTATCTGGTTCTGGCAGTCTGCCATGAAGATGGGTTACGCCGTGCACGGGCATTCCGAATTCAATTCCAAGAAATGCCGGCGGCTTGAAAATTCTATCTGATGTCACGCCTTGACACTTGTCGAACAATCGATCAAAATTTGTTGTGACAATCTGCGGTCTGCCTTCGAGGTCCGATGATATCTTTGCGATCAATTTGTGTTCGCGACTCGGATCTGACTCGGAGGTATCTTTCAGGAAGTTGGTTACAAGCTTGTCGACTTCCTCCCGCCCATATTCCGAGTCGAGCAGTTGATATATTTGATCAAGCGGCACCTTGGGTTTGCTGTAATCGCCTGCATGCCCTCCATCGAAAGCGTTGGCGGTATCCGAATATTTTTCGGGATCAAGGACTTGCACGACCTGTTGCGTCAGTTCGCGGAAGTCTGGCATGTTTGACGGAACTGATACTCCTGCGCCACACAGGAAAACTACTTGGCCACGATCTCGTCTTTCCAAGAGGGCGTCCGGGATAGCTGGCCCATCTTCAATGAATCTCATTATTTCCGTACCAAAGCCTTTCGCCGCTTGGCTCACGGCGACCGTCGGTCAACCACTCTGAATCGCTCCGGCTTTTCCAGAGAGGACTTTGTTGAACACTCACGCGACTTTTTCAAGGCCGCATTGTTGTTCGCTCGGCCGCGCCAATGGGTCGCCGGGATTGAAATCGCCCGGGATGCAGGAGTGTCTCCCGCGACGGTATCGCAAGCATTCAAGGCTCTCGAACGCCGCGAATGGCTTGAAGCAAGCGGGGAGGGGCCGGCCAAGCGCAGGCGACTGGCGCAACCCGATGCCGTTCTCGACGCTTGGCGCGACAGCATTGAGACGGGACCCGAAGCAAGAAGGGGCCGTTACTGCGCGCCTCGGATGAAGCCCGAGGACATGGCCCGGCGAATCAGGAAGGAAGCGCCCGGCGAGAACATTGATCTGGAGCTCACCGGGCAGTTCGCCGCCCAATCCTACGCGCCATTCCTGTCCAGCGTATCCGTCCTCTCCGTGCGCGTCCGGGGTGCGCGGGATTATGAATTGCTTCTCTCCATGCTTGGTGTGCGCAAAGTCTCGGAGGGCGCGAACCTCGTCTTGATCGACGCGAGTCGGAGCAAGCTCAGTCTCGGAAGGGGCGAAGGCGCGGAACGATTGCTGGCCACGCCGCTTCAGGTCTACCTTGATCTGCTCGAAGATTCCGGCCGCTCGAAAGAGCTGGCCGGGCACCTGAGGTCTCTGAAACTCGCGTGGCGATGAAGAAACCGAATTCACATTCGGGTGGCTGCCCTTTTCGGCGCCCGAGGTTTTCTTCCTGAAGCTGCATTCGCTGGGCCGCGGACCGCACAAACCCCGCTCCCGGCACGCAGCTCCTGCCGCCCCCTCAGCGTGATCTCCGGACAGTTCGCGACCTGTCCCAAGCGCCGGTTCCGATGACGGACCGGAACCAGCCCTCGATGTTCGCCTGCATTGTCGGAAAAGTAGGCTGGGAATAGCGAGCCGGATTGGCGATCTTCGGTGCAAGAATCATGACTAGGCCCTAATCAGGACCCGGCATTGGCGAACAAATGCGCGGAGACCAACGGCGATTCAATCGGGCTGCGCGCCTTGAAATCCATTTTCGTCCAGACGCCGCGCCGAGCATCTCGGGATGCCGGCTGGCGCAAGTATCAGTCGAGAGGCTCCGAGCAGAACTCGAATTTTGATCGATCACGGCGCTCCGGCAGCGCCTCTACAATAATGCCCGCTCATCGGCTGTCTTCGAAATCAGGCGCTTATGATCCGCAAACGCTCTGCGCAGTTCGGCTTCGGCTCGGGTGGGTTGGCCAAGGTGCTGACAATCAGGTTCCAATCCTGAGCGCTGACAACGATCCGCTCGCCTTCGCCGACTATTTTGCTGGCTGCCTCAAGCGCGCAACTCGCGACGAAGCCGGATACAGTGGTGTTCGAAATCTCGGCAGCGCGCTTCAGCATGCGCTTCGCCACGGGGGCGACGCGCATCTGCACGCGCTCGGTCCTGGCTTGGCTGATTTCCATTCCCCAATCTCCCAGTCAGCCGCAAACGCAAGCCTTTTGCGGCACTAAATCCAAGACTTTTTAATTCGATTTATCCGGGCTCCGTCGCATCCATGTCGGCTATTCGGCATGGAGACAATTCAGCGATGAGTCGATGTGCGCGTCTGCACGGCGGAGGTGCTGAGTATCTGGACGCCTTCAAGGCGTTTCGGCGCATCGCAGTCAAGGGGGGTGCGTCCCAAATTTTTGGTCTCGCGGGCACCTCTGGACGAAAGCAGGTTGAACTGCCCCGTGTTTGCCGGAGAGCGGGAATCCAGACGGACGAACCGGAGTATGATCGCCGTTGTCGACGCGCACGATTGCGGATGTCCGCACGCGCGGAGAACATGTTGCCATCCGAAGCAACCCGGTTGCCGCTCTTGCCAGCCCGCGGCGCCGAATGGCGCGCGTGATCTATGTTCCCGGCGTAGTGCGCGGAGCCATGCGTTCGATGTAGTCCCTGAGGGACGGGATCGGGCACGCGAGCATCTGTCCGGATGCGTGCTGAAGCACGCCGCGACGGATCATGTGATTGAGGAATCTCTCTTCATCGTATTCCTTCGGGAGGCTCCTTGATCCCACCCCTGGATGAGCGGCCTCGCGGATGTGGCTTAGCGAGGCGTCGAGAGTGGCACCGTCGCCCATTCGTCGGAAGATTTCCGCGAGCAGATGCCGCGCGGCGGCCAGCGGCGCGTCAATTCGACGTTCGTAATATTCATCCCGGGCCAATGCAGATTCCTGAAAAACTGCAACTCCGAAACTGCTGTCGACCGCTTCAAGCTGTCCCGGCGTTGAAGCCGCCAGCAATTGGACAGCGAGCGCCTGCACGGCAACATGGAGATGCTGCGGCCAGCCGCAGCTCTCATTCGCGAGCGCATGCGCCCATTGGCGCTTGGTCTCCCGGTCGCCCCGGACCCTGCAGTCGGCAAGCATCAGATGGACGATTTCGACGGCGTCGCCGAACGAAAGCGCCTCAAGCGTTCGGTCGTGGCCGCGGGAAAACCGGGAAATGCCGCGATCCTGAAGCACAGATTGAGAGTGTGCGAGGCCGGCGAACACGGCCAGAAACGGACCGCCATGGCTTCCTTTGTGGATTTTGGAAACGACCGGCCGCACCGAGTCCGCGTCGAACCCTTCGAGGTCCTGAGCTTCATCCAAAATCAATGCAATGCATTGTCCCGATTTTGAAAGCGCTTTGCCGACATTGGCGAGCGACGGCTCTGCCGGGACGGATGCCGCTTGGCGCCCTGTTTCAGCCGCCGCGTCGCCCGTCGCGAATCCAGGGATTCCGGCGCCCAACGACTTGGTGGTGCTGGAATGGGTCGTCACGGAGCGGCGGAACTGCGCCGACAGCGCGGGGTCGACGGCCTCGGCCACATGAAGCGCAAGCGCGCGCTCGTCGGCATAATGCGACGCTTCGATGGCGACCGCCGCGGGCGCCTCCTGCCCGGCGCTCCGCCAGCTGCGCACAAGATGATGCAGCAGCGCGCTTTTCCCGGCGCCCGGCGCGCCTTGGAACAGGATGGTTTCCCCTCCGGAAGGATGCCAGTGGCCATCCCGGGCCCGATCGCGGATCCGGTTCAATGCGCGCTCGACCAAGCCGATTTCGTCCGCCCGCCCGCCGAAGTACGGCGTGGCTTCCCGGTCCGGGAGTTCGGAGAACCTCCTGAGCGCATCCAAGTCGGGTTCCGTCGCGGGCGTTCGGGGAGAACGGGCCATCATGCCGTATCCGCTGAGTCTTCAGGATTGAACGCTATACAGTGAAGCCCGGTTCCGCAAACCGGTGATTGGGTTCGGGTGCGTTCCAAATTGTTGGTCAGGCGGCTGTTTTCGATGCGGCATTTGATGGCAAGCAGGGCGTCAGCGCCTGTTTTCGACGAGCGGCGCCCCGTGAGACAAAAATTTGGAACGCACCCGGCGCTGCGGCAGTAGTTCCATGTCCGGGCGGCTTCATCCGTCCAAGCCCCCTGGGTTTCGGCCGACCGGTTCCGGACCAGCCTCCGCAGGAAGCGCACGGCGTTGGGGTAGATCTGAAAGGCAGAAGTCTGCCGCTGGAGACCGACTCGCGCATGCGCCGGGACTGTTGCGCGTCAGGTTGCAGCTCAGCGTCATGGAGCACTTCCTTTGGGAGGCAGGGCCAGACGGTCAAATCCCAATACTGTTGTGTGTGGACGCCCCCTTGAGACGCGGGATCATTCCTTCTGCGGCCCCGGGCATTTGGTCAAGCGCTTTCGTGTGTCCGGCCTGTCGGTGCGGCGCGTCGATGCTTGCCGCCGGCCTGCATGGAGATGCGCGGACCGGGTCCATATCGCTTTATCGCGCTCCAAGGCGCTGCAACAGTTCCTGGTTTCCCCGATCCCGTCTCGATGACTGTTTGTGTGTGGACGCCCCCTTGAGACGCGGGATCATTCCTTCTGCGGCCCCGGGCATTTGGTCAAGCGCTTTCGTGTGTCCGGCCTGTCGGTGCGGCGCGTCGATGCTTGCCGCCGGCCTGCATGGAGATGCGCGGACCGGGTCCATATCGCTTTATCGCGCTCCAAGGCGCTGCAACAGTTCCTGGTTTCCCCGATCCCGTCTCGATGACTGTTTGCCCTTGCGCTGCTTCGGCTTCTCCCTCGTCCCCGGCGGCGCCGCCCCGCCCGGACATCCGGGCGGGGCGGAACCTCGGAGGAACCCCTTTCATTCCGCTTTCATTCCGTTGAATCGGCCCGAGCCGCCGCGCCCTCTCAAGCGGCGGTCCGGGGCCGGTAGCACTCCTTGCCCGTGGTCATGGCCCAGATGGTCCGGGCCGTCTTGTTCGCCAGGGCGACCGCCACGACCATCCTCGGCTTCCGCGCCAGCATTCCCTCCAGCCACGGATCCTCGGTCCCGCGCCGCTCCGCCCAGCGGATGTTCGCGATCGCTCCAGAGACCAGCAGCCGCCTGAGGTCGCGCTGCCCCATCTTCGAGACCTTTCCGAGCCTCGGCTTCCCGCCTGTCGAGTGCTGGCGGGGAACGAGCCCCAGCCAGGCCGAGAAGTCGCGGCCGCGCCGGAACTCCTCCATCGGCGGCGCGAAGGCCAGGAACGCCATGGCGCAGACGGGGCCGACGCCAGGAATGCCCATCAGCCGCTTCGCCTCCCCGCTCTCCCGCGCCCGCTTGAGGATCTTCGCCTTCAGCTCCTTGATCCGTCCGGTCAGGATCCCGATCTGGCCGAGCAGCAGCCCGCCCAGCTCCCGGACCGCCTCCGGCAGCCCCGACTCCGGATCCTCGAGCGCCGCGGCCAGCCGGGCCACGTTCGCGATCCCCTGCGGCGCCACCACGCCGTGCTCCGCCAGATGCCCGCGCAGCGCGTTGACCGTCTGCGTCCTCTGCCTCGTCAGCAGATCCCGCGTCCGGAACAGCATGCCCTCCGCCTGCTGCTCCGCGCTCTCCGCCGCCACGAACCGCATCGTCGGCCGCGACGCCGCCTCGCAGACGGCCTCCGCGTCCGCCGCGTCGTTCTTCTGCCGCTTCACGAACGGCTTCACATACGCCGGCGGGACGAGGCGGACCTCGAACCCCATCGACCGCAGCTCCCGGCTCCAGTGGTGGGCGCCGCCGCAGGCCTCCATCGCCACCGTGCAAGGCCCGCGCTTCGATATCTCCTCAAGGAACCGATCCCGCGACACCTTCTTTCGGAACGCCGCCGACCCGTCCTCGCGGGTCCCGTGGAGCTGGAAGCTCCTCTTGCCAAGATCGACCCCGATCATGCTAATCTTCTCCATTGTGGATGCCCCTTTCTCATGTGGCGCGTTGGTTCCGCCATAATGGCATTTTCCGATGCCGCCGGAAGGGGCGTCCACTCCATCGCTTTGAGAGCTTCGATGGACGATTTCGCGCTTCCGTTCGTGCGCTTTCCTGGACGGCGCGCCTCGCTGTCCGACGCAGCAAGAGCTTCCGGGCCGGGGGGGAAGCGGCACCCGGGTTCTGCAGGCGCCTCCTGACCGCGCGCACGGCATGGGCGGCGCTGATGCCGGGCGGGACCGGGAAGCGGCTTGTGATGTTCGCCTGCCTTGTCGGGGGAGGCGGCCGGGAATGGAAAGCCGGATTGACGATCTTCGGCGCGAGAATCATGGCCAAGCCGTGATCAGGATCCGGCATTGGAGCATCAATGCGCCGCGACCAACGGCAATTCAAACGGGCGGCGCTCCTTCAAATCCATTTGCGTCCGGACGCCGGACCGGCGCGCATTGATTCACTTACTCGCCTTTGCTCGTGATCGCTCGCGCTCTCGGGCCATTTCCACGACGTAATCCATCAGGCTGGGGATTCCGGGCTCGCACAAGTGCTCGTGCCCGATCCGACTCCAGACGAAGCCAAGATCGCGAAGCTCGGACTCGAACCATGCCGCCGGTTCAATCCAGCCCTTGCTCTTCGCCAATTCTTCCATTTTCCTGTCAAGGCTTCGCTCGACGGCTACCTCGAAATCCGCGTTGGAAATCGATTTCTTCTTCGACGCGAAGAGTCGCGCGACGGCTTCAGCCGCGGGCAGTATGCCGACCCTTCGAAGTTCCTGATACCGTCCGGAATAGTAATTGTTCCTCCTGTTTCGAAGCGTTGCCAAGGCTTGCTCAAGGACCGCGCCGCCAATTCCGTCGCCGGGTTCCGCTTCGGCGGCATGATGCAGCGCATCGCCGACCACCTGAACAAAATACGGGTAGCATTGCGCCTCGTCGGCCGCCTTGTCCAGAATTCCGGGCGCGACACGGAAGCCCATCCCCTCCAACGGAATCCGAAGAGCCTCGCGAGCCGCCTCGGCGCTGAGGAGCCCGATGCCGATTTTGTTCAATCGATCCCAAAATGTGGCTTCAATCGCGTTCAAGCGCGCCGCAATGTTGGGGGTGCCGGCAAGGATCAGCAGCAGCGGCCTGCCTTTGCCGACAAGCGTCTGCACGTTATTGAAGAAAGCCCGGATCAGATCCGGACGGCGATGCAGCGTATGCGCCTCGTCTATCAGTATTGCCAAGCCATTTTTGGAACATCTTTTTTCCAAGACAGGCCGCAGCAGTTTTTTCGCGGCCTCTTGGCGCAAAGAGCCGACTTCCGATCCGAGCGAACTAATGTTCGCTGCGAACCCCTCGCCGGCGAGGGCCGACAATGCGTCCTGATCCGCAAGCGCCCCGACAAGATCGCGATGCGATTCGAAACATTCAGGATGCAGGACTTCGCACTTGATATCGCCGCTGCAGCGACCGATCTGCTCCTCCGCCCATCGGATCAGCACTGTCTTGCCGTTGCCGCGGGGGCCGATCAAGGCGATGTTTTGGGACGGACTCAGACCCGCTCCCAGACGGTCGAGCGCCTTCCTGATCGCGGCTTTTTCCGCGTCGCGTCCGGCCAGGAACGGTGGAGGATGTCCCGCGCCGGGCTTGAAACTCAAGTCGCTGGGCTTGTTCATGCCGGGTCGCGCATGCGGTTCAGTCCTGCGTGCGGAAGGATCGGGTTTTGCGGAGCACTCCAGCTGAACGGCTGCGGGCGAAGCCGGCCCAGACTTCCGCATGACCGGCCGGAAGCGCGAAGTTCTCGCCTGAATTCAACGCATTCTTTGATATCCGGACCATGCCGAACCTTCCCGCTGCCAACCGTGGCGAAGACCGTCAGCAGACTCGCAGAATCTGTTCCACCACCAGATCCGGCGCGTCCACCATCGCGTCGTGCAGCGAAGGGAGTTTCGCGACGAGCCAATCGGGATCGGACTTGTACAGCTCGTAGAAGCTGCGGAACGGCGACGGGTCGTAGTGGTCGCACAGGACGAAAAGCCGTTTGCGGACCTCGGACTCGCGCCCGCCCAAGCTGGTCCCTTCGCCGAAGCATTTGACCGGATGGGGCGTGGCCAGCTTCCGGAGCCATTCGCGGGATCGGGGATCCGCGCTCCATCGCTCGAACCCGACGGGCGGAACCAGCCCGTCCTCGCCAGCAGCGGCCCGGACCTCGTCGGCACGCTCCTTCAGGCCGATTGCGAACGCGGACTGCATGGACTCTGTCGGAACGAAGGCGTCCAGATACACCAGCGCCGAAACCTGCTCCGGGACCCGCGACGCCACGCCCGTGATTATGAACCCGGCGTACGAATGCCCGACGAGCACCGCGTCCTCCAGCTCGTTCCACTTGAGCACGTTGACTACGTCCAGAACGTGGTCGTCCGGCGTGATTTCGGCATGGGCGAGGTGCGAGCGCTCTCCGAGCCCCGTCATCGTCGGGCAGAACACCTCGTGGCCCGGGCTGGTCAGCTGCCTCCTGACGTGCTTCCACGCCCAGCCGCCGTGCCAGCCGCCATGCACGAGCACAATCTGCGTCATCGTCAAATCCTTTGGCGGTTGCCGCGGCCCGCCGCCGCGCGCCTGCGGATTTCATGCACGTCGGAACCGATGAGCGCAATGGCGGCGGCCAGCGCAGCCGCCCAGTACGCCGCGCCGACGGCAAGCAGGCCGATCGCGGCCGCCGCGCGCAAAACTCTGGACCAGGGCGGCAAATCCCGCGCGGCCCAGCCGGCAGTGGCCGTCGTCAGCAGCCAAACGCAAAGCCCGAGCCTTCCGGCGGCGGCCAGGAAAGCGGCCGCATCGAACTCCGTCTGCCCGAGCAGAAGCTGCGGATGGAAGAAGAAGGCGAACGGCACCACGAACGCGACGGCGCAAAGGAGCACGGCGGTGATTCCGGTTTCGAACGGATGCGCGCCCGCGATCGACGCCGCGGCGTACGCCGCCAGCGCCACCGGCGGCGTGACCGGCGACAACACGCTGAAATAAAGGACGAACAGGCGCACCGCCATCAGCGGCGTCGCGTCTCCCGCGAGCTGCGACAGGAAGATGCCCATGATCGTGATGACGGTCGCGTAGGCCGGGAGCGTCGGCATGCCCATGGACAGAACCAGGGACGCGAGCATTGTCAGCACCAGCGCCGCCAGCAGGCTTTCCTCGACCAGAAGGGCGAGGTCGGAGCCAATCTTCGGCCCGAGCCCCGTGCCTCCGACCACGCCGATGAAAACGCCCAGCCGGGCGACTATGGACAGCAGCTGCGCGACGGCGATGCCGCCTTTCCTGAGCTTGCCGGATTGCGGCGGAATTCGCTGTTGAGCAGGCCGAACAGAACTGTCGCGGCGATCGCCCAGAACCCTGCGCGGTTTACCGAGTACCCTGCCCACAGGCAGTAGATGATCGCGGCGATCGGCGCGAAGAAGGCGAGCGAGCGGATCCAATCCTCGCGGGACAGCGATGGAACCTCGTCGGGCAGCGCCGTCCGGATGCCGGTTTTGCGCGCGTGGAACTCCACCGCCGCGAACAGGCTTCCGAAATAGAACAGCGCGGGCAGCAGCACCGCGATGGCGACCTGGGCGTAGGGAATCTGGGCCTGCTCCGCTAGGAAGAACGCCGCCGCGCCCATGACTGGCGGCGTGCGCCGGTCCGCCGCGAAGCCGCCGGGTCGCGACAAGCGCGATTTTCAGCAGCGCGTCCGCAGTGCCGGTCGCTTGGATCACCACGCCGAACAGGATGAAGATCACGACGTTCTGGATCATGATCGACAGCGCGAGCCCCATCGCGCCCGACGTCTCGAGCCAGAAGTTCATTGCGAGCAGTTCCCAAGTCTTGTCGGTCGTCTGGTAGAACAGCCAGGCGGGCGCGCCCCACTTCATGTAGAGGACCGCAAGCACAACGAGGCCGAACATCAGCCATCCGGCGAGGCGCCTGACCAGCTCGGCGATGACGGCCACTCCGCACATCGCGGCGACGATGTCGACGGTCTCCGGAAGGAAGAGGACATCCGATCCAAGCGACAGCTTGCGGGCGAGAATCCAGATTCCGAACGCTAGCAGCCCGGCCAGAACCAGGTTGTACGCGGCCGCCGCCCGCGCCTTCCAAAGCTTGTCGGCGCGCCAAGGAGCCGTGGTCAGGATCGCGACCATTCCCGCCGAGGCCACGAAGAACGGACGGATGAATGCCGGGTCGAGCAGCGTCCGGTTGAGAGCTTTGGCCCAGCCGCGGCACCAGTGCAGGAAGGCGTTCCAGCCGCCTTGCCCGTCCCGGTCCCAGCCCAGCGCGCGCCAAGTGTCGTTGTCGGAAAGCAGAGGGAACAGGGGCGACGGCATGTAGACTGTGACGACAGCCATAGTCAGCGCGACCGCCGCAACGAGGATTGGCTGCTCGAATCGAAAACCAAGCGACCGCCCAGGCGATTTCCAAATACGAGCGGGACGCATCGACTCCGGGCTCGGCCGTGGTTTCGGCGCTCGCCGACGCGCTGGACGTAGCCGAGGCGCACCTCTTCAGCTTTGGAGACGTGGCGCTCGAGCATGTCGAATTCCGGACGAAACGGAGCTTGGCCGCACGCGAGCAGGCGCGGATACGGGGACGGGTAGTCCACGCGATGGAGCGATACCTGTTCGTCGAGGAGTTGCTCGGTCTTGCGACCGGAAGCTGGGACAGGCCGATGGAAGCGCCTTGGCCTGTCGAACGCAGGCCGTCCGACGCGGAAGGCGCCGCGTACGGTCTGCGCGCCTTGTGGGGGCTGGGGCTGGACCCAATACCCGGTCTGTCGGAACTGATGGAAAGGCGCGGTGTGAAGCTGTTGCACATGGACCTTCCCGAGATCGGCGGGCTTACGGCAATAGTGCGGAGCAACAGATGGGGGAGCTTGCCGGTCGTGGTCGTGAACAAGCATCACTGGGGCGAGCGGCAGCGATTCACGATTGCGCATGAACTCGGACACATGATGCTCAAGCGCAAGGCCGAATGTGGATTCGGAAGCGGCAGCGAACTACTTCGCCGGTGCATTCCTTATGCCAGCCGAAATATTGCGTGCTGAAATCGGGCGGCGACGCTCATCTATCGGGATGTGGGAGCTATTCAACCTCAAGCGCCTGCTCGGCGTAAGCGTGCAGGCCTTGGCTTGCCGATGTGTCGACTTGGGCATTATCCGCCAGCCCCTTCTCAAACACCTGTACAGCGAATTTACCCGCTTTGGCTGGCGGACGCCTCCGTTCAGGGAACCTTTTGCAATGGAACGCGAGCAATCGGGTCGCTTTGAACGGCTTTGCTGCCGCGCGCTTTCGCAGGGAGCGTTGTCCGAAGCCAAGGCTGCCGAACTCTTGGAATTGTCAGTCCGGGAATTGGGTCGGCGTATGGAACTTTCCCCGGATGGCTGGGAGGGTAATCCCGTTTCGAAATGAATGCCTTTGTCATCGACACATCAGTTCTGATCGACTTGGAACGGGGCGGCGAGCTGCCGAGGGCCTGTTTTGGGCTCCCGAACTGATGTTCCGACGGGAACTGAAGAACCGGATGGGGAACGACCTGATTGAGCTTGGTTTGCAAGTCGAAAGGGTGGATAGCTCCGGTGTGGAGCTTGCGAGCAGCATTCGGCAGGAAAGCAGCCATGTCACACTTGTTGACGCATTTGCCTTGTCGCTGGCCAAGGTCGGCGGATGTACGCTGCTCACCGGCGACAGGGCGCTGTCCAAGCTGGCAGCTGAACGCAATGTTCCGTGCCGCGGCGTGCTGGGGGGTGCATCCCATTTTCGTGGAAACCGTCTGCAAGCGGACCATCGGGAGCCGGTTCAAACCCTTGGTCGAAAGCGGGTGTCAACGCCCGCTCGCAGTCAAATGCTGCATCGACGGCAACAGCTGGACCGGCTTCCTTGATTGGAGGGCTTGCCACGGCGCTGCCAACTGACCACAAAAAATGGGATGCACCCGACGTGCTGTGGCTGATTGACAGAATCTTCGAATCCGGGCAGTTGGATCCGAGATCCGTTCTTGACGGGCTTGAAGCGATCGCGAGGCATCCGAGATGCCGACTCCCAGCAGCGGAAATCCGCACGAGGCGTGAACGCTACTCGATCCAGGATCGTTCCTGAAAACCGGAATTCCTCATGCCGACCTGGCTCATTGCCGCCCGACTGCAAGCCGGGGCCTGTCAACGCCAGCGTCGGCGTTCTGATCTGCGGCAAGCCTCCGTCAGGAGCGAAAGAAGAAAGCGGCGCCAAATCATGACTTGGACCACAGAAGGGCAGCGTCGCTTCCTCCATCACCATCCGCCGACTTTCCGCAATCGGTTCGGACGAATTGCCTGCGGCGGGCTTGCATGCACGGCATTGCTGATGCTTTCCGGCTGCGGCGGCAGCGGTGGAGGAGGCCGATACAGCAGCCTCGCCTTGCCGGGAATCAACCGGCTTCCGGCTGATGAAATCCGGGCGTCGAATGCGGAGCTCGCCGGAATGGTCGGGATCGCGGAGCCAGGCAGCATATATGACGAAAACCGGCACGCGATCCTTGTTAGCAAGGTCGCATGCAATTCCTTCATCAAGCCGTGCGAAAACGTTGCCAATCCTCTGGAGGGATCGACACCGTTCACGCTCTATACGCCAACGTTCGACCCCGGAGACGACATCAGCATCGCAGTCAGGGACGACCTTCTGGAGCAGATCCCCGCTTCGACCAAGCTGGTCTCGGTTTCGTTCCTTCCCGGATTTGCCGAGTTTCACGGCGGAGACCTGCCGTTCGCTGTCGTCCGCGGCGCCGGAAACACGGGAGAAGAGAGCTTCTATTCCATATACCGCGACACAACCAGCGAGATCAGCGAGCCGTACCGCACGCTGGCGGTCTTGGGATTTGCCGCGAACGTTGCCGAAGCGACGGCGGACGACAAGCTGCTGTTCGTTGCGGGCTACCGACGGCAACGCTCCGGGCGAATTGCCCGCCACCCGAACTCCACCGGATGCGTCGGAATCGAGGAGGCGTGCGTCTATGCGCCCTTCGTGTTCGCATTGCCTCCGGGAAGCCAGGAGGAGCGCCGCGCGGTCGCAGGCACCTCGGGGAGCGCGCCCAATGTCGCAATGGCGCTCGCGAGCGTGCTCGCGATTTTTCCCGGCACGTCGGGCCCGGACCTGATCAGGCTTGCCAAGTCCTGCGCCGATCCCAGCCCCGGAATGCCGGGCCTGGGGCTTGCCGACTTCAGATGCATGACGAAGCTCGACGCCGGCGGGGAATGGCGGCTGGTCTCGGGATCGGAGTTCGCTTCGCTGATCACCCCGACAAATCTGCAAGCGCTTGGGTTTCCCGGGCGCGCGGAGATCGGCGGCGAATTCGCCACTGGCCGCGAGGGAACGCGCATCGTCCGCTTGGCGCTGCGGAAGCCGGCGCAATTCGACGCGGCCGACTTTTCAGCGGGCCTGCCGCTGATGCATCCGGCAGGAAAGACCGGCCTTTTCCCGATTGCATCCCTTGACCGGGAATCCGGGTCCGTCGGCGCCGGCTACGCCGCAGGAAACGGATTATTCGCCGCCGCCGCAGTCGGAAACAGCATCGGGTTCTTCGGGCTGAGTCCTTCGTTCGGCTACGGCGGGTCAAGCAGGGTCGACGTCAGCGCGGGTCACCGGAATCTGTTCCTCCGCGCTACCCGCCAATGGAACGAAGGGGACGGCCGCGTTCTGGACGCCGCCGAAGGGGCGGCAGTGGGAGTCAGCGCAGTCGGAGAAAGGGAGATCGCTCCCGGCCTTCGCGTTTCCGCTTCCGTTCACGCGGATAGATTCGTCGGCGGAAACGCGGCTACCGCCTTCGGTTCGGTGAGGATCGGCCGAAGCCCTTGGAACCGGCGGGCGGAACTGTCGCTCCGCCAATCGGTCGGAGAAAACGCGGAGTACAGCGTCGGTGGAACCTTCAGCCGACCGGGCAACCGGTCGGCATCCCGAGAACTGAATGCCGGATTTACGATAAAATTCTGACCACTCATGTGGTGATTGAGCTCACATGCATTCCGGACTGTTCGCGCCGAACCGCTTCAACACCGACTTGCACGACACTTGGTACGGTAGTTTCGGCATGTTTTTGCTCCGACCACTCGCGGAAGCTTGATTGATGCTTCCCTCGAAAATCAATTCCACTTCCTCAAGTTCCGGAATCGGTTTCGGCCCAGCCGATTCGCACGGTCGATCCAAGGTTGCGGAAGCGTGATCGACGCTTGATGCGGTCGTGCCGCCCTTCAGCTTCCGTTGGAAGTCCGCTGCAGAAAGCGCGCGAATTGACCAGGGTCGTCGCATTCCAGCACGTAGTCGAGCGCATTCTCCAGCTGGCCGACATCCCGAAGCCCCGCGACCAGGCCGGGCAGCTCGCCTTGGCCGGCAGCGCCGAACTTCTTCTGTGCCAGCCTGCGCAGCGCGGAGCACATGCCCTTGCGAAAGCCCTTGTTGTAGCCCTCGCGGAAGCCCTCGCGGCGAACTCTTGCGAAGGCCCGGTCGATGTTCCTTCCTATGATCGATCCCACGTCCAGAAGTTCCGGCATCGGTCCCGGCCTCTCCAAGTCGCGTTGTCGATCCAAGGTTGCGGAAGCTTGATCGACGCTTGACGCGGTCGTGCCGCCCTTCAGCTTCCGTTGGAAGTCCGCTGCAGAAAGCGCGCGAATTCATCAGGGTCGCCGCATTCCAGCACGTAGTCGAGCGCATTCTCCAGCTGGCGCACATCCTGAAGCTCCGCGACCAGGCCGGGCAGTTCGCCTTGGCCGGCAGCGCCGAACTTCTTCAGCGCCTGCCTGCGCAGCGTGTCGCGCAAGCCTTCAAGCTTGCCTTCAAGCTTGCCTTCAAGCTTGCCCTCAAGCTTGCCCTCAAGCTTCCCTTCGAGCTTGCCATCCTGGCGGGCCTTCACGAAGGCCCGGTCGATGTTCCTCCCTATGATCGATCCCACATCCTCGAGTTCCGGCATCGGTCCCAATCCCTTCAATGCGTCCAAGCTATCCTGCGGCAATTGCCGCGACTGATCCAGAGACCCCACCGTGAAGTCGGCGACGGCCCTGCGGAAGCCCTCCTGCTCCGGAGCCCCGAGGGCGAGCGCGAGAGCGTCAACCTCGCGCTTGAGGTCCGCGGACTCGAAATCCCGCTGGAACAACGCGGTCAGAGCCCGGAAGGCGTTGCCGTCAGGATACCGGCCGGGCTTCTCCCCCGCCAGATCAATCAAAGCATAGCGCTGCCGGGTCTGGTATTCCCGCAGCCACTCGCTGCCGCCTTCCACTAAATCCAGATAGTCCAGCGGGGCCGTCCAGGCCTCCTCGCCGCAGTATATCACCGCCGGAAGGACCGGAGGAAGGGTCCTCGCGCGGCCGCGCCTGCGGCTCTCGCCCTCCGCCTGCTCCCGCAGCGCGAGGACGTATTCCAGAACCCGCTTGGCCATCATCGGATCCGGCCGGGATTGGAACTCAATGAGGATATACAGGTACATCCATTCTTCGCCGTCCTTGGTCTTCACGCGCCAGACCCTGTCCGCGCGCCGGGACCGCAGGTCGCCGTCCACGAAATCCCCGCCGGTCTGGCTCGCCGTGCTGAAATCGACCGAGGCGGCGAATTCTTTCGGGGCGACCGCCCGCAGGAACTCCTCGACTATCCGGCTCTGGTTGAAGAGCTCCTTGAAGCGGGCGTCGTGGCGCGCCGGCGCCGATTCACTCTTGGGCATCCTGCTTCCCGATCCTCCGTGGAGCCGGGGCTGATAGCCTTGTTGAATCCGCGATGCGAACTGCGAATTCTTCCCTGAATGCAAGCGTGGCGGAACGGCAACTTGCCCGGTTGCTCCGGCCGGATCTGAACGCCCGATTCGAGCCAGCCGGAATCGCGGTCCCGGTTGCCGATCGCGC
This sequence comes from Paracoccaceae bacterium, assembly GCA_965203795.1. GTDB lineage: Bacteria > Pseudomonadota > Alphaproteobacteria > Rhodobacterales > Rhodobacteraceae > CBDBBY01. Next base: position 3,701,804 of record OZ241915.1, on the reverse strand, counting down.
ATTCGTCAGAATCCGGCCCGCGCCGTGCCTCCCGCGACGGAATTCCTGAGCCTGGCCGCTCCCGACCCGATTGCGGCGGCCACCGACCCGGCCCCGCTCGAGATGCGGCTCTTCGCGGGAGCGTCGTCAAGCGCGGCCTCGCCGCCGACCCAGGCCAAGGTCCGCGACGGGAATTCGGACACGAGCGAAAAGCTCCGCTCGATGACCGCGATGTAGGCGACAACCACCAGCGCGCCGGACGCGATGAGCCCGAATATCGCGACCAGCGGGGACGCCCTTGTCAGCGCGCTCATCGCGTAGAACATCCCCGTGTCGATCAGGCCGGACATGATCCGGAACAGCGCGATCCCGACGATGTAGCCGACGATCATCAGCGTCGGGGTGAGCGTGAGCGACAGAAGCATCAGCCAGCCCCGCGCCCCGGCCGCGCCCGAAATCCCCTCTCCGTCCATCCGGAAGTGCCCGAGCGCCCACAGGCTCGAGGCGACCACCGCCTCCGCGACCAGCAGGAAGTATCGTATCACCGCGAACACCCAGTAGAAGAACGGCAGCAGCGGGAGAACGAAGGACAGGGTCACGCCGATCGCCGCGAGCGGCGCGGCGACCAGGAACACAGCCGTGTTGGCGATCGAATCGGAGAACAGCGAGACCGCGGCGCTGCCGAACAGAAGCGATCCGGCGACATCAAGGCACCAATTGCCCATGTTGACGATCCCCACCAGCGGGTCGTCGCCCCAGCGCGAGGGCGAGAAGTTGTTGATCATGTCCTCGACGCCGCCCGCGAAGCTGACGGCCCAGATCCTGCCGATCAGGCCCGCGCGGCCCGGACCGGCCGCATGCGCGGCGGCCGAGGCGGGCAGCGGGAACCCGTAGGCGGCAAGCCGGGCGGTCGAGCGATCCAGCTCCGCGTTGCCGGCGCTCCAGATCCGCAGCGCCTCTTCGGTATGAAGGTACTTGTCTGCGTCAACGCCCGCGATCACGCGCGCGATCCAGCCAGGCGAGTCGGCCTCGATCGCCACCGCGCGGTTGAGGCGCGTGAGCTCCTCGCCGATGTATCCCGATTCCCGCGCCGAAACCCGCGCCTGCAGCAGACCCGCGGTCTCGGAATTCAGCCGGGCGACCAGCATGTACCAGTTGCCCGCTCCGATCCATCCTTGGCCGGCACAGTCCGCCGAGCCCGGCCCGCCGGGACCCCGGCAGCCGGTTCCCGATATGAACGCCTCTACCACTTCGCGGGCCGCGCCCGCTCCGTTCCCGGATCCGGCCACAATGCCCAGGATTTCGCTGTTGCCCTCGGCAAGCCTGACGCCCGCCGCCTCCATCGCGTCGGCAACGTCCGCAGTGATATCCGGCAGCGTCCCGCTTCCGGAGACCAGCGCCGGCCACTGGCGATCCAGAATGGCGTCCGCCCTGCGGAAGAGGATTTCGAGCACGTCGGCGTGCACGCCGCGGAACGCCTGCTCCAGCGCCGCCGCGCCGTCGCCGTACTCCGCGATGTAGTCCGGAGGCCGCGGGATCGAGTACGAGCCGCAGACCCCGTCCCGCTTCGAGCCGATCCGGGAAACGATCTCAACCGTTCCGCCCGCGTCCTCCTCCGCGAGCGCAACCCTCAGCGGGCTGCCCGCCGCCGCGAACTGGTGGTTGGCGATCCGCGCGCAAAGCTGGTTGCGGTACGCGGACTTGAAGAGCGCTCCGTCCGGCCGGGCCGCAGGCCCCGCAATCGGCACGCCGCCATCCAGCACGATGCGGGCGCTGCCGCTCCACACCTCCGAAGCCATGGCCGTCGCGCCGCGGACGAGCCATGCGGTCCCGGCCTGGATCGCGTTGTACCCGCCGAGGCCGGGAATCGGAAAAAGCATCGAGACGGCGAGCAGAAGGCGGATCGGGGCCCAAAGGGAAGACCACCGCCGGCCGAGCAATTCGCCTTCATGCGCGGACTGAAGGACGCCTGCGGCCGCGTTGTACAGAAACAGCACGCCGGCGATGGCGAGCACAGACAGGTTCACGAAGCCGATCAGCACCGAGAACACGGTCGCTCCGGCATCCGAAGCCGCGCTCGGAAACAAGGGGCCGAACACTTGGTTGAGGAGGACGGAGCTGTTCAGGTCGCCGAATTCGGTCGCGAACAGATCGCCGATGCTTGCAGTGAAATTGGGATTGACCGCCTGCGCATCGGCTGGCCTGGCGGCGAAAGCCGCTCCGGCCGCTCCAAGCGGCGAGGCGAGGCGCTGCTTTGGGCAGGCAGGGGCCCGACGCGCCAACTCGCGAGGTCGCCGAAACGGCGCGCAGCCGGTTCGATCGGATATCGGCGTGGATGCTGTAAGCGCTCCCGTCGTCATCGGCATGGGGCTTTAGCGGGAAGCGGCCGCTTCTCCGCACGCTCGTTCCTGGCGGTCATCAGGCCGGCTGCGAAACGGCAATCCAGACGGCCGCGGCGACAATCGACAGGTACGCCGACAGAAACGCCGCCGCGACGAGACAGCAGCTTCGAGTCCGGTCAACCGGCTCGCCGGTGCGTCGGGGCTTCCTGCGGAACGCGCCTTGCATGACGCAGTCAATAGCCCGGCGGCCTGAAGCGGCGCGCGCCGCTGCGCGGAAACGCGGCGGATTTCCGTGGAAAACCCTGCGCGGGGCATTCGGGATTTCCCGGACGCGATTCATTTTCCTCGAACGATTTCAATCGGGGAGCCTTTCCGCATGTCCAATTCGCTGTCGCGCCCACTCGGCTTGGCGCGCCGCATCCGAGTTCCGGTCCGCGTGCCGATGGAAGCACTGGCCCTTGCCGCGGCTGCCCTTGCCAGTCCCGTCGGTTCGGCGGCGGGAGCCACCGACGAGTCTCAGGGCCGCGAAGCAGCGGTCGGCACCTTCGCCGGACTGCAAATGGCGGGGCGAACGCCCGCGCTCGAGATCTGGCGGATTCCGGGATCCGATGTCCGGCTGCTCATCGATCCGGAATGGGGAGCGGTTTTCGCCGCCCGGCTGCTGTGGACGCCGGAAGCCGGTTCCGGCGATGTCCTGAAGCATTCTTCAGGAGCGCCTGCCGATCCCGATGCATGCGGAATTACGACAACGCGGGACGCGAACCCGGAAACCGATGACCCGCTTCAGCCACCGACCGGAGGAGCCGATCCTGTGCGCGGCCTGGGATGCGCGGATTGTGGGAGCGTTGCGCATTCGCCCGCGCATTTGAACGCCGCGTGTGCGGCGTTTCCGGATTCCCAAGTTGACGCAGCGGGTGATGAGGCAACTTCGCCGACGGCGGAGATCGCAGACCCCGGCCAAGGATTGCGAGCAGCGGAAATCCTGGCGGCGCTCAGGACGGAAGCGTTCTGGTTCAGCGTAGGGCGCGATGGCGCCGCGGTCGCATACGCGGTGCTCGACCCCGGCTGCCCACATTGCGCCAAAGCGATGCTGAATCTCCGGCACAAGGTGGAACGAGGGGAAATGCAGATCCGCGTCGTTCCCGTAGCCGCGCTTGGCAACGCATCCGCAGAACTGCTTGCCGCGATTCTTGCGGATCCGTCACCGGCGGAAGCATTCTGGCGCCATGAGATTCAGCTTGCGACGCTCGGGAGCTCGGATTTGGCTCCGCGCGAAACAGGACAGCTGGATTCACGCCTTCGCGACGCGATCCGGAACAACCTGGAACTTGCCTCGCGCCTCGGAATTGCGGGGGTGCCGTATTTCGCGTTCATGGATCGGGATGGGGCAAGGATTCGTTCCGGCGTCCCGGCCGCTGACGAATTTGATGGCGCACTCCTCGACGAGTTTCAGGGCTTGGCGAGGTGATGCCGCAGTCGATAGAACGCTTCCCAATGGGTTTTCCCGCTCAATCCAACAGTTTTCGGCGTGCCCATCTAGAGCGTTCTGGCGACCGCGCCGCGATTTCATCAACTTGGAACATTAAGTGACTGCGAACCGATCAGTCCAGACAGCGCGTCTCCAAAGCCCGCACCAAGCACCGTTTGGATTGGCGCCCCTCGATGACCCTTTTCTTCCGAGTGATCCGGCCGAACGCTCTCCTATTCCCTGACGTGATCACAAGCCTCATCAATTTTCCTCTGAATAACGTCGTCGGCCTTCAAATAAAGCTCGTGAAGATATTCGCGCTGCGTGACGCCGACATCCGCGCGACGCTCCAAACGTCCTGCGAGCACATAAAAACGCTCTTCAAGGTCTTTCATTTCAAGAATCGGCGCATCCCCACCTTCCTTATTCGAAAATTTATGGCGGGCGCTGGATCGCGCCGTTTCCACATAAAAATTAGCCAGCGAAACGGCCTCCTCAGCCGTTTTTAAGGGATACAGCTCGACTTGGTTTTCCAGCCGGCCTTTCAACGCCGGAAGCGCCGCGGAATACCGCAATAATGCATCTGGTGTTATTGCAATCATGAGAAAAAGTCGCTGAGGAAGCGCGTCTACGATGGCCCTAATTGCAGACAAATAGCGAACTACTGCGGTCGGTCCAAGAGCACCATCTTGCTTTTCCAATTCATCAAGCAGCAAAAATATCCCGTGCAATACCCTAGCCTTGGCACTTACATGAACGAAGTCCCTAAGCGAAGCCGTTTTCGATTCAACCGTATCGAGTCGAAACTGAACACCCAACGATGCTCTATGAACCTTGAGCAGTCGCGACCCCTGAATCCACTCCATAAAATAGTTCAAATTTTCCCGATCACTATTCTTGCAGAGATTTTCAAAAGCAGTCCTTACTTCATTGCTACGAGCCGCATATATTGCTGATTTATCCTTCTTAAGTTCCTTGACAAGCTTAGCAAGATGATCTGCTCCCAATTCTTCAAACAACCTTCTGATGGTGCCCGCAAACGAGGCCTCTGGATCCGCTAAATATTTGATAACATATGATCCAGGAACAAATTCCATGACACCTTGAAGCTCATCCTCAAAATGGCGCATAAAATTGGTTTTGCCGACACCCTGCGTCCCCTTAATTACCAACGCCTGCGACTTGCCATCCAAGACAAACGCACGAATATGTTTCTCTACCTTCCTATCAGCATCTAGCGGATAGTGAGGATTATCAAAATTTTGATTGGATGCTGGAAAGGGATTTCCAGTAACTCCAAACTCTTCGTACAAATGTTCAAATGGGTCTCTACGTTCAGAGGTATCCTTGCCTTGCAAATCGTGTAGCATTTGACGAAGATTCATGTCCCTGACCCCGCGATGCGAAGACTTACACTGCTCTTCCCCTCAATAAGGTAATCGCCACGATAAAGATGGATCGGCTTCAAATAGGGAATTCCCGCTTGAACCCTCACCACATGAAGAATATGATCGGAATAGCGGGCCTGCGTGGTTGAGCCCTCGGTCGATCTTTGCAAAAAACCTCGTCGACTAGCATCGTCGAGTCGATTCCTTGCTATCTCAGGATGAATTCCATCGCCGCGTATCAACAATTCTAGCCAAGCCCCGGTGGAAACCAATTCGGCACCATGATTTAACTCATTATATCGTCTTTTTGCAATGGTAGCGAATTCAGCAGCATCAGGTACGTTTGGCGTAGGAAAAAGCCCTGCCGGCGGCACCGGCGCCGCCATAAAAGTTATTTCGCCAAGAACGCTGTAAGTGTTCGCGGCTCTTTTGAGAGGCGATATATCAATCGGGTTTCCGATAGTTGTTTCACCGATAATTTCCGAAAACTTCCGGAAGGACGGCGACACTAACAACGCGCCTCGAAATTCCGAAATCCTTTCATTTTTCAACGCAGTCGATAGCTTCGTTAATCGATCAGTGCGCATCCACGCCGTGTCTTGTACGGCGATGATGTCCCCGGCTAGCAGAAATCGCCGATATTCGTTCGCGCCGACGGGTGATTTTGTGTTTAGCAAGTCCATTACTTCGGACAAACTTAATTTTTGCCGATCGTCAAGAGCGGAGATCAACTGAATCAACCGACCGCAATTGAAGCGTTGAAAATACACAGGATGCGCCGAAATAGTTTCCCCCTTGCTACCGCCGACAGACGTATCCGCCACTGCTACACCAGTGGTTGATTCCGAGGTGTCGGCAGCACGTGTGGTGGATTGCTGGGTACCGGCTTCGCTCGCGGGTTCAAATAAACACCAAAGCAAGTCCCGAATCGCATGGTCTGTTGTCCATTGGCGATATTGATCAAATGCATGAATTTCAAAAACGCAATTGCTAGCGTTTCGGAGTCTGACCTCTCCAAATGCCGTCGCGAGCTCCCACAGAACAATTGATAACGGGGTGCGCAGGAGATGGCCAGAAAACGGATCAAAGGTTTGTCCCGTTAACGTCTGGCCAAAAAAATCACTTGGATTGAACATCCGAAAGAATAGCGGCGAAACTCCTTCCGCAAGCGCCATACTTGCAAACTCTTTATCGCCTGTTAGAAGCCTGACCATGTGATTTGGGCCAGATTGAGCTTGGTGATGACGAGCGGATTCCAAAATCAATCGATCCGCGTATGCGCGTACTGAACGTTGCAAATTAAGACCCGCCACATCACCGTCATTGTCTCGCGCAAATGCGCTTCGCAGCGGATCGCCAAGCAAGAAAGTTCTTTCCACTTCCGTATCCGACCGCAGCTCCAACCTCAATAAAGCTCGATGGCCGCCCTGACTTCTCATGCGCGCGATCAATAATTCGCCTTTTTTTCCCTTGAGGCTCGACAAGTTTTTTCGAATTCCGTGAAATCTATTTGCCATATTAACGATTTCCATATGAACGATGGCCGGAATCTTCACTCGAACAACCGGGAACTGGCGAACAACGAAGTCGAGAGGCCCTGCCAACACACCGGACGTGTCGGATACTACGGTCTGCGAACTTCGAAGCGGCATTTCTTCGACATCCCTTGGGTCAAATGTCGGATGCAAAAGGCCAGACCGAACACCAATCTCCGCTGTTTGCCGCAACACCTGATATGCGTCGTCGTTTGCTTTCTCTTTCTTGTTGTTGTCAAAAATTGTCAAAAGTTCAGCCCTTGTTGATTCTTCGCTTGGAACCTGCCACTCAAATGCTCCGTGCCTAATCAACGTGGCCGGGTTTTCCCCACCTTGCAACATTCCCTTAGTTTGCAGTGTTATTTTTCCTAGGTTTAGAAATTTCGAGTTAAACGCATTTTCTTCTCGCACATAAATCTCGCAATGTCCGTAACGGCTATCAACTTCGAACAATTTTGCCATCAGAGCTTCGGCATCATTCCGAGACATTAATACTCGAGTGCTCATCGGATTGATACCGAGATTCCTGGGTGATCGCCGAAACATCGTGAGAGCCATTTCAGGTGCAACTTTAGCGCGAGCAGCGAATTAACGTATCGGGGAGTAATTTCATCCGATTCGGGCGAAGCTTGAATTGATGAAACTTCTGTCATGTCGGACTGCAATGCCTCGTCTGCCTTCGTAATAAACTTGCCAATTTCGATAAGTTGACGGCTCGGCGGAGGGAGTGATAAGTCTAGTTTGTAAAGCAAGTCACCCAGCTCACTCCTAAGCTCCGGGTCTGTGATGCAATTACGAAAATCTTCGCGCAACGTAATGGAGTAAATTTGTTTAAATACATTCGAATGCTGCCCGCCGACTGGAGTATTTGTATGGCTATCTATATGCTCCGGAACCCAAGATGTCATGGTATGCTCAGAAGTTGAATCTCGCCACAGAAATAGTTTTAGTTCATGTTCCTGCTCGTCGGTCATTAACTATCCTCGTTCATTGTAATGATAGAGAGAACTGCGGGAACGATTCTAGGGGAGTTTTCAGCACGAATCCACTATGATCGCAAGACTCAATTCGTTTGAACCGTTTGGTGGATCCGTCGGACATGTTCTGCTCCCGCCACGAACGCGTCACAGTGCCCAGCTTGGGTTATGCCCCGCGTTTTCCCGCGACCTTCCGGCCCTCGGCATCACAACGGGCAGGTAGGCATCCCACGACAGCCCCGGCGTCACATGCGCCGTGCTGTCCAGGATGCGCTGGAGTTCGCGGCGGCGACTGTGCATGCCGTCGCCTCCGCGGCCAAGCATCTTCCTGATCGGGATCGCCGGAGTGTCGGCTCCGGATCTGGCGTCCGGCAGAGGCCTTTGTTCAATAACTTCTTGCATACCGAAATCCGTCGGCATCCAGTCAAAATCGGCCGAATCGTGCCGCATCTTGCAAATCTTCGCAAGCGGAATTCGAAGATTGGAGATTCAGCAGGGCCGTCGTACATTGCTTCGATGGACGCAGGTTACGCCTACGCCTAAGGTCTACGCCGGCCTCGAGCGGCGGGGAATCGATCCGCTGATCCCGGCGAAGCGGTCGTCGGCCGGGAGCCGGATGCCGACGCGCCGGTTCCGCTGCGACGAGAGGAACGACATCGTGAAGTGCCCTCGGGGCAAGGCGCTGCGTCCCGGATGGCCGTTCAAGGACGGGCGCCGCTTCCACGCCAGAACCAAGGACCGCGCGGGCCCGGCAGCAGCAACCGCAAGACGGTGGCGGTCAGCGCCGACCATCCAGCGCTGCTACGCGCCCGGAGGCGGCGCCTTCGATGGAACGACGAGGACCGGCGGTTCTGCGAGCGCCACCGCTGGTGCTCCGAGGGATTCTGTGGCGAGGCCAAGACCTGGCATGGGCTGGGCCACGCCGTGCGGCGCGGCTTGGGCAACATGAAGACCCAGCCCTGCCCGGCGGCCGCCGCGATCAACCTGAAGCGGCTCCTGGCCGCTTTTTGCGCCCGATTCTCCGCCATCGGCACGGTCCAAATGCACGGAACGCCCCTTCCCGCGCTCCTGGCGCGGCAGGCCGGGCCTGGCCCCCGCATGCCCGCCCGTCTTGCTCGACTCCTCGCAGCAAAACTCCGCTCCGACCGGCACCGCGATACACACCGGAATCTTCGGAAGGCCGCATAGTTCAACGGTCCCAGTACCCATCCTATCCCATTACTGTGAAAGGAAAAAGACAGCGAGGCTTCAAAATCGCAAGGAATCTCCGCTTATCCGGCCGCGTCACCGCAGAGCGCATCGTAGATCGTCCCGCTCGGACAGCCGTCCGGCAAAAGGCCGATTCGCGACTGGAACAGCTGAATGCTCCGCCGGGTGGCAGGACCCGCCAAGCCGTCGATCCCGCCTGTATCGTATCCAAGGCCGCCAAGCGCCTTTTGAACTTCAAGGACTTTCGCCCTAGACAGGTGAAACTCCGCGCCCGGCCATGGCGCGGCGATGCCAGCACCTCCGGCAATCCGGTCCGAGAGATGGCCTACCGCGATTACATAAGGCATTGCCCGGTTGTACGACCGCAAGGCCTCGAAGTTGTCCCCCGCGAGCAGTGCCGGGCCTGACGCGCCGCACGGCAAAAGCAGCGCCGCCTTGCCCGTCTCGGGGATTTCCGCGCTCGTCTTTGCCTTTACGCCTCGGCGGCTCCATCCTTCCGGACCGAACCGCGTGTCGCCGTTCGCCAAGAGGTAATCGAACCCGTCAGGCAACTCCGCTTCAACGGCCCACGGAAGCCCGCGCTTCCAACCGCTGTCCGAAAGAAGGTTCGCCGCCGAGGCCAGCGCGTCGGACGGGTCCGACCCCCAAATGTCCGGGCGCGGTTCCCCCCGAAGCCCGATCGCGTGGCGCAAGTAGCTGCGAGGCATGAATTGCGTGTGCCCCATCGCTCCCGCCCATGAGCCGAGGAATTCCGCCGGATTGCCATTTCCTGCCAGAATTATCTCCAAGGCCGCCAGCAGCTCTGCTTCGAAAAATTCCTTCCTCGTGCCGGACGAGGCCAGCGTCGCCAGCGCATCGAGAACCGGAAACCCGCCCATACGGCGGCCGTAGTCGGATTCCACCCCCCAAATCGCCGCGACAATCTCGGCCGGAACGCCGAACCGGCCTTCGATCTCGTCCAGCACCTGTTTGAAGTTACTGATGGCGTTCCGCCCCGACTCCACGCGCGAGTCGGATGCGGCGGCCGCGACATACTCTCCGACGGAGCGGTCGAATTCCGCTTGATTGCTTTGCTTGGCGAGGATTTCCGGGCGCAGCCGGATGCCGGAGAGAATTCCGCCAACCTCCTGGCGTCGTCCGAACCTGGCCTCGGCGCGCTTGCCGAACTCGAGAAGCCAATCGGCAAATTCAGGGTGCTCGTCGGTCCTAGGGTCTTCGCTCATGGTCCTGCTCCAAGTTCGGGACCGGATCGGCCGTTCCTTCCGGCGGGTCCGGTCCCGGCGGCGAGCCAGCGGCCCAAGCGGAACTTGCGAACAGGATTCAAGCGACGGAAATCGCTCATGAGCGGCATAGATGCGATTGCGGCGCTCAAGAAGCAAGGTCCAAGGGAGTGCGCAAGCATATGCTCGCGGCTTCCGGGAATCGCAATTCCGAAATTCGGCGGAGGCGATTCAGGGAACCGGCCCAGCGGGGCCGCGACCAGCGCCGCCGCCGTCCCGCACGCCAACTCCTCGGGCGGAAGGCTCCGGAGTTTCCGATGGGCCGGGTTGCCGAATGCAGCCGCAGTCGCGAACGCTCCATCCGGCGGCAATCAGCGCTCGGTGCCCGTCCCTATCATGTCCGCTGACTCGTGGATGGCGGTGAATTGGCCCGCCGGCCGGTAGCAGTAAAGATAGCTCTCCAGCACAGCCGACATCGGAGTCGCCTCGATTCCAAGATCCGCCAGCGTCATCGCGCCTTCGGACACGATGTTGTCCGCTCCGAGCAGACGCACCTGATCCCTCGTCAGCAAATTGTTCACGAACAGATCCAGTGTGACGATCTGCAGCATGTCCATGCAGAACGCCAGCGGCGACGCAATCTGGTCGGCCAGAGGAATCAAGGCTCGCTTCCGCCTTGCGCACTGCAGCATGAGTCGCATCAGGCCGCGGAAATCCTCAATGTCAGGACCGCCAAGCTCGTAAACGCCCGGGCGCGCTTCCGTTTCCAAGGACGCCTCCACCGCTCGGGCCACGTCTCCAACGAAAACCGGCTGGAAGCGCGTCCGCGCTCCGACCAGCGGAATCACCGGCGACAGCCTGGCCATGCTCGCGAACCGGTTGAAGAACCTGTCTTCGGACCCGAACACGATTGAGGGCCGGAGAACGACGGCGCTCGGAAAGCGGAACCGCACCGCGGCCTCCCCTTCCGCCTTGCTTGCCGCGTAGGAGCTGGCGCTGCCGGGATCCGCGCCAATGGCCGAAACATGGGCCAGCCTGCCGACGCCCGACTTGGCCGCCGCGGCCGCAATCCGCTCCGCGCCCGCGGCGTGGACGTCCTCGAACCGCTGGCGGCGGGTTTCAACCAGAATGCCTGTGCAGTTCACGACGGCGTCCGCGCCTTTGACGGCATCCGCGACCGACTCGTCGTTCCGGATATTGGCCAGCACCGGCTCGACCTGCCCTGGAACGCCGTAAGGCCGAACGAACAAGGCTTCGTTCGGGCGGCGAACCGCGACCCGGATCCTGTGGCCGCGCTTAGCGAGCCTTTGGGCGACGTACCGGCCGACAAACCCCGACCCGCCGAATATCGTAACGATCATGTCATGGGCGCCCTGTATCCCGCGCGCGCCGGCCTTCCGGCATCCCGTTCAGCAACTCCGGCCCCAGCCTAACCCGGGCTTCATCCTGATGCCATGGCGGGAATGGGGGCGCGAATTGACGAAACCGCCGGTCGCGTCGTTGATTCGGAACTGCCCGCGGGATCGCGGCCAATTGTTGAATTGCGGTCGCCGGAGGGATATATCGGGCGCGGGTGCGACGCGCGTTCGCCGACCTCCGATCCGGAGCGGGAATTACCGTTGCATGCCTGCATCACGAACCCGACTGAGTGGTTTATTGTTGTTGCCCCGTTCCGGAAGGTTTGTTACGGGTTGCGAACCCAAGTTGCATTGGGCCATTGTGGATTTGAACACATGCGGAGAATGGAAATGAGGAAAATCCTACTTGCATCGGCTGCGGCGATTTGCGCCGGAGGCGTTGCATCGGCGGAGGTCTCGTTGAGCGGGGAAGGCAAGCTGGGCGTCGCCTATTCGAAGGCGGGCGCGGCTGGCAGCAGTGCCGACACCACCGTGATCAACTCGATCAACGTCAAGTTCACGCTGTCGGGCGAGTCCGACAGCATGATCGGGGCTTACGGCGGAAACTTCACGTTGGACGGCAGCAAGGGCGAAGCCGACCAGACGCCTTTCGTCGTGTACGCGGGCGCTCCTGAGGGAGAGGTCGGCAAGTTCCAGGCTGGCTCGGACATAAGCGCAGCCGACAGGCTGTACGGCGGCACCGGCGATCCGGGGCTTGACGGTCTCGGCGTTGACGACATTGCCGAAGCCTATGACGGAGACTCTGGAGCGTCGATCCGTTGGGACAAGTCGGTCGCTGACTTCACAGTCGCGTTGAGCACTGATCTGGACGACGGCTGGGCGATCGGCGCAACCGCTGCGGTCGGTCAATTCACGGTTGGCGGCGGCTATGATCAGAACGCCGCTAAGGACAATGTCTTTTCGTTCGGCGTCAAAAGCGAAATCAGCGGCGTTACCGCCAACGCCTATTTCAGCCAGATTTCCTCGGGAACCGCGGGCGTGGCGGACAAGACCGCGCTCGGCGTCGAGGCCAGCTTCGACATGGGCGACCTGGGGATTACCGTCGCCTACTCCAAGAATGACGAGAGCACGAACTCGAAGGGTTACGGCGTCGGCGTTTCGCAGGATCTGGGTGGCGGACTTAGCATGAAGGCCGGATTCGCCAACGTGTCCGACACGACGAAGGCCAATGCTGGATTGCTGATGGCCTTCTAGACTTCCGAACACAATTCGGATTTGAAGAGCGGGCATTGCCCGCTCTTCTTCTTTTTGGCCAGCCCTCTCCCCGACGCGAATTTGAATTGCCGGGCAATCGGTCTCCGACCGGCGGCCATCCTCCAAGTCCAGGATGATCGGCGGCGCGCGATCACGGTCGCGCGAACAGCTCCGACAGCAATCCGAAGAACGACGGGAAGTTAACGGCGAGCGCGCCGGCAATCACGAACGTGCAGCCGGGTCCGAACATTCTCTGGCCTCCTGGCGAAGCGCTTGCGTTGAGGAACCAGACGCCCCTTCCGACCGCGACAAAGCCGACAAACTGGATAAGCGCGATTGCCGAGGCCAAAGGGCGACGGAGAAAGTCGCCGTCGACCGCGGACAGCAGCCTGCCCGAGTAGGCGAAGACCGACTCCGGAGCGTCCACATCCCCCGATTCGAAGAAGGTGGCGAGCAGAACGGAAACGAAGCCGGGGAAGGCCGCAAGCGCGGCGCCTGAGGCGAATGAGGCGAGCGGCTTCAACCAGCTTCCGCCGCTCGGTCCGAGCTCCGCGCGGCGGCCCGCAAGCCGGACCGAATTCACAACCAGCAAGGCGCCCATGACGAAGAAGACCGCCCAAAGCATGCCTTCGAGCCGTGGAAGATACTCCGCGACCGCTTCGATCGCGCTGGCCGGCGCATCCATGATCCGGGAGGCGGATCAGTCGAGCCTGATGACGGCGTTCTCCGTGACGACAAGCCAGCCGCCGAAACCGTCGCTCACGACATCAAGCACGCGCCCGCAGCCGAATCCCTCCGCTCCCGGCGCGTTGCTCGGCGGACGGGACCGAGAAGAGCAGGCGTTGTGCCCGGCTTCGGCGGCAATCACGTAGGTGTCGGCACGCTCCGGAACGGATCGGGTCGCTGCGCCCGGTCCCGGTTCGTCCGCCATGCCTGCGCGGGTTCCGAGCGGTCCGTTGCCCGGCTCTTCCGTCTTGCCGATAGCACTTGGCTTGTCGCGGGATTGAGGCTTGAACGCCTCCACTTTCGCGAGTTCCTCCAGCTTGGCTTCAATGACGCCGATGCGCAACCGGAGGCTTCTGGCGATGCCGCCGATTTCGGCCCGCAATTCCGCGATCTCACCGTTGATGCCCTCGTTCGCGTCCGCAGGAGTGCTGGCCGATCCGATCACGCCTCCGTCCGCAACGCCGCGGTCGGACGCGATAGCGCGGCCCAAGAAAACGCCGTCAGCGGATGATTCCGGCTTGATGCCGTCAAGGCGGCCGACCGCACCGGTCATTCCGTGCCCCGCAACGCCATCCAACCGGCCGCCGGTCAGAATGCCCGCGTCGGCTGCGATCTTTGGCGGCTCGACCGCTTCCGGCGGCGGCACTGCAGTATTGGGATGCGCCTCAGGCGCCTCGCACTCGGAAAGGCAGCCTTCGGCCGCCGGATCGAATCCGGGCAACGGCTTCCGCTCCGGCAAAGGCGGTATCGGCGACTGCCGGCTTGATTCGGCGGGGCGCCCGCTCCCGAACCGGACGGCTCCGGCAATTCCCGCAACGGGGAATCCGAACGGCGGGCCGAATTCCTCCTGCCCTGCTTCAGCATCCGCAAGCATCGTTCGACCGTCGATGTCGCCGACTGCATCCCTTTCGAGGCCTCCCGCGACCCGAAACGTGTCCGCATCCGCTTGGCCAGCTCCGCTCTCGGCCGAAGGTCCATCCGGCGGAGCGGCTGAACCGACCGCAATGCCTGCGCGCTCGACAGCTTCCGTCATCCCGTCAGCGTCGGCCCCTGCAACGGATTTGAGCGATCCCCCGCTCGAACGATGGCCTGCGCCTGTCCCGGCTGCGCCGTTCGCGAGGCTCGGAACCGCAATTGAGCCGACCTCGGTTGAATCCAGAAACGAAGGCATGCCGACCGCGCTGCGGCTTGCTCCTCGCGGATATTCCAGCTCCCCGCGCATTTCCGGAATGCCGTGCGGCTCGGCATCTTCGCCGCCGTCCGGAATCTGGGCAAGCCCCAGCCTGCCCGCGACGTCGAGCTGATCGAACGCAAGCATCCCGGCGCTGACTGCGACGCCCGCCGCGAGAATGGCTGCCGCCTTTGTCGGCAGTTCGGATGCCGGTCGATGCAAGGGCGGACCAGCGCGCTCGACCTGATCCGGCCCGGAATCTTCAATTGCCCCGCGCGCAGGTCCCGAACCGGCTTCGTCCGCTGCCTCGCTCGGAACCGCGCGAGCGGGGTCCGGCGGGACGGTCGGTCCGCTTCCGGCGCCTCGCTTCGCCTCGCAGGCCTCGCGGCGAACTTCGCCCGGAGTTCCGCTTTCCTGCGGCGAGCGGCAGGAAGCGCCGGCCTCGCAGCCGGTTTCCGCGCCGTCCCGGATCGCCATTCGCGCGCCCACTTCGTCGAATGCCCGGGCCTCGGCTTCCGTGTCCGCAAGTCCGCTTGCGTCCTCCGCCAGCGGATCCTGCGTTCCGCCGCCATTTCCAAAGCCAGAAGGGTCGTCCTCGCTCGTAGCCAATTGGCCGGGGATTCCATCCAAACCGTCCGCCTCGGGCGATGCCGCCCTCAGCGATTCGCGATCTCTTCCGCCGGGTCGGGAATCCGGCGCCGAGCCGGTTGCAGCATCCGAATCGGCATCGCGTGGCGGGCTCTCCGCCGTTTCGGAATCACAGCCGCCCGACCTTGACGAACCCGCGACCGCAGGTTGCCTGGCAGCACCCGATGCCGACTCCGGCACTGCGTGGTCCGAGGGCGGTTGTTGCCGCGCCTCCGCGTCAACGGGCATCGCTCCGACATCTGAATCGCCATCCACGGTTTGCCGCGGAGAATCCTGGCTTTGCTTGCCGACGAATCGGCTCGCCGGTTCGGGCTCGCAACCGCCCCACGAGGCGTCGATTTCCATCATTTCCTGTTCGAGCCTTTCGATTTCCTCCGCGGAAATCGAACCCGCCGCCCTTCGCCGCGCCGCGTCCGGCTGCCGGGAAGGCGGATGGATGCTGCCGAATTGCTCGGCTGGCGCCGCGGACGGAACATTCCGGTCCTGCTCCAGCTCCGTCCGGAAGCCGTCGAACGGATCGAACTGCCCGGCGAAGGGTTCGGGATCGTCGCTGGAATCGAGAAACCTCAGCGCGTCCGCAAGCGCGCGGCGGTCCGCATCCCCGGCCGATGCCGCTCCGCGGGGCTTCCGGGCCTCGTCGGACCGGACGCGGCCGGTTCCTGCGGAACGGGCAGCGCCGCCGCCCGATTGTTCATTCAACTTCCGCTCCTGCAAATTCACCTCCCTGGGCCGGCGTTTAGCGGCGCCGTTTCGAGAAAAAGGATTCCGATCGGATGCCCGGCGAGGAGGACGGTCCTCGGACCGCGGGGTGCGCTCGACGCCAGATCAGCAGCAAGCTGGGAGGTGGCGCTTCCAAGCGCCGCGTGCAGGCTTTCCGTGCGGCTCGGCTTCGCCGATGTCGAAACCACCGAGCCGTCGGCAATGATCGTGGACGTGCCCGTCGATCCGGCGCTGCGCGCGTACTCGGATACGAATGTCGATGCGAACAGCGCGCCGTACCGCTCCAGAATCCGCCTGTCCGTCCTGCTTGCTACGGTCGAGCTTCCATCCAGACCGTCTAGCGCGACCGCCGCAACCGGAAGCGCAGCTCCATCCGGACGCACCAATGTGTCGAACGAGACGGCGAATCCGCTGCCGCTTCCTGCTGCCGCAATCCGGCCGATCAGCTTGTGCCCGTCCAGCGGAGCGTCAGTGATTCCCGCGACCACCGGGCCCGGATTGTCCGAATCCACCGCATTCAGGACCTGACCGTAGAGGATGGAGCCAGCCGGAACGGCCGCGCCTGAGCCGTCGGCCCCGATGCCGGCGGGACGGTCGGCAGGCGCCGCGGCATCGTCCCGCGCGGCAGCGCCATCGTCGTTCTTCAATCCGCTTGCAGGTCGCAACAGCTCGCCCATCGGAATTCCGCCGGAGTTCGGCAGCAGGATCTCGCTCTTTGGAGGGCTGACACCGATCCCCCGCGCGATGGCGTTCATCTGCGCAATGATTGCCGTCACCCGCCGTTCGTTGATTTGCCCGCCGCCAGGCGCTTCCGCGGCGGGTCTGGAAGGTTCCAAGGGCGGCAGCTCGGTCGTCTGGAGATCCGATTCCGTGTCGGACGGAGGCGGCGCGACGTCCTCTTGGCCCGCCGCTTCGACGCGAGACTCCGCCGAGGAACCCGGGGAGCCGACTTCCGGAACGGAACGGGTTGCGGACGGCCCGGCTGGCGGTTCCGGCTCGGCCGGGAGCTCCTCCGGCCGCGGGCGGCGGGCGGCACCGTCGCCGACATCGCGGATCCGGCTTTCGGTGAGGTCCTCCGGGATCGGAATGTGCGACTGCCCGCTCCGGCGGGCTTCCTCGGCATTTGCTTCGTTCGCGAATCGAAGCCTTTCCTGGTACCGTTCGGATTCCCGCTGCCGCTGGCCGCCCGGCGTGGAATCCATCGCAGGCGCCCGAGCCAGACGCGAGGGATGGTCCGTGCCGCCGTCCAGCGCAAGGAAGGCCGCGCCAGCGGCGGCGCAGGCGGCCGATCCGGCGAGGATCATTCTGCGCTTCCGGATTCGCCGCCCGGCTGAAGCGGAATCCTGCGGCGGCGTTGCCCGCTCCGAACCGGGAACCGCTTCGAATGCCCATTCGTCGCCAACCGGAATCCGGGCGCGCTTCCCGAGTATCCTCGACATCCATGACATCGCCGCCAGCCCGGTCAGGAAACGGAGAGAAACGGAATCCGCCGCGAGCGCTGCATCGCCGCTTGCAGCCCAAATCCGCCCGCCCCGTCGAGCGCCGTTGCGAACCGTGAATTCCGCGCTGCGGACGCGTTCGGGACGAAGCCCGCGCAAATCCGGCGCACCGGTACCACATGCGCCGCCGACGTCCGGAAAGCGTCGCGAGCAAGACATGCGGGACACGAAATCATGGCAGATCCAGCTCCGCCGCAACGATCCTCCCGCCGACCGAAAACAGCAGAACCGAAGTCGGAGGTATCTTGTACGCCCGGCGTCTGCTCGGCCCTGAAATCGACGCGGACCAGGATGGCGAAAGCAGCGGATGCCGGGATCGAATGTAAATGTCGCCTCCGACCGCCCAGGCTGATGCCTCAACCCCGCGAACCGGCACCTCGGCTGCGCCCTCCTCTGGACCGGCTCCCGCCAGCGCCGAGAGCAGGATGGAATCCTTCGGCAGAACCGGAGCGTCCGGGGGAGCGGCTGCGGTCGGCGCCGCGTTCGGGCCCGGCCTCATCACTTGGATGTTTGCGCGGAAATGAGCCCGTGCTCGATCGATCCTGATGCCAAGAACTATCGGGGCCGGATCCCCGGCAAGCGCGACCACGAGATTCGTCCAGCCGACACGCGCCAGCGGCGATATAGTGAGCGTGTTCGCCCCGTCGCCGAGCTGGACGATCTGGAATGCTTCGCCGTCGCCAAGCACGTATTGCCTGACCGGCCAAGGCGCTCCTGTGCCGTCGTAGAATCCAACTGCGGTTGCGATTCCGGGCGCCACAAGCAGCCGCGGCGGGGGCGATGACGGATACAGCGCGATCATTTCCGTCTCCGTGACCGGCGAAGGCTCCGCTGATTCGAGATTCGCCCGCTCGTTCTGGGAGAGGCGTTGCCTGAAGGCTCGGACCATCTCCGGCGTCATCGGGAAAACGCTTTCGATCGCGCTTTCGAATTCGGCGTCGGTCAGCCGACTGCCCGGGCTTTGCAGCGCACCATGGCCGAAGCCGGCCGCGCCGGTTTCGCTGGCTGGCGAAGACAACGAATCGTGGTCCAGCTCTGAACCCGGACCGATGCTGTAGCTGCCGGTTTCAACCGCGTTTCCGGCCTTTGGCGGGTCGCCCTCGGTCTCAATTCCCGCCTCTTCGCTTTGGGCATGGATCGGCGCAACCAGCACGAACGCCAGCGTCGGCAGCAGAATCGCCCGAGCGGCAAGCTTTTCGAATCCCTGCCGCCTCACTGCGCTTCCGAAGCCTTCCCCGGACGGACCACAATCCGGGTCAATCCAACGGCATCCGGAGATTCCCAAGTCGGAAGCCGGGCAACCTCGACCTCCGCCAGCAGCTCGTCGCGGCTGAGTTCGCTGGCTGACTCGTACGTGATGTTCAGCGGTATCTGGACGGTCCAGCTGTAGCGCTTGCCGCCGTCAATTCCCGAACGGACGATCACGGCGCCGTTGGCCACCGCCGTCGATACCAGCCGACGCTCCCTGATGTAGTTGAGCATCCCGGACTTTTCCAAAGCGTCAAGGAACGCGCTCCACCCGCCCGGACGTTCGAAATAAGCCGATGCTCCGGCCAGATCCTTGCGCCAGTTGGCGAAATCGATCGTAAGCGCGCCGGTCACGGCTTCGACCGCGAAGTTGATGACTTGGCCGTCAGTCAGGTACGGGCTTGAAACCGGCACGAGCGGCAGAATCCCGCCGTCCTCGGTCGCCGCGAAGTATTTGGGCTCCGGCTTGGCCGAGATGGCCAGCAGAGCGGCGACAACCGCCGCGCCGGTGACAGCGGACATTGCGATCAGCGCGGCGGACATTCGCCCGTGGCTGCGCATCCAAGTTTCGTATCGAAGGCGCGCCGCTTCGGATTCGCCGTATCTTGTGCGTTTCGCCACTGAAGGCCCTTGGTGCTGCCGGTGATGCCGGGTCGCGGGGCCGTGTCGGCCCTCCGCCCGGCAATGCTTGGCTCACCGCATAGCCCCAGGGTCTGAAATCGGGATGCCGCGATCAGCCGCCGCGGGAGGAGCGGAGCCGTTTTCTGTTGAAAATCGGGCGACCGGCACTGGCTGACTGGCCCGTACGCCGGGACATCCTTTGAAAGCCCGTTCGCGGGATGCCGCTCGCGTCAAAGTCGAATGCGAATGCCAAGCGTGGGGATCGCCCTCCGGGCGCTCCCGACCCGCTCCCGCGAGTTCAACGGGAACATCCGGCGCGCGGTCGGAACATGGCGCTGCAAGTTCCGCGGATGCCGGGACGTCCGGAACGGCTGGTTGTAGCCAACCGTCTCTTCGAAGCCTTCGCAAACGCGCTCAACCGGTTCGGAACCAGCCGCGCACCCGGATGCCGGAGCAGTTCCTGAATGACGGCGCATGAATTGGAGCTGCAGAACCCCGTTCTCCGGCGGAGATCCGTCCGCAAAGGCCATTGGAAAGCTTCAGCGCTCCGTCGGCTGCCCTCCTGCTGTTGGCGGCGGCGATCCGCGTCGTTTTCCGGCGCTGCGTTCGGGGCATCCCAAGATTCGGGTCGCGCGGCGCGCCGCTGGTCGAAAGCGCGCCGGATCGCGTCATCGAAATCGTCGCCGTGAATGTCCGATCCGGTCCAGCACGTGTCCGACCTCAGTCACCCCAGCTTCGCGACTTGCTCAGCGCCGGGAGCGTCGGAGCTCGCACCGGAAAACGCGGACGCAAATGCAGCGTGGACGTCGAAATGAAGGCCGCCGCCGATTTGGACGCGCGGCTGGTAAAGAATCATTGGGGTTTTCGTGCCCGCCGCGGTGGAGGATCAAAGAGCGGCTTCGGCTCGCCGATCAATGCGCGACAGATTGCGTCGGCAATTCCGGAATGCGAGCTTCCGCCGACGGGGAGGTCGGCGGAAGCCGGTTTTCAATTCTGCCCGGGCCCTTTGCCGGCCCGGCGCGAATTCAGCCGCCGTGCAGTATCGACAGCGCCATCCTGCGGACATAGGCGGGGAATCCCGCTTCGTAGTTCTCCCAGTGGCTGTACTCTTCGTATCCGGGAACTTCGTACTGCATCGCGAACATGGCCATCCACATGGCGGGCATCCCCCCGCTTTCGGCGGCGGCGTTAAGCCGCCCCAGCACGTCATCGTAGAGCCTGTCCAAGAGCTCGGCGTTCACCCTCATGTCCTCCAGAGAATTGCCGTCCGAGTGGCCGTTGATCGCATAGACCGGATTCCAGCTCATCATCTCATGGAGAATCAGCCTCGCCCCCACGAAGTTCTTGTCCTCCAGGAACTCCGAAGCCGTGAAATGATCGGAGTACAGGTCGGCCGAGAACACGACGCCCTCGGACGGAACGTGGACGACTGTCGTTCCGACGCCGTCCCCAGGCGCAATGTGAACCAGATCGACAGTGACGCCGCCGAGGTCCAGCGTGAGCGAATCTTCGTAAGTCATGTCTATCCGGGAAACCGGAAGCAATGGCGAAATCTCCATGACCTTGCCGCAGGCAATGTGGCAGATCACCTGCGCATCGGGATACGCTTCCGTTCCGCCCGCATGATCGTAGTGCTCGTGGCTGAGCAGGACGTACTTTATCGGCGCGTCCGTGATTTCCTCGACCGCCGCGCGCATCTGGGAGCCGCGGGGTTCGAACGAGGGATCGGCCACAAGGACGGCGTCTTCCCCGACCACAATGATGCTTGAGTAGTTGAAGCTGAAATAATGGTACGTCGAGTCCGATACTTTGGTCATCGACGCTTCCTGCGCAGAGGCGGCGCTTCCGAAGGCGGCCAGCGCTCCTGCCGCAAACGCGGCTGCCGAACGAGACAGGTTCATGGTTCAGGTTCTCCGTGTGTGGCGAGTAGGATTTGCGCTTTTACCACGGATTTCAGGATTCAACGCGCGTGAATTCGGTTCAGCCGAAAGTAACGCTGAATCGATGCCGCCTCCGCGCGATCAGGGAATCCTGCTTTTGGCCGGCGAAGCTCCGGCGAACCCGCCGCCACGCAATCCGTGCCCGCGGCATCGGAAAGGCGGAACCGCTGACGTCCGGCCAGCAGTCGCAATCTTCCGGCCGGACCCGAATCGATGCGCCCCTTCGCCTATGCCATCCAATCGGGCAAGGTCCCGCCCGATTGAATTGCAGGGCCAGTCCAGCATGTGTCCGACCTCAGTCACGCTTGATCTCATGCATTGTATGCACCATGATGATGAAAAGTGGTGAACTTTGGGAAAGGGGCGATGACGAAGCCCGAGACTGGAACGCGAACCGAAGCCGATGGGCCTGTGCGGGTATCCGTGTCGCTCGGCGTGGACGACTACGCCGACCTCAAGTCCATCGCCAAGGACAAGCGAGTCTCCCTTGCTTGGGTGGTTCGCGACGCCGTCTCCGACTATCTCAATGCCAGAAGCCCCTTGTTCCCTCGCAAGCGCGGGTCCGACCTGCAATGACTGCTGCGCATGCCAGACCTGCCGCCAAGCCCCGCCCTTCCGTTCCGGGGCCCGGATGCTCCTTGGTTACTGCCACTGAGGCGTATGCGGTCCATGTGCGGGACGCAGTAGAGGCTGTGCGGCGGTTCTTCGATGGCCACGAATCTGTTGGCGCCGCTTGGGCGGACATCCTGGCCAGTCGATGGCGCGATGAACCTCTTGGGAAATCCGAAACGCCCGCCCATCAGGCGGCGCGGGGTCTCGTCAGCATGCGCATCCTCGGCCGCAGTATCGGAGCGCTTTCCGCTGACGCCTCGCTGCGCGACGCGGAGGCGTGGTTTCTCGGAAGCCTCCGGCCGCCCCGCCGAATTTCGGACTCCGTTGTCGAGTTCGCTGACAGCGAGGCGATCAGGGCGCTTGAAGCGATCCCGTACGACGACGCGCTGCGCGACCTCCTGCCGTACGTCCTTGATGAGCATGGCCCCGGGAGCAGGGCGAGTGTGATGAGGACCCCGGCCACACAAAAGGCTCGTCATGCCAAAAAGACGAACGGCGTCTTCTACACCCCCTCCGACGTTGCCGATTACATCACGCGAGAGGCGGTCAGCGAGCTCGGCCCAGGGACTGTTCCGCTGCGTATCCTTGATCCCGCTTGCGGCTCCGGCGTGTTTCTGAAGGCGGCGCTCGATTTGGCCGCGGCTCGCAATCCGGACCTTGATCGCTTCGAGTTCGCGGAGCGCTGCCTTTACGGCATCGACACCAATCCCCTGGCTGTCGAAGCGGCATGTTTCGTTCTGCTGCACGAGTGCCTTCATTCGGGACATGAAGAACAATGCGCATCGCCGTGGTCTTTGTGGCATCGCATACGTTGCAACCTGTGCGTCGCGGACGCGCTTACGTTCGAGCTTGAGCCGCCGCATGATGATCGTTCCGACGCTTTTGCCTCCGTGCGGGCCGCCCTCCACGACACCTACATGCCCCCCTCCAAGGATCGGCTCGACACGGAAGAACCAGCGGCACTCTTTTCTCGGGGAACTCCGCTCGGGAGCGTGTTCCCTGCACTCGCGCAAGGCGCGGACGCTGTCATCGGCAATCCTCCTTACGCGGCAATCGGTCCCCGAAACGACGCGGCGGCCCTCGAGCAGCGTGTTGCTTCCCTATCTGCAGGCAACATCGCCGAATCCAATTGTTTCCCCGTGTTTGTTGAAATGATGTGGCGGCTTGTCCGGCCGGGACGCAGCTCCTCCGGGATGGTCGTCCCGCTGTCGCTTGCCTTCAGCAGCAGAGCGCAGATGATCGCGGTTCGGCGCGCCATCATGGGCAGTGGCGGACGCTGGCGCTTCGCTTTCTTCGACCGCGAGCCGCATGCCCTCTTCGGCGAGGAAGTGAAGACCCGCAACGCGATCGTCTTCCGCAGCAGGGAAGCCGGGGACGCTGGCGGGGCCACCGAGATCGAAACCGGCCCGCTGCGCAAGTGGACCAGCCGGCAGCGGGCGCGACTCTTCGACGAGATCGGCTTCACGCCGTTGCCTAGGATATCGATCGCAGCCGGAATCCCCAAGCTCGCAGGAGTTCAATCTTCGGACGCTTTCGGGCAAATTGCGCGCCGAACGGCCTGCTTGCACGAGATGTGCGCGTCCGCGGGCTCATGCCGTCCCGAGGAAACTGCTTCCCAGCATCAGGACAATTGCGTCTTCGTCTCCGGCACGGCCTACAATTTCATCAACACCTTCCGGCCACACCGATATCTTCCTCCTCTCCGCGCGCCTTGGAGCGCAAGCAGAGTCATCGCCCTGAGCTTTGCAACCGAAAATGAAGCGGCGCGCGTGTTCGCTATTCTCGGCAGCCGCGTCGCCTACTGGCTATGGCAAGTGACCGCGGACGGATTTCATGTCACGCGGGCTTTCGTGCTGCGGCTGCCGTTCAGCGACAGGCTCTTCAATGAGAGCCAGAAGAAGACCCTTGCGCATCTCGGAGCTCGATTGTGGGATGATGTCCAGAAGGATCAGATCGTCAGCGTCAATGGAGGCCGTCAAACGATCGCATACCGTCCGCACGCAAGCGAAAGCCTGCGAGACGAGATCGACGCATTGCTTCTCGAGACGCTCGACATTGCGCCGTCGTTCAACGAGTACCTGCGTGCATTCACACGCAGTGCGGTTGTCGTCGACGAGAACGACGGAACGCGCCAACGCTTCGCCAGCCCATTTCACTGACGGAAAGCCAGCGATGCCCCGAGTTCCCGACGCCATCAAGAAGAAAAGCAAGCTGACCAAGGACGAATGGCGCGAGTACACCAAGACGGTGTGGCACATCGCGAACACAACCCACACCGAGCATCCGGCAGTATTCCCGGTCGAGATTCCCCACCGTCTCATCAAGCTCTTCAGCTGGCACGGCGAAACCGTCCTTGATCCGTTTGCCGGCATCGGCACGACTGCCGAAGCCGCCGTGCCGCTCGGCCGCAATGTGCTTTGCGTTGATCAGAGCAGGAAATATGTAAACATCATCCGCCGCGACTGCGGTCGCCTCACGAACGGCCGCCTCTCGGCAACCGATTTGATGGAGGTCATCCATGGCGACAGCCGCGACCTGTCATTCATCGAGGACAGCTCCGTCTCTCTCGTTGTCTCCAGCCCGCCGTACTGGAACAAGGCCCATTACGGCACTGATCGCTCGAACCTTGGCGAGGTAGCGGGCTACCGCCGCTTCCTAAGGGAAATTCGGCCGGTTTTCGAAGAATGCTTCCGCGTTCTGCAGCCAGGCCGCAAGTGCTGCTTGGTCACCGCCAACGTGAATCAGCACACCGACCGCGGGCTCCTGACGTTTCCCCTTGCAGCCGACTTCGGCTTCATCCTTCGGGAAATCGGATTTGCAATGGTGACGGAGATTGTCTGGTCGAAGGACGGAACGGGCGGTCGGTGGGGCTCGGCAAACGGACAGCGCCCGATCTTTGGCAGCTACCCCTATCCGCCGAATTTCCTCTTCAAGAACGTTCACGAATACATCCTCGTCTTCGCGAAGCCGCCTTCGAAGAGAGCGAGAGGTCCCAAGGTTGTGCCGTATGACGACCTCATGGCTGCTCCTCCCCGCTTGGCGGACGAACAGGCTCTGTAGGACGAACGACGATGGACTGCGAATTCCACCTTCAGGATCCTGTTTCGCCAGACACCGTCTATCTGCTGGAGGCGATTGTCGCCGCATCGCGAGGCGCGGCTTCATGCAAGGGAATGTTTGCGTTCGCGTCGCGGGGCGGGGTCGATTCACTGATCTGCGATCCGGAGATCCAGGATTTTCTTCGCGCGTCGACGATGTCGTTGCTTGTCGGCATCGACGCGGTCACCACCCGCAATTCGCTTGTCCGCCTCCGGGAGCTTGAACAGGAACTCGAGCATCTGACTGTCAAAGCATTCTGGAACCCTGCGAATAGATTGTTCCATCCGAAGGTCGCTCGATTCGAGTACCCGGACGGCAGCCGTACCGTGATTGTCGGTTCGGGCAGCCTCACACCCGGTGGGCTTCGCCGGAACTTCGAGGCCTTCAGCATCATGCGGGCCGCGGCCCACGAGATGATCGACATCTCATCCTGGGATCGATTTCTGGACGAGCATGCTGCAGCCATGCGCCCCATCGACGGAAGCACGCTTGAACGCGCTGCGAGAAATGCCGCACGCGCGCGCCGCCATTTGCACGACGTTGAGCCGGACTTGGCGGGAGAATTGGCTCCCGAACCTGCGGCAGACCCGTTGGCGAACATCGAGCCGCTGGCTGGCGGTGCTGACCGTTTCCTTGTTGCGCGGATTCCGAAGGCGGGCGGGCGATGGCACCAGATTCACTTCAATCGCGACGTGATCAACAGTTTCTTCCGAGTGCAGCTTGGCACCGCGCAACGCGTCTATCTCGCCGAATTGCGCCAAGACGGCACGTACGGCGAGCAGGAGGTGCGACAGTGCGTCTACAGTGCAGCCAACAGGAATCCGAAGATCGAGATAGCTTCACGCCATGGGGAACCGTATCCTGATGCCGGACCACCGATCGCCGTTTTCCGTGAACTCCAAGTGCGGTCGTTCGTGTACATGCTGCTGATGCCTGGCGATCCGGGCTACGACGAAATGTTCACACTGACCGAGGAACTTCCAACGGTCGGGAGCGGTCTGCGCCGCGTTATCACCGACACCGAAACCATTCGTGGTGCCTGGGCGGCGTCTCCTCTCGTCACTGCGATCGACGAATTTGTCGCGGAAGACGAATAGCTTTCGGAGTAACGGCTGTGGCGAACGAGATGAGAGAACAGGTTACGGAATGGTTGGCAGGATCCAAAACATGTTTTCTCATAGGCGCTGGGCGACATGTGAAGTGCCCCGCGTTTGCCCGAGAGCAAAGGCGGAGAGAAACGCAGCCTGAATCCTGACATCTTCTTGTTGGCTTCATTCGCCAACTGTATCTAGCACCGATGGCCTTCAAGTTCATCCATACTGCGGATCTGCACTTCGACTCGCCGCTCCGCAGCCTCGCGCTGAAGGATCCCGACCTCGCCGACCTGGTTTCCACCGCCTCCCGGAAGGCGCTCGGGAGAATCGTCGATCTCTGCCTGCGCGCGAGGGCGGATGCGCTGCTGGTCTCAGGCGATGCCTTCGACGGGCAGGTCGAGAGCGCGAAGACCGCCGTGTACTTCGCCGAAATGATGCGGAAGCTCGAGAGCGTGCGCGTCTTCATGATTTTGGGCAACCACGACGCGGAATCCAAGATTTCGAAGGCCGTTCCGCTTCCCCCGAACGTCCATGTATTCAAGGGACGGGCAGGGATCGTCGAGCTGCCTGAGCATGGCGCCGCCATCCACGGCATCAGTTTCGGCAAACGGCACGCGCCGGAATCGCTGCTTCCCAAGTTCCACGAGCCGAGGCCCGGCCTGTTCAATGTCGGGATGCTCCATACCAGCCTTTCGGGATCGGACGCGCACGACCGCTACGCGCCCTGCAGCCTTGGAGACCTCAGGGAGCGCGGCTTCGACTACTGGGCTCTCGGGCACATCCACAAGCGGCAGATCCACAGCGAAGACCCGTGGATCGTCATGCCGGGAATTCCTCAGGGCCGCGATATCGGCGAGTCGGGCCGCAAATCCGTGACGGAGGTCCGAGTGGACGACGGCGGCTCGATCCAAGTCGAGGAGCATCCTGTCGCGTACGCCCGGTTCGAGCGCGTAGATGTCGATGTCACGGGATGCGAGCAGTACGAAGACATCCGAACCCGAACGGAAGCCGCGCTTGAGCGTGCTCAAAGAGAAGCCGACGCGCAGCATTTGATCGCGCGCATTGAATACTCGGGCCGAACCTCGATGCATTGGTACCTAAAGGCCAACGTCGAGATGCTGCTCGAGAACGCCAAATTCATCTCGCAGGGCATTGAAGGCTGCTGGGTCGAGAAGGTCGTATCCGACGCCGCGCCGGCCGGGCCCGTCGCTCCGGAAGGCGACCCGGTAATCGGGCTTCAAGAGATCATTGCCGAATGGAGGGGGGATCCGGCCTTTCTGAATGGCGCCAAGGCCGAGTTTGAAGCATTGATCAAACAGCTTCCGACGTCGCTGGGACGCAAATGGAGCGGCGGCGAAGGCGATTCCCTTCTGCGCAATCTCATTGACGAAGGTTGCTCCGATGTGATTGCCGCGCTCAAAGCGGACGCCGGGGGCTGAGCGGATGCGGCTGCGCCGCCTTGATCTGACCCGGTACGGGATGTTCAGGGATTGCCGGATCGATTTCGGTGATCGCGCTGAGGGCGCGCCGGACCTCCATGTAGTGTACGGCCCGAACGAATCCGGGAAGACGACGGCCGCCATCGGCTTTGTGGATTTGCTCTTCGGAATTCAGATCCGGACGCCATACGATTTCCTCCACGGCAACAGCATGCGTGTCGCCGCCGTGCTGTCGTTCGGCGACGAGCAGCAGGCGGTGTCCCGGCGAAAGGGCCGCAAGGACACGTTGCTCGACTCCCGCGACGAGCCGGTCGGCGACGGCTTCCTTTCCAAGTCCCTGTTCGGAATGGACCGCGACACGTGGCGGACGATGTTTTCCCTTTCCGAAGAGACGCTGTCGTCCGGGGCGGAGGACATCCTCGCCGCAAAGGGGGATCTGGGGCAGCTTTTGTTCCAAGGCGTCGCCGGGCTTGTGGATCTGGACGACCGGCTGCGGCGGCTCGGCGGGCAGGCGAACGAATTCTACGAGCCGCGCAAGCGGAAAACCCGACTCAATGCAATCAAAACGGCGATCAAGGAACTTGAGGGACGTCTGAAGGAAACCGATATCAACGCCCGCGAGTTTGCCGATCGGAAGGAGAGCTTGCAGACGGCGATCGATGCCGAAGCGAAAGCGAGATCCGAATACCAGAGGCTGCGCCGGAGGGAAGCCGAACTGCGCAAGACCCGCACGGCCTTTCCAATGCGCGACGGAATCGAGGACCTCCGGCGGAAGCTTTCCGGACTTCCGGACTACGGAGAGTTTCCGGCCGAATTCCACGGCAATGCGAAGCAGCTGGCCAGCGCGCTTCAAGACGGCGGAGCAGCGCTGGCCGGCGCGAGGGAGCGCATTGAGCGCTTCGAGAAGGAACGGTCCGAGATCGAGATCAGCCAGCCGTTGCTCGAACTGGCCGCGGCCTTGGCCGACCTCCGCACCGCCGCCGCGTCGTGCGAAGCGGCCGAGGCCGATCTTCCGCGTCGCCGCGAGGAGCTGAGAACTCAGGAATTCGACCTGCGGCAGCTCATGCGGCGGCTGGGCGCGGACGACAGCGGAGCCATTGAAGACTACAAGCTTTCCGTTCCAGAGATCGAGAAAATCAACCACTTCTCCGTTGAAGCCCAAAGGCTTGAACAGGAGCGGAGCAAAGCGGAAGAGGAGCGCCTCAGAGCCGAGAAGCAGCTTCAGGCCGTCATCGCGAAGGCCGTTCCCGACCGGACGGGCAGCCAAGCAGGCCCCGAGCTGCAAGCAATAGCCCGCGAAATCAGAAGCGCGGCATTGGAGGCGGAACTCCGTTCGGCGGAACGCGCCTTGGCCGCGGCGGAGGCCCAGCAGGAAGCCGCGCTTCGCGCCTTGCGGCCATGGGCCGGCGATCCCGGGAGCCTTACTTTCAAGGCGTTTCCTTCACGCGCCTTGGCGGAAAAGTGGCGGGACATTGACGCGCGGAATGCTGAGGAGCGCCGGGCGACCCAGCATGAGCTTCAGACGGCTCGCGGCGAAGCGGCCGAACTCCGCGCTTCGGTAGCCCGGATGACGGAATCCGAAGGGCTGATCTCCGACGAAGCCGCGGCCGCGTCCCGCGGGAAGCGCGACGCGGCGTGGGAGCGGCACTACGATGCGCTTGATCGCGCCACCGCGGACGAATTCAAGCTGGCGATGGACGAGAACGACCGAATCCAAGCCGAACGGGCGGCGAAGACCGACCGGATTGCCGAACTGAGAGAGGCGGAACGCACGCTTGCCCTGAGGCATGCCAGAATGGAGGAGCTCGACTCGCGCATTGAGGACGCGGACGCGAACAAGCTGCAGCTGCGCGATGAAATGGAGCCCCGTCTGCTGGAGGCCGGTCTCCCTCGCGAGTTCGACGCAGCCGAACTGCCTGACTGGCTCGACAGAAGGCGCACGGCAATTGAAGCGGCGCGGGAATGCGACGAGCGGACCCGGGCGTTGGACGACATCCGCAAATCAATCGATCGCCAGCGAAGCCGCATCAGGGATGCGCTTCGCCGCACGCAGGTTGCGGCGCGGGAAGACGAGGCATCGCTGTCCGTTTTGGCGGAGTTCGCGGAAGACCGCCTGAAAAGCGAGGATGCCGCACGGATCAAAGCTGAAGAGAATGCGAAGCAGCGCCAGCTGGCCAAAGAGCAGCTGGATGGCCGAACGGAATCGCTCTCGGACGCCGAACTGAAGCTGGAACACCTGAAGCGCGATTGGGCCCGCGAGCGCCCGGCCGACTGGCTTGCCGACACGCCGCTGAACGAGATGGCCGCTCTTCTGCCGGACGTTCGCGCTCTGCGGGAAGCGGCGGACCAGCACGAATCCCTTCGTAATCGAATACAAGGAATGGAGCGAGCAGTATCCGGTTTCGCCGAACGCATGGGCGAAATCGCGTCCCGGCTTGGCGAAGATCCCCCTGGCAACCCTGTCGGATACTTCAGGGACGTCCAGGAGCGAATGGCGGAAGCGGAAAAGTCCTGCGCCGAAGCCGAACGCTTGGAAAGGGAACTCTCACGGGAACGCGCAGCCGAGGAGCAGGCGGCGCTCATGGTGGAGGAGGCGAATTCCCAGCTCGGCAGCATCGCGGCAGCGCTCGGCGTCGATTTCGGGCACGTTGGGGCGGATGGCCTTGTCGAAGCGCTTGAAGATTCGAAAAAGCGGGCGGACCTTGAGGATCAGGTGGCCGGCCGGGGAAGGGAGCTGGCCGAGCAACTGGGCGCGCCGTCGGTTGGCGAAGCGCTGGAGGTTCTCGCCGCGAGGAACATCGAGACCGTGGATGCCGATCTCGTCGAATGCGAAACCGAGGTCGGAAACGCGTTGAAGGAACTGACTCAGGCGGTGGAAAACCGGAGTTCAGCGGAACGCGGCCTAGATGATGTCGGCGGGGATGATCGCGTCGTCAGGATCAAGCAGGATATCCAGACCGCCTACGCCGACATCGAGGAGGGGGCCGAAAAGGCCATCCGATCGCGACTCGGACTCCTGGCCGCCGAGCGGGCGCTCCGCCAATACCGGGACGAGCACAGGAACACCCTGCTGAAGCGCACCGAAGAGCATTTCAAAACGATGACAGGAGGCGCGTACCAGGAGCTGTCTTCAGAATCGATCGGAGGGGCGGAGCAGCTGACTGCGTTCCGCCCCAGCGACGAGAGGTCCTGCCAAGTCGAGCACCTTTCGAAGGGAACGCGCTTGCAGCTTTACCTCGCGCTCCGGATGGCGGGCTACCAGCACTTCACGGAATCCAACGGGCCTCTCCCCTTTGTCGCCGACGACATCATGGAGAGTTTCGACGACAATCGCTCCCGCTCGGCGTTTTCGCTGATGTCGGAAATCTCGAAGCAGGGCCAGATGATTTATTTCACCCACCATGAGCATGTGCTGGATCTGGCGCGGGACGCGTGCGGCGACTCGGCAAAGATTCACACTATGCCCGCCGGAACCGATTGAGCCGACCACGAATCCGCAACGAATCTTTCCGCGGCCGACGCCCGCGCCTCAATCGGGCTCGGCTCCGGCGGGCGCTGCCCGGGCCAGGTTTCCGCCTTCACACGCCCGGGCCGCGACGGCGGCCCAGGTTGAGCATCATCTGTCGAACGTCCAAGTAAGGTCGACCTCGCCGCCCACAGCGTTGGTTTCGCAAAAGGTTGCCGCGTCGGCCGCCGTCAGGCCGTCGGCATCGGTATCGGTGCCGTCCGAGATCTCCGCGATCCCCGTGCCGATCACGCCGTTGCCGAGCTCGTCGAAGGGCGCCATGCGGGTGCACACGTTCACCGGAACGTCGGTCACCTCGATCTCGAACTGATCCGTGGCGCCGGTGACCGTCACGTCGCCGCCGAAAGCGTTGACCAGGCTGTCATTGGCGCCGTCGTTGTCCGCGTCGTTCTGCATGGCGGACGGCACGGCGTTCGCGGAGATCAGAAGGTCCCCGATGTTCGCTGTTCCGAAGTTCGGCTGCGACTGGAACAGCGCGCGCACTTGCGACTGGAGCGAAGCCATCATCCGCACGGCCTCGTTCGTTCGCGCCGACATCGACGCCTGTTCAAAAAACACGATGCCGCCGATTACCAGTCCGAGCGCGATCACGGTGAACAGCACCGCCTCGATCAGGGTCGCGCCGCGCTCGTCGAGCCTTGGCGGCGGCAGGGCCGAGGGCCCGCCATGGCAGGAATTACCCAATTCAGTTCTCCTTTGCCGATCATGTTCCGCCCGCGCGGTCGGCGTGCGCCGCCCGCCGGGCAAATCCAATCCCGAAGCTATTCAGTCCTGGTGAAACGCAGAGAACTTTACCGGCGGCCCTTCGGCCGATTGCTGTGGAAAACTTGGAATTTTGCGCCGACGCGGCAAATCCCGCTCAGGGTCTGTTCAGGCTTCTCCAGGCCGGAACGGCACTGCCGACCGAAACCCCGATATTGGCGCTGCGGGGAACCACCGTAGCGACGCGGGCTTCGCCCGGCTTGCAACCGCGGTCCCGGCCTTTCCCTCCGATCTTCCCGAACGTCGGGCGTGCGGCATACGTTCGTTCCGCAGCGGAATAAGCGCTGTCGTTCGGATTGGCGGTCCACCACCGGTTGGACCCGTAGATGGTACCGTTCCACCTGCCGCTGACCGCGAGGTCGGCGCGCCCGCTTCCGTCCGTGTCGATGGCCGCGAGATGGCGGCCGCCATCGACTGCGAGCTCGTCGTGCCAAATCCAGATGATTTCGTTCCTGGCCGTGATGAACTGCAGCGCCAGCTTGCAGAACACGAGCGCGCTTCGTCCCGGAACGGGGGTTGAGGCCTCGGCGTCAAGAAACACGTACTGCGTGCCGGGGCTTGCTTCCATGCGGCCGAAATCCAGGCGGCCGATTCCAGTGAATTCCGGTTCCGCGATTTCGTCGACCAGATGCTCCTCCGTGCCGCCGTCGCCGTGCAGGCAGTGGATCTTCTTGTCGGCCGACTTGTACTTGCATGTCTTTCCGTCGGACGCGCTGCCGAGAATCGTGTGGTCTTGCCGCTTTGCCGCCTGCGCGCTGGCGGGCACGTCGGTCGAGTCCGCCAACGCCGGCGCAGCGGCCGCCAACAGCGCTGAAACTTGCAGCGCCGACCAAAGCGATGCCGCGGGTCTTGTCTTTCGCATCTCGTCTCCCTCCGAAGTTCGGAGTGCGACACTTTGCCGGTGCTCGTGAAATTCCCGAGCACCCAATTCCGCATTGTACGAGCTGGCCGGGCGGATTTGCGTCGCGGTTCAGAGGCGGGTAGTTCGTAAGAGATAGCCGGATCGCAAGGCGCGATGGATTCAGCAGCTCAAACGTCGGATTCCGAGGGTCTTTCGAGGGCAGATTTGAGGCGACTAAGCGTGCTGGTTCGCGCGTTTTCAATGCTTGCCGGGCTGGCGGCGGCTACACTTCCAATGTCGGCGGAGTCTCGGGATATCGGCTCATACGCGGTAAAGGCACCGATGGGGTCGGTGGAAACTTGGAGGAAGCTCGTTGTCGACCAGGAATTCCGCTGCAGTCCCTATGATCGGGACGATTATCCTTACCCAAGCTCTGTCGAGGAGCGCGTCGTGGATGAAATCAAAAGAATCTACGGTGTAGCGCGAATTGGAAGAATCTATGGCCCGTATTCAGGTCGGTGTTTCTCCAGCATCCAGGAGACGGACATTGAACACATCATCTCGCTTTCGGAAGCCCACGACAGCGGGCTTTGCGCTGCCGACGCTGATACGAAACGGATGTTTGCTCAGGACCTTCTGAACCTTACGATTGCCTCGCCAGAACTGAACCGCCATCAGAAATCTGATAAGGATGCGACTCAGTGGCGGCCCAAGGAAAACAAGTGCTGGTTCGCGTCGCGCGTGCTCGCGGTAAGGTTGAAATACCGGCTAACGATTGACACCGGGGAAACCGCAGCACTAGATGCAATGCTATCGATATGCAAGTCCACGGAACTGGAAATCGGCAGCTGCGAATGGAGTGGCGGGAGTGAGCGGAAAACGGTTCGGCCTGCCGCAACAAACGCGAACAGCGACGACCCCTTGGAACTGTACGACGACAATCGCAATGGGCAGATCACCTGTGCCGAGGCGCGGAGTGGAGGGATCGAACTTCCCGTGAAGCGCGGCCATCCCGTGTATCCTTACATGCGTGATGGAGACAGGGACGGCCAAGTCTGCGAATGAAATCGTTGAATTTGACCTAATTTGAACAATCCGTTCCGTATTACAGCCGCTTGCGCAATGACTCAAGTTGATCCGTGAACGGACTCAATGCGATAAGTAAGTTTGTTCAACTGCGTATTCCTCGACACGACGGGTAACGTGAACATCCCCAAAAACGGTTCCCACGATATTTTCCACGCTTCGCCGTGCGCCTGATCATACCAGCTCCGCACCTTGGGCACTTGGGTGGGTTTGGCACTGGTTGACGAGTTGGCTTTTTCGTTGCGCCGCTAGGGGCCTTCGGAAACTCCGGGATCGGCCGCCGTTGCGGTTGGAAAGGATCCGTTACACTGGTACCCGGAATAGAAACCCCTAGCAACTCCAAGTCACGCTCCGCCTGTGCGTGGCTGTGAAGTGCACAATTTAGCACTGCGTTACTTCGAGCCGTTGTCGGCAGCGTGTCAAGGCAAGCACGGGCATTTCGCAAGGCTTGCAGCCCGTTGTAGATCGTGGATTCCAGTTTGGACTTAACGTTCGCAAACCGATCACGTAGCGCCCGTTCGTCGACGAGGTCCTGAGCGTTTGGTAATCGATCATACTTGAATTGTGACTCATGCTCGCGCTGCCAAGCTAGTAGCTTGCCAGTGAGGTCTTCACCAAATCCAGGTACCTTAAGTACGGACGACTTGTCTAAATCAGCAGCGGTTTCAATCCCGTACAACGTCAATGTATGCGTTTTGGTTCGCCCGATGCCGGGAATGTTGGCACCGCGGATTGGGAAACGGTCAAGATAGGCTTGACGCTGGCGAGCTTCGCGGCTGGCTTTTAATGCACAGAGCTCACGCTCTAACGCACGGTCGTAATTCTTGTAGGCAGCGATAGCAGTATTCACGTCGCCACGCACCTTTGCAATCTCGCCCAATTTATTGTTTCGAATTAATGCGTCTAACTCGTGTTGCACCTGCTTATCGGCTTCTATGAGGGCCCGACGGAATGGGTCAATTTCAATTATAGAGCTCGAAGCGATATGCAATCCTAGGAGGGCTAGACCAACAATTGCGGCAATGCTAAATAGAGCTATCCAAGGCGAAGCGAATTCGAAATTAACGACCATAGCACCAGTGCCGACCATAATCACAACGCCAACCACCATTTTCAACAAGGATAACACGATGCGCCTGCGCATGTCAGCTTTCGCTTTGCGAAGCGTATTGCTGGCTCCGAGTGGCGTTGTCGTCGACGGCAATATGTTCGCAACCGTTGGAAAACGAAACGTCGATATCTCGCGGATGGCTTCTTCTGTGCGGTGCGTGTCGGTCGGATTATTGGGGGGATCTGCCGACACGACCGGGAATATGTCAAAGCCGCTATTCCGTGCCAACGCGCACCATGGGCAGTTCCGAGCTGAACTTGGATAGTGGTGCGTCATGTAATTGCTACAGTGATTCAAATCGTTTGCGAGCCTGCGCAGTGCTTGAATCCAATCCCGTGCGCCCGGACGCGCACTGGACGTCAGGCCAAATGCCTTTTCAAAAGACTGAATGATGGCATCCGGAAACAGGTTGAGCGTCAACAACGCGCCGTGCGGCGGGGACGATCTTGTTTCATGCTGGCGGACAAGCGAGAAAGCAAAGCGGTTTTGCGCAATCGCTTTGCCTATGGAAATGTCGGGTCCCTTGTAGCGCCCGGCATAAGGGTGAATACCCATGAACAGAAGGTGGAACAACGCGACAGCGAGGCCGAAATTGTCGTGCGCTATTGTTCTCTGCACGGACGTCAAGTTCTTTCCCTGCAGTTCGGGCGGCGTGTAATCTGGCATGCCGACAACGCAGGGGTAAGTCTTGCCCTTCAAGCTGAACTGGAAGCTGTCGGCGTCGATCAGCGCAACAGTAGCATCTTTTGCCACTAGCAAACCGGAATGGTTCAGATCGCCGATGACGCATCCGGTCCGGTGCACCGTCGCTACTGCGGATGCGACGTTCTGAGCGGCGCGGACGAGGAAGCGGTAATCCGCTTTCGAGAAATGGCGCAGGCGGGACTTCGGATTATAAAGCTCATGCAGCGGGCAATAGCCCGAAACGCGCTGCATTGCGAAACCTAGGAAGTTGCCCTGCCGGTCGGTGATGATCTCAGCGGGATACGCTACAAGGTTCGTCGTTGCGGCAAGGCGCTCGTCCACTATTGCTCGTACCTTGCCCTCACGCTTGGCGCGCAAACTGGCCTTGTAGATTTTTGCTGTCTGCCCGGAACGGCCCTTGATTGCGTAGACCTTGCCTTCGCCGCCCTTGCCAACCAACCCGGCAAGCGAAGCCTGATCCTTCCCGATGAAGATTTCCTGCAAGCTCACACGCGGGATATGAGGATCAGCGTCTTGTCATCGTCGGTGCGTTCGCAAACCGGCGGGCTGGCAAGGAACGCGGCCAGCTTTGTCGATAGATCAGCCAAGCGTCCTTGACCGGATGCGGCATCCACTGGACGCATCATGGGATCGAAAAAACCCAGGTGCGCTGCATGATCGAAATGCGACAAAGCCAAATCGCCAACGCCATCGGAGAACAACGCGAACGCATCATGCCCGCGCAACAAGCGGGCGATGGTGAGCCTCGGTGCAGGATTGTCAGTCACGAAGTACGTGCTGGACGCGTACTCGCCATTTTCGGGCCAGCAGAGAACCTCCCAATCTCCATCGCTCCTGCCGACTACGGCGCAATCGCCAACCTGCAGCGTCAGCACCTGATGCGGCGATACGAGAATGGCAGCCAAGGTGGATGCGAACTGCCGGGACGCACTTTCGCGCCGTTCGGCGACGTCGGCAATTCGGTTCCGCAGTTCATCTATCCAATCATGCAACAATCCGCCGGGCGGCAATTCCGGATTCTTCCGTAGACGCTCGCGAAATCGAACGGTAAGAAACCGGCAGGCAAGCCACGCGCCGTAAGCGCCGAATTCAGCACTGCCTGCGCCGTCAGCCACAATCGCGAAAACGCAGTTGCCGCCCATGGCCGAAACCGCACAAGCGTCTTGACGCCTGACGCCAACTTGAACGTGGGACGTGCCGGTAACCGACGCGGCTGCCCACCGCCACGCCACCGGGCTACCCTGCTACCGCCCAGCCATCCGGGGCAACGGGATTTTCGAGCGGAACGGCATCGCCGGGGTTGGATTGCGATACGGCGCTCAGCGAGCTGGACAGCCACAGGAACAGCTCCTTGAAAGCCAGACCCTTGAGTTTCAGCGGCTGGCGCGTGGCGATCCGGCCGAGCACATCCATGTCCGCCTGCTCTACGCCGACCGCATAGAACATGAACTCCTTGCGCTCTTCGCCTTCGTGAACGCGGCGTTCGGCTTCAGCCCAATTGTCCGTCGGAGCGCCGTCCGTAATCAGGAACACCCAAGGACGGTAGTATTTCACGCCTATCCGGCGGTAGAGATCTTTGCGTCTGGCCAGCATGTCCAAACCGGTCGTAATCGCCTCCCCCATGGGGGTCATGCCGCTAGCGTCGAGCGTCCCCGGAAGGAAATGGTCCACCGTGGCGAAATCGGATTTCACATCAACCGGGCCGAAAGTGACCATCGCAAGCTCAACGCGCTTCGTGGCCATTGAGTCATTCACGAGTTCTTGGCGGAGAGTTGCCAAACCTCCATTCAGTTCGGAGATAGGAGCGCCCGACATCGAATACGACGTATCCAGCAGCAGCAGCACGGGGCACCGCTGCTCGGGATTTTCGGCGAATTCCACATCGCCGAAAGGCTGTTGCTCAAACTCGTCCATTGTCCGCCACCACTCCAAATTGATGGACCCAACCTCGTCGGCGGGCAATGCCACAACATGTTTCGAATCGCAAATTGATGCCTTGGCTCAATACATATTTTGTATGCGAACCACGCCAACGCGCGCTGCCAACCGTAGCTACGGTCCGTAGCGGAGCGGAGTATTCGTCCACCGCGGAGC
This sequence comes from Paracoccaceae bacterium, assembly GCA_965203795.1. GTDB lineage: Bacteria > Pseudomonadota > Alphaproteobacteria > Rhodobacterales > Rhodobacteraceae > CBDBBY01. Next base: position 3,664,132 of record OZ241915.1, on the reverse strand, counting down.
ATTCCCATCGAAGAACCGGGATCGTCGGCACTGCGGTTCCGGATAATGCGGTGGTCCACAGGAACTCTTCGAATGTCTGCCATCCGAGTGAGCGGTCGAGCGTGATCCTGGTGAACTACTCTGCGAAGGCTTTGGACCCTTGGTTCCGAGGCTGCGGCCCGCAGGGCAGGCTGATGATCGCCGCCGCGGCCGAGATCACGCCGGACTAGAAACCGGGACGTATCAGGCTGGGGAAGGTCAAGACTATTTCGCTCCGAAGCTGCAGCGATTTGTTGCCACTGCGATGGTTCAATGAACAGAGATCATGGCCGACGAATGGTTCAGATTCGACCGGTTGCCAAACCTGCCCGAGATGGCGGTGCCGGAGCGAGTCCACCGGGCGTTTGCTAACCTCAAGTGCTGGACCTCGATGGCCCGCGCGGATTCCGCTGCCATAATCCAAGCCGCCATCGCGACGAATCGGCAGTCCGATGGAACTAGCGATACCGCGGACGTGACGACTTCGGAACGCTACTTCAAGATGGCCTGCGGCCGAAACCTTTGACTTGGAGCGACAGCGTCGCCAACGAAGGTTGATCCAAGCGCAGAAGCCGGCCAGAAGCCGCTCCCTGCGGGCCATTCCCGGCACGAGCGCCCACTTTCGTGCCTCCGCTTGCAACCCTGCCGCTGAGCGAAATCAATACCCGCGTGCGCACGCCTAAGGAACTACGCCGTGAAAGAGGCATTGAGATCAAGATTTCCAAGACGCCTACTTTAATCGTCAAAGCCGGCGTCCCAACCCTTGCCACAACGACAGGTGACAATGTTGGCTTGGAGCTATCCATCTGGACCTACGGCTGACCCGCTAGTTCTGAGTCCGACCACGCGCTTCCATTGCTTCCTGAACGGCTGCCTCCATTGCCTTGATTTCGGAATCGGTCAATTCGGCGAATTGTTTGCGCTTGGACTTGGAGAGCTTTCCGCCGTTCTGCATGCAGAGGCGCACAAGAAGCGAGGCTCGGCGGTCCGGCATGTCCACGATCTCTCGAACGTCATTGAAGGCGCGGTCGAAAACAGCGATGTATTCGACTTCCTTCTTGAGATCCGTTCTAACCGTCTCGATTATCCGATCATACAAATATTCCGCGAACGCGGTCGCATCGAAATATTGGTAGAGATAACGGGATTCGTCCTCGACCTTGATCTCGTGGGCTGCCGTCCAGCTCCATTGGAGCAACTCCATAATCGGGGCTGAAAACGTTTCGAGTATTTCATCATATCCGCGACGATCTCGGAGAATGGCCGCCGATACCGGAAAGATCGTGTCCGTCGGGCTGTAGCCGCGATTGGCGAGCATATGGTGCATGAGGAATCTGTGGATGCGGCCGTTTCCGTCCTCGAACGGGTGGACGAACACGAAGACAAAGGCTGAAACCGCAGCCGCAACGACGGCGTCGACATTGCCTTCGCGGACGCGGTGCGTAAGCGCGGCCCAGCCGTCCATGAGGCTAGGCACATCTTCGGGGCGCGGACAGATGTAATGTACCTTCTGTTCAAATCCGCCGATGGTTTCGCCGACAAAAATCTGGAGTTCGCGCCAGCCTGTTGCCGCATAGCGTGAATCTACTATCTTGCCCTGCAAGGTGACCAGCTCTGACTTGTCGGTCGGATCCATGTCGGCTGCCGCCCTGAGCGCAGCAACGAAGCGTTCCGCACGGGATGCGCTAGGAACGGCGCCTTCTATTTCAAACGAAGATCGCGTTTCCTTCGTGTAGAGATAGCTTACCGCTCTGGCGACAACTGCAGGATCGCAGTCGGAAATGAAGTTCCGCGCTTCTTCGTCGATCCGCAATTCCATCAACTCGATCAGACGGCGCGTGCGCCTGACCGTAGGACATAGGCTAGGTCCGCCGAGCAGATTGTCCGTGACTCTGTGCCGCCGCGAGCGGCGGCCCTTGCATACGATATGAAACTTCGGGTTAAGGGCATCAACGTAGTTTCCGTCGCGAACATCTTCAAGATCCAGCGTTCGTCCTGTGACCATCTCATGGAAAAACCACGCCCGCCTGCTGAACGCTCCGGTAGGTTCCGAGCGCACCCAGCCCTCAATTTCCTTGGCCTCTATTGTCGTCAACGCGGCGGCCAGAACTCCCATATCGATTGGCTCGTGACGCAGCGCAAACCTCAGATGCGAGACAACTGAAGCGTCGACGGCATATGGCCGGGGATAGAGCTCGATGATGTGCGAACCATGGTCTTCAGTTCGACGTGCGCCCGGCACGACGTAACTTTCTACTGCAGGGCGCGGAACCCGCAGGCGTAGTTCGCTTCTGAGCCAAGCATGGCCAACCGGCTGCCAATTCTGTTCTTTGGATCGTGTAGGCATATTGTATCAATTTCGACAGCGCGATGGCGATTAGCGGATGCCCTTTCCGTACAATAGCGGTTACACTGGTGCAATAGCGGTTAGATCCTGCCCCGTTCATGCATTTGCGGTTACGTCCGTGCAAAATCGGTTAGAGGCCGCCGCGCTGGTGGAGTTACGGTTACACTGGCGCAATAGCGGTTAGATCCTGCCCCGTTCATGCAGTTGCGGTTACGAGCGTGCGGAAGCGGTTAGATCCTGCCGTGCTCGTACATTTGTGGTTACGCCCGTGCAGAAGCGGTTAGTGAGGGCCGCGCCGGTGGAGTTACGGTTACGCAGGTGCGATGGCGGTTAGATCCTGCCCTGTTCGTACATTTGCGGTTACACTCGTGCAAAAGCGGTTAGATGTGGGCGTAGCTGTGCAGTTGCGGTTACGCTGGTGCGGCGGCGGTTAGATCCTGCCCCGCTCATGCAGTTGCGGTTACGCCCGTACAGAAGCGATTGGTTGAGGGCCGCGCTGGTGGAGTTACGGTTACGCAGGTGCGATGGCGGTTAGATCCTGCCCTGTTCGTACATTTGCGGTTACACTCGTGCAAAAGCGGTTAGATGTGGGCGTAGCTGTGCAGTTGCGGTTACGCTGGTGCGGCAGCGGTTAGATCCTGCCTCGTTTATGCATTTGCGGTTACGTCCGTGCAGAATCGGTTAGAGGTCGCCACGCTGGTGAAATTGCGGTTACGCAGGCAATACGCAATTTCCGTGCGGCAGGCGGCGTCCGGCCTCCCCGGGCCGAACGCCGTGAACCTGGCGACCATTCCGGCATCGGTTCGGGCTGTCCAGGCGCGGCGCCCCGGCTGGCCGTAAAGGGTCGGCCTGCACCCGAGGAAGCTGCCGCGTTCCGGCCCCGGTTTCTTCCAAGCTTCCCCGAAGCAGCGGGTCGCGGGCGACCCGACCCAGCCGCACGACTGCGGTTTCCTCGGTGCGACGGAACGGATCCGGACGAACGGATTGAATTCGCCATGAATTGCTTGGCTGCGGAAATTTCACTGGCCGTCTTGCGGACTCCGGCCCCTATTTCACGGGCCGGGGACGTCCGCCAATTCGAAGTTTTGAAGCGTCAGGGTCGATAGCTCGGGAGCGAGCCTGTCGCTGAGCGAATGCGACATGTTTTCAATGAGTTCCAGACGGCTGTTCGGCACCAGCTCGACAAGCCGCTTGCCAAGCGCCGGCGGAATGGCCGCATCATGGCGGCCGAGAACCGCAAGCGTCGGGCAGGCGATGGTCGACAGCAGCTCTGAACGATCGCCGGACGACATCACCGCCCAGAATTGCCGCAGATTGCCGGCGGGGCTGTAATCGCGTTCAAAGCCTTTCGCGATTTCTGCGCGAACCGCTTCTTCGGTGACGCCGTCCTCCTCGCTGAAAAACGCAGCGGAGTAGGCGGCGATCGCATCGGCAGCTTGCTCCTTGGTCGGATAGGACGTCAGGTACGGCTGCATGCCTTCCTTGGCCTTGCCGACCGACGCGAAATCCGCTTGCCCGCCCGACGAAGCCAGCGACGTCAGGGTCGCAACATGGGGTGTGTCCCAAATTTTTGGGTTGAGCCTGTTCCGCCGGCTCGGTTTTCGGCCGCGCCCGGCGTTCCAAGGGTTGCAAACGCGCCTCCGCGGGCCAGGATGGAGCGGTCCCGGCGCGGCTGCCGAAGACCCGCGAACGGCGGGCGCCGCGCATCCGGGCGCGAGCAGCGGAGAACATCATGGCAGGCAAGACGAAGGATTCGGAGTTCCGCCATCCGAACACGGTGGCGTATTTGCAAGGCTTGACGGACGAGGAGGCGGCGAAGCATCCCCCTGTGGTCCGCGAGGCCGGCGGCGTTTTCACGGAGCATTGGCGCGAGGGCGGCCGGGTGCGCTGCCGCGAGGTCGGGGAGCCTTCGCACGTCGGCGCGCCGGAGATGGGCGCGCTGCTTGCGGCGGCGGAAGCGGCGTTCGGCCGTTCGCTTCCGCGGATGAGGGCGGAGCTGAGAGGCGGCCGGGTTCCGGACCTGGACGCGCTCGAGACGACGGTCCGCGACGGCATGCTCGGCTCCGGGGCGCGGGGCTACGCGGCCCTGCTCGAGGCGCTCGACGCCGAGCTTCCGGCCCCGCCCTGCCCGGACTGCGGCCGGCGGATGGAGCGGCAGGGCCGGATCGGAAAGACGCTCCTGACGCGCCTCGGGCAGGTCAGGGTCAAGCGCAGGTACTACCGCTGCCGCGAGTGCGGCGGCGGCCGCTTCCCTTTGGACCGCGCGCTGGGCCTGGAGGGCAAGGCCGCCGCGCCCGGGGCGGAAAGCGTCTGCGCCGACGCCGCCGGCTCCGACAGCTGCGCGGAGGCGAGCCGCAAGCTCGGGAACCTTGCCGGCGTCCGCGTTCCGAAGTCGACGCTCCAGCGCTGCGGCGCGAGGATCGGCCAGGAGATGCAGGAGTTCGAGCGGGCGGACGCCGGGGAGCGCAAGCCCCCGGCGAAGCGGGTCCTGGTGGGAATCGACGGCACCGGCGTTCCGATGGCCGCGGGCGAGGTCGAGGGCGTTCCGGGCAAGCAGGAGGACGGCGCGGCGAAGACCCGCGAGGCGAAGGCCATCGTCCGCTACACGGCCGAAAGCCGGAACCCGAAGACCGGGGAGCCGAGGAAGGACAGGGGCAGCGGCGCTGTCAGCGTCCGCATCGACAGCGCGCGGTCGGAAGGCGGCATCAGCCGGGCGTCGGAGTTCGCGGGGCGCCTTGAGCGGTTCGGGCTGCGGGAGGGCCTGTTCGAGGCCGAAGAGCTGGTCGTGCTGTCCGACGGGGCGGCATGGATCCGAAACGTCTGCGAGGAGGTCTTCGCCGGCACGGGGACGACCTTCATCCTCGACCAGTTCCATGCCCTCGAATACGCGGCGGCGGCGGTGCGGGCCCTCGCTCCGGGCAGGGCCGGGCGGAAGGCGCGGATGGAGAGGATCAAGGCGCAATTGAACGGCGGGCGGGTCGACCTCGTCATCGCCGGCCTGAAGCCGCACCGCGACCGCGACGAGGCCGTCGAGGCCTGCGTCCGCTACATGGAGGCGAACAAGGACCGGATGCGCTACGATGTCTACCGGAAGCGCGGCCTGCCGGTCGGGTCCGGCGTCGTGGAGAGTGCCTGCAAGCGGATCGTCGGGAGCCGGTTCAAGCGGTCGGGCTGCCGCTGGTCGAAGGCGGGCGCCAACGCCCTGCTCGCCGTCAAATGCTGCATCGACAACAACCGCTGGGCCGACTTCCTCGATTGGAGGGCCTGCCGAGCCGCAGCCGCCTGACCCAAAAATTTGGGACGCACCCCGCAACATGTCCGGAATCACGTGCGGCGACGATCTGTGCAACCATTCCGCCCATTGAATGTCCGACGACGTGATAGCGGCCGACTTTCAGGTTCGCCATCGCATTGATTATGTCGTCGGCCAGATCGAAAAGCGTGTAGGGAACAGCATGAGTTCGCGCGTAGGCGCGCGCCCCGGCCCAATCGGTCGCATGCCCAGACGCGATGCTTGCGCCGATTTTCGACGAGAGTCCGCTGTTGCGCTGGTCGAACGCGTAAACGGTCCGGCCCCGGGCCAAAGCATTGATGTAGGTTTCGGGCCAGCTCGTCAGCTGGCATCCCAATCCATGCAGCAACACCGCCGGCGTCTTCCCGGCGGTTCCGCAAGATTCATAATGAGGCGTGACGGCTTCCAGTTTGACTTTCGGCACGGCGCTTTTTCGGACTAGGGCCTGTTAACGCTTGCGTCAAGATCGGATCTGTGGCAAGCTGTTGCCAAGAATGAAAAAAACAAGCGAGCAGTTCCCAATCATGGCCTGTATCACCGAAGAGCAGTACGCCTTGCTGCATCCCCATCTGCCGGTCCAGCGCGGCAATGTGCTGATTCCGAACATCGTCATCGTCAATGCCTTGCTGCACATCCTCGAGAACGGCTGCAAGTGGCGCGCCCTTCCGGAGCGCTACGGCAAGTGGCACACGGTCTACATGCGGCTGCGCCGCTGGGCCGAGGCGGGCGTGCTTGCGCGGCTGCTTGCGGCGCTGCGGGAGCAGGAGCTGACGGACAAGGACCTCGACTGCCTCGGCCTCGACAGCACCAGCGTCAAAGTGCATCCGGATGGAACCGGGGCCCAAAAAAAGCGGGCCCGCAAAGCATAGGCAAATCCCGCGGCGGCTGGAACACGAAGATCCACATGATCGCCGCAAGCGATTGGCTGGCAATGGCTTTCCGCCTTTCCGGCGGGCAGGCCCACGACGCGCCCGAAGGCCGGGTCCTGCTGAAGCGCTTCGGCGAGCGGGCCGCCAAGGTTCCGCTGGTGATGGACCGCGCCTACGAGGGCGACGAGACCCTCGAGCTCGCTCGCGAACTCAGGATGACCCCGGTTGTGCCGCCCAAGTCGAACCGGAGGAGCAAATGGGATTTCGACCGCGAAACCTACAAGCGGCGGAATGAGGTCGAGCGGCTGTTCCGCCGGATCAAGGGCTACCGGCGCATCTTCACCAGGTTCGAGAAGCTCGACGCGATGTACGCCGCTTTCCTTTGCTTCGCCCTCATCGTCGAAATAATCAAGCGTTAACAGGCCCTAGTGACCAAGGATCTGTCCGAGGAACTCCTTGGTCCTTGGATTTTCTGGATTTTCAAAGAATGACAGCGGATCGTTTTGCTCGACGATCTCGCCTTGATCCATGAAGATCACTCGGTCCGCCACTTTCCGCGCGAATCCCATCTCATGCGTGACGCACAGCATGGTCATGCCTTCATTGGCCAGTTCCACCATGGTCTCCAATACTTCCTTGATCATTTCAGGATCGAGCGCGGATGTGGGTTCGTCGAACAGCATGATGCGCGGTTTCATGCAGAGCGCGCGGGCAATGGCGACGCGCTGTTGCTGGCCGCCCGAAAGCTGGCCGGGAAACTTGTCGGCCTGCTCCGGAATTCGAACCTTCCGCAGGAAATGCATGGCGGCCTCCTCGGCATCCGCCCGCTTCAGCTTGCGCGACCACATCGGAGCCAAAGTGCAGTTCTGCAGAATGGTCATGTGAGGAAACAGGTTGAAGTGCTGGAACACCGGGGCTGTTGAACTACGCGGCCTTCCAAAGGTTCCGGGGTGTATTGCGGTGCCGGTCGGAGCGGGGTCTTGCTGCGCGGAGCCGGGCAACGCGGGCGGGCATGCGGCGGCCAGGCCCGGCCTGCCGCGCCAAGAGCACGGAAAGGGGCGTTCCGCGCATTCGGATCGTGCCGATGGCAGGGAATCGGGCGCAAAAAGCGGCCGCGAGCCGCTTCAGGTTGATCGCGGCAGCGGTCAGGTAGGACTGGATCCTCATGTTGCCCAAGCCGCGCCGCACGGCGCGGCCCAGCCCGTGCCAAGTCTTGGCCTCTCCGTGGAACCCTTCCGATCGCCAGCGGTGGCGCCGGCAGGGCCGCCGGTCCTCTTCGCTCCATCGGAGGCGTCGCCTCCGGGCGCGCAGCAGCGCCGGATGGTCGGCGCTGATCACCACCGTCTTCCGGTTCCGGCTCCCGGGAACGCAGTCGCCCCTGAGCGGGCATCCCGCGCAGTCCCTGGTTCTGGCGTGGAACCGCATTTGCCCGTCCTTGAACGGCTGTCCGGGGCGCAGCGCCTTGCCCCGAGGGCACTTCACGATATTGTTCCTCTCGTCGTAGCGGAACCGGCACGCCGGCACCCGGCTCCGGGTCGGCTCCCGCTTCGCCGGGATCACCGGATCGATCCCCCGCCGCTCGAGGCCGCCGTAGACCTTGCCGTAGGCGTAGCCCGCGTCGGCGGTCACAGTCTCGATCTTCTTCCCGGATATCCTGCGGACCTCGTCGACTTGATCCTCAATCACGTTGCGCTCGTTGACTTCGCCGGTGGCCGCCGTGACATCGGGAACGACGCCGCTCCCGTCGTCGACCGCCGTGTGCTGCTTGTAGGATGGCTCCAGGCGCCGACCGCGGGAGCTGGTCGCCAAGCTCGCGTCGGGATCCGTCACGCTGACTTTCTTGCGCTTGCCGCCAGGCGGGGCGGCATCCTCCTCCGCGTCGCCGTTCTCCGCCGCCACCGCTCCGGCGTGGCGGTCGACCATGCTTTCCCAGCCGGCATCGGCCCGGACCAGCGTCGCGTCGACATGCACGACCTCGCCCTGCGCGATCCCCGCCTCCACGCAGGCCGAAGCCGTGCGCTCGAAGATCCGCCGGAACCGGGCATCGCCCCAGCGCTGCCGGATCCGCGTCAGGCTCGAATGGTCCGGAAGCCGCTCGTGCAGCCCGCAGCCGATGAACCAGCGGATCGCGATGTTCACCTGCGCCTCCCGCATCAGGCGGCGGTCGTGCACGATGCCGAGCAGGAAGCCCGCCAGCATCAGGCGGACGGCCATCTCCGGATCGATCCCCGGACGCCCGCTGTGGGCGCAGTAGCAGTCGGCGACCTCGTCGTGCAGCCAGCCGAGATCCAGAACCCGGTCGACGCGCGCCAGGATGTGGTCGTCCGGAACCAGCTGCTCAAGCGACCCCGCGACGAACAGCTCCAGCTGGGCCGGCGGTTTGCGTTTCAGCATGTCGTGGCTCTCCCCGTTCCCGCAACAACATCATGTTCCAAGAATCACGGAACGAGGGGTTTTTCAACAGCCCCACACCATTCCGACTTCAGAGCGGATCTTGTCGATGTTCTTGGTGTTCGAAGTTAGCTCGACTCCATCGACGATGATCTGCCCCTTCTGGTGCTCCTCCAGCCGGTTGATGCAGCGGACCAGGGTCGACTTTCCGGACCCGGACGGCCCGGCGATCACGATCCTTTCGCCTTGGCGAACCGAAAGATTGATTTCCTTCAGCGCGTGGAATGCGCCGTAGAACTTGTCAACGCTCTTGATCTCTATCACCGTTTCCGCGTCGTCGGGGTTCATTGATGGTCTCCCTGTCCAAGCGTTTCGGCATCGCGCGCGGGCGGCTCGCCAAGACGCCCGTCATGGCAGCGCAGCCGGGCGCCGCGGCGAGGTTCTCCGAAAATGTCTTCGTGGCCGCCAGTTCGCGCAAGCGAAGCCCGTCGACCGACGGAACCGGATGGCCGGCCGCGCGTATCCCCGCGAAACGCGCCCAAAGCTCTTCCTTCTTGCGCACCTGATGCGGCTGCGTGTCGTCCATGTCGCGGATGTCCAAGTCCCGCGTTATCGCAAGATTGCCGTTTTCAACCGCGCTCTCGACTACAGCTTGCCCGGCGCGGGAGCGGACGATGATTGAATTGAAGCCGGCATCTTCGCCCGCAGGTGCGCCGCCGGGCCAAAAATCGGCGGCGGCGATGTCCGCGCTTTCCCCGATGGCGTCCGGGCACACTTTGCATCGCGGCTGGATGCACCAGTCGCTTTCGGCGTATCCCAGTTCATGGACGAGGTCGCGGGATTTCTGGAACTCCGGCGCGCCGCCGCACACCAAAGCCATCATGATCTTGCACTGCCGGTTCACGCGTTAGTCTTCGCGAGCGTAGAGCCTTATGGCCGTCACGTCGCACGGCTTGCCGATGAAGACGAATGCCTAGACCGTGTCCAGCGCGTCCTTGAGCGCCGCGAGCGGTGTCGCAGGGCCGTAGCGCGAGCCGACTGACGCAACAACCTCTATTGGAGTTCTGGACAAAACCGTATCTGTGCGCATCGGCCGATCCTCCGACGCGCGCACTTGCAGAATGAAGCGCGCCGGCCCTCGGTCGAACCCAGTTCGTCGCGGCCTGCGACATGCGTGCCTGGATAGGTGCGGAGCACCGCCTGCCAATCTTCGTCGGCTATCCCGCGGGTCTGAATCGGCCGCTGTCGGCCTTCCGGTGTCGTGACGAACCGGATTGCCTCCTTGCCCGCTATCGCCTGGCACAGACCGCGGCCCACGCACAGTCCGCTTTCAACGATCTGCGCAAGCGTTTCGGCTTTCTTTGCTTCGTTCGCCCGGGGCTTCATGGGAGCGTCGGCGCAATTGTAGCAGCACGGCTGGCGGAAGATTTGTCCGTCAGCGTTCTTCTGCTGGAAGCGGAACCACGCGACCGCAGTCCGCTTTTCATATCCCGGCTGCAATGCGTTATGCTTACAACGCTCCCAAATACAATTGGAATTACCAGACTGAGCCGGAGCCGTTCCTGAATAACCGCCGCTTGGTTCAGCCGCGCGTGCGGGCATTGGGCGGGTCGTCATCCATCAACGGGCAGTTGTATCTGCGAAGGCATCCTCTGGATTACGAAGGCTGGGCCGAGGCTGGTGCCCGCGGCTGGTCATTCGCGGAAGTTCTGCCGTAATTTAAGCGCTTGGAGAACCGGATTGACGGCGGGTCGGAGTACAAAGGGCGCGACGGCCCAATTCTCGTCTCGACCGTGCCGCCTTCATCCCTTGAGCAGGCATTCCTGGATTCCGGGCAGCAGGCGGGCTACCGGCGAACAGAAGATGTGAATGGCTCCCAGCAGGACGGATTCGGGCTCTTTCCCAAGAACGTCGCCGACGGGCGCCGGTCGTCGACTGCGCAAGGCTATCTGCGCAATCCGCCGCCGAATCTGAGGATTCAAACCGGGTGCTTCGTACGCCGGGTAGTGATCGAAAACCGCCGAGCCGTTGGTGTCGAATTCGAGCGGCATGCCCGCCGAACCATCGCTACCGCCATGTCCGAAATCATACTCTGCGGCGGGGCCGGTCCAGCATGTGTCTGAACTCAGTCACCCGGTGCTGCTGATGCTCTCCGGGATCGGTCCGGCGGATCAATTGCGCGACCCAGGCCTCGACGTGGTGCACGACCTGCCCGGAGTCGGCCGAAACCTGATGGATCACCCGCTGACGTCGGTTCAGGTCAGATGCACGCAGCCGGTCACGCTATACCGCTACCTGAATCCCGTTAGCTAAGCGAAGGCGGCTGTCGAGTGGTTGGTTTGCCGCCAAGGGCTGCTTGCGAACAATCATTTCGACGTCGGGTCGTTCATCCGCTCCAAGGCAGGCGTGAGATTCCCGAACCTCCAGATCGCGCTTTTTGGTATCGCAGTCGCTGAAGGGTCCAAGGATTTCGTCCGGGAACACGCTTTCCAGCTTCAGATATCCAACCAGCGGCCGCTCAGCCGGGGCCGTGTATGCCTGTCCTCTCCCGACCCTCGCGAGAATCCGCGCATTAGATTCAACATGCTGCAGCATCCCAACGATGTGCGGGAGCTGGTGTCAGGCGTGAACCTGAGCCGGGAGCTGCTGAGGCAGCCATCGCTCGCCAGCTTCTCCGGTTCGGAACTGTCGCCCGGGAGCGACGTTCGAACCGACCAGCAAATTGAAGATTGGCTGAGAGGCACATGCCACAGTTCCTGCCACCCGTGCGGAACTTGCAAGATGGGCGAGGACAATCTGTCGGTAGTCGACCCGGAATGCCGGGTTTACGGCGTGCACGGTTTGAGAGTGGCGGATGCGTCCATCATGCCGGTGATACCTTCCGCGAATCTGAACTGCCCTACCATGATGATCGGCGAGAAAGCCGCCGACATGATCGCGGACAAGCCGCCGTTGCCGCCGAGCAATCTTCCTTATTTCGAAGAGCGAAACTGGGAAAATACGCAGCGCCGGAACGCGTAGGCCGCGCGTGACGCGGACATCAAAGCTTTGAAGGGCCTTGCTGAAGGTCGGGAAGATCAGAATCCTGAAAGGTGCCCAATGCCGGCCAACAATCACAGTAGGCACGGATTCTGCGCAAGCCAGTCTCTCGGTCCCATGCTGCGGCCTGTGCCACAACAGGATGCCCAGCACGCCGAGACAGGACGCGCTGCGGAGGCTTGGACCGCGCCGCGCCTTCAACATGTTGTGCGGCGTTTGCCGTTACACACAGCGTCTGCCCCAAGCATACACAGACAGCCAAAAGCCCAAGCTTGACGCTTGAATCTTGTTTACAATTATATGATTTAGATGGTTATGGGCCATCAAAAACAGCCGAGACTAAAATTCCTGCTAGAGAACGTCCCACCGGGATTCATGGTAGATACGCCGTGGCTCAGGCACAAGGCGGGCGTAGATCCGAAATCCATCCACAGCTACGTGACGCACGGATGGCTGGAGCGCGTCATCCGAGGCGTCTACCGTCGTCCGCTTCCTGACGCAAAACAGGGTCTTTCGCACGACGATGAATGGGTAATTCCTTTGCTGTCAATGCAATGGATCATGGGTAGGGATGTACACTTGGGCGGCGAAAGTGCGCTGGACATCGCCGGCTACGCACATTTTCTCATGCTTGGGGGGATGCCCCGCATCCATGTTTATGGCGACGCGCCGCCGTGGCTGAACCGTCTTCCAACAGCCGCAAAATTTGTCGTCCACTCTCGAACATTGTTCGGAGACGAAATTGCAGGCATTGAGAACGGAGGCCATGGCTTGCATCATGCAAGCTTCTGGCGTTGGAGACTAAAGTCGTCGACGCCTGAGCGAGCCATCTTGGAAGCAATCGCCGAGCTTCCCAGCAACGCCAGTTTCAGCAACCTCGACAAAACGTTCGAGAGCATGCGAACGCTGCGACCCCGGCTTCTCGTGCGGTTGCTGACCGCCTGTAGAAGCATCAAGGTTCGCAGATTGTTCTTCTTGTTCGCCGACCGGCACAGGCATCCTTGGTTTGAAAAGGTTCCTGCCAGCGAGATCGATTTGGGTTCAGGTCCTAGGGCCTTGGTGAAAGGCGGCAAGTTCGATCCGAAATATCGGATTTCCGTGCCTCGAGAATTCGCAGAGATGTCAGATTTGGAATTTTAGTTTGTTTAGCGAGCCCTTCGAGTGACGAACTGCCTTACCGGCACAGGCGTTGCGACATTTCGGTAAAGAAAGGGATGCCGCGCTGAAGAGCAACGCCGCAATCCGTGTTTCGAATGGACAGCGAGTTGCTCCTGTCCAGCCAACGTGGAAATTGTCGACTACATTTGAGCAGAAGCAATATCGTTGCACGCGATCTCATCGCCCCCGGGCAAAAGGCTGCGGGAGTATCTGGAAGAACTCCTTCCATCGCTAGAAAGCTAAGCTCCGCGCCTCAACGCTGTTCCCAGTTCCTTGGCAAACGAAGAAATGCCAGGCCAGTGTTTGCGCCGAAAGATATAGAGAGCGGTCTTGGCGGCGACCAGCACGGGCGGCGAAACCAGCGGTCGTCCGAGCGCCGACGCCGGCTGCGGGATGTCTCGCCGGTCATTCATGTACCCGCATAGCGCGGCTGCAAGGCAGTCTTCCGCCTCGACAAGCGCCTGCTGTTCCGAAGCGCCTTCGGTCAGTGCCTCCGGGATATCGGGAAACGACACCACTACGGAGCCGCCTTCATCCGATTCCATGCAGGCGGGAAACGCCAAACGATTCAACCTGACCAGCATGATTTGCTCCCGTCTTCCAAGGTGCCTGCCTGCTTCATTCCAGATTGCCGGAACATGGCCGCGGGCAGGCTTGATACGATGCCCTTTCGCAGATCTTCGGCGGCCGCGAAACCTCCCCGCCGTTCGGGCGGCCGCTGCCGCCCTTGCCCGTTCCGGAATCACGGCGCAACGGCCCTTTCCCTGTTGAGCTTTTGAACGGCCCAGCGAACCCGCCGCCGGTCACGGAGTCATGCGATAGGCGCGGCTGCCGGATCAGCTGCCGCAAGGCGTCGACGCGCTTTCCGTCCGATTCTCTGTTGCATCCGCGATTTGGCGCGGCGGGGAGAAGCGTTCAGGCTTTCCTGGCGCCTGTTTCGCGATCAAAAACGTGGATACGGTCCAGTTCGGCACCGAACTTTAGCTTCGAGCCGACGCGCTCGTCCGGCGGCCGCTCCAGCTTGGCGATGAACTCGGTTCCGTTCTCCTTTTTCAGATGGACCAGCGCGTATTCTCCGAGCTGCTCCACAAGCTCCAATTGCCCCGTCACGAACCCGTACTCGCCTTGCTCGAGCTTCAGATGCTCGGGCCGCACGCCGACGGCATCGCCTTCCGAGTAAGGCATGCCGGATCCACTTTGCAGAAGGTCGCTGGTGCTGAAGAAATTCATCTTGGGGCTGCCAATGAATTGCGCCACGAACATGTTGCGGGGAGTCTCGTACAGCTCCATCGGCCCGCCGACCTGCTCGACAACGCCGTCCCGCAGAACCACGATCTTGTTCGCGAGGGTCATGGCCTCGACCTGATCGTGGGTCACGTAAATCATGGTGGACCCGAGGCGCTCGTGCAGCCGCGCGATTTCGACCCGGGTCTGGACGCGCAGCGCCGCATCCAGATTCGACAGCGGCTCGTCGAACAGGAAGACCTCCGGATCCCGCACGATCGCCCTGCCAATCGCCACCCTCTGCCGCTGGCCGCCCGACAGGCTGCGGGGGCTCCGGTCGAGGAACTCGGCGATCTGGAGTATGTCGGCGGCGCCGCGCACGCGCCGGTCGATCTCGTCCCGAGGCGTCTTCGCCTGGATCAGCCCGAACGACATGTTCTTGTAGACCGACATGTGCGGGTAGAGCGCGTAGGTCTGAAACACCATCGCGACGCCGCGCTTCGACGGGGCGACCTCGTTGACCACGCGGTCGCCGATTTCGACAGTGCCCTCGGAAATGTCCTCCAAGCCCGCGATCATCCTGAGCAGAGTGGATTTCCCGCAGCCCGACGGCCCCACGATGACGGTGAATTCGCCGTCCGCGATGTCCAGATCGACGCCTTCGATGACCTTGGCTTCGCCGTAGGCCTTCCCCAATCCTCTTATGGTCAAGCTGGCCATGTCGATTCCACCTCCTCTACCGCCGCCGCGAGCAGCGATCCGAATTCCTTGTGCTTGTCGGCCAGCCCGCCCCATAGCTTTTCGCAGCGCACGAAGCGTTCGAGTCCGTCGCCGCGGACAAGCGGCTCCAATTCCGTCCAGTTCGGCTCGTGGTACGCGGTGCGCGCCGAACCTGCGGCCGCGCGGCGCGCGAACACGAGCCATGCGGCGACCGACTTGATGCCGTGGACCGGAGCGAATCCCAGCTCGAAGCACCCCTCGAGCGTCGGCCGGATGAACACCGGTATCTTCGAGAAGCCGTCCCTGCAGATTCGCTCGACCGTGTCGCCGATGTGCGCGTTCCGGAACCGTTCGGCGATTCTCTGCTGGTACGAGGCCTTGTCGAAGGGCAGAGGGATCGTCAGCGCCGGCAGGACCTCGCGCGTCTCGAAATTCCGGAAGTGCTCCGACAGCGCGGGATCCGCCATCGCCTGGTCGAAAGTCGCGTGCCCCGCGAGCGCCGCGAGATAGGTCAAGCTGGAGTGCCCGCCGTTCAGAATTCTGATCTTCGCTTCCTCGTACGGCTCGACGTCCGGCGCGACGGTCACGCCGACCCGCTCGAGTTCAGGTCGAGAACCCGCGAAGTCGTCCTCAAGCGCCCATTGGATGAAGTCTTCCGCCAGAATGGTCTCGTCGTCCGGAAAGCCGAAGAGCTCGAGCGTTTCCCGCCCGTCCTCGGGCTTGGGCTTGGGAGTGATCCTGTCCACCATCGAACACGGAAAGCTGGCGTTGCTTTCGACCCACGCGGACAATTCCTCGTCGTCCAAGGCGGCAATGTAAGCTTTCAGGTTGTCGCTGAGCATGCGGCCGTTGCCGCGGACATTGTCGCAGGACAGCACTGAAATCGGCGGGCCTCCGGCGCGCATCCTCCGCCGAAGCCCGTTGGCCAGGTACGCGTAGACCGATGTCTGTCCGCCTCCGTTCAGCTCGGCTTTGATCGCCGGGCACTCCGTGTCCAGGCGGCCGGACTTGTCGAGCAAGTATCCGCTTTCCGTCACCGTGAGCGTGACGACATGGACGTCCGGCCTCGCCAGAAGCTCTTCAGCCCGCTCGGCGCTGTTCGCCCAGTCGGCGAATTCGACATGCGATCGCACCAGCCTCCGGACGATGTCGCCGCCCGACGACACCGTCTTGAGCACGTATCCGCCGTTGGCGGGCACGGATCTGGAGAAGGATTCCGAATCGCCGGCCCGCAGGTTGACCGCGGCGATGCCCCAGCGCAAATCCCCCGTGGCCTGCATGTAGTCGTCCAGGTAGACCGCCTGGTGCGCGCGGTGGAAGGCGCCGAACCCGACATGCACGATCCCGGCGCTGCAGGCGCCGCAGTCGTAATCCGACGAATCCAATCCGGCGGGGCGACTCATGCGTCCGCGCCGCTCCGCGTTCCCGGCGCGAGTTCCCGGCGGGCCGTCGACCTGTACTCGGACGGAGTCATGCCCTTCATTCTAAGGAAGCGGCGGTTGAAGTTCGCGAGGTTCTGGAAGCCCACCTCGTAGCAGATTTCCGAGACCTGCTCCTCCGTGGAGTAAAGCAAATTGCACGCCTGCCCGATCCTGACCCTGTTCAGGAACTCGATGAAGTTGTTGCCGGTCCTCGAGCGGAAGTTCCTTGAGAATGCCGACGGGCTCATTCCCGCGAGGCTCGCGACGGAAGCGACGCTGTGCCTGCCGGCGTAGTTTTCCACCAAGTGGTCCACGACGGTGCCGATTCGCGCCTGCTTGTCATTCGCCCCCGCGTAGGTGAGCGAAACGACCGACAGCGCTTTGCGGCCCTCATGCGCGTGCAGGTCCATCAGCATGCGGAGCAGCGCCAGAATCCGCTCAGGCCCCCTTGAATCCCGCACGCGCTCCAGATGCGCCCGCGCGGCGGCGGGGTCGAACCCCACGAACTCGATTCCGGATCTCGACTGCTCGAACAGCGGCGCAAGATCGCGGAACTCGGCGAACGCGTCGCACAGCGACCGGATGTTCCGGTCGTTGAACTGCACCAGCATGTCGCGGACATTGACAGCCTTGGCGGACTCCTGCGTGACCCAGTTGTGCGGCAGGTTCGGGCCCGTGAGGAAAAGGCTGCCCGGCCCGAACTCGCCGATGTAATCGCCGACGAAGGTCTTCCCGCGGGTCCGGACGATCAGGTGGAGCTCGTATTCCTCGTGCGCGTGCCAGCGGCAAAGCTTCGTGGGCCAGCCGTGCTCAAGGTACCGTATGCTTTCCGTCGCCCGGTCGACGTACTCTATTTCTGGCTCGACGATGGACACCGGGCTATCTGAGCACGCTGCCGCCGTCGACGCATATCGTCTGGGCGGTGACGTATTCCGATTGGCTGCTGGCGAGGAAAACGGCCACGCGCGCCACGTCCCGCGGCTCCCCCATCCGGCCCAGAGGCACCGCTTCGCCGACTTCGCGCTTCTTCTGGCCGACGGGCTTGCCCTCGAACTTCGCGAACAGGGAGTCGACCGTGTCCCACATCGGGGTGTCGACCACGCCCGGCGAAATCGCGTTGACCCTGATGCGGAACGGGGCAAGCGCGAGCGCCGCGGACTGGGTGTAGCTGATGACCGCGGCCTTGGTTGCGCAGTAGTGCGCGACCAGGGCTTCGCCGCGATGGCCCGCCTGGCTGGCTAGATTGATTATCGACCCGCGTTTGCGGGCGGACCTCATGGACCGCGCCGCGGCCTGCAGCACGGCGAAGAACGCCCTGACATTGATTCCGAACAGCTTGTCGAACTGCTCGAGGTCCGCATCGAGAACGGAGCCCATGTCGAACAATGCCGCGTTGTTGAGCAGCACGTCGGGCGTCCGTTCCTCGATCCAGTGGATGCATCCAGAAAGCCCGTGCTGGTCGAGGAGATCGAAGCTGCGGTACTCGACCTCGGCGTCGCCTTCGAAGCACTCCCCGAGATCGGTCGCCAGAACCTGCGCGCCCAAGGCCGCGAAATGCTCCGCCGTAGCCCGCCCGATGCCGCCGTTCGCGCCGGTGACGAAGCACGTCCGGCCGGAAAGATCGATCGGCGCGGCCTCCATGATCACTTGACGGCGCCGAAGGTAAGGCCTTGGACCAGCTGCTTCTGGCTGATCCAGCCGAACACGATGATGGGCGCGCAGGCCAGAGTCGAAACCGCCGAGAGCTTCGCCCAGAACAGCCCTTCGGGGCTTGAGAAGGATGCCACGAGCGCGGTGAGGGTTCCAGCGTCGGATGCGGTCAGGTTCAGCGACCAGAACGCCTCGTTCCAGCAAAGCACGATGCTCAGAAGCGCAGTCGAGGCGATTCCGCCCCACGCGAGCGGCATGACGATCTGCGTGATCTCGTTGAAGGTGGAGGTGCCGTCCATCCGGCTCGCCTCCAATATCTCCTTCGGGATCTCGCGGAAGTAGTTGAAGAGGATCATCATGATGATCGGCAGGTTGATCATCGCGAATATGACGACCAGCGCGGTCCGGGTGTCGAGCAGTCCAAGCCGTTGGCAGATGAGATAGATCGGCATGAGGACGCCGACGGCGGGAAGCATCTTGGTGGAAAGCATCCACAGCAGGATGTCCTTGGTCCATCGGCTGGGGTTGAACGCCATCGCGTAAGCCGAAGGGATGGCGATGAGCATGGCGAGCGCCGTGCCGCCGAAGCTCGTCACGATCGAGTTCAGGGCGTAGCTCGTATAGTCGGTGCGCTCCTGGATCAGCGTGAAGTTGTCGAGCGTCGGCTCGAAAAACAGCAGCGGCGGAACCGCGATCGCCTGCAGCTCCGTCTTGAAGGACGTCAGGAACAGCCAGAAGATCGGGAAGAACATCAGGATCGCGACCGCCCAGGCGCACGCGACGGCCGCGCGGTCGATCCACTTCTGCTTCTGCTTGTCCGTCATCCGTCTAGATCGCCAGGCTCTTGCCGACGATCCGCACCAGGAAGATGGCGACAATGTTCGCGAGTATGATCGCGAAGACGCCGCCTGCCGACGCAACGCCCACATCGAAGCCCTGCAGCGCCTGGCTGAAGATCATGAAGGCCAGGTTCGTCGACCTCGTTCCCGGACCCCCGCCCGTCGTCACGTATATCTCAGCGAAGATCGACAGATGGAAAATCATCTGGATCAGCAGAACGATCGCGATCGGCCTCGAGAGGTGGGGCAGCGTCAGGTTCCAGAAGCGCGCCCAGAAGCCGGCTCCGTCCAGCAGCGCGGCCTCCTTCTGCTCCTGGTCCTGGCTTTGCAGCGAGGTCATGAAGATCAGGATCGCGAACGGCGTCCATTGCCAGCTCACAATGATGATCACGGAAAGCAGCGGGAACTGCGCCAGCCAGTCCACAGGCTCCGCCCCGACGGCCTGCGCCGCCACCGCGAACAGCCCGTAGATCGGGTTCAGCATCATGTTCTTCCAGAGCAGCGCGTTGACCGTCGGCATGATGAAGAACGGCGAAATCAGCATGACCCGGACGATGCCGCGGCCGCGGAACGGCCGGTCGATCAGGATCGCGACCGCCAAGCCGACGACGACCGATATAGCCAGCACCGATCCGACAAGAACCAGAGTGTTCAGAAGCGCGGGCCAGAACGCGGGATCCGTGTAGAAGAACTCGTAGTTGGACCAGCCGATGAAGCCTGATCGCTCCGGATACAGAAGATGGTACCGGATCGTGGAAAAATACAGCGTCATGCTCAGGGGCACGATCATCCAGAGCAGCAGCAGGATGACGCTCGGCGCCTGGAGCAGCCTTGTGAGAGTGCGGTTCATTCAACCAAATCGCCGGGCCGGAATGTTCCGGCCCGGCGCGATGCAGCAAAGGCAGCTTTGCAGGGGCGGCCGCTCATTCGCGGTCGCCCCTTTGCGGAGAAAGTCTCCGACTCAGTAATAGCCCGCCTTCCTCATCTCGCGGTCCGCGGCTTCCTGCGCGTTGGCAAGCGCCTCTTCGACCGAGACGTCGCCGGCGAGCGCCGACGTCATCTGCTGTCCGACCGCGATGCCGATGGTCTGGAATTCCGGGATCGCCGCGAACTGCACGCCGACGTAGGGCGACGGATCCTGGGTGGAGTTGTTCGGATCAGCCGAAAGGATAGCCTTCAGCTCGGCGTCCGCGAACACCGCCGCGTTCAGGAAGTTCTGGTTCTCGTAGGTCGAGGTCCTGGTACCGGTCGGCACGGCCCCCCATCCGTTCTTGGAAGCCACAAGTTCAATGTACGACTTGGAGGTCGCCCACTCAATGAACTTCTTGGCGTCGCCGGCCTGCTGGGTTCCAGCCGGAACGGCCAGCGCCCAGGCCCACAGCCAATTGGCGCCGCGCTTGGTCACGGCGACCGGGGCCTGCGCGAACGCCATCTTGTCGTGCACTTGGCTTTGATCGGGGTTCGTGACGAAGGAAGCGGCGATCGTCGCGTCGATCCACATTCCGCACTTGCCCTCGTTCATCAGCGCGAGGATCTCGTTGAACGAGTTGCCGGTAGAGCCCGGAGGGCCGTAGTCGGTCAGGAGATCCACGTAGAAGTTGACCGCGTGGTTCCAAGCCGGGCTGTCGAGATCCGGCGTCCAGTCCTCGTTGAACCACTTCGCTCCGAAGGAGTTCGCCATGGTCGTGATGAACGCCGCGTTGTCGCCCCAGCCGGGCTTGCCGCGCAGGCAGATGCCGTAAACGCCGTTGTCCTTGTCGGTCATCGCCGCCGCCGCGTCGCGGACATGCCCCCAAGTCGGATTGTCGGGCATTTCCATTCCGGCCGCGTCAAGCAGGTCCTTGCGGTACATGATCATTGAGCTCTCGCCGTAGAAGGGAGCCGCGTAAAGCGTCCCGTCATGGCTGAGTCCGTCGCGCATCGCCGGGAGAAGATCGTCGACATCGTACTCGGCGCCGAAGTCGAGCGGCTCAAGCCACCCGCGGGCGCCCCAGATCGGCGTTTCGTACATGCCGATGGTCATGACGTCGAACTGTCCGCCCTTCGTCGAAATGTCCGTCGTTACGCGCTGCCGAAGCACGCCTTCCTCGAGAACGACCCAGTTCAGCGTGATGCCGGGGTTGGCCGCCTCGAATTCCGGCGTGAGCTTCTGCATTTCAATCATGTGGCCGTTGTTCACGGTCGCGATTGTCAGCTCCCCCGCGGCTAGCGGGGCGGCGCAGGCGAGGCCGACGGCCAAGCCCAGCGCCGGAGCGCGAAGTGAATCCATTTTTTCCTCCGTTGAGATCGATTCGTTTGGGAATTGACCACAATCGCTACTGCGAATCCAAGGGAGCCGCCAATACATTTGCGCCTTGATATGATACATTCCGTTCGCAATTCGCGAATATTCCCCGAATTTTCGCCATTATAGTATGCGCATCCCGTCCTGGGCGAACGGCCTCAGCGCCTTGTAAAGGCTTCTGTAGGCGGCAAGGCGATCCAGGAGGGCGCCCTGTTCCGGCTCCGGCTCGAACCAGTCCCGCACGTCGGGCTGGCGGCCCAGCGCTCCCGCGTCCAGTATCCCGGCCCCCACTCCGGCAAGCAGCGCGGCGCCCATCGCCGGGCCTGCCGCGCTTCCGTCCGCTCTGCCCAGCGCCATTCCGGTCGCGCTCGAAACGGTCTGCAGCACGGCGTCGCTCGCCGCGCCGCCGCCGAGCGCCAGCAGGTGCGGCGCATCGGCAACCGCGTCCCCGAAGCTTGCGCAAGCGTCGGCCATCGAGAACCCGATGGACTCCACGACCGCCCTGCACATCTCTTCCGCGCCCGACTGGTCCTCCAGCCCGTAGAACGCGCCGCGGATGTCGGGGTCGCCGTGAGGGCTTCGCTCGCCGGTCAGATAGGGGAGGAACAGCGGGATGCGGTCCGGGTCCGCCTTTTCCGCCAGCCGCAGAATGTCGCCTACGCCGGTCCGCAGCACGCCGGCCATCCACGACAGGGGCCGGGCGCCGTTGAGCATGGCGGCCATTCGGTACCAAAGGTCCGGAATCGTATGGGCGAACGCGTGGACAAGCTTTTCGGGATTCGGGCTGTACTCCGCCGTGCACATGAGAAGCTGGCCCGACGTTCCTAGCGATATGATGCCTCGGCCCGGCGCGGTCGCGCCGGCCGCCACCGCGCCAGTGGCGGCGTCGCCGCCGCCCGCGAACACCGGGATTCCAGCGGGCAGCCCGGTTTCGGCGGCGGCGGCCTTGGACACCTCGCCGCATCGGCTGTGACCGTCGTGCAGCCCCGGCAGCCATCCGCAATCCGTTCCGCTTCCCTCGCAGAGCCGCTTGGACCATTCGCGCTTCGCCTGATCAAGCCAAAGCGTCCCCGCCGCGTCCGACCGGTCGGTCGCGATTTCGCCGTGTAGCATCATGCCCACGTAATCCTTCGGGAGCAGGACATGCCTGATCCGCCGGTAGACTTCCGGTTCGTGCTCCTTCACCCACATCACCTTGGGAGCCGTGAATCCGGGAAGCGGCGGCACGCCCGCGACGGCGCCGATGTCGTTGATCCGGTCGGCAAGGATCCGGCACTCCGCCGCCGACCGGTTGTCGTTCCAAAGTATGCACGGCCGCAAGGGGCGGCGGTCGCTGCCGAGAGCCACCAGCCCGTGCATCTGGCCGGACAGTCCTATTGCAGTCACGCCGGAAATCGCGCCGGGCGACTCCGCCTCCAAGCCGCCAAGCGCTGAGCGCAGCGCCTCCCACCATGCGGCGGGCGGCTGCTCCGACCATCCGGGACGGGGCGAGCTGACCGCCAAGGGCGCCGAAACGGACGCGATCTGCCCGGCGCCTTCGGAGAGCGCGGCCTTGACGGCGGAGGTGCCTACATCGATCCCCAGAAGCACTGCTCATCCTTTCCCGCATCGGTTTGCCTGGGCAGCCTCAGCGCCGGAAATCCGCACAATGCCTCCCGATGCTTCGATCGGCTGATCGGGGAGCACCAAAACCCGAGCCCTACCACCGAGGCGACAACAGCGGCATCACTTGATACAAGACCTAAATTGCGAATTGAGGAATCGCCTATGCCGCGCAACGCACAGCAACTGGCAGAGCCTACCAACACAACGATGGACTCACTCCCGACGACGGTGTTCTCGCGCCAGCGCACCGTTCGTGCGCCAAGCTTATCATTACCAGCTTCGCTCGAGCCAAACACGAGGCTCAGGATGGACGGTCTCGAATTTCTGCGCATGCTCCCGGCTGAAACGATCCCGGTGGCCTTCCTTGATCCGCAATATCGCGGCGTGCTTGAAAAACTGTCCTACGGCAACGAAGGCGAGAACCGCGGCAAGCGACGGTGCGCGCTGAGGCAGATGACCGAGACTGCAATCGGTCATTTCGTTCGCGGTATCGACCGCGCCTTGATCCCCTCGGGGCATCTGTTCCTGTGGGTGGACAAATTCCACCTTTGCCAAGGCGTGCGCCCGTGGTTCGACGGAACGAGCCTTGACATCGTGGATTTGGTGACTTGGGACAAAGGCACGTTCGGCATGGGATACCGCACACGCCGCCGGGCGGAGTACTGCGTCGTTCTTCAAAAGCAGCCGCGCAGGGCCAAGGGCGTCTGGAAAATCCACAACATCCCCGACGCGGTCCAGGAGCAGGTGTCGCAGCGCGAGCATCCCCACACGAAGCCAGTGAACCTGCAAGGCGAACTCATGGCCGCCGTGAGCAATGAGGGCGACTTCGTGATCGACCCGGCATCGGGGTCGTTCTCAGTGTTGGATGCGGCGCTGAAACGGCAACGCACATTTCTTGGCTGCGACCTAAACGGCTAGGCTAGGTTCATGGCCCGTATGCGGAACGCGCAGCCCAGGAACACCTCCGGTTCCTACGAGCGGTTGTTCGACAATGCTGATCTAGGCGCGTTGGCCAGCAAGGTGCATTCCGCCTTGATCTCGTCCGGCTATGAACTCGAAAAAATGATCGCGGAGGTAGTTCCCAATAATATCAATAATCTAGATGCCTTTCTGGCATGCGCGAACCGGGATGATGGCATCTGGCTAGCCCGCAAGCAACAGATCAAGAAGAGCGAGACAATAAACTTTGAAGGATCAGAACCGGACTTCATGGTATTCGAACACCATGAACGCATTGGGACCTGCCATATCGTTGAGCTGAAGGACGGCCACGTGTTCGACACCAAGAAGGCCGGCGCGGAGCGTCGGGCCATGCGCAAGTTCATCCATCACAACGCAGGGCAAATCCCGTATCGATTCGAAGCGCATTTCTGTGCTTTCAATCAGAATGACCGCCAAGCGATTTATAACGGCTTCAAGCGGAAGATCCCGCTTGCCGAGGCAATGACAGGCCGCGAGTTCTGTGACCTGCTAAGGATCAATTACAACGAAATTGTACTGGCCAGACGCACCGATGGTCCGGACAATGTGGAGTTCCTCCTGTCGGAGCTCGTTAATATCGAACCGATCAAACATCGCCTGATGGAACTGCTCGATTAGAACCGCAAATTATTCTCATCAAGAGCACTGAACGGTCGGTCGGTTCTGCACAGGGACACACATTCCGAATCTGGTCATCCGCGAATTCATCAAGGGCATCGACCGGATCCTTGTTCCCTCCGGGCACCTGTTCCTGTGGGTGGACAAATTCCACTTGTGCCAAGGAGTGTCCGGCTGGGCGGACGGTACCGAACTGAAAATCGTCGACCTGGTGGTCTGGCACAAGAGCCGTTTCGGCATGGGATACCGGACGCGCAGGAAGTCGGAATTCCTATGCGTGTTCCAGAAGAACCCGCAGCGGGCGAAGGGAATCTGGCGCAGCCGGAGCATTCCGGACGTCATCGAGGAGAAATCCCCGAAACCCGACGGCTACGCGCACCGCAAGCCCGTCGGATTGCAGGCGACTCTGATCGAGGCGGTCACCGGTCCGGGCGACACCGTGATCGACCCGGCCGCCGGATCCTTCTCGGTAATGGAGGCTGCGCAGCGCGTCGGCCGCCGCTTTCTTGGCTGCGATATCGAGGCCGATGTTCCGGCCGCGCTCCCGGCACCGCTTGTCCGTCGGGACGCGTCCCCTGCTTCGCTACCTTCGGAGTCGCGTCCGCCGACGTAAGTGCGCCCGCAGCGCGCCGGGACGCGCTTCACGCGGCGTCGGCGCGTTCATGCAGATCCATCCAAGGGCGGAATTCGCCGCGCTCAAGCGCGGCGCTGACGTCATTGACGTGATCCCGGATTCTGCCGTCGGCCATGAGGACGAGCCCGTCCGTGGCCCGCAGGGCGGCATCGATGAGCCCTGCTTCCGATGGCCAGGGCGCGTACTGCTTGCGTCGCCTCGTGCGCTTCAGCGCGGCCAGAGAAGGTCGGCATCCGTATAGATCCCCCTGGTTGATCGGCGGCAAGTGCGAGAACATCCCCGAATGGCCCGGCCTGGTCACGAAATCGAACCTGATCAGCGGATTGTCCCGTTTTCCGACCCACAGCGCGACGCCCTTTCCCAGTCTTCCCCGGAACGCCATGGCGGCAACCGCCGCCGCCACGCGGCCGGAGGGAATGACCACTGGCAGGAACCTCAGGTCGGCCTTGCTCTGGTGCACGACGATCCCCCGCTGCATCTGGCCGGACGCCTCCTTGTACAAGGACATCGTGCCGAGCGAATGCCGCCGCGCCTCAAGGATGGCGGCCAAATGGTTTCCGGCCAGCACCTGGACGGGGAGCCGCCGCTCCAGATTGCGCTGCTCGTCGAAGTTCCGGAGATGACGCTCGTTCCGTCCCCGCTCCAAGCCGATTGAGAACCGGACATCCGCGCTCGGAAGCTTCAGCAGCCTCCTGAGCGAAATGATTTCCGGCCTGGTGTCTCCCGGCGTCACCGTCCGAATCTTGTAGGCCTGCGGCCAGTCCGCATGCCTGAGATCGGGCGCGGTCGTTTTGACGATCGTTCTCAGAGCGTCGTCGCGGAACGACCCGAATCCGGCGAGCTGCACGGCGCGGCCGGGCCTGATGTTCCGCAGCAGATGAATCAGGCGCGTCAGCCGCTGGTGCTTCAGCCGGAACCGATGCGGCTGGTTCGCCAAGTCGGCCAGCGCGTCCTCTAGCCGCGAATCCGCCCGCATCGCCGTTCGGAGAAGGTTGGGCAGCATGGATTCCAAGCGGTCGGCGTGGCGGGCGAAGCCATCCGCGCCGTCGGCGATCATCGAGTTGTTGACCAAGCGAACGAGCTCCTCGGATCCGATCGGCTCCTCCGAGAAATGGTGGACTCCGGTCGACATGTAGAGCGGCGCGAAGAACGCCGACACGTCCAGATCATCCTCGGGGGTCTCCAAACCTGAAAACAGCGTCGTGCCGAGGACCTGGATCTCGCCTTGGATCTCCTTCGGCTTCAGCGGATTGAGGTTCCGGCTCTCGAGCTCTTCGACAACCGCGTCGAATTCGTACCGCATGAGGTCGACGAGCTCCGACTGCTCCGCGGCGGACAGCACCAGCGAGCGCGTCAGCACCTTGTTCGCGAGCGATTCGGCGAGCTTCGACGAGGCGCCTGAATCGGCGAGCGCGCCGCGGTCCAGAATGGAATCCGCCTGGTCCTCCCCGATTCCCTCCGCGATTTCCTGGAAGCCCAGCCGACGGGTTATGTCCGGTTTGGCGAGCAGCACGTGCATCGCGGCGCGGTCGCCGACGATGTTAAGGAAGTCCGGAACGTCATCGAACAGCAATGGATGGGACCGGTTCCCGTCGATGATGGCGCCCATCGACCGCAGCTTCCTGTTCCGCTGCTGGAGAATTCTCATTTCCGGAATCAGGCCGGTCACCACCGAGACGACCCTCGGCTTCGCCACCTGCCCGTAACGGTTGCCGCGCCCTTGGGCCTGCACGTACTTGATGATGTCGACCGGCGTCTCCATCTCGACGATCGACCGCGGCCGCTGGTCGCGGAACTCCGCCGACGCATGGTACGACCCGCCGGTCGCGCCCGCTGAGTTGTATATGAGGACGTCGAGGTCCCCGCTGTTGAAATCGTCGACGGCCTTCCGCCGGTCGGCGCCTTCCCGCCGGACGATGCATCCTGAGCGGTACGCGAGCGCGCGGCCGGATATTTCGCCGACCGACACGCCGTGGGCGCCCAAGCTTTCGATCAGCGCATCGATCGGCGAAACCGGAAGGTCCTGCGGAATGCGCTCGACCATGTGCCTGATCCGCTGCGCCGCCTCCTCGATCTCCGGCGAGAGAAGGCGGGCGTCCCGGACTTCGTCGTCGATGCGCACCCGGAAGATTCCTTCCGCGACGCGCATGATCTGGTCCGCAAGCGACATGTCTCCGGAGGACTCGGCCTCGCCGCCCCGGGTTGCGATCTCGGTGAACAGACCGGCGCCCGTTGAATGGAACGAAATCAGCGGTTTTCTGCCTGCGCTGATCTCGTTGAGCGCCTCATCGACGACCTGCCCCACTTTGATTGCGTTGATTGTCAGCCTCGCGAGACGCGCGAGCGGGCCTCCCGCCGCCCCGGAGTACTGGTACAGCGCGTTGGTTTCCGCCCTGGCCGCCCGGGGATCGTGCCCTCGGTTGATCATCTCCCGGTACCGGACCGCCTGCGCCCGGCCAACGAGCGCCTGCACTTCAAGCGAGGCGTCGAGAAGCTGCTCCACCATCGGCGAGAACAGGTTCATGATGTCTTGGTAGCGCGACATCCGGGCGTCGTCCGGCAGGCGCACTTGAAACTCCAGATTCGAAAGGTCGTGGTCCCGGCGGACGAACACCCCGTCCTCTGCCAGCATTGTGGCGAAGCTTTCCTGGGCCGTTTCGCCGCCGACGGAGAGGCTCGCGAAGATTCCGTCGAGCCTATCCCCTTCGGCATCCGGGAGAAGCGGCTTGTAGAGCTCCGCCCCGGCGATGTTCCGGAGCGGTGTCGCCGTCGCGTACACCACGTTTTTGCGGCCGACGGCCTCGATCATTGCCCGCACCGCCTTGCCCATGTTCGATTCGGGATTCAGCGCGTTGTGGCATTCGTCGAGGACCAGAAGAGTCGAGGCGTCGGGCGCCGACCGCGCCCAGTTCTGCGCGGGCGAGTCCTTGCCCCTGCTGAACTGGCTGTAGTTGGTCAGGACCAGGTTGCGGTCCTTCGGCCACAAGGCCTCCTCGAAGACGCGCCTTCGGGACAAGGCGGACTCAGTCTTGAAAACCGTTTCCGCTCCGTCTTCGCCGCCGCCGCCCTTCAGCGCGACCGGGCGCGACGCGAGAATCGCGGGTCTGAATTCTGCCCGCCCTCCGACCGCGGTGATGTCCCGCCAGACATCGGGAATGTTGATGTCGGCGTTCTCCGTGAAATAAAGCACCTTGCCGCCGGTTCTGGCGTGAAGCCTGCATATCGCGGCGAGGCTCCGCCCCTTCCCGACGCCGGTCTGGTCCGCCAGAAGGAAGCCCCGGTTCCGGTCGGCCGCCGACTTTCTCAATGCGATGGCGTCGGCCTGCTCGGACGTCAGCATTCCGGCCAGATCGTCGCGCGAGACTCCCAGCGCGCCCGCAAGCCAGCCGTCGAGTCCGCCCTGTTCCTCCAGTTCGCTCCCGACCCGCCTCAGCGCTTTCGCGGTGGCGCCTTCGAGCGCCTTGGGAATCATGGTGAACGGCGCCGATAGCTCGGACAATGCGACGTACGGGCGCTGCCGCTCGTTGTCCTCCCGATCCTCGGTTTCCCATGCCTCGGCATCGGCGGCGTCGAGGTGCCAATCCCGGATCCTCTTTCTTGACCGCCGGATCTCCTTGTGGAGACCGTCCAGGTCGTCCCGCGTCAGGACCTTGAAGGTGCGCTGGGCCGCGATCGGAAGGCTTTCGACAGGCGACGGGCGGCGCTCGCCGATGACGAACGCCGTGCAAAGCCCGCCGTCGTGTCGGCCAGTCGCGACATGCGGCGCGATTTCCGCCACGTTCTCAATCGCGTATCCGACGCCCAGCGCGGTGCGGATGCTCTCGACGGCATCGGAGTCCGCGCCGCCGGCCACGATCAGAATGCTGGACCCCTCCGCCGTACGCCTGGCCAGAATGTTGGCCGCGCGTTCGGCCTCGCCGCCGGCGCGGCTTCCGGTCAGGTCGTAGAGCTGGCTTTGGACTTCGCCCTCGGCCTGCGCGATGTGCACCGCTGCGCGGAGCCGCTCGTTTCCGGAAACTTCCGTCGCGTCGGCTTCGCGGACCAGCCGCCGCAAAAAGACGAGGAATCCTATCGACGGGGACAGGCCGTCCAGCGGCTTCGAGGCTTCGTTGACCACGCCCGAAAGATGCTCGCCGAGGCGCATCGCGCGGTGGTAGCTCCGCCGCGACGCGTCGTCCTCGACCGAAACGCCGATGATCCGCTCCACCAGCTCTCGCTTTAGCGATTCCTCAACGAACCCGGTTTCCATCTGCGGCCTGCCGGGCTTGGCAGGCTCGGCCGCAGCCGCCGCGACCTCCCCGAATTCCTCCCTGCGCACTGTTCCGCGTTCCGCCATATGCAGCAGGCCAGCGGCGATCCTCGGCAGATCCTCCGGCTTCTCGGCGCGCAGGAAGAGAGTTCTGTCCTGGTTGTCGGTCTCGGCGAAGTAGCGGGTCCGCCCCTCTTCGACAGGACCCTTCCGGTAGCGCCGTCCCTCGCCATCGGTCAAAACCTCTTCGCCGAGGTGGTTCCATCCGAGCGGACGGATCGCGGCGGGCTTCGGACCGCCGGCGGACGAAAGGCCCTTTCCGAGGTCCGGTTGCCTGTAATCGGCAGTCCAAGGGTAGGAGTGCACGACGCTGAGCGGCATCTCCACGACATCGCCGCCAAGGGCGTCGGCAAGCTCCGTCGTGGAAATCCCCAAGGCGCGGTTGCGGGCCATCAGCATCAGCGACTTTGAAGCGTGCACTTCCGAAAAGCCGTATGCCAGCGCGCGCCGACGCACGTCCTCCCACGCGCCCAAGCCCGTGAATTGAAGGAGCAGGCCCTTTTCGCCGTCGGATTTCACCATCCTGCGGAGGGCTGCGCTGCCGTCGCGGAAAACGACCCACTTCGCCAGCGGGTCCGGGTCTCGATTGTCGGCGGGCATTTCCATTTCCGGTTCTGGAAACGCCCGTGCCGCTCGCCGTCCCGGCTGATTCCGGGCGTTCAGGCCTTGCGGACGTCAGTCATCCAATTGCGGTTCCTGCGGCTCGGCCTCGTCGCCCGCCGCCGCGATCGCGTCGGGGGCGGGCGGGCGTTCCGCCGCTTTCACGGCTCGCATAACAGGACTTGCCTGGGATTGGTAACCGGGCTCGGCCAACGCGGGTTCCGGATCATCCGCGGCCGCCGCTTTCTCCACGAATTCGCCGAAGCTTCGATGGTACCGGAGGTGGGCTTCGGGGTCGGACGCGGTGGGAACGGCCTGTGCGGGAAGCGGATTGCTCAGCGTGCGCGCCTTCGCCAAGAACGCGCCTCCGTCCCCGTTTCCGTCGGCCCCGTAGGCTTTGACCAGCCCGGTGGAGACAGCGAATCCGAAGCCGCCCGGGTTCGGAATCGAGACGCCGCGCGCGCTGAAGAAGCGCTGGACGTCGACATTCCACACGCCGCGCCAGCCGCGGTCCAGGAAGGACTGCCGGGCCTTCGGATGCGCGCTCTCAAGGAAAGCCTTTTCGAGCTTCGATGCGGTCTCGCGATCTGCGCCTCGCAGGGCCGCCCCGATTCGGGCGCCGACGCCGCTGATCCTGTACGAATTCAGATTGATCGAATGCTTGGCGCCGCGATCCATTGATTCCGCGACTTTCCCTCCGACCCGCAAGCCCTCCATCGGAACGATGTCGCAGATCGCGCCTGCCTTGAAGGCCGCCGGGAAATCAAGCATTCCATGCCGTTCGAGCGCGGCCTCGACCGCTTCCTCAATCGGGATCGGCGCGCCGTCCGTCCATCCTCTCCAAGCGGTAAGCGTCCGCTTCTGGAATTCCGCGTTGCCGGGATCCGAACCGGACATCAGAACGAGCAATGCCGCATTCCCCGACTCGAACGCCGACGCGATGCTCTCCTGGACGCCCTCATAGGAGTCGGCTGTCTTCGTGCCTTTCGGATGAAGAATGTGCGCGTTGTAGACTGTGGCGCCCGTTTCCTTGTTCACCCTCACGCCGCCGCCCCTGTCGAAGGACGGCATGATCCTCGCGGGAAGGCCGACGCGGAGCGTTTCTCCCGGCCCCGCGAAGCGGTTCGCCCAAGCGGCCGCGTACTGCCCGCGGCTCTCGCGGACGTTCTCGAACGCGATGTAGCCGCCGGGCGGCGTGTGCGACATTCCGCCCGCCTGCGCGAACCCGGCGGCTTTGGGAACCCGGGCGTTGGTGGCGGTCATCCGAATCGCGATTTCGAGTCGGCGGCCATCGAGCGGGCCTCCCGCGGCCGAGCCCTTCACTAGGCCCGGGAAACAGTCCTCCCTGGCTCCGGACAGGTCATACGATTCCACTTTGAGAACGATGTTTCCGACGTATCTCGACCGGCCCGTTCCGAACGGGCCTCTTCCTTCAGCTTCGGGCATCGGCTTCCTTGCAGGATTTCCAGTCGGCCGAAGGTCCCGGCGGGCTGCGAAATCCCGGAGCGCGAATCGTTCCCGAACGGCGGTTTTCTGTGCAAAACTTCCGAAGCCGCCCGCCGGCTCAAGGAATGGATAAAGCCCGGCGGATACCCCCGATGCGCGGCTGCGAACGTGCCGGATTCCGTCCGGCGGGCGAACCGTCGAATTCGCGTGCTGCGAAGGGCCGACGGCATTGAGGAATTCCCGGTCCAGCCCCGGTCGCGGTAAAGCCGACCGCCGATTACGCCCCTCTCCGGTCAAGCCGGAACCGCAGGGCGCGTGCGCCGTTAGTCCGGGGCTTTGCCCTGCACGATGCGGTCCAAGACGATGGCGCACATCAGAATCGCGAATCCCGCCAGAATGCCTTGGCCGACGGCCGCGTACTGGAGAGCCGACAATACGTCCTCGCCCAGCCCCTTGGCACCGATCAGCGACGCGATGACCACCATGGAAAGGCACATGAGCAAGGTCTGATTCACGCCCGCCATGATCGAAGGCATCGCGAGCGGGATGTCCACCTTGAAGAGAAGGAACCTGCGATCGGCGCCGTACGCTGTCGCGGCCTCCCGGATCTCCGCAGGCACGCCCGAGATTCCGAGCGCGGTCAAACGGATAACAGGCGGCATTCCGAACACCAGCGTCGCGATGATCCCCGGAGGCTTCCCGATGCCGAAGAACGCCACTACGGGAATGAGATAGACGAAGGCGGGCATCGTCTGCATGAAATCCAGAATCGGACGGATGATCGCATAGACCCTCGGATTCCGGCCGCACCAGATTCCGATTGGAATTCCGATCGCGATGCACAGGAACGCGGCCGTGCCCAGCAGCGCGACCGTCGCCATGCTTTTCTCCCAGAAGCCGAGGACAGCGAGATAAGCCAGCGCGGCGCCGGAGAAGATCGCAACGCGGGGTCCGGCGACCTGCCACGCGATCGCCAGTATTCCCAGCATGACCACGGGCCAAGGCGTGGACACGAGGCAGACTTCCATCAGATTCAGCACGCCGTTGATTCCGGCGGTGATGGAGTTGAACATGAAGCCGAATCCGTCCGCGACGGATCTGACTCCTTCGTCGATAGCAATCGAGACGGCATTCCTGATCTCGGTCGCGGCCGGGAACTCCGTCATCCACGATGGGGTCTCGGATGCGGCGAACCTGTAAACGGTCAATGCGTAAGAGAATGCCGTCAGCGCCGCGGTGAAGAGGATCCGCTGCGGCGGAAGCCCGTGCGCGATGGCCCTGTTCGCCCGCCAGCGCCGGAACCGCCTCGCCAGCGCGGCGTCGCCGAAAACCGCGCACGCGATCCGGACGGCAAGCAGCACTGCGAATCCCCAAGCGAGGTAGCGCGGCGCCGATCCGCGCATGGCGGCTGCTTCGGCTCTGGCCTTTTCCGCGGCTCCGGCGATCGCCTCAGCCGACCGCTTCATGTTCTCGCCTAGGGAATCGCCTTCCGCGATCGCCGCCTCCGCCCGATCCATGCGCTCCGCGGCCTGCGCCTCCAGCCTTTCCGCCTTCGCCAAGGCCTCCGAACCGAGATCGCCGAACCAGCCGATTCCGATCAGAACAAGAGCGAACGCCTCAATGATGAACGCCGCCCAGAAAGCCGCCCAAAGCGATCGGGCGCCAAGCCAAACCGGTCCAAACGCCAGAGCCCAGGTGTTGAAGTGCGCGACGCGACCCTCCGATTCCGAGATCCGCAGAAACCGTTCCGCGTAGTAGCCTCCGCCGCGGCCTGCGAATTCCGAAACCAGCTCCCTGAATTCCCGCTCAGAATCTTTGCCGGCCATCCGTCGCACCTCCGCCCGGCTGCCAATCACGTGCCGCCAAGAAGCCTGTTGCCGGGTTCCCGGCGGACGCGCGTCGGCCGGTATTGCTCGGCATAGGCTTCATCCAGGGATGTTGGCAACGAATTCCGCAACGTAATCGTCCGCCGGGTTTCCGGTTATCTCGTCCGGAGTTCCGATCTGCACGATGACGCCGTCCTTCATGATGGCGATCCGCGTTCCGATGCGGATTGCCTCGTCGAGGTCGTGGGTGATGAACATCGTCGTTTTCCGGACTTCCTTCGACAGCTGAAGGAACTGGTCCTGCAGCTGCCGCCTGATCAGCGGGTCCAGCGCCGAGAACGGCTCATCCATGAGAAGGATCGGCGGATCCGCTGCCAGCGCCCGGGCAAGTCCGACCCGCTGCCTCATCCCGCCCGAAAGGCTGGCAGGCGACCGGTCGCCCCATCCCGCGAGCTCCACCTTCGCGAGCGCGGCCTCGGCGGAATCGTACTGCCGCTTCAGCGTGGCTCCCTGGATTTCCAGCGGAAGGGAAACGTTCTCGCGGACGGTCCGGTGCGGAAGCAGGCCGAAATTCTGGAACACCATGCCGACCTTGGTCGCGCGGATCCGGCGAAGCTCGGCGTCGCTTTTGGCAAGGATATCCTCGCCTTCAATCAGGACCTGGCCTGCGGTCGGCTCGAGCAGCCGGTTCACATGCCGCACCAGCGTCGATTTCCCCGAGCCCGACAAGCCCATGACGCAGAAGATCTCGCCGCGCCGGACAGTGAGCGACGCGTCCGCCACGCCGACCACGCAGTCGAACTCGCGCAGTATGTCCGGCTTGCCGGCGCCTGATTTCGCCGCGGCCAGCGCCTCGCCTGCGCGGGCGCCGAAGATCTTCCAGACTGATTCGAGCCGTACGACGTCGTCCGCTGCCTGTTCTGCGCCGCCTAGCGGCACGGAAGCGGCCGCGGGCGCCGCTGACGGCGCCCGCCAAAGCTTGATTCGGCTACTGGGCCATCCAGGCCGCGATTTGATCCGCGTTCTCTTTCGCCCAAGCGGACAGAATCTCGTTCGGATCTCCGCCTTCCACGATCGCGAGCGCCCAGGCGTTCACATCGTCCGCCGACAGCTGGATGTTCTCCAGCAAGGGAACGACTCCCGGCTGGCGCTCGGAAAGGCTGGCGGACCAGCTGATCTTGACCGTGGTTTCGGCGTAGGCCGACGCGACCCTCGACTTGGACTGCCAATCCGGATCCTCCGCAGGCTGGACCATCACGAAGTCGTCCGGATTGTGCGGCGGCTCCTCCAGAAGCACAATGTCGTACATCACGAAATTCTGGTGCGGGCCGTAGCAGTATCCGACCCAAGGCTCGTTCGCCTTGTCGGCAGCGGCAAGGCCCGAATTCGCGACCGCCTCCTCGGTGGACTGCAGATCGAAGAAGTCCGCGAAGCCGTAGTCGCGCGCACGGATCGTCTCGATGTTGGTCGACTGCCAGCCTTGCGGCCCGATCCAGATCTCGCCCAGCCCGTCGCCGTTGGTGTCGAACAGCGCGGCGTTCTCGGGATTGGCAAGATCGAACACTGTCGAAATGCCGTGCTCGTCCATGGTGACCCGCGTGACGCAGTAGCCTTGGACGGCAAGGAAGCCGTTGTCGGAAATGACGACCGTCCCTTCGCCGTCAGCGTATTTCGCCTTCAGGCCCGACTGGTTCGGCAGCCAGACTTCCGTCCAAATGTCGATTTCGCCGTTCCCCCGGGCCATCGCCTCCCAGATCACGGGCACGGCGGTCGTCGTAACCATCTCGACCTCAAGGCCCATCGCTTCCTCCACTATCGCCTTCACGGCGAACGCCGTTGCCCGGCCTGCGGCGTAGTTCGGATCCGGTATCACCAGGTCGGCGGCAGACGCCGCGGCAGGCGCCAGCGCGATGGCGATCGCGGCAAGCGGTTTTGCATTGAATCTCATTGTGGAACCCCCTTCTCCAGCTGGACTCAATTTGCCGTTCCGCGCGGCGCGCCACCAACATCGCATCGGAGCGACGCGCCTCCCGCGCGGCAGAAACGCATTATCGCCCCTCCGATGACTGAATGTCTACGAAATCGATACATTAGCGCAAACGATTAGGTCCATTAGGTGCGCGATTAGGTAGCATTCCAGCTTAAATTCTCCTGCGAAAGGTCTTGGGCTTGCAGGGTTTCGGTGCTCGGAAGTCAAACAGGACGACGATCCATTCGACGTAATGCAGGGCGTTGACCGCCCGGAGCGGGTGGCGCTCGTCGAATCATCGCCCCGACCTGTCATGCTACGCGGCAGACTTAACTTGGCCGAGAGTCAGAAGTGCACGAAGGGTTGCACGAAGTACTCGGATAGAGAGCGCTGGGCACGCAAGAACGGCGTGTTTGACGGTACCGTAGACGAGTTCAACCGCATCAGGCCCCACCGTTCCCTCGACTGCAAAACGCCCGAAGAGTACCCCCGGAGACGCCTCACGAAACGAACCGCCGGGCGCGAACATCCTGGTTCTCGAATCGAACACGCAAAAGCGGCCTGCAACGGTGGCACCGGAAAACGGAACGGATCGCCCGCTACCAAACCCCACCGACGCAGCGGCCAGAAACCATGGTAGAAACCGCCAAACCAACCGGACGCCCTGCCAGACAAATCGAACATGGGAGCAGACCCAGACAGTCCGGAATGTATTGAGCTCAATCATGTTATTGACTCGGCAGCAAATAATGTGTATAATACGCGTCCATGTGACGGAGAGATCTAACAATGACCGTTTCCGTTCTGTCAGCCGCAAAACGATTGGGTGAGACTTCCGGCTGGACCTTAACTAATCTCCATATGCAGAAAATGTGCTACATTGCGCACATGTTTCACTTGGGAATTGAAGGCACCCCTCTTGTTGATGGCCATTTTGAAGCTTGGGCATACGGCCCCGTGCATCCGGTATTGTACGACAAATTGAAAATATTCGGTCCCAATCCTGTAACTAGAGCACCGTTCAGGTTGCAACCGAATATGTCGGACAATAATTCAGGAGTCAAGTACTTGGATTCTGCTGTCAGGCAACTTCAAAGAAACCAACTTGTTGCTATTGCTCATTGGGAAAAAGGAGCTTGGGCAAAAAACTACAATCCAGAGAGAAGGAATGTTATCATTTCAAATGATGACATAGTTGAGGAGTTTCGAGAAAGGGAATCTCATGCCAAAAAAGCGAAACGGAAATGATGAAGACGATTTCCAATATGACCAAAAGCTGTTGGAGAAGGAAGAATCTTCCGTTGCTGAACGTAGAGGCAAGCTTCAGATCGAAGGAGTTTCATACGAGGGGACGCAACTTCTTATTCAACAACACAATGAGCGGTATAAAGAGCAGCGTGACACTAGCAATTGGAAGTTTGGCATTTATGTTGCGCTTGCAGTTGCAATGACATACATCGGCACTAATTTGCTCAACAGATTCATCGATTTTCAATCAGAACTTCGCGAAGTAGGAAACAGACTGACAGTTCTCGAATCGATCCATACCGAACAATACTTTCGGCCAGTTCACATTCATCCGGTAGAACTATCACGCGATCCCGCTGATAATTTTGAGGAGTCCGCGCCATGAAACAGGTCCTATGCTCAGATGGCCTTACTTCGGCTTAAGTTTCTATTTCCACTGCTCACACTATACGGAAACGGTCGTATCTCGACACTATATGGTGTCGACGGCAAGATTCGCGCTGGCTTCTACGGGCCACGATGTCGTGTGCCTTGGGACGTCTTATTTCAATCTTGGTGACATTCATCGCGCTTTCTATCGACCCCGTCATTGTACAATGCATTCGAACGGGCTTCATCGCAGCTAGCACGCTGCCTCGAAAGGTATTTGCTTAGGAATAAGTCATCCGTTCGGAGTGTATCCAAATGTACGCGTATCGGCTCGCAGTCAAGATGTCAGATCTATAGAATCTGCAATTCCTGCAGCACTGTCTTCCCGATATTTTGCATCGTAACTTTTAATTAATCAAGTACAGAAAATTGGCAGTGGTGCGGTGTCGTTTCTTCTACTTGGTGGAGGCCGCGGCTAGCACAACCTCGCGGCGAAGTTTCGAGTTCACGATTTCAGCTTGGCATTGTCTGGATCGTGCGGAGGCCGGTCGAGAATCTCCGCAGGATGCCGCTCTCCAAGGATTTCAATGCTCAGCCCCGAACGCACGCCGCTATCCGTGAGATAGGCAAACGCCAGCGCCTTCCCGACCCTGTAGCCCCAGCCGCCCGAAGTGACGATTCCAACAACGCTGCCGTCGCAGAGAACGGGGTGGTTGAAGAACGGGTCCAGATCGTCCGTCTCAATCGCGAGCAACTCCACCCGCGCCCCGCCGCCCGACGCCATCCTTTCCTCCAGCGCATCCTTGCCGACGAAGCTCCTGCCCCTGGTCCGGATGGCAAAGCTGACGCCTGCCTCGTCAGGGCCGATTTCCGTTGTGAATTCGCTTCCCCAGGCGCGGTAGCCCTTCTCGGTCCGCATCGAGTTCGCGGCGAAGGCGCCGAACGGCGCAAGCCCGCGGCTGCCGCCTTCCGCGATGATCGCGTCGAAGAGAGCAGGCAGACCGCCGATTGGCGCATGAAGCTCCCAGCCGAGCTCGCCGACATAGGACATGCGGACCGCAATGGCCGAGACGCCTGCGACATCCAGTTCGCGTGCGGTCATCCACGGGAACCCCGGTCCCAGGTCCGCATCGGTCAGGGCTGAAAGCACGGCTCGGGACTCGGGTCCCATCAGTCCGAGTGCGCCCATGCGGCCGGTCGCGTTCTCCACCGAAACCTCATGGCCGACGGCGCGGGCCCGCAGGAGTTCAAAGTCCATCAGTTCCGCAGCTGCGGCCGAGGTCAGGTACGCTCGGTCCTTTTCGAGCATGGCGACCACAAACTCGGCTTGCGTTCCCCCGGCAGGAGTCAATGCGTGAGTCAGCCCGACGCGGCCGGTTTCGGGCGGCGCATTGGCGCCGAGGCACTCAAGGAAGGCCCGCGTGCCGGGGCCTTGAACCTCGAATTTCGACAGCGGCGACATGTCCTGCAAACCGACGGCCGAGGCGACAGCTTCCACTTCCGCCGCGACTGCGCCGAACCAGTTCGTGCGGCGGAACGTTAGCTCCGTTTCGGTGCCGGGACGCGCTGCGAACCAGTCGGACCGCTCCCAGCCGTTGACGACGCCCATGACTGCGCCCCGCTCTGCCATCCGGCCGTGCACCGGCGACAATCTTTTGTTTCTTCCTGCCGGGCGGGATTCGTTGGGATAGTGCACTCCGAACTGGAGACCGAAGGATTCGACCGCCTTTTCGATCCGGTAGCCCCTGTCCGCCCAGTCGCCGAACCGGCGGCTGTCGATCGCGAGCGGTTCAAGCGGCGGCGTTCCGTCAATCATCCAGCGCGCCAGGAACCACCCTGCGCCACCGCCCTCCATCACGCCCATCGACGAGCCGGTCAGCAGCCACGCGCCTTCCGCGCCGACCGCAGGACCGATCAGCGGGTTCGCGTCCGGCGTAAACGTGATCGGCCCCCTCACGATAGATTTGATTCCGCCTCCGCCAAGGGCCGGAATCCTTTCCATCGCCGCGTCGGCTATCGCCTCGACTCGGTCGAGATCGGCCGGAAACAGATCGGCGCCGAAGTCTTCAGGGCAGCCGTCGACAGCCCACGCCTCGCCGTTCCGTTCGTACGGGCCGAGGATGAGCCCGTCCCGCTCCTGCCGGACGTACCAGCTCTCGTCCGGATCGCGGATCATCGGGAGTTCCTTCATCCCGTCGGCATTCCGCCGCGCGACTTCGGGTATCTCGTCAAAGACGATGTACTGGTGGAGCATCGGCACCGCCGGAACGCCGACCCCCATCATTGCGCCGACTTCGTACGCCCAGGTTCCCGCCGCGTTGACGACATGCCGCGCGCGGACGAGGCCATTCTCCGTTTCGACCGCCCAGCCGCCGCTTTCGCGCCTGATCGACAGGACCCGGTTCCTTCGCAGAATTGACGCGCCCCCGGACCGGGCGGCAGCGGCCATCGCCCCTACAGCCAGCGCCGGGTCCACATGGCCGTCGTCCTCTTCGAGCAACCCGCCGATCAGGCGGTCGGTCCGCGCCAGAGGATGCAGCTCGGCGATTTCATCGACCGTTAGAACCCGCAGCCGGCAGCCGGTGAATTTGGACAGTCCCGCAACATGGGCGAACTCGTCCATGCGGTCCGGAACGCAGGTGATGCGCATGGCTCCGCAGGGATGGAACCCGCAGCTGCGGCCGGTTTCGGCGGGCAGGACGTCCCGGTAAAGGCGGACCGAACGGGCGCGAAGCTGCTGGATGGTCGGGTTGTGCGCGAAATGCGTGCAGAGGCCGGCGGCGTGCCATGTCGAGCCGTGGGTGAGATCGCTCTTCTCCGTCAGCACGACATCTGTCCAGCCGGCCTTGACGAGATGGTAGAGGAGCGAAACGCCCATTGCGCCGCCGCCGATGACAAGGACCCGGGCGTCGCTCTTCATGCCCTGAACCTCTCCCCGCCCGGATCGAACGGAGGCCGGAGGAGCGCTTCGGCCCTGTGAGCCGTCCCCGCGACTTCGACGACGAATTCGCGGTCGCAGGTCATCCGGCGGGTCTCCCCCGGCTCAATGTCCACCATCCCGAACGCAAGCGCCTTGCCGGTGCGCGGACCTCGTCCGCCCGAAGTCGTGAACCCGACGAGTCTGCCCGATTCCCGGATGGGCTCGTCGTGGAGCAGCAGCGGGCGGCCGATGACCTCGAACAGCTCCAGCCGCCTTGCGGTGCCTTCGTCACGCTGCCGCGCAAGCGCTTCCTTGCCCAGGAAATCCTTTTCCCAGCAGACGGCGAACCCCAGGCCCGCCTCGATCGGCGTGACATCCGGCCCGATGTCGTGGCCCCAATGCTTGAATCCCTTTTCGATGCGGCAGCCGTCCACCGCGTAATGGCCCATCGGCCGTGCGCCAGTCTCCAGAAGGGCTTCGAACACCGCGGCTGCGCTGTCCGCCGGGACGGACAATTCCCAGCCCAGCTCTCCCACGTAGCTGACCCGCGCGGCCCTGATCCGGACTCCGGCGGCGACCGCCTCCCTCGCGGTCATCGGGTCGAACCGGCTCCAGTTGTCGTCGGAGACGGAACTCATCGTTTCGCGTGCGCCCGCCCCCATGACCCCGATCACAGCTTCGCGCTCGGTCGAGTCCTCGATTTTTACTTCGCGGCCCGCCGCGCTCCTGCGGAGCATGGCCCCGTCCCTCCTTCTTGACGCCGCTCCGGACGTGACCCGGAAGCGGTCCGCGGAAAGCCGGACGATGGTGACATCGGCTTCGATGCCCCCTTTCGAGTTCAGAAGCTGGGTGTAGACCACGCGCCCCGGCTCCATGTCCAAATCGCTTGACGCAAGACGCTGCAGGAACCCGAGCGCGCCGGGTCCGGAGACATCGAATTTCCCGAAGGGCGACAAGTCCAGCAGCGCGGCGCCGCTTTTCATGACTGCGGCTTCGCGCTGCGCGATCAGGTGCCACGGCTGGTCTCCGATCGAGTAGGGCAGGCCGCGCTCGCTTTCGCCGCGGGCGTACCACAGGCCGCGCTCCCATCCGGCGGTGACGCCGAATTCCGCGCCCGCTTGCCGCCACTGCCCGTGCAGGGCGGATTTCCGCAGGCCCCGCCCGGCGACGGCCTGCTTGTACGGCCAATGCAATGCGAAGACGTCGTGCACCGCCTCCTTCATGCGCTCCTTCATATGCACGCCCGCTGCGGCAAGCGGATCCGCGCGGGCGATGTCGATCTCCCAAAGATCGAACGGCGGCATTCCGTCCGCCATCCAATGCGCCAGCGCGTGGCCGATCCCGGCCGACGACATGACGCCGACCGAATTCATGCCCGCCGCGACGTAGAGGCCATCGACCTCGGGAGCCGGTCCTACGAGGGGCAGCGTGTCGTTCGTGAAGCTTTCCGGGCCGTTCATGAACCGCTTGATGCCAACGGTCTCGAGGAACGGCAGCAGCTCCAGCGCGGAGTCCAGGAACGGGCCGAACTGGTCCCAATCCTCCTCCATCTCAAGGAACGGCCTGTCTCCCTCGGGGCCGTGCGGGTCCCAGCACTTCGCGTCCGCCTCGAATCCGCCGATCAGCAGCCGCCCCGCGTCCCCTTTCACGTATGCGCCCCGGTCCAGATCCCGCATGGTCGGAACAGGATCCGGCAGTTCCGCGATCCCGTCGGTGACGACGTACATGTGCTCGACGGCCTGCAGCGGAAGCGCCGCTCCGGCATCCTCCGCCAAGCGCTTCGCCCACGAGCCGGCGCAAAGCGCGATCCTCTCCGCCAGCAGTTCCCGCCCGTCCTCCATCCGGACGCCCTTCGCGGCTCCGTTTTCAACCAGTATCGACTGAACCCGCGAATCCTCGAGAATCTCCACGCCGCGGGATTTCGCCGCCTTGGCGTACGCCGTGCAGAGATCCACGGGATTGACGGCCGCATCCTCGGCGACGCGCAGGGCGCCGACCAAGCCTTCCAGGTTCAGCCCGGGAAAGCCGACATCGCCAAGTCCGACAACTTCCGCATCCAGACCGAAGCTGCGGCCAAGCGCCGCGATCCGCTGCAGCTCGTCCATTCTGGCGGATTCGCGCGCCAGCCAGTATCCGCCGGTTCGGCGGTAGCCGGTCCCCAAGCCGGTCTCCTCCTCAAGCGAGGGGAACAGCTCCAAGGCGCGCATGACCAGCTTCGTCAAGCCGCCGGTAGCCCGGAGCGGCCCCACAATCCCCGCCGCATGCCAAGTCGTTCCCGACCCCAGCCGGTTCCGTTCAAGCAGGACGACCCGCTCCGCGCCCAAGCTGCCAAGATGATACGCAAGGCTGAGGCCGGTCGCGCCGCCGCCGACTATCAGTGTCCCGATCATTCCGTTGCCCTGCCGCGCAACCGCCGCCGCGCCAAAGAGCGATTAGGATGCCGCGCAATCAAGCGCTGAACGGCAGCATTAGCCAAACTTATGCTATGCGCAATTCGCGCCGCGATGCGCTATTGATGACGGACGCAAGCGTGGCCATGCCGCAGTGCAGGCTGGGCGGGCGGGCTCCATTCGGCGCCAGGAGGTCGGGAAATGGACAAGGAATCCAGCCTCATCCGCTCGGTGGAGGTTTTCATGGCCGTGGCGGAAATGCGCCACGTCACCGGCGCGGCGAAGGCGCTCGGCATGACGCAGTCGGCGGCGTCCCAGCATCTCTGCAACCTTGAGCAAGGGTTCGGCGTAACCCTTGTGGACCGGTCGAAGAGGCCGATCCAGCTTACCCATGCGGGCGAGATGCTCCAGCGCCACGGATACAGGATTCTCTACGAGATCGAGGATCTGAAGTCGAGCCTCCGGCATCTCAAGTCCGAGGCCCTGCCGGCCCTCAGAGTCGGGCTTCTGGCTTCGATCGCGACTTCGCTAACCCCGGCGCTGTTCAGCCTCGTCGTCGGCAGGCTCGGCGTTCCCGAGCTCATTCTGAGCGCGGGGCTGGCCAGCGACCATCAGGCCGCGTTCGGTTCGCGGCAGATCGACGTCGCCGTGAC
The DNA here is from genome assembly GCA_965203795.1 of Paracoccaceae bacterium. GTDB lineage: Bacteria > Pseudomonadota > Alphaproteobacteria > Rhodobacterales > Rhodobacteraceae > CBDBBY01. The sequence continues at coordinate 3,621,312 of OZ241915.1, read as the reverse complement.
CTCCGAGAACTACTTCGACCGCGGCGACTACCAGTCCTTCCCGGTGCTTGAAGAGCCGTTCATGCTCATACTGCCCGAGAGCTACGAGGGCCCCGCGGACGACCTTGAGAAAATCGCGTCCCGGCTTTCGCTGGTTCGATTCGGCTCCTCGACTCCAGTGGGCCGCAGGACGGACCAGCACCTTCGCCGGTGCCGGCTCAATTTGCAGCGCGCCATGGAAGCCGACAGGGCTTCGATGGTGGTTGCGGGCGTGGCGACCGGAAAGTGCTTCGCGCTGCTCACGCCCACCTTGCTGATCGACGCGGTCGCGGAAGGCATGCCCCTGAAGGCCGCGAAGCTCCCGATTCCAGGATTCACCCGCAGCATCCAGGTCGTCTACCGGGAGGACAGCCTGAAGCTGGTCGCGCACATGATTGCCGAGGAGTGCGCGTCCGTCCTGAACCGCCAGTTCGAAGAGCGCTTTCCGGAGCTTGCCTGCCAGATGCGCTCTTCAGGGCAATTGCCCGGCCGGCCCGCTGCGGAGGAAGGCCGATGAAGCCCCGGTTGGCCGCGAAGGCGGCGGGCCGCGCATGATCCGGCGGACCGGAAGGAAGCAGCGCGCGATCGCCCGGCGTTCCGCCGGAAAGCAGGCGGCGCCGTTCATTGTCCGCAAAATCGCCGCGATGAGTCTGATCGACGGGCAGGCCGTCGAAACCATCGAACGCTGCGCCGACAGGCTGCTCGACGAGACCGGAATGGAATTCCGCGGCGCACCCGACGTCCTGGACCTTTTCCGGCGGAGCGGAGCCAAGGTCGAGGGGGAAAGGGTCCGGTTCGAACCCGGATGGTGCCGAGATCAGATCCGAACCGCGCCCCGGAAGTTCACGCAGCATGCCCGGAATCCCGAGCGCTCGGTGGAGATCGGCGGGGACGCGCAGGTCTACGCGCCGAGTTTCGGCCCCCCGTTCGTCCACGACATGGAAAACGGCAGGCGGTACGCGACTCTCGAGGACTTCAGGAGCATCACGAAGCTCCACCGCATGCTCGGTTCCGTGCACCACTCCGGCGGGGTCGTGGTCGAGCCGGTCGACGTGGACGTGCCTCTCCGCCATCTTCACATGGCCCACGCCCACCTGACCCTGAACGACAAGCCGTTCATGGGCGCGGTGACGGCGCCGGAGCGTGCAGCGGACACGATAGAGATGTGCCGCCTCGCGATGGGCCGGGAGTTCGTGGACAAGAACTGCGTCCTTTATTCGGTTGTGAACACAAACGCGCCGCTCGTGCTCGACAGCACGATGATCGAGGCGCTGAAGGTGTACGCCGCGGCCGGCCAGTGCACGGTCGTGTCCCCCTTCATCCTCGGCGGAGCGATGTCGCCCGTTTCGATCGCGGCGACGCTGGCGCAGGCACTCGCCGAGGTCATGGCGTCGGTCTCGCTGATCCAGCTGATCCGGCCGGGCGCCCCCGCGGTGTTCGGCACCTTCTTCTCCCCGCTTTCGCTGAGGACCGGCGCACCTACCTTCGGAACGCCGGAAGGCACGCAGTTCCAGATGTGCGCGAAGACCCTGGCGGACCGCCTGGGCCTGCCTTTCCATTCGGTCGGCGCGCTGACCGCGTCCAAGGTTCCGGATGCGCAGGCGGGCTACGAAAGCCAGTCCCAGCTGATGGGCGCCGCGATCTCGGGCGTGAACTTCATCATCCACGCGACAGGCTGCCTCGAGGGCCTGCTGACGACGGGGTACGAGAAGATCGTGATGGACGCGGACCGCTGCGCGGCGATGCAGTGGTTCGTCGGCGGAGTCGATTTCTCAGGGATCGCCGAAGCGGCGGAGGCCTTCGAGGAGATCGGGCCCGGCGGGCATTTCCTAGGCGCGGAGCATACCCGGAAGAACTTCGAAAGCGCCTTCTGGCTGGGCGGAATGTCCGACAACGGCACCTACGAGCAATGGGCCTCCGAAGGCGGGAAATGGCAGCATGAAAGGGCGGGCCGCCGCGTGAAGCAGCTGCTCGCCGAGTTCGAGCCGCCGCCTTTGGACGGCTCGGTCCGCGAAGCGCTCGACGAATTCGTCGAGCGCAGAACGGGCGAAATAGGGAGCGGAAAGCTATGGAACTGAGCGTCGACTGGAGTCTCGCCGGCACCGCCGCGCGACGGGACAGGTACTTCTCGGCATCGCAGAGGCGGTTCATTCCCTACAGGGAGCCGATGGTCTTCAAGAAGGGCTCGATGCAGTACCTTTGGGACGAGGACGGCAGGAAATACATCGACCTGCTCGGCATGAACGTCTGCATTTCGGTGGGCCACTGCCATCCCAAGGTGGTCGCCGCCGCGGCGGCGCAGGCCCGCGAGCTCGTCCACTGCACGACCATGTTCTACCATCCCGTTCCCGCGCATTTCGCGGAAGAGCTCGCGGCCGAGATGCCCGGGGCGGACGACGGCATCGAATGGGTGGTCCACTTCACCAATTCCGGCGCCGAGGCGATCGACCTCGCCTTGTGCATGGCCCGGAGCTTCACCGGCAACCTGGATCTGCTGGCCTTGCGCTCGTCCTATCACGGGCCCACGGCGGGCGCGCAGTCGATCACGGGGATTTCCGGCTGGAGGCATCCGGGAATTCCCGGAAGCGTCACGTTCGTCGCGGAGCCGAACCAGTACCGCGGCGTCTTCGGGGAGAATGCCGGGGCCGGCCCGTACCTTGAGGAGATCGAGCGCGCGATTTCCGCCGAGACTTCCGGAAGGCTGGCGGGATTCGTTTCGGAGAGCGTTCAGGGCTACGGCGGCATCATAGAATTGCCTGAAGGCTACCTGTCAGGCGCGGCGGAACGAGTGCGCGCCGCCGGAGGCGTCATGATCGCAGACGAGGTGCAGGCGGGATTCGCGCGCACCGGCGACCACATGTGGGGTTTCGAGCGCGACGGCATCGTCCCTGAGATCGTCGTGATGGCCAAGGGGATCGGAAACGGCTTCCCGCTCGGCGCCGTGGTCGCGCAGAAGCACGTGGCCGAGCCGATGGCGGAACGATTCATGTTCCATACCTACGGCGCGAATCCGACATCGTGCGCGGCCGGGCGCGCCGTGCTGCAGGTTCTCCGGGAGGAAAGGCTGCAGGAAAACGCCAGGGTGGTCGGAAAGGCCCTTCTGGAGCGGCTTCTCGATCTCAAGGCGAAGCACCCCGCGATCGGCGACGTGCGCGGCCGCGGGCTGATGCTTGCCATCGAGCTGGTCAAGGACCGGAAAACGAAGGAGCCCGATCCGGAAACCGCAAGCAAGGTGTTCGAGGAATGCCGGAGCAGCGGGATCGTTCCGTCGAAGTCGGGGCCGTTCCAGTCGACATTGCGCATGGTGCCGCCGCTGTGCCTGTCCATCGACGATGTCGACAAGGTCTGCGAGGGCTTGGACAGAGCCTTCCGGAACGCGTAGGCGGCGCGGCTCCGGCCGTCACTCCATTCCGGCCTCCTTCAGGCGCGATTCAATTCTGTCGATGTCCTCCGGGATGTTGACCTCCCGGAATGGCCGTCCCCTCGCGTCCACCTCGACGCGGTGAATGCTTTCCCCGCGCTCCAGAAACAGCAGCTGCTTCGAGCCTTCCGCCGTTTCCGAGGCGCGCGGCGCCTGGCGCGAGCACCTTGCAAGAGCTTCGGGCGCGATCGCCGACTTGGCGGAACAGCTGCACCGCCGTGTCGTCGCCGACTCTGCCGGATGCCCGCGGAAAGATCGCCTTCGAGAAGCAGGGCGCTCCGCCCTTGGCTCAGAACGCTGTCGGTGTCGTGCCTGGCCGTCCGCTCCGCAAATCAGCTTTGAAGTCCGTCAGGGCCTTCCCGCAATGCGCTCGGGGCCATGCGCGATTGGATGGTCCCAAGGTTGCCGGGCTGCCATCATCCACCTGCCCGGCCCGTTATTTCTTCCAATTGCTGTCCCAAGGCGAGGGCAGCGCATAGGGATCGCGGATCCCGGTGCCGGGGATGCCTGACCCGGCGGTGTCCCTCCGGCGGCTTCGCCTGCCTGACCTTTTCCGGCGGGCGGCAGACGCCGTTTGCTGTCAACACAGGAAGCAGGCCGCCCAGCAGGTCCTGGAGATCGCGGGCGGCGCACTCGCGCCACTCCGGCCGGAAGACCGTGGCGGCGCCCGTCAGCTTGTCCAGGAACCGCGACAGCTGCCGGGCAAAGCCGTCGGACTCGATGAGTTCCGGGATGCGCCTTTCAGCAGCCCGTGCAGGATGTCGCAGTGGAGAATTTCCTTCTCCACTACGGGGCGCAAGCTGCTGAGGTTCGGGTTGTCCTGCAGGGCGAACTCGATCATGTGCGCCAGATCCTGCTTCATCCCGCCGACCCTCCTGCCGCTGCCTGCTCTTCCAGAATCTCGCGGTAAACGTCCATGTCGACCAGATCCATGTTGCGCCCGACCCGCCGGAGATTCCGCAACGCCGTCTCGACGCGGGCGAAGCGCATCGGCCGACCCTCGATCATCATGGTCGAGGCCAGGATGTCCCGCACCGGCCGGGCCGTGTGGGTGAAATCCAGCGTGCCGTAGATGCTGTGAATCTCGCCGGAGCGGCCGGTGGTCATCATCGTCGTCCGGCCGACCGGGATCTGCGAAATCACCCCGAATGCGGACAGCGCCGATTCGAGGCTGACATAGCTGTATTCCCCGCTGCGCAGGCGGATTGCCGCTTCCTCGTCGCGCCAAGCCCGCGGGCCCCGCGAAAGCGCATTGACATAGACGCCGTGCGCGGCGCGCTTCGGAATGCCTTGGGCCACCAGCCGACGCAGGCCGTCGGTGAAGGTATGGCGGGACAGTTCCGGGAAGATGCAGCGCAGCTCCGCCGCCGAGAAGACCGCCCGGCCGTCCCGGTCCAGACCGCACAGGGCCTTGATTGCATCCACGGATTGCATCGAACTGCCATTCTGAACGAATTATGCGTTTATATACACGAAATATGTTGAATTCAGGCCCGCTGCGCACCCCGCGGCCCTCCCTGCTGCTTACTGCCGCCCTGGCAGGGACCAACCGCAACCGGTCGGCTGGACGCGGAATTCCTTCTGAAGGCGGTGTTCCGGCCGTTGTGTCTTGCGGTTGTGCGAATAGGAGGGCGGCTTGGCACGGTCGGGGGGGTCGGTGCCGGCGATGCCTGTTCCGTTTGCGTCCTTGCCGTCTCCCCCTCCGCTTTCCGCTGCCGCCGGGTCCGCTGGGGGTCCGGCAGGAAGAAGTCAACGTCACGGCTGCGCGGCGGCCGGTCCGAAGCGTCATCGCCGTGCCGCCGCCGAGAGCCGTCCCTTCCAGGAACTCCCGACCGCGGTTGACAGCGTCGATGATGATGACGGCGGTGGTAGGCATCCTCTCGCAGGATGGCGCCATCACGTCGCCAATTGCGCATGGCAACGACGCTGTGCCTGTCCATCGACGATGTCGACAAGATCCACGAGGGACTCGATAAAGCGTTCCAGAACGCGTAGGCGGCGCGGCTCCGGCCGTCACTCCATCCCGGCCTCCTTCAAGCGCGATTCGATCCTCCCAATGTCCTCCGGGATGTTGACCTCCCAGAAGGGCCGCCCCCTCGCATCCACCTCAACGCAGTGAATGCTCTTCCCGCGCTCCAGAAACCGAAGCTGCTCCAAGCCTTCCGCCGTTTCCAAGGGGCCCGGCGCCTGGCGCAAGTACCATTCGAGAGCTTCGGGCACGTACGCGTAGACCCCGACATGGTGGAACACCGGAGTCTCCGCATCGTCGCGGACTCGGCCGGATGTCCACGGAATGATCGCCTTCGAGAAATAGAGCGCCCGGCCCCCGGCTCCGAACGCCGCCGTCGTCGCGCCGGGCCGCCCGCCCCGCAGGTCCGCTTTGAAGTCGGCCAAGACCTTGCCGCTGCACCTGATCACGGGGGTCGCGACCATCCGCCGGGACGACTCCCGCAGCGAGGCGATGATCGCCTCGATGAACCACGGGGGCGTCAAAGGCGCGTCCCCTTGGACGTTCACGACAATGTCGTATCTGCCGCCGAGCTTCCTGATCGCTTCGGCGCAGCGCTCGGTTCCGTTGCGGCATGACGGCGGCGTCATGACGGCCTCGCCGCCGAACGAGCTCACTTCGTCGCGGATCCTCAAATCGTCGGTTGCAACAACGATGCGGTCGATGCCCCGGGCCTCGGAGGCAGCCTCCCAAGTCCGCCGAATCAGCGTCCTTCCGGCACCCGACGCGCCGCGGATCTCCTCAAGCGGCTTGCCCGGAAACCGCGACGATGCGTACCGCGCAGGGATGATGGCGACTGCAGGCAACGCGCTAAGCCTCGTCCGAACCGATTCCGGGACCGAACGCGACGAACCCCGGATTCCAGTATCCGGGCTTGCCGCAGGAAAGCGGCGTTCGGCCGTCAAGCAGGGCCACGCGCCCGCCGGCGGAGGAAAGGACGGCGTGGCCGGCCGCCGTGTCCCATTCCATGGTCGGCCCGGAACGCGGATACAGATCCGCCTCGCCGCAGGCGAGCAGGCAGAATTTGAGCGACGAGGAGCGGTATTCGATTCCGGCAACGCGGAAGTCGCGAAGGAAGCCCCCGAGCCAGCTGCCGTGCCGCTCCGTCTTGGACGCGACCACCTTCAGCGGCCCTTCGGGCCTTGATCCCCGGCATTGTTCGATGCGTCGCCAGACCGCATCAGAACCCAAGCCGGACCGCTCGCGGATTCCGCCATCCGCGGCGGAGCAGAACATCCTTTCGAGCGCCGGAGCGAAAACCGCCCCGAACGTTGGACGGCCGTCCTCTACGTAGGCGATGTTCACTGTGAACTCCGGGGACCCGCGCGAAAAGCTCCGCGTTCCGTCTAGCGGATCGACAATGAAGAAATCCCGCGCCTCGGATCGATGCGATTCCGAGCATTCCTCGGAGACGATCAGCGTGCCGGAGAACGACTCTTCCAAGCCTTCCCGGATAATCCGGTCCGCCGCTTCATCCGCTTCGGTTACCAGGCTCCCGTCGTCCTTGTAGCCGGATGCGCATTCCGCCGAGCCGAACAGGCGCATGATCGCCTCCCCGGCGGCGTCCGCCAGCCTGACGAATTCGGTTTCCATTGCCTGGCGATCCACTGCGACCCGCTTCCGCGCGGCGGCCCGCGCCGCCCCGAATCCATGCCGTTTGTCCGGGTTCCTTTGTATGCGCGAACGCCGGGATGCAAGCCGCCGGGAATCCTCAGCGCGTCAGCGGACGACGCGAAGCGTCAGGTTGATCCGCCCTCCGTCCTTGAGCAGGCCGGAGGTGCCGGGCTTGATCCGGTCCACGCCGTGGTATGCGAGCCGCGCCTCCCCTCCCAGCACCAGAACGTCGCCCGATCGCAGCCATACGGACTCGGTCGTGCCGCCGCGGGCCAGGTTCCCGATTCTGAAGAGCGCGTCGTCGCCTAGCGAGACCGAAACCACCGGCCAGCGGAAATCCGCTTCGTCGCAGTCCCGGTGCATGCCCATCCGGGCGCCGGCCCCGTAGTAGTTCATCAGGCAGGTGTCCGGCATCCGCTCCGGATGGCCCGCCCGCTTCCAGACGTCGAGCACCGACGCGGGTATCGGCGGCCACGGGGTTCCTCTCGGATGGCGGGGCTCGTACCGGTAGCCGCGGCGGTCCGAATGCCAGCCGCAATTTCCGGCGGAGGTGGTGCGGACCGACATCTTCCGCCCGTAGGGCGTCATAGGCGAGTACATCGGGGCCGCTTCCGCGATCTCGCGCAGATCCTCGACCATCCGCTTCTGGGCGGCCTCGTCCAGGAAACCGTGCAGGATTTCAACGCCTCTGATCCTCCGCGCTTGCGCGAGGGAAGCCGAACCGGAATCCTGCTGAAGAGCCATGGAATCGCGCTCCCGGAGTTCCGCCGGTCCGCTTCGGCACCGGGCGCAACGCGCCGCCGAGGCGGCTTGAAGGCGTATGGGGCGATACATATATACCGCTCAAGCCGAACGGAAGGTCCGTCCGGCCGAGTGAATTTCGCTCACAGCCGCTGCCGCCCTCAGGGCCGCGGAAACTGAAGGGGACCAGTATGGGCAAGGTGATTGGGATAGACCTCGGAACCACGAATTCCTGCGTCGCGATCATGGACGGATCCGAACCCAGGGTCATCGAGAACTCCGAGGGTTCGCGGACGACGCCTTCGATCGTCGCGTTCACGGACAACGAGCGCCTCGTCGGCCAGGCCGCGAAGCGGCAGGCCGTCACGAATGCGAGCAACACCGTCTTCGCGGTTAAGCGGCTGATCGGCAGGCGCGTCGGCGACTCGGCGCTCGCCGAGGACAAGGGGCATCTGCCCTACGCTGTGGTGGACGGCGGGAACGGCGACGCCTGGGTGGAAGCGCGCGGGGAGAAGTACTCGCCGGCTCAGATCTCGGCCTTCATCCTGCAGAAGATGAAGGAGACCGCCGAGGACTTCCTCGGCGGGAAGGTGGAGCAGGCCGTCATCACCGTGCCCGCCTACTTCAACGACGCGCAGCGGCAGGCCACCAAGGACGCGGGGAAGATCGCCGGACTCGAGGTGCTCCGGATCATCAACGAGCCGACGGCCGCCGCGCTCGCCTACGGCCTCGACAAGAAGGAATCCAAGACGATCGCGGTCTACGACCTCGGGGGCGGCACCTTCGACATCACGATCCTCGAGATCGACGAGGGGCTTTTCGAGGTCAAGGCCACCAACGGGGACACGTTCCTCGGCGGCGAGGACTTCGACATGTGCATCGTCAGGCACCTCGCCTCGGAATTCCGGAAGGAGCACGGCGTCGACCTCAGCAAGGACAAGATGGCTCTGCAGCGGCTCAAGGAGGCTTCGGAAAAAGCCAAGATCGAGCTTTCGTCGAGCCAGCAGACGGAGATCAACCAGCCGTTCATCTCCATGGATCCGCAGACCAGCCAGCCGCTCCACCTCGTCATGAAGCTCACCCGCGCGAAGCTCGAAAGCCTGGTGGGCAGCCTCATCAAGAAATCGCTGAAGCCTTGCGCCGCCGCGCTGAAGGACGCCGGCGTCGCCAAGGGCGACATCGACGAGGTCGTGCTGGTGGGCGGAATGACGCGGATGCCGAAGGTCGTCGACGAGGTCACCGCGTTCTTCGGCAAGGCGCCGCACAAGGGGGTGAACCCGGACGAGGTGGTCGCGATGGGCGCCGCGATCCAGGCGGGCGTGCTGGGCGGCGACGTCAAGGACGTCGTCCTGCTCGACGTCACGCCCCTTTCCCTCGGAATCGAAACGCTCGGCGGCGTGTTCACGCGCCAGATCGACCGCAACACGACCATTCCGACCAAGAAATCGAACATCTTTTCGACGGCCGAGGACAACCAGCCCGCGGTCACGATCCGCGTGTTCCAAGGCGAGCGGGAGATCGCCGAGCACAACAAGCTGCTCGGCCAGTTCAATCTCGAGGAGATCCCGCCCGCTCCCAGAGGCATTCCGCAGATCGAGGTCACTTTCGACATCGACGCCAACGGGATCGTGTCGGTCTCGGCGAAGGACAAGGGGACCGGCAAGGAGCAGAAGATCACCATCCAGACCTCCGGCGGCCTTTCCGAGGAAGAGATCGAGCGGATGATCAAGGACGCCGACGCGAACGCCGAAGCCGACCGGATCCGCAAGGAGCTGGTGGAAGCCAGGAACCAGGGCGAAGCGCTGGTCCACTCGACCAGAAAGTCTCTTGAGGAGCACGGGGACAAGGTGGACAAGTCGACTGTGGAAGCCATCGAGCTCGCCGTCGGCGCCTTGGAGGAAACGCTGAAGGAAGAGGACACCGAGAAGATCAGGGGCGCGGTCAAGAACCTCGCGGACGCATCCCAGAAGCTCGGCCAGGCCATCTACGAAGAGCAGATGAAGAAGGAAGCCGAAGCCGCGCCGGAAGGCGGCGAAGACGGCGCGGAGCCGGAAAGCGGCGCCGACGACGTCGTGGACGCCGAATTCGAGGATGTGGACCGCGACAAGCAGGACAAGTAGTTGCTTTTCCCGATAGGCCGGGCCGCGAAGCGCGGTCCGGCCGGATCCGGCGGCGAACCCTGACATGGAAAAGCGGGATTTCTACGATGTGCTCGGCGTCGCCCGGAACGCGAACGCCGACGAGATCAAGAAGGCGTACCGCCGCAAGGCCCGCGACCTCCATCCCGACCAGAACTCAAGCAATCCGCGGGCCGCTGAGGACTTCAAGGCCGTCAACGAGGCGTACGACGTCCTGAAGGACCCCTCCAAGAAGCAGATGTACGACCAGTTCGGCCATGACGGGCTGAGCGCGGCGGGCGGCGCTTCCGGGTTCCAAGGCCGCGAGGATTTCGGGTCGTTCTTTTCGGACGTGTTCGGCGACATATTCGGGGAAGCCATGGGCGGCCGCGGCAGGAGCCGGTCTCAGGCCGTCAGGGGATCCGACCTCCGCTTCGACCTTCGGCTCAAGCTAGAGGAGGCTTTCACGGGCGTCGACAAGACCGTCTCGGTCGAAAGCTCCGCCACCTGCAAGGCGTGCAACGGCATGGGGACCGACGGCGGGGTGTCCCCGCCGCAATGCCCGACCTGCTCGGGTTCGGGGCGGGTCCGGGCCCAGCAGGGATTCTTCACGATGGAGCGGACCTGCCCGACCTGCCAAGGCGGCGGCAGGGTCGTCCGCGACCCCTGCAAGAGCTGCGCGGGAGCCGGACGGGTGCGGGAGGGAAGGACCGTCAGGGTGTCGGTTCCTCCCGGCGTCGAGACCGGAACGAGAATCAGGCTGTCGGGGCGGGGCGACGCCGGCGTGCGCGGCGGCACGTCCGGCGACCTCTACGTCTTCGTCGAGATCGAGGAGCATGACATTTTCGCGCGCGACGAGACCGACATCCATTGCACGGTGCCGGTTTCCATGACCACCGCCGCGCTGGGCGGGGAGGTGGAAGTCCCGACCATCGGCGGCGAGCGGAGCAAGGTCCGGATTCCGGCCGGCAGCCAGTCCCGCCGACGGATGCGCCTTGCGGGCAAGGGCATGCCGCGCCTCAGGAACGCGTCCCAGAGGGGCGACATGTACATCGAGCTGCTGGTGGAAACCCCGGTGAACCTGTCGGCAAGGCAGAAGGAGCTCCTCCGGGAGTTCGACCAGCACGGGCGCAACAACAGTCCGCAGGAGGAATCCTTCTTCGGGAAGGTGAAGCGCTTTCTCGGAGACGTGAAGAGCTGACGCGCTTGCCGGCTCGGGCACCCTGCGGCGATCCGGCGAACGCCGACCGGGGCCGGAACGGCTTCCGGAGAACGGGCGGATGCGCGTAGGCCTGCTTCCGCTTTGCCGCTCCACATTCGATCTGGAGCTGGCGGAACGGAAGCTGTCGGCGATGTCCGGCGCGTTGCGCCAACAAGGCATTGAACTTGCGGGAAGCGGCCTTCCGCTCGCGGAGCCCGCCCCCGCGAAGGCCGAATTGGACGAGCTGGACCGGCAGGGCTTCGACCAGCTACTCGTCCTTCAGCTCACTTTCACCGACGCGGCGACGGTTTCGGAAGCCGCAGCGCGATTTCCTTCGAGGCCGCTCTCGATCTGGGCCGTCAAGGAGCCGAGGGAGGGCGGACGGCTGCGGCTGAATTCCCTGTGCGGCCTGAACCTCGCAAGCCATGCGCTCGGCCTCTCCGGCAGGCGATTCTCCTGGCTCTACTCGGATCCCGAGGAGGAAGGGGGTACCGCCATCGGCGAATTGCTGGACGGGCGCCGGATGTCGGGCGAGCTCGACCCGGATCCGCCTTCGGACCAGGGCGCTTCCGGATCCGTCGTTGAGCGGCTTCGCGGCCTGCGCATCGGCCGCATCGGAACCCGGCCCGACGGATTCGACACCTGCGACTACGACGCGGATGAATTGGAGGCCGGAACGGGCATCGCGGTCGAGGAAATCGAACTTGCCGAGCTGTTCTCCGAAGCCCGCGCCGCAGCGGGCTCCGACCTTGCGCGCCTCGGGTCCGAAGCGCGGGAACTGATGACGGGCCTCGACGGGATGGATCCGGAGGCGCTGGAAAAGTCGCTCCGGATCAAGCTTGCGCTCGACGCGCTGCGCAGGCGGCGCGGCTTGGACGCGTTCGCGGTCCGCTGCTGGCCGGAGGCGTTCACGGAGTACGGCGGCGCGGTTTGCGGACCCGCGTCGTTTCTCGGTGAGGAGCGCGTCCCCTGCGCATGCGAAGCTGACGTCTGCGGCGCGGCCTCGCAGCTGCTGCTCAACACGCTGACCGGACGGCCCTCGTTCCTGGCCGATCTGGTGGACATGGACGAAAGCGACGATACCGGGGTGGTCTGGCATTGCGGACAGGCGCCGGTCTCGATGTGCGATCCGGAAGCCGCGCCGGAGGCCGCGGTACATTCCAACCGCAGGCTGCCGCTGCTGTTCCAGTTCCCGCTCCGGCCCGGGCGCGTGACGCTGATGCGGCTGTCCCGAGGGCGCGGCCGTACCAAGCTCGTCCTGATCGGCGGCGACATGCTCAGGCGGCCCCCGGCGTTCACAGGGACTTCCGGCGTGCTTCGCTTCGACGGCGGGGCGGGGCGGGCTCTTCACGGAATCATCGACAGCGGGCTTGAGCACCATGTCGCCGTCGCCTACGGCGAGCACCGTCCGGCGCTTGCCGCCGCGGCGGCGGAGCTGGGCCTTCCCGTCCTGGAGCTGTGACATGACCGTTCGATACGGAATCATCGGCGCCGGCATGATGGGCCAGGAGCACATCAGGAACGTCCGCCTGCTTGAAAACGCGGAGATCGCCGCGATCTGCGATCCGGACGAGGCGATGCGGACCGCCGCCGCCCGGATGTGCCGCGGAGCCCGCGTGTTCGAGGAATGCCCGGAACTGGCGGCCGCCGGAGGCTGCGACGCGTTCATCGTGGCCTCGCCGAACGACACCCACCACGCAGTGCTTGCGGAGATTCTGCCTCTCGGCAAGCCGGTGCTGGTCGAGAAGCCGCTATGCACGACCTCCAAGGACTGCGTGGATGCGATCGCCATGGCCGAGCGGTCGGGCGCACCCGTCTGGGTGGCGATGGAGTACCGCTACATGCCTCCGCTCAGCCGGCTGATGTCCGAAGTCGCCGCCGGAACGGCCGGAAGGCCGGTCATGATGTCGATCCGCGAGCACCGCTATCCGTTCCTGCGCAAGGTCGGGGACTGGAACCGGTTCAGCAGCCGGACCGGCGGCACGATGGTCGAGAAGTGCTGCCATTTCTGGGATCTGATGCGCCATGTGCTCCAAAGCGATCCCGTCCGGGTGTTCGCGTCCGGCGGCATGGATGCGAACCACCTCGACGAGGATTACGGCGGCGTGTCGCCGGACATCCTCGACAACGCATTCGCCGTGGCGGAGTTCGGGAACGGCGCGCGCGCGATGCTCGACCTGTGCATGTTCTGCGAGGGCTCCTATTGGCAGGAGGTTGTTTCGGTAACGGGGCCGAAAGCGCGGATCGATGCGCTTGTTCCCGGGCCTGCAAGGTTCGCGCCGGGAGGGGAGCAGCGCCATGCGCTGATTGAAGTGCACGACCGGTCGGAGCGGCGGACGAGAACCGAGGAGATCGAGGTGGACGCGGCGGTGCTGGCGGCGGGCGATCACCACGGCGCCACGTATTTCCAGCATGAGCGGTTCCTCGAGATGGTCCGGAGCGGCGGCGAGCCCGAGGTGACGCTCGCCGACGGGCTCTGGTCGGTGCTTGTCGGCGAGGCGTGCGAACGCTCCGTGCGGACCGGAGAGCAGGTGGCGCTTGACGGCCTGCCGTTGTAGGCGCCTTGCGGCGGGGCCGCGCGATCCCGATAGCGGCCCGGACGATTGCCGGGGAGGCCGCCGGAATTGATTGTGATCTCGGAGTTCATGGCCGAGCAGGCCGTCGCCAACCTGTCGAACGCATTCGAAACAGCCTACCGTCCCGATCTCGCGGACAAGCGGGCCGAGCTTCGCGCGCTGGCTGGCCGGGCGCGGGCCTTGATTGTCAGGAACAGGACGCAGGTCGACCAAGCGCTGCTCAAGGCAGCGCCGCGACTGGAGTGCGTCGGACGGCTTGGGGTCGGGCTGGACAACATCGATCTGGACACGTGCGCCGAGCGCGGGATCGCCGTCTATCCCGCGACCGGAGCGAACGACCGGAGCGTCGCGGAGTATGTCGTGCTGTCGGCGATGGCTCTGCTCCGCGGGGCCCATTTCGCGAGCGCCGAGGTGCGCGCGGGCGAATGGCCGCGCTCAGGCTGCACGGGCCGCGAGATTGAGGGCAAGCGAATCGGCCTGGTGGGCTTCGGTTCGACCGGCCGCCGCACTGCGGAGGTCGCGGCGGCAATAGGAATGCGGGCCGCCGCTTTCGATCCGCATTTGGACGAAGACTCCGACGCCTGGCTTCAGGCGAAGCGCATGGGGCTGGAAGACCTGCTGTCCACTTCGGACGTGGTCAGCCTGCATTTGCCTCTGACGGCGGAGACGAAGGGCATGGTTTCGCGGGACCGGATCGCGGGCATAAAGCGCGGCGCGGTGCTCGTGAACGCCGCCCGCGGCGGCGTCCTTGACGAAGCCGCGGCCGTCGACGCCCTCAGGGAGGGCAGGCTCGGCGGGCTCGCGATCGACGTCTTCGAAGAGGAGCCGGTCACGAAGGAGAGCGGCGCTCGGTTTCCGGACCTTCCGAACCTGATTCTGACACCGCATGTGGCGGGCGTGACAGAGGAATCGAACGTCCGGGTCAGCGAACTGGTTGCCGGAAAGGTAATGGCGCATCTGTCCGATCCGGCGTATTCCGCACGCCCGCGCACCGGATAGGCAATCTCATGGCAACGGACACGGACCGGAAAGTGGTCGAGTGCATGCTGAACAACGGAATCGGGTTCGCGACCTCCGTTCCGTGCAAGCAGCTGGCCGGGGTCATCGATCTCGTCGAGCGGTCCGACCGCATCCTGCATGTGCCTTCGAACAAGGAGGACGAGGGAATGGGCCTGTGCGCAGGCGCGCACATGGGGGGCGTGAATTCCTGCATACTGATGCAGAACACGGCGCTCGGCGTCGTCGTGAACACGCTTGCGACGCTGATCCAGTTCTACAGCATTCCCCTTCCGATGCTGATCAGCTTCCGCGGCGAGGTCGGGGAAAAGGTGGCCTGCCAAGCCGAGATGGCGATCCACACGAAGCCGATTCTCGACCAGCTCCACGTGCCTTGGCACCATTTGAGCCAGCCAGAGGATGCGGGGAAGATAGACGGAATCATCCGGCACGCGCACATGTGCCGCAAGCCGGTGGCGATTCTGGCGGACGCGCAGTTCTGGGGATCGGGCCGGTGAACAGATGCCAGCTCCTCGAATCCATCGTTCCCGCGCTTCGGAACCGCTTCGTCGTCTGCAACATCGGGTCGCCGTCGCAGGAGCTGTACCGGCTGCTGGACCAGCCGAGCAATTTCTACATGCTGGGCACGATGGGTCTTTGCTCCTCCATCGGGCTCGGTTTGGCCCTTGCCCAGAAGGAGCACGTCATCGCGGTCGACGGCGACGGATCCGTGCTCACCAATCTCGCCACGCTGTCGACCATGGCGAACAACCCCGCTCCGAATTTCACGCTCCTGATTGTCGACAACGGAAGCTACGGGTCCACGGGCGACCAGCCGACGTACGCCGGGAGGAAAACTTCGCTGGCCGACGTGGCGAGGGCGTGCGGATGCGAAAACGTCGTCGAATGCCCGGCGGAACAGACCGGGCCGGCGCTTGAGGAAGCGCTGTCCGGCGGCCGCATGAGCGTGATCGTCTCCAAATGCAGGCCCGGCAACGTCGACGTGCCGGTGGTTCCGCTGGAGCCGGTGGTCATCAAGGATCGGTTCATGCGCGAACTCCGGAATCGGTCGCGGAGTTGACGGCGGCCGCGCGGGCGGCGGGCCGCCCGCAACGCCGCTGCGGCGCCAGTCGCAAGAGAGGAAACGCATGGACGATCGGCCCAACGTGCTGTGGATCATGGCCGACCAGCTGAGATACGACTACCTCAGCTGCTACGGGCATCCCCATTTGTCGACGCCCAATGTCGACGGCCTGGCCGCCGAAGGCGTCCGCTTCACCAACGCCTACGTCCAATCGCCGGTCTGCGGACCCAGCAGGATGAGCGCCTACACCGGCCGGTACGTCCGAAGCCACGGTTCGACTTGGAATGGAATTCCGCTCCGTGTCGGCGAGCCGACCCTCGGCGATCATTTGCGCGAGGCGGGCGTGCGCACTGCGCTGGTCGGAAAGACGCACATGGTGCCCGATTCGGCCGGCATGGAGTGGCTGGGCATCGATCCCGTGAGCGAGATCGGCGTGCGGGTGTCCGAATGCGGATTCGATCCCTACGACCGCAACGACGGCCTGTATCCGAGCGGGCCGCGCCAGGAGTGGATGAATTACGACGACTACCTTGTCTCGAAAGGCATGGCGTCGGGCAATCCGTGGGAGGACTTCGCGAATTCCGCCGAACAGGACGGCGAGCTGCTTTCGGGATGGCTGCTAAGGAACTCGAACCTCGAGGCCAACGTGCCCGAGGAGCATTCGGAAACCGCCTACTCCACCACCCGCGCCATGGAGTTCATGGAGGAGGCTTCCGCGGACGGATCGCCGTGGCTCTGCCATTTGTCCTACATTAAGCCGCACTGGCCCTACATCGCCCCGGCCCCGTACCACAGCATGTACGGACCCGGCGACGTGGTTCCCGCCGTGCGCCGCGATCGGGAGAAGGACACCGACCACCCGCTGTTCGCGGCCTACATTTCCAGCCGGGTCTGCAGGTCGTTCAGCCGGGATTTCGTGCGCGAGCGGGTCATTCCTGCCTACATGGGCCTGATCAAGCAGGTCGATGACCATGTCGGCCGCCTGCTCGCATGGATGGAGGAGCGGGGGCTCGCGCGGAACACCATCGTGGTCTTCACGTCCGACCACGGCGACTATCTCGGCGACCACTGGATGGGAGAGAAGGACTTCTTCCACGACGCGGCGGCGAAAGTCCCTCTGATCATCAGGGATCCGAGGCCGGAGGCGGACGGAACGAGGGGAACGGTCTGCGGCGAGCTTGTCGAAATGATCGATCTTGCGCCGACCTTCATGGCGGCGCAGGGCGTCCCGGCGAAGCCGCACATCATCGAAGGGCGCGATCTTGCGCCGATCCTGCGCGGGACGGAAGGATTCAGCCGCCGCTACGCGATATCCGAGTACGACTACTGCGCCTTGGAGCCTGCGCAGACGCTCGGCGTGCCGCAGGAGGACGCCCGCGCGACCATGATTCGAGACAAGCGCTGGAAATACGTCCGTTGCGAGGGCTTCCGCCCGATGCTCTTCGACCTGGAATCCGATCCGGACGAATTCGACGACTTGGGCGCAAGCCGCGAACCGGAACACGCAGCCGTCATGGCGCGAATGGAGGAAGCGCTTCTCCAATGGGCGACGAGACACCATACCCGGATCACCGCCGACGCCGAGCGGGTCCGGAACGTCAGCAGCGGCATTAAGGACGGCATTCTGATCGGATTCTGGGACGACGAGGAATTCGAAGCTGTATCGGGATTCCCGCTCGAATCCCTGAAGAAAAAACGCCGGTTTTCGCCGCGGACCTCCGGAAGCGGATGATGCGCGTCGATCCCGGATTCCAAAGGATCGGGGCGGGAAGCGCGCCGCCTGCCGGAATTGCCATCGCCAGCGAAGTGCGCAATCACCTTGGCGACTCTCCCCGAAAGGATCAAATCCATGCTTGACCAAGCCGGAATCGACAGGCTGCGGCATTCGGATGTCCCGCCCGGGAGCCACCTGATCGACGGGAAGGCCGAGCCCGCGGCTTCCGGCAAGACGCTTGACGTGGTTTCGCCCGTGGACGGCGGAAAGCTGACGACCATCGCCGACGGCGGCGCGGAGGATGTCGAAAGGGCGGTCGCCGCTGCCAGATCCGCGTTCGAGCGAGGCGTTTGGCGGAACGAGGCTCCCGCCGCGCGCAAGCGGGTCCTGCACCGGTGGGCGGACCTGATCGGCGAGCACGCGCTTGAGCTGGCAGTGCTCGGAGTGCGCGACAACGGCACCGAAATCGGCATGGCCTACCGGGCGGAGCCCTGGTCCGCCGAGGCGACCATCCGCTACTACGCTGAAACCGTCGACAAGACCTACGGGGAAATCGCCCCGACGCCGGAAGGCGTTCTGGGGCTGGTGCATCGCGAGCCCGTCGGCGTCGTCGGCGCCATCGTCCCTTGGAACTTCCCGCTGATGATCGGGGCTTGGAAGCTCGGGCCGGCGCTCGCTGCCGGCAATTCAGTAGTGCTCAAGCCGGCCGTTACAGCCTCGCTTTCGCTCATCCGGCTGTGCGAGCTCGGGCTGGAGGCAGGCCTCCCGCCAAGTGTCCTGAATGTTGTTACAGGGCGGGGATCGTCGGCTGGCGAGGCGCTTTCGCTTTCAATGGATGTCGATGTGCTCGTCTTCACGGGAAGCGGACCCGTCGGCCGACGCATCATGGAGAACGCGTCCCGCTCGAATCTGAAGCGCGTTTACCTGGAGCTGGGCGGCAAGTCGGCGAACATCGTTTTCGCGGACGCTCCGGATCTGGCGGCGGCGGCCCGCGTTTCAGCGGGCGCCGTGTTCCGGAATTCCGGCCAAGTGTGCGTCGCCGCATCGAGGCTGCTCGTCGAGAGGTCCATCCATCGGGATTTCGTTGCCGATCTCGCTGCCGTCGCCGGGGCGCTGAAGGTCGGGAACCCGCTGAGCCTGGAAAGCGATATCGGCGCGGTCAACAACGAGGATCAGCTCGTCGGCAACCTCCGGGCCGTGGAAACCGCGCGGTCGGAAGGCGGGGACGTCGTTCTCGGCGGCGGCCGGATTCTGGAGGAAACGGGCGGCTTCTACATGGAGCCCACGATCGTGACGGGAGTGGAGCGGCACCACGATCTCGCCCGGAAGGAAGTGTTCGGCCCGGTGCTCGCCGTGACGCCGTTCGATGGCGAAGAGGAAGCCGCGTCGCTTGCGAACAGCACGGATTACGGGCTGTCCGGCGCCGTTTGGACTTCCAACCTGTCCCGGGCGCACCGGATGGTGCGCGCGGTCCGGTCGGGCGTGGTCCAAGTGAACTGCTACGGGTCCATCGATGTCACCTGTCCGCTGGGCGGAATGAAGCAGTCGGGAAACGGCTACGACAAATCGCTCCACGCGCTGGACAAGTACTCCAACCTGAAAACCGCCTGGTTCCAGTTGTAGCGGCTGCCGACTCCGCTCGGCGGCAGCGGCGGGCGCGCGCTGCATCCGGTTGCAGCTATCGGCCGGATTTGGGCGGCACCTGCTTCGCGACCGAGGACACCGTGGCGGCGGCCGTCCGGCTTTTGTCGCGCGTCCGCCTCGTTTCCGATCCGAATTCCGATTCCGACAGCAGGGTCATGATTTCGGACGCGGCGTCGTGGAACCCGCCGGGAAGCCCCAGGCTCCTGAAGGCGCTCGCGATCTCTTCCATCTCGAAGATCCAGCGCCCGGCGTCCGCGGGCAGCCTGGCAATGTTGCCGCGGGCGCGTCGGTGCAGAATCGGCTGGCTCGCCGAGAACTCCCGTTCGAATTCCTCGGCGAAGCCGGAGAGCTCGGCCGCAAGGAGAACGGCGGTCAGCAGCGAATTGGTTCCCTTGGTGGCCGCGGCGTAGGCCATCTTGAATGCGGAAGCCCTTCCGATCTCCGGACCGAGATGCACGAGATCGAATCCGGTGCCGTCCAGCTCGCGCAGCTCCGGAACGTCGGGACCCGAAGCGTACAGCCTTGGCCTGTTCGCTCCCGATGGCGGAACGCCGATGATGCCGGCATCGACAAGCGAGCTTCCGCTTCCGCCGAACAAGCCTGCAATCCGCATCACCCGCGCAGGGGCGATCGCGTTGGCCTCGACGAACGTTATCCGTCCGCCGCCGCGAAGGGCTTCGACGGTGGCCGCGGCCTCCGGCTCGGCCTCGGAGGGCGGAACCACCGAAAAGACGATTCCGCACCGCTCCAGAAGTTCGCGCCGCGATTCGAGCGGCTCGACGCGGGCTTCGGCCATCCTGTCGATCGTCTCCCGGCTGCGTCCAGTCGCGACGGCGCAGACCGCAAGCCCGGCTGCCGTCACGCATTTTGCGATGGAAGCGCCCATTTCCCCCATGCCGATGAATCCAACGGCCCGGTCCGGCTCCGCCATCAGCCCGCGCCGCCCTTCCGGTGAATCACTGGGTTCTCCAGACGCCCCAGCTTCTCGATTTCAATCGAGATTGTTCCGGCGGTCTCGCCGAGAAGCACGCTCTTGTGCCCTCGCGGGAACCGTCCGACGCCCTTCGCGGCGGTGCCGAACGCAACCAAGTCCCCGGGCTCGAGCGTGAAATACCTCGCGGCTTCCGCGATGCATGTCTCGACGCTGAAGCGGTAGCTGCTCGTATGGTCGGCCGTGAATGCCTCCCCGTCGATGCTGCCCTTGATTCCAAGGCTGTTCGGATCGCCGACCTCGTCGGTCGTCGTGATCCACGGGCCGCACGGACCGAAGGTGTCGGCGCCCTTTGACCGCGTATGGTACACGTAGAAGGCGTCGGTGTCGTCGGGATCGCGCAGGTTGCGCCATTGGTAGAATTCGGGGCGGGCCATGTCGCGGTCGTAGGTGACGGCGATGGCGTCCTTGCCGAACTTCAGGCCGTGCGACGTGACGTCATTGAGAATCGTGAAGCCGAACACGTGGCCGAGCGCATCCTCCTCCCGGATGTGCTTCGCCTTCCGGCCGATCACGGCGCAGACCTCCGGTTCGGGAATGACGGCGCCCCATTCCGGATCGACCACGATTGGCTGTCGGTGGCCTGTCAGGCACGAAGGCGGCTTCAGGAAGAAATTGGGAACGCCCGGGTCCCGGTGGGCCTTGCGCATCAGCTCGCGGTTGTTGAACGCGACGCCCAGGATCTTCGATGGCTTGGAAATCGGGGGCGCCCAGCCGGTCCCGCCGGAATCGAATCCGGGCACGGAATCGGGATCGAGCCGGTCAAGGACGCGCCCGCCGCTTGCCGCGGTCACGATGTCCATCGTCGAACGGACTCCATCCAGTCCCGCTTTTGCCGCGACAGCCTCCAAATCCCTGACAAGGCCATCGGGACCGAGCACGACGCCGCGCGTTCCGCCCTCCGATTCGATGGCGCCGAATCTCATTTTCGCTCGCAGGCGGCCGCGGCGGCACTCAATCGCGCCCGACAGGGCGGGCAACCGCCGAACCGGGCACCGGAAAAACGTGTATTCGCGCGGGCGCACCTCGGCACGCGCCGGGCTCGACCGGGGCAGGCTATTTGTGGTCCGCCCTTCGGAACGCGCCCTGCACGATCCTGTCGATGACCATCGCGCAGAACAGGATCGCCAGCCCGCCGAGCAGCCCCGGCCCCTTCGCGGCGTACTGGAGCGCCTCGAGAATCGATTTGCCGAGGCCGCCGCCGCCGATCAGCGAAATGATCACCACCATCGACAGGCACATCAGGATCGTCTGGTTGACGCCGGTCATGATGGAGGGAAGCGCCAGCGGGAGCTCGACGCCCCTGAGCAGCTGCCAGCGCGAGGCCCCGAATGCGGTCGCCGCCTCCTTGATGCTTTCGGGCACGCCGCGCATGCCGAGCGCCGTCAGGCGGACGACCGGGGGCATCCCGAAAATGATCGTGCCGAGGATTCCCGGCGGATTCCCGGTTCCGAAAAACGCGATGATCGGAATCAGATACACGAACGCCGGGAGAGTCTGCATCAGGTCCAGGATCGGCTCCGCCGCCCTGTACGCGCGAACCGACTTGCCGAACCATATTCCCAAAGGGATTCCGATCACGACGGAAATGATCACGGCTGCGCCCACAAGGGCGACCGTTTCCATCGACAGCTCCCAGTAGCCGAGCAAGGCGATGTAGGCGAGCGCGGCGGCCGTGAACACCGCCACTCTGGGGCCGGCCGCGCGCCATGCCGTTACGCAAATCACGATCATGACCACGGGCCAAGGCGTTCCGATAAGGCCGATGGTCATCGCGTTCAGAACCGAGCGCACGCCTGCGGTGACGGCATCGAAAGCGCCCGATCCGGCCGCAGCGGCGGCATCGATCTGCGCTTCGAGCCATGAGGCGAGCTTCGAATAGAGCGTCGCTCCTTCCTCGTTCAGGAAGGCGAAGCTGATTTCCTCTTCGGGGAACACGTTGAGCGTCTCGACCGAGCCGGCGACGGTGAACTTGTAAATTGTCAGCGGCGCGACCGCGGCGACAAGCGCCGCTGCGACGGCCAGATTGCGCACCGTTGCTCCCGACTCGGTTCCTTCGTGATCGATTCGCCAGCGGGAATACTTCCTCTCGTACACGGCATCCGCGTAGAAGCCCTGCACGAGCTTGAAGGCGGCAAGGATCGCGAGGCCTGCGAGGGCAATTCCGAGAACTTCCGAATTCAGCCTCTCGGCGTTCTCCAGGCTCTTCTCCGCAGCGTTCATCATGTTCTCGGCGAGGCGCTCGAACCGGCCCGCATCCTCGCCCGCCGCCCTCGCCGCCTCGGCGCGATCCTGGAATTCCTGCGCCCGGGAAAGCTGGACTTCCGCGCGCGCCTCGAATTCGGCGCCGGGGCTGCCCCACCAGCCCCGCCCGATCTGCACCCAAGCGATCACCTCGAGGATCAGGAACAGCCAGAAGATTCCCCACAGCCCCCGCATCCCAGCCCAGAGCGGGCCGAACAGCGCGGCCGCCCAGTTGAACGTGCGCGGGATGTAACCCGTCGATTCATGAACCTTGTGGAAAGCGGCCTGGTAGTAGGCGGGGTTCCGGCCGACGAATTCGGCGATCGACGCGTCGAGCTCCTCCGTGTCGACCTCCACATCGGACGCCGCCGTAACGGTCGCAGGGCCGGAAGCATCGGTCACGTGGTCCCTCCCTGAATGGCCCGCAGAAGCCTCGGTTTGGTCACCAGTCCGATCTCGCGCCCGTCCTCGGTGATCACAACCGGCAAATCCGTTCCGACCGAGTGCTCGATGAGCTCGTCGAGATCGGCGGATTCATCGGCGCGGGGAGCGTCCTCGGAAATGCCGGCAACGTCATGGATCGGCTCCATGACGGAATGCGCCTTCACGAGCTTCAGCTTGGAAATCCCCTTAACGAACTCCCGGACGTACTCGTCCGCCGGGCTCACGACGATCTCTTCCGGAGTGCCGATCTGAACAATCGCGCCGTCCTTCATGATGGCGATCCGGTGTCCGAGCCGGATCGCCTCGTCCAGATCGTGGGTGATGAACAGCGTCGTCTTCCCCAGCTGCGTCGCCAACGCCTTGAACTGGTCCTGCAGCTGGAGCCGGATAAGCGGGTCAAGCGCCGAAAACGGCTCGTCCATCAAGAGGATCTCCGGATCCGACGCCAGCGCGCGGGCAATGCCGACGCGCTGCTGCATCCCGCCCGAAAGCTCCTTGGGAAGGCGATCCTCGTAGCCTGCGAGGCCGACCATCTCCAGCACATGGTCGGAAACGGCCCACCGTTTGGATTTGGGAATGCTTCTGATCTCGAGCGGGTAGGCCACGTTTTCGCGGACCGACCGGTGCGGCAGCAGCGCGATGTGCTGGAACACCATTCCCAGCCGACTCGCCCTCAGGGCCCGCAGCTCGGGTTCCGTCAAGCCGCCGATGTCCCTGCCGAGAACCTCCACACGCCCTTCGGTCGGCTTGATCAGCCTGTTCACGAGGCGCACAAGAGTGGACTTTCCCGAACCCGACAGCCCCATGATGCAGAAGATCTGTCCCTCGGGAACCTCGAAAGTCGCGTCGCGCACACCGACGACGCACCGGAACTGGGAAAGGATTTCGGCTTTCCCGATGGCCTCAGATTTCGCAGCCGCTATGGCGTCCTTCGCAAGCGGGCCGAAGACCTTCCAGGCGCCGTCAAGCTTTACGACCGCATCGGACATGCGCGGTGGCTGAGGGGCAGCGGACGCAGCGGGCGGCAACGCCAGCCGCGTCCGCGGCGATCAGTTGCTCAGCCAGGCCAGCACGAGGTCCTCGTTCTCCGAGACCCAGCGCTTGGCGTAGTCGGGCAATTCCTGCTTTTCGATCACGACGGCGTGGGTCATTTCGCTGATCCTGTCCGCATCCAGCATCAGATTCGCGAAGAGAGCGGCGACCTCCGGATAGCTCTCCTCCAGCTCGAGCGCATAGTAGACATGCAGATAGGCAGTGTCCCAAGCGACTCCGGCCTCCGACACTTCCAGCCAGTCAGGATCGTCAGTCGGCTGGACCACATGCCATTTCTCGGGATCGTAAGGCGGCTCCTCAAGCATGTGCATGTCGTGGACGACGAACAGGTAGTGGGGCGTGTAGCAGAAGCCGACCCAAGGTTCGCCCGCGTTGATCCTGGCATCCAAAGCTCCGTACGCGAGCGTTTCGTCGAACACGAGCAGCTCCATGGTCTGGTCGTAGCCGTAGGATTTGGCCCGGACCCTCTCGACGTTCGTCGAGGCCCAGCCCGGCGCGCCGATCCATATTTCGCCCTGGCCGTCCCCGTCGGAATCGAACAGCGCCGCGATGTCGGGGTCCGACAGGTCCTCGATCGTGGTCACCCCGTGCTGATCCGCGACGAACCGCGGCACGCACATGCCCTGGAACGCCGGAACGCCGTTCGGGTTCCGCGCCACGGTCTTCCGATCCTCGACATACGTGTCGTGGAGGTTTTGCTGGTTCGGGATCCACACCTCGGGATGGGCGTGCATGGAGCCTTTGTCCATCGCCTCGAACACGATCGGATTCGTGCCGTTCTGCAGTTCGACGGTGAGGCCGAGATAGTCCTCGATGACAACCTTCAGGATGTTCGCCGTGGCCGCGACGGAAGGCCAATTGGGCACGCCGATCACGACATCCGCCGATTTCGCGGGCGCCGCCGCCCCTGCAAGCGCCACTGCAGCCGCCGCGGCGACCGCTGCCGGTTTTCTCATTTGGTTCCTCCAAGGCAGATTGAATCGGGCTCGAGCGCAAGCGCAGAACCTGCGGAACCTTAGTTGCAGCTTCCAGCGCAAGTCAACGGGATGCCCGGGTCCGCGTCGCTCTCCGGACGGCCGATTCGGCTACTGCCCGGTCGCAAATGGCAGCGCTTTCCTTGGTTCCCGTGCGCCGAGGCCCGCCGCGGGCTGCCGCGTGCGTTCTGAAATGCACACTTCCGTTGCCGGCCATGCGGCAGCGGCCAAGAACTGCACAGGCGCAAAGCAACAGAGGGAGCGGTGCGGCCTGACCCGGCTGAACTCATCGGCGAAGGCGTCGACAAGGCGGTTGGCATTCTCAGGGTCGTCGGGGATGTCCCCGCATCAGCGGAACTTGCAGCATCCGGTTCCTATCGTTCACCCGACGGCCGTCGAGCTTCGGGCGAATTCCGGCGCCAACAACGCGGGGCTGCTGCGCCGCATCGTGGCGCTGGAGCACGGAATCCCCAGCCATGACAGGCTCTCGCAGTTGTTTCGGCAGCTGGACCCGGAGGCGTTCGACGCACGCTGGGCGAGCCGCGCCCCCGGCTGCGTCCGCGGCGGTCAGTGGCTCAGCCAAGCCAGCACGAGGTCCTCGTTCTCCGAGACCCAGCGCTTGGCGTAGTCGGGCAATTCCTGCTTTTCGATCACGACGGCGTGGGTCATTTCGCTGATCCTGTCCGCGTCCAGCATCAGGTTCGCCAATAGAGATGCCACCTCGGGGAAGCTCTCCTCCAGCTCGACCGCGTAGTAGACATGCAGATAGGTGACGTCCCAAGCGACTGCGGCCTCCGACACTTCCAGCCAGGCCGGATCGTCCGTCGGATGAACCACATGCCATTTCTCGGGATCGTAAGGCGGCTCCTCGAGCACGTGCAGGTCGTGGACGACGAACAGGTAGTGGGGCGTGTAGCAGGCGCCGACCCAAGGTTCGCCCGCGTTTATCCTGGTATCCAAGACCCCGTATGCGAGCGTTTCGTCGAACACGAGCAGCTCCATGGTCTGGTCGTAGCCGTAGGATTTGGCCCTGATCCTCTCGACGTTCGTCGAGGCCCAGCCCGGCGCGCCGATCCATACTTCGCCTTGGCCGTCCCCGTCGGAATCGAACAGCGCCGCGATGTCGGGGTCCGACAGGTCCTCGATCGTGGTCACCCCGTGCTGTTCCGCGACGAACCGCGGCACGCACATGCCCTGGAACGCCTGCACGCCGTTCGGATTCCGCGCCACGGTCTTCCGGTCCTCGACATACGTGTCGTGGAGGTTCTGGTGGTTCGGGATCCACACCTCGGGGTGGACATGCATGGAGCCTTTGTCCATTGCCTCGAACACGATCGGATTCGTGCCGTTCTGCAGTTCGACGGTGAGACCTAGATAGTCCTCGATGACAACCTTCAGGATGTTCGCCGTGGCCGCGACGGAAGGCCAATTGGGCACGCCGATCACGACATCCGCCGATTTCGCGGGCGCCGCCGCCCCAGCGAGCGCCACTGCAGCCGCTGCCGCGACCGCTGCCGGTTTCCTCATTTGGCTTCTCCAAAGCAGATTGAATCGGGCTCGAGCGCATGCGCAGAACCTGCAGAACCGTACTTGCAGCTTTGCGCGCAAGTCAACGGGATGTCGGGATCCGGGGCACTCCCCAGACGGCCGATTCGGCTTCTGCCCGATCGCAGATCGTCTTGCGTTGCTTGGTTTCCGTGCGCTGCGGCTCGTGGCGCGTTGCCACATCCGTTTTGGAATGCACACTTCCGTTACCGGGCATACGGTGGCGGCAAGGAACTGCTCGAATGCCAGTGCGCCGAGCGAGCGACGGGATCGCACGCGGCGGACCTCATTCGTGAACACTTCGATCTGGATCGGCTGGGCTGGGAACGGACTTCCGTTGAGGAGCCCGCAGGTGGGCTTACATGCAGGGTTATTGTGTGTGGACGCCCCCCTGAGACGCGGGATCATTCCTTCTGCAACCTTGGGCATTTGGCCGAGCGCTGTCGTGTGTCCGGCCTGTCGGTGCGGCGCGTTGATTCTTGCCGCCAGCCTGCATGGAGATGCGCGGACCGGGTCCATATCGCTCTTTCGCGCTCCAAGGCGCCGCAATAGCCGATTCGGTAATTCTCCCGCTGCTCAGCACTTGCGTGCATCAGTCGCGGAAACCACACCAAAGGCACCCCCAGCGAACGGCCGACGTTAAGATCGACCCACATCGTGTCGCGGTCGAAAGAAACCTTTTTTGCTCTAACCGAAATGCTCATGCCAAGCCCTTTCGATTTCCTCTCGATGTCAACTGACCTGATCGGCCAGTCCAGCATGTGTCTGAGCTCAGTTGCGACGCAAGTTCCGGAACATCGAAGTTCAGGCAATGAAGTTGTGATATCCTTTTGAATTCATTGGTTTATTTCATTGTATACTTCCCATCCTCTGTCCGTTAGCTTAACGCCACGATATGTTCTTGGTCCAAAACCGGGCACTTTTTTGAACTCAATGATGCCGTCCCTTTCTAAGTCATCCATAATGTCGATGTCGGTCTGATTGTCGGCTATGTAATCGATCCGTCCGCCGCATTCAGAAATACGCGCTCCAATTTTTCGGATGATGTCCAATCGCCTTTGATGTTCAGGGTCTATCGCCATGGTACCTCCTACATATGCTAGTGGATCTTCGGCATTTCTAATCCGACTAGGGCCTGTTAACGCTTGCGTCAAGACCGGGTCTGTGGCAAGCTGTTGTCAACAATGAAAAAACAAGCGAGCAGTCCCCAATCATGGCCAGCATCACCGAAGAGCGTTGCGCCTTGCTGCATCCCCATCTGCCGGTCCAGCGCGGCAACGTGCTGATTCCGAACATCGTCATCATCGACGCCTTGCTGCATATCCTTGAGAACGGCTAAATGGCGCGCCCTTCCGGAGCGCTACGGCAAGTGGCACACGGTCTACATGCGGCTGCGCCGCTGGGCCGAGGCGGGCGTGCTGGCGCGGCTGCTTGCGGCGCTGCGGGAGCAGAGGCTGACGGACAAGGATCTCGACTGCCTCGGCCTCGACAGCACCAGCGCCGAGGTGCATCCCGACGGCACCGGAGCTCAAAAAAAAGAGGCCCGCAAAGCATAGGCAAGTCACGCGGCGGCTGGAACACGAAGATCCACATGATCGCCGCAAGTGACTGGATGGCAATGGCTTTTCGCCTTTCCGGCGGGCAGGCCCACGACGCGCCGGAGGGCCGGGCCCTGCTGGAGCGCTTCGGCAAGCGGGGCTCCAAGGTTCCGCTGGCGATGGATCGCGCCTGCGAGGGCGACGAGACTCTCCGGCTCGTCCGCGACCTCGAAATGACGCCGGTCGTGCCGCCGAAGTCGAACCGGAGGGCCGAATGGGATTTCGACCGCGAAACCTACAAGCGGCGGAACGAGGTCGAGCGGCTGTTCCGCAGGCTCAAGGGCTACCGGCGCATCTTCACCAGGTTCGAGAAGCTCGACACGATGTACGCCGCGTTCCTTTGCTTCGCCCTCATCGTCGAAATCATCAAGCGTTAACAGGCCCTAGTTTGCACGTCAGAGCCGCGGCGACGCTTGGACAGCGTGGGCGCTACTCTGCAACGTCATATGAAAATGCGCGGGTGAAGATGTTCTGCACTTCGCGTTCCGCGATAAGATCATCTTCGGCGGCACGCAACGCCTATATCCAGTTGCCGCACGCATTGATTGCCGCCATCGCATCTTCTTCGTCCGGCCGACACCAAACTGCTATACTTCGACAACCCAGAATGCATTGAACCCAGACAGAAGATTGCAAGCGCCGGGCACCTGAATACTATGCGTCCGGCGCGGATCATCCCGCTCCCGCGCCGGTTCCGGCAGCTGTCCGCGAACCCAGCGCAAGGCGGCGGGCCCGCGCATTTCATCGGGCCGAGGCGGAAAGGGGTCCACTTCGAACATGCCGCCACCGGTCAGCCCCATGATGGCCCAGTACTTGGAAATCAAGGAGCAGCACGAGGGCGCGCTCCTTTTCTACCGCATGGGCGATTTCTACGAGATGTTCTTCGACGATGCGGTGGCAGCGTCCGAAGCGCTGGACATCACGCTCACCAAGCGCGGGCGGTTGAAGGGGCAGGACATTCCCATGTGCGGCGTCCCCGTCCATGCGGCGAACGGATACATGGACGCATTGATCCGGAAAGGGTTCCGGGTGGCGGTCTGCGAGCAGACCGAAGATCCGTCGGAAGCGCGAAGGCGGGGATCGCACGCCGTGGTCGACCGGAAAGTCGTGCGCCTGATCACGCCGGGAACCCTGACCGAGGACACGCATCTTGACGCGCGGCGAAACAATTTCCTTGCCTGCATCGCGCGAGTGCGCAGCGAAGCCGCGCTGGCTTGGGCGGACATGTCGTCCGGCTTCCTCTGTGCGATGCCGTGCCCGCTGGTCAAGCTGGGTCCCCAGCTCGCGAGAATTGCCCCGAAGGAAATACTCGTCTCGGAAGGTGAGCTGGAAGGCCTTTCCGGAATCCTCGGGGACCGGGGGGCCGTGCTTACGCCGCTCGCACCGGTGAATTTCGACAGCGCGGCGGCGGAAGGCCGCCTCTTGGAACTGTTCGGCGTTGGAACGCTGGATGCGTTCGGCGAATTCGGGCGCGCGGAGTTGTCCGCGCTGGGAGCGATCATCGCCTATTTCGAGATCACCCAGAAAGGAAAGCTTCCCGTGCTTCGGCCGCCGTCGCGCGAACGGCCGGAATCGTCCATGCAGATTGACGCCGCAACGCGGCGCAACCTGGAGATCAGCAGCGACTTCGGCGGAGGAAGGGAGAATTCCCTCCTTGCGGCCATCGATCTCACCGCTTCCGCCTCGGGGGCCAGGCTGCTTGAGCAGCGGATTTCGGCGCCATCGACGGATTTGGAGGAAATCAGGGACCGGCACAGCGCCATCGGGGGCTTTCTTGAGGATGCCGAAATGCGCGGCGCCATCCGCTCGCTCCTTCGCGGACTGCCCGATATCGACAGGGCCCTGTCCAGGCTTTGCCTTGAGCGCGGCGGGCCGCGCGACCTTGCTGCCCTGCGGGACGGGCTGTCCTTGGAGGCGGAGATCAGAAGCGCGCTGCCGCGCGAGGGGCTGCCCCGCCGACTGATGCTGCCGCGCAGCGACGCCGACACGGCAGAGGACATCCTGCATCTGCTCCGTTTGGCGATCATGGACGGGCCTCCGGCATCTGTCCGCGAAGGAAATTTTGTCCGGCAGGGATTCGAAGCAGAACTGGACCAAGAACGGAAATTGCGCGACGAGGCGCGCAGCGTGATCGCCGAGCTTGGCGCCCGGTACGCCGCTGAAACCGGCATCCAGCCGCTCAAGACGAAATTCAACAACGTCCTCGGCTACTTTGTCGAGGTCCCTCCGGCGCACGCGAACAGGCTGATGTCCCCGCCGCTTTCGGAGACATTCATTCATCGGCAGACGATCGCGAGCGCCGCCCGGTTCACGACCTTGGAACTCTCGGACCTGGAATCAAGAATTCTTGGCGCAGCGGGAAAAGCCGAGCAGATAGAGAAGCGGATATTCGAAGATTTGCGGGTCCGGGCCGCCGCCGCCGCGCCGGCGGTCTCTTCGGCCGCCCGCGCGATGGCGGAAGTGGATGTTGCCTCCGCGATGGCGGAACTTGCCGAAGCACGGGGCTGGTGCCGTCCGGTTGTGGACGACAGCGGGGCCTTGGAAATCGAGGGCGGGCGCCATCCCGTCGTGGAGGAGTCGCTGCGGAAGTCCGGAGGCGGGCCGTTCATCGCCAACGACTGCGTGCTTGCGCCGCCCGACGGAGACGGACCGAGAGTCCAGATCCTCACCGGCCCGAACATGGCGGGCAAGTCCACCTACCTCCGCCAGAATGCGCTGATTACCCTGCTCGCGCAGGCCGGGTGCTACGTTCCCGCGCGCGCCGCGCGGGTCGGCGTGGCGTCGCAGCTGTTTTCCAGGGTCGGCGCGGCCGACGAGCTTGCCCGAGGCCGGTCGACGTTCATGGTGGAAATGGTTGAAACGGCCGCCATCCTCCATCAGGCCGACATCGGCGCCTTGGTTGTGCTCGACGAAATAGGAAGGGGAACAGCGACGTTCGACGGTTTATCGATCGCGTGGGCGACGCTTGAGCATATCCATGACGTCAACAAGTGCAGGGCGCTGTTCGCGACCCACTACCATGAGCTTGCAAGGCTGTCGGACCGGCTCGGAAGGCTTGCGAATTCAACGGTTGCTGTAAGGGAATGGGAAGGCGAGGTGGTCTTCCTGCACGAAGTGAAGCCGGGGTCAGCGGACCGGTCCTACGGCATTCAGGTCGCCAAGTTGGCTGGAATACCGGATTCCGTCATTGAGCGGGCGCGGGAGGTTCTCGAGGGGCTGGAAGCCAACGAGCTTGAAGGCGGCAAGCGCCTAGGCGGTCTTCTCGAGGGCCTGCCGCTGTTTTCCGCGTCCGCCCAAAGCCCCGCGCCGCCGTCCCCGGATGAAACGGCAGTCTCCGGGAGGCTGGAGAAGATCAATCCAGATCAGCTGAGTCCTCGCGATGCGCTTGAACTCGTCTACGAGCTGAAGGAAGCACTTCAGCGGGCTCGCTGAACCGCGACTGGCCGGGGCGGCCAACATAGAGGAGTCACGCACAAAAGTGCGGAAACCGCTTGGCCCGGCTTCAGCACGGTGCTGAAACATCTGTCAAATTCAGCAGGATATCCAATGCCCTGCGAGGCTCCCGGCTACCGGGAGGCGCGCATTGACCGCGAAACCCGAGCACCTGAGGGCTCAAGAAATTGAGGCGGCTCATCCGACCTGCCTGTCGCCATGGGCGGAATTGAACGAGGACATGCGCGTCGACGCTGTGTCCGAAAAAGCCGGTCGGGGGCGCGCATGACCCGTCCGGATTCGATCCATCAAGCTTCGGGCGAAATCGCTGAGTTGATCACGACGCCAAGGCCCGACGCGAGTCCAAGTGCGGGAATGACCTCACACGCAGTGTAGCGTGAAATTCCGAGATGTTGTGCCTGCGAACGCTCAGGAGACAAGCGGTAGCATGCCGAACAGAACTACAGCTCGCCGGGACAGAATCACTGCGTTCCGCCCGGACGCTAGCGCTTCCCGGCGCAATGCCCCTTTCGCTGAAACCATTGCGACCCTATATCCACTGAAGGACAAGCATGCTATGCTGCACCACAGGCTGAGGAACGAACGTTCATGCAAGATTGGTTCATCACTCCTGCACCGTGGTGGGTTATCCTCGGACTAGGGATAGCCAGCGTCGGGATAATCTGGAAAGCAGCCAGGTGGACAAAGGAGGTTGATGTACGTCTGAACAATATCACGGACACCTTAAACTCGTTTATGAACGAAATCCGCACGGACATTAAGCGGATACTCCAACAGTCGCAACCCGAGACCATTAGCAGTGCCAGCCCGCTGCAGCTGACTGACTTGGGGCGTTCAATATCGCAGGCGCTCGACGCGTCTCGCTGGGCCGAGGATACTGCTCCGGCGTTGGCGCAACGTGTCGAGGACATGGTGTCCTACGACATTCAGGAATTTTGCCGCAATTATGTTCACAACGAGTTCCGGCCCCCGCCGGAACTGGAAGCGAAGATCAAGGAATGCGCGTACCAAAATGCCCTTGACCGTCAATCGGTGCTAGACGTTCTGATGGTCGAGTTGCGCGACCAACTGCTGCCGTCCTGATTCTTCGTCGCAATCACACACCGTTCGGCACTTCCGCACATGATTCTCGTAAGTGCGGACAGTCTGGTCCCCATTCTCGACCCGGGTTGCGGCACCGTCTGAAGACGAAACCGCGGTCTCCGGCAGGCCGGAGAAGATCAATCCGGACCAGCTGAGTCCTCGCGATGCGCTTAAACTCGTCAACGAGTTGAAGGAAGCTCTTCGGCGGCGGCACTCAAGCGCAGTCGGCCGGGGCGGCCAAGGCAGGGGATGGCGCACGAAAATGAGGAAACCGCCTGACTCGGCTCCAGCACGGTGCTGAAATATACTTCACATTCAGCAAGATATCCCACGCCCCGCCAACGTCCCGGCGAACGGGCGGCACGCCAAAACCGCAAATGCCAAGCACCAGCCTCCTCTTGAGTTGAGGCGGCTCATCTGTCCTGACAACCTTCGCAGGCGGAACTGAACGAGGGTCTGCGCTTTGACGCTATGTCCGATGAAGTCGCTCAGGCACCAGGCGCTCCCACCCCCCGTGCGGATTCAACGCATCGGGCTTCCGGCGAAGTAGCCGAGTTGATCATGACGAAGAGGCCCGCTGCGAGCCCAGACAAGGGAATGGCCTCCTGCGCAGCTTAGCGTGAACTCCAAGACGTTGCGCTTGCGAACGCTCAGGAGGCAAACAGCGGCATGCCGATTGGAGCTATAATTCGCCGGGACAAAATCCCTGCGTTCCACTCGGACGCCAGCGTTTCCCAATGCCATGCCCCCTTTCACTGAAACCGCTGCGCCCAGTATTCACCGAGGGACAAGCATGCTATGCTGCGCCGTAGATTGAGAAGAGAACATTCGTGGAAGACTGGCTTAGCAACTCCGCACCGTGGATAATCGCGGCAACGTTCCTCTTGATCATCGCGACTGGGCTTTCGGCCTTCTTGCTTGCGATGGTCTGGAAGATTGCAACGTGGAAAACAGGGGTTGATTCGGACCTGAGCAGCGTCAATTCCAACTTGGACTCGATCAAGACCAAATTCCGCGAGGATTTTAACGAAATCCGCGCTGATCTTAAGCTGATACTCGAACGGCTGTCACACGCGCCGGTCTTTGGCGATGCCAGCCCTCTGCAACTGACTGCCGACGGGCAGTCGATTTCGCACGCGCTCGACGCGGCCCGCTGGGCCGAGGATATTGCTCCAGTGCTGGCGCAACGCGTCGAGGGCATGATGCCTTACGACATCCAGGAATTCTGTCGCGGCTATGTCCGCGACGAGTTCCGGCCTGCGCCGGAACTGGAAGCGCAGATCAAGGAGTGCGCGTACGAATACGCCCTTGACCGTCAATCTGTGCCTGATGTTCTGGTGATTGAATTGCGCGACCAGCTGCTACCGTCCTAATTCTTCGCCCGAATCACACGCCGCCTGGGCATCCCATTCAGCACTTTCGCGAATAATTCCCCGAAGCGCGGTTAGCACCGCTCCTCTTCCGGATCCGGGTTGCCGCCGTCCTGCACCTGTCCGCCCAGCGAAGCAGGCACGGTTTCCACGGCTGCTGCGGCCGCGGGGTCGCCCGACGACACGATCACTTTCGCCGGGTTGCGGCGGCAATTTTGGCTTTGCCCTGCATCGACAGACCGCGACGAGCCTCTTCACCGCACGGACGAGGTGGTCCGGCCAGTTCGAACCTCGGAACCCCGACCACCCCGGCAGCCTTTTTTGCGCAGCGCGGCCTTCGCGCCTCGCCGCCTGACACTGGGTCAGAGTGTTGCGCCGCCCGGCGACCGCCACTTCCCACCGCTGCCGCCAAGGCCGCCTATGCAATGCGTGAACCGGATTTGTCGCACGTTAGGATGCGTCTGAACTCGATCAACTTGACGTATCTCAATTGAGATTCATATTGTCGGCAAACGGAGAAATGCTTGATGCCCGCTCAGACATCGATGCTCCATGTGCGCGTGGATGATCAACTCAAGACCAAAGCAGCCGAAACGCTTGCGGAGGTCGGTCTAACGCTCTCGGATGCCGTGCGCATCCTTCTGACCCGCGTTGCTGCGGAAGGCGGGTTGCCGCTCGGCCTGGCTGCGGACCCCGAGGCTCATGATGCGTGGTTCCGTGCCAAGGTGCGGGAAGCCTTGGACGATCCGCATCCTACTGCCCCGCACGAACGGGTCATGAGCGACATGCAGGCGTTGATCGACAAAAAACGCCGTGCGCGATCTTGAATGGACGGCGGCGGCGGTCGCCGACCTGACGGCCATCGTCGATTATATCTCGGACGACAATGCTGCGGCTGCACAGTCATTGAAAAACTATATCGAGACCAAGGTGTCGCGTTTACGGGAAAACCCGCAACTTTATAGAGTCGGTCGGGT
The DNA here is from genome assembly GCA_965203795.1 of Paracoccaceae bacterium. Classification (GTDB taxonomy): domain Bacteria; phylum Pseudomonadota; class Alphaproteobacteria; order Rhodobacterales; family Rhodobacteraceae; genus CBDBBY01. The sequence goes on along the minus strand of OZ241915.1, from coordinate 3,586,446 downwards.
TGAAGGCACTCGCGAGATGGTCGTGCGCTCGAATTACATCGTCGTCTACGCCGAGGATTCCCGCCTTGTCACGATGCTTCGAGTGCTGCACGCGGCCCAGTTGTGGCCCGAGATATAACATGATCTTCCGCCCATTGATTCATTCCGACATGTTCCTGACCTTAATCATACTCCCTTGCACACCCCCGAGCCTTCCATGTATTCACGGCGGGACAAGCATGCTTTGCTGCGCCATAGGCCGAGAATAGAACATTCGTGGAGGACTGATTCAGCAATCCCGAGCCGCGAATTATCGCGGCAATGTTCCTCTTGATCGTTGCGACCGGACTTTCGGCTTTCTTGCTCAGGGCGGGCCGGAAGATCGCCGCGTGTAAAACAGGGCTTGATTCCAAGCTGAGCAGCGTCAATTCCAACTTGGACTCGGTCAAGACCAAATTCCGCGAGGAATTTGATAAAATCCGTGCGAACCTTAAGCTGATACTCGAACGGTTGCCGACCGCGATGGCCTTTGGCAACGCCAGCCCCTGCAATTGACTGCCGATGGGCAGTCAGTTTCGCAGGCGCTTGATGCGGCCCGCTCCGCTGGTCCGAGGGTATTGCTTCAGCGCTTGCGCAACGCGTCGAGGGAATAGTGCCCTACGACATCCAAAAATTCCGCCGCAGCCATGTACGTGACGAGTTCCGGCCTTCCGCCGGAGCTGGAAGCGCGGGTCAAGGAGTGCGCGTATGAATGCGCCCTTGATCGTCTCGCAATGCTTGACGTTCTGATGATCGAGTTGCGCGACCAGCTGCTGCCGTCCTGATTCTTCGCCCCAATCACACGCCGCCTTGGCTGGCCGCCGGGGCATTCCGTTCGGCACTTTCGTGAATAGTTCCCCAGAGAGCGGTCAGCTCGACTCCTCTTCCGGCCCCGGGTCGCCGCCGTCCTGCTCCTGTTCGGCCGTGGAACCCTTGGTCGGGGAAGCCGACACGGTTTCCACAGCTACAGCGACGGCAGCGGGATCGCCGGTCGAAACGATCACTTTCGCGGGACGGAGAAGGCGGTCGTGCATCATGAAGCCTTCCTGCTCCACGAACAGTATCTTCCCTGCCGCGACATCCTTCGAAGGCGCGTTGACGATGGCTTCGTGGAACTTCGGGTCGAATTGGTCGCCCGGCTCCGGCGCCACGCTTTCGATGCCGTTGCGCGAAAGCGCGTTCGTGAACTCCCGGAGCGTGAGCTCGATCCCTTCAACAAGCGCCGCCGACCGGTCCCGGTCCTCCTCGCTCACGGCATCAAGCGCGCGGCGCAGCCCGTCGCGAACGGGAAGAAGGTCGCGCGCGATGCCGGCCGCTCCGAATTTCGCCATCGCGCGCTTGTCGCGCTCGGCTATCTTGCGGACGTTTTCCGCTTCCGCGAGCGCCCGCAGATACTGGTCCTGGCAGGTTTTCGCGCGCTCCTCGAGCTCCGCGCGCGAATTGAACCCGAATGCAGACGCGAGACTTTGCCATCGGCTTTCGATCTCTTCGAAAAGGCTCTTGGAGCCACCGCCATCGCCGTCTCCCATAGATGCAACCGCTTCGTCCAAGGAATCCGAAAGCTTGCGGAGCGCTTCGCCGCCGCCCGCGCCGGGTTTCGCCGCGGCGGATTCCGCCGACGATCCGCCGTTCCCCTGCGCGGCATCCCCGGCCGACCCGTTCGCGGATTTTTCATTCCGTCCTTCAGCAGCGCCGTTTCCGTTCGGCTTCGCTTCTTCCTGCATGCTTCCCCTGCGCCTCGCCCCTACTGCTCCGTAACCATCCGGCCCACAAGCTGCGCCGTGTAGTCCACGATCGGAACGACCCGCCCGTAATTGAGCCGGGTCGGTCCGATCACGCCGATGGCGCCGATGATCTTCTCGTCAGGGCCCATATAGGGCGAAATCACGAGAGTTGAACCGGACAGCGAGAAAAGCTTGTTCTCCGAACCGATGAATATCCGGACCCCGTCGCCCTCCTCGACGAGTTCGAGAAACTCGACGATATCGCGCTTCCGCTCCAGATCGTTCAGAAGCTCGCCGAAACGCTCGAAGTCGTTCGCGGCTTCGGAGTCCTTCAGCAGGTTCGCGCGCCCTCGCACGATCAGCCGCTCGTTGCCGCCGCTCCTGGTTTCCCAAACCGCCAAGCCTTGCTCGACCAGCCGCTGAGCCACGCTGTCGACCTCGTTGCGCCGCTGCTCGACCTCAACGGACACCGAATCCAGCAGCTCCGAGATCGTTCGGCCGCGGGCGATGGCGTTTATGAAGTTCGCGGCCTCCCGCATCGCGGACGGGGTCTGGCCCGCCGGGGGCGAGAACATCCTGTTCTCGACTTTCCCGTCCTCGGTAACCAGGACCACCAGCGCCCTGTCGGGCGAGAGGGACACGAACTCCACATGCTTGATAGGCGCTTCGGCCTTCGGCGTCAGAACCAGGCTTGCCCCGTTGGTCAGGCGCGACAGAACCGAGCCGACGCGGTCCAGGAGGTCCTGGACATCGCCGCTCCCGTCGGACGCGGCAGCGCGGAGGCGCTCCTTCTCGGCGTCCTCGATCTGCTTCACTTCCAGGAGCTCGTCCACGAAGAGCCTGAGGCCGATTTCGGTCGGAACCCGTCCCGACGACACGTGCGGGCTTTCCAGAAGGCCCAGAAACTCCAGATCCTGCATGACGTTCCGGACGGTCGCTGCCGAAATCCTGCTTTCCAGATCCCGGGAAAGCGTTCTGGACCCGACCGGAGCGCCGTTCGAAAGGAATGATTCAACGAGTGCGCGGAACACCTCCCTGTTCCGCTCTGTCATGTCCTGAAGGAATCTGGATTGGTCCGCCATGCGGCTTCCGGGGCCTTTGCTACGGCGCGCATTGCTAGTCGCGGCTCATGCTCTAGTCAACGGACGCAGCCCGGCCTAGCGCGGTCCGGAACGCCGATTCGCTTTGCTCCCGACGCGCAACTGGACTATGCGTGCGCCGGTCCGGAAACGCGGAAATCGGCATGCGACCTTCCAGCAGAGCCCCCGATGAAATGCGCAGCATCTCGATACAAACCGGCGTGCTCACGCATGCCGAGGGATCCTGCCTGATCGAGTTCGGAGACACGCGCGTGATCTGCGCCGCAACTGTCGAGCGCCGCGTGCCGTTCTTCCGCAGGAACACGGGCCTCGGCTGGATCAGGGCGGAGTACGCGATGCTGCCGAGGGCCACGTCCTCCCGGTCCAACAGGGAAAGCGCGGCCGGGCGGCAGTCCGGCCGATCACAGGAGATCCAGCGCCTTATCGGCCGCGCATTGCGCGCGTCCATCGACCTTGCGGCGCTTGGCGAGATCCAGATCATTGTCGACTGCGACGTCATCAATGCGGACGGCGGAACGAGGTGCGCCGCCGTGACCGGGGGCTGGGTCGCGCTGCGCCTCGCGGCGAGCGCACTCATGAAGTCCCGGACTGTCCATCGGGATCCGGTGATCGACAACGTTGCTGCTGTTTCGTGCGGGATTTTTGGCGGACGGCCGGTGCTGGACATGGATTACGCCGAGGATTTCGAGGCGGAGACGGACGCGAATTTCGTCCTGACGGGAAGCGGACAACTGGTGGAAGTGCAGTGCTCCGCGGAGTCCGCGCCGTTCACCGAAGAGGCGCTTCTGGATCTGCTTCGACTCGCCCGGGCAGGAACCGGGCGCATCGTCGAGCTGCAGAACGAAGCTATCGGCGGCTGATTTGAGGAAGCTCTTCGGGCACGAGGTCGTCCTGGCGACCCGCAACGAAGGGAAAATCGCGGAGCTGTCCGAACTGCTTGCCTGCCGCGGGATCGCCCCGTCCGCCGTTTCGAGCTTCGGTTTGGACGCGCCTGCGGAAACCGCCGACACCCTTCAAGGCAATGCGAGGCTGAAGGCGCAATGCGCGGCGGCAGGCACCGGCCTGCCTGCCCTTTCGGACGACAGCGGCCTCGAAGTCGACGCGCTGGACGGCGCGCCCGGAGTTCGCACGGCGGAATGGGCGGAAACCGGAACCCGCCGGGACTACAAGATGGCCATGGAGAGGCTTCGAACGCGGCTGGAGACCTCCGGACGGCCGAATCCTTGGTCCGCGCGGTTCCGGTGCGTTGTCTGCATCGCTTGGCCGGACGGCGAAGCGGAAACGTTTTCGGGCGTCGTCGAGGGCATGATCGTCTGGCCGATGCGCGGCGACAATGGCTTCGGTTTCGATCCGGTGTTCGTTCCGGCCGGGGACCGGCGGACCTTCGCGGAAATGACGCCCGGCGAGAAATCCCGCTACAGCCACCGCGCCCGTGCCGTGCGGCGCTTCGCCGCGTCCTGCCTTGGGGTCTGAGTCGTCGGCGAGCCCCTTTCTGGGCATTTACGTCCATTGGCCGTTCTGCGAGTCGAAGTGCCCCTACTGCGATTTCAATGCGCACGCGGTTCCCGGCGTCGATCAGGACCTTTGGCTTGTAGCCTACCTCAGGCAGCTGGACAGCTACTTCGCCGAGACCGGGAGGCGGCATTGCGGTTCCGTCTACTTCGGGGGCGGGACCCCGAGCCTGCTGGACCCGAAGGTGGTCGGCGGAATCCTCGAACGGATCGATGCGTGCTGGGGGATCGGCCCCGGGACGGAAATCACGCTGGAAGCGAATCCGTCATCCTCGGAGGCGGCGCGCTTCAAAGGATACCGGAGCGTCGGCGTGAACCGGGTTTCAATCGGCGTCCAGTCCCTGCGCGACAACGACCTCCGCCTGCTCGGACGGCTTCACAGCGCGGACGATGCCCGCGCCGCCTACGAGGCCGCCGCGGCGTTTCCGCGCGCGAGCATCGATCTGATGTACGGCAGGCAGGGCCAAGGCGTCGACGAGTGGACGGTCGAGCTGCGAGAGGCGCTCGCTTGGGGAGCCGAGCATTATTCGCTTTACCAGCTGACCATCGAGCCCGGCACGGCTTTCGGCCGGCGTCTCAAAGCGGGGCGGCTGCCGGGACTTCCCGACGAGCCGCTTGCCGCCGACATGTTCGAAGCAACGGTCGCAATTTGCTCGGAAGCGGGCCTGCGCCAGTACGAAATATCGAACTTCGCCCGGCCCGGCGGGGAATCCGTCCACAATCTGGCGTACTGGAGATGCCAGGACTTCCTCGGCGTCGGCCCCGGAGCCCATGGCCGCATAAGCCTCGGCGGCCTAAGGGCCGCGACCGAAGCCCATCCGGAACCGAAGATCTGGCTTGAGTCCGTAGCGAAGTCGGGAACGGGCGAGAGCATCCGCGAATGGCTCGGGCGCCGGGACCAAGCCGCGGAGTACCTGATCATGTCGATGAGGCTTTCGGAAGGCATGGACATGGAGCGCCACGCCAGCCTTAACGGAAGCGGCCTGGACCCGGATGCGGCCAGCGAGCTCGAAGCGGATGGCTTGGTGGCCATCGACCGAGGACGCATCCGGACCACGGAACGAGGCCGACTCCTGCTCAACACGGTCGCGGCGCGCTTGCTCCCTTGAACGGAACTGCGGCGGGCCGCTCGGGCCATGCCCACCCCCAGCGCGGCGTGCGTGCGATTTGATGACGGGGCCAAAGTATAGTAACTACAGTACTGTTATGGCCCATTCTTCTCCAATAGATCAACCGCAGACAAGCGAATCGGAAAGCACTACTGCCGCGGAAGCCCGTAAGCCCGCACGCTCTGAAATCAATGCTGGTCGTGGTTCGACATCATCCGCCAGTTTCCACGTCTGGACAGCAATCGGAACTACTATCGCCACGGCTACCTTGGTCGTAGCGATTGTCCAATTGCAGATCGGGAACATCCAGTCGCAAATTGAGAACGTCCAAGCGCAGATCGGGAACGTCCAAGCGCAGATCGGGAACGTCCAAGCGCAAATTGGGAATGCCGAATCGCAGATCACTGGCCTTAGGGGCTATGTGCAGAACCAATTCAACAGCGTCAGCACGACATTCGAAAGTGTCCGCAGAGACGGACACGAGGATATCGGGAACGTCCAAGCGCAGATCACTGACCTTAGGGGCTATGTGCAGAACCAATTCAACAGCGTCGGCACGACATTGGAAAGTGTCCGCAGAGACGGACACGAGGATATCGGGGACGTCCAGTCGCAGATCACTGACCTTAGGGGCTATGTGCAGAACCAATTCAACAGCGTCGGCACGACATTGGAAAGCGTTCGCAGCGATGGGCGCGAGGATATCAGAAGCGTCGACGCGAAGATTGACGCGCTTAGTGAAAAAGTCTCGTCGTTCGGCGAGCGGATGGTTAAGGTCGAAACGTCGTTAGATACATTGCTCGCAGGCCGGTTGCCCGCCGCGAGTGGGGGAGAAGCCTCGACGCTAACCGGGGCCGAGTTTCGCTCGAACAATTAGCGCTTGGCAGAGAGCCTGCGGTTTTCGATTTTCGGTCGGATTCTGAGCAAGCGGAACAGCCGCGCCGGAACCTTCCGCGACGCATTTCGGCGGGGCCGGATCCGGCTTCCGGGCCGCAATTCCAGTGTTGGCATCGGTTTTCCTGGGTGTCGGCGCAGGCTTCGCTGTTTTCCGATCTGCAGCCGCAGGGATTTCGGGGAAGGCGGCGCGACAGCTTCGTTCCCGCCGTAGCCATGCGCGCTCGCGCAAGATCCGCCGAAGCCGGTGGATATTGGCGGCGAGGACGGAGAGGCCGACCGCCAGTTAGAATCCGTCCTGGCCGCACAGCCGCAGATCAAGGCCGCGGTGCTCCAAGCCGTTGATCGCCGACCCATGCCCGGGCGCTTGCGCCGCGCCGTTGCGAGAGGCTCGTCCGCAGGCCGGAACGCCAAGTTCCGCCAGCTTGCCAGCCTTGCCTTTGGCAATCCACCGGTAGTGTTCCTCTACAATTGAGAACACCTTGAATTGCGCGGGATCGCCTCCACCGAGTCCCGCGGCGGTCGATCTGGCTTGCGAAGCTTCGTCCGGAATGCGCCGTGGGCAGCCAGGCAGGAGAGGAAAACACCCGACAGACCGAATGCATTGACCCAATCAGCGCCTGTTCGGACAGCCGCTAGGCGTATAAACTGCCAACGCTTGGGTCGGAAGCGACAGGCGGTTTTCCCTGTCTGCACGCCGCGCCTTCCGGAACGGCGGAAGCCGAATGAATCCTTCGAATGCCGGGCAGGCGCGCCCGCAATCCGCGCCGACACAGTAACGCGGGAACTTGGAATATGCCGGTGACCGTGCCGCGCTTCCGAACAATGGCGGTTCTCGCCGCTGCCGCGGTTCCGGCCGTCGAAGCGGCTGGCCTGACGCTTGAGGATTTTGAACTGCCTTGGGTTGCAGTCACAGCCTACGAGAGCGGGGCAAGTTCGGATATCCGCGGCATTCCGGTCGGACCACACGGCGCAGACGGCATTCCCATAGCGCGGTTTGACGGGACCGGGGAACTCGCGGTGCTCCGGATCGAAGGCGGTCCGCCGACGCATGAAATCGCGGACGCGGTTTCATCGTTTCTCGCGCAGAAGGGGTATTCCGAAATCTTCCGCTGCCATGCATCGGCATGCGGAGGGTTCGAATTCCAAGCGGAGGCGGGCGTTGCCTCGACGCCCGCGATGCGCATCGACCTCGGCGATTTCGAGTACGTCGCGGCCGCCCGAAGGCTGGGATCCCGTTCGGAGTTCGTCGCCGCCGTCGCCAGCCGCGGAAGCCGGAACGGATACCTTCAGTTCATCCGCGGCACAGGCGCGCCGCTGAACCCTGAATCCTTTCCCCAGCTGGCAAGCCCGCAGTTGCTCCGGTCATTCGACTCCGTCTCTCAGGCGCTGGAAACGACGGGGTTCGCGGTTATTGAGAGTCTGGTCTTCCGTCCGGGATCCACGGCGCTGGAGGAGATCGAATTCGCCGAGCTGGAGGCTCTCGCCGAATTCCTCGATTCCCGTCCGGATGCAAGAGCCGTGCTTGTCGGCCACACGGACGCGACCGGATCGCTTGAAGCCAACATAGAATTGTCCCTGAGGCGCGCCCGTTCGGTGCGGGATCGCTTGGTCGATTCATACAGCGTCGATCCCGAGCAGCTTTCGGTTCGGGGGATCGGATACCTTGCGCCGCGGGAAACGAACGAGACGGAAATCGGGCGCGACCGCAACCGCCGGGTGGAGGTGGTGCTGATCCCGCGCCTTTAGCCCAGCCGCCGTTTAGACTCGCAACGTCCGGAATCCGGACGCGTCCTATCCGGCGCCTTTCGCCTCCAATCGCGCTGTTCCGCCGGTTTCGAACATTCCGGGCGTCGTCCAATTCGGCTTCTCGCCAGCGAAAAAATCGAGAAAAGGGATCGCCAGCGACGGATCGTACTGCACGTTTTCCTTGAAGCTCCACCAAGCACGCGCGTCGCCAAGCTTGGGAACCGCCGACAGCTCTCTCTTGAAGTCCTGCTGAAGCACCAAGGCACGAAGATTCAAGCAGAAGGAAACGTAGAGGTAGCCCTCCGGCCAGTATTCCGCAGGACATCCTGCGTCTGCCGTTTGCGGAATGCTGCCCGCCGTCGCAGGATCCGATTGCACCAGAGAACGAAGCATCAGGCCGGCGGCAAATCCGACGAACGGAACGCGCCGACCGGGCTCCGTCGGCTTCTGGGCATCGAACGAACGAAGCCAGGATGAGAACGCCCCGGCCAGAAGGGACTGGTCGACATCGAACTCAATGCCCGTTTCCTCGGTGGTTCGAGCCGCTTGCTCCTTGAACGCGTCCACGAACCATCGAAGGCGTTGGACCGATTTTCTGACCGGCCGGTCCGCGTTCGCGAAATCGGGAAATCCGGCCATCCTGCCCCGTCGCGTCAGATGTGCTTCCGGAGCCGCGCGAGCTCGAAACCGATCGCCTTCACGTCGGCGAACTCGGAAAACAGCTCCTCGCTGCCTTGCGAATTCGTCAAGGCGCGCGAAAGGTCCAGGATTCGATCTTCCTCGGAATGGTCGTCCGGCCGGTCCGCGAGCAGCCAAAGCGCAACTGCGAACATCGCGACGTTCGCTTGGAGCCGCTGTTCGGCCTTCAGCATGATCGGAGTTCCAGGAACCCGCCCCGCTGCATGCACGTCCCTCATTGCAACGATGACCCGGGCGGCATGGGACTCGTGGTCGCACGCCGCGCCCGTCTCTCCGGCCAGCGCTGCAACCTTCAAGCCGGCAATCGTCTCGCTGAACTGAAGCCTCTGCCTCGGCCGCTCGTTCGCGACGCATTTGTCCCACCCGTAGCCGAAAACGCTTACGAAATTGTCAATCGTCCGGGGGATGGTCTCAACCCCGGCAAGATACCGGGACGCTGCATGGATGTCCTCTGCCGATGGCGGGTTCGCAACCAGCGACCTGCCTGACGCTTCCAGCGTCTCCAACGTTGTCCGGAAAAGCGACGCGAGCGTTCCGGGAAGAAGTTTCGAGGCCGGAGCGAGCGATTCCCCGGTCACCTCGGCCGCCGTCTTCGCGCCGCGCAGCAGATCCCGGAGCGGCGGCGCGACCGGGCCCATCAGCTGTCGCATCTGTTCGGAATAATCCGCCATCCCGCTATTCAAAGCCTACCGTCCGGACAGGCCGCCGGACATCGTTCTTAAGCAAATTAGCCCTTTTGCCGCTTGCCGCAATACCGGCGCGGCGCGCTGCGGTTTTGGCGGCCGCTGATGGCCCGCTTCCCGCGCATCCGCCGGGCGTTAGGTGCCAATGCCGAGTCCTGATTGGGACTGGTTCATGATCTCTCTTGATGCCTTGTTAGCTGTTTACAAGAATAACGTTGCCGACTGGATTGGAATCTTGCGGAAAGCTGCCATTAGAGCCTTGATGCTGGTTTCCTTAAGTTTGCAGACTAGACATTCGATGCCGTGTGTGCTTGATGTACTCCGCGCGTTGCCAACGTTCACGTGGCGGACCGCTCGGTTCAACAGACACCTCCGGCCCTCCGGCAGTTCGATGACCGGTTTCTGGACGGCGAGGCCCGCGCGGCGCGCCTGTCCGGAACGCGCTTCCCGGTCAGCGGCCAGCCTCGCGCGCACGAGTCCCGGGACACTGGGCTGCAGATTCCGACGGCGGCCGGAACCTTCATGCGCCAGTCGCACATCGCGCTGGGGAGCAGGTTTCGCGCACTGCTGTTGGCTGTCGGCAACTCCAACGGGATTTAGGTGCTTGCCCTCGCGGCCCGCCGCCCGGCGACGACGGGCACTTGCGCTGCCCCCGGTCGGAATTAGCGGCCTTGGCGCTGCGGATGCGCAAATCCCGACATGGATGCGCCATGCGCGATGAAACGGATCTTCTGGAGCGAATCGAGCGGCTGTCCGTCATGTCCAGGAATGGCTACCGGGCACCTCACAAGCCGCTTCTACTTCTCCTTGCGCTTGGACGATGCTTGGCTGGTCACGACCGGCTGGAAGGCTATTCCGAGCTCGAGAAGCCGTTGACGAAACTGCTGGCAAGATTCGGCCCGCCCCGAAAGCGGCATGCACCCGAGGCCCCGTTCGGATGGCTGCGGACCGAAGGGCTTTGGGAGATTCCCGGCGGCGAATTTCTTCCTGCCAATTCCTGGGGCACCCTGAGCCGAAGCGGCTTGGTCCGGAACAAGGCGAAGGGCGGTTTTCCGGAGCACATCCACAGGCTGCTGCAGCGCGACCGAAGCCTGGCGCGGAAATCCGCGCAATTGATTCTTGACAGGCATTTTCCGCCAACCTTGCATCAAAGCATCCTTGAATCCGTCGGCCTTCCAGTGGAGCCTGCGGGGCTTTGGAAGCGCGCGGCGGCCGCCCGGAACCCGGAATTCAGAAAGGATGTGCTTCATGCCTACGGCGGCCGATGCGCCGTGTGCGGGTTCGATGTCCGGATGGGGAACGAAACCGTCGGAATCGAGGCGGCGCACATCAAATGGCATTCCCAGAACGGCCCTGACACGGTCCGGAACGGGTTGGCGCTCTGCGCGCTTCATCATGTCGCATTGGACCGCGGGGTCTTCGGGCTTCGCCCGCGTTCCGGCGGCGAAGGATACGAGCTCGCCGTTTCCGAACATGCGTCCAGCCGGACCAGCATCGGAAAGCGCATCCTCGGGACGGAAGGCGCCAGAATCAGGATGCCTGCACGCGGGTCGCCGGAACCCGGTCCGGAATTCGTCGCGTGGCACTCGCGGGAAGTGTTCCGGAGGCCGGGCGTCCGGGTCGCATAAGGAACGGCTCGCGCGGAATCGCGAAAGCGGAATTCCGCGCGAGTTCGAGCATCCCGACCCTCGAACTCCGTTCTTCCGGGAACTCCTCCCATGCCCGGAGCGGTCGTTGCCGCCGTTCCAAAACGGCTAGGGCGTTCCGGAAATCGCGGCCGACCACTCCGCGAAGCCGGATTGCGCACAGGCGGATGCCGCAGCTGTGATTCTTGACGGAATCCGGTTCCGCGGCAGCCGCGCGCTTGGCCGCGCAAGCCGCTTGAAACGGCATCGGATTCCGGGCGGCGCGGGGCGCGTCCGGCCGTGGTCTGCCATGATGCTCGCGGGGTCCAAGCCGACGAGTTCTACGGATTGACCGCTTTGCTCCCTTAGCCGGAAGTTCCGTGGGAGTTTTTCGGACAACCGTTTGAATGTCCGGCACATTCCGGGATTCCGGACGTGCGGATTCTGGACACAATGCGATGGGGGTGGCCGGCGCCGGCGAGCTTCGCGTTCAGCAGCCGAAGGGCCCGGTCCTGGATCGGCGTCGGCGACGCGGGAAGGTCGAACCCCCGCTTTTCCGGCCCCGAGGGCTCGATCCGGTTCATGGTGAGGGTTCCGAGATGCCGGAGCAGGCCCCGGAAGTCGTGGACGGCCTCGCCGGAGCGCGCGCGCTTCGCGGCCGCCTTCCGCCGGGCCTTCGCCGAGCGCTCCGCCTTGGCGACGGGGGATTCCCGGACCGGGCCGTCCTCGTCGTCGAACAGCAGCGGGGCGAGCGCCTTCCGCATGTGCATTTCCACATGTTGCGCGAGCATGCAGATCAGCAGGTGGGCCCGGACCCGCCGCTCGAGGCGGCGGTGGATGGGGCGGACCTCGAGGTCGGACGCCTTCATCGTGCGGAACGCCCTCCCGGCCCTGCCCAGGCTCTTGTAGGCCAGGACGGCCTCGGCGGCGCCCATCCGCTCCTTCGGCACGCTGGTGCGGATGACGTAGAAGCCGTCCAGCGCGGCCTCGGCGGCGATGGACCGCTTCCTGCGCCTCCACGAGAAGGAGCCCTCGCCGATCCCGGTCTCGAAGTGCTTGCGCATTTTGCGCTTGTCGAGAACGCGGTCGGCGCGCCGCCGGATTTTGTCCGCGTCCCCGGGCGGCCGCGTTCCCCGGCGGACGGCCCGGCGGACCGCCGCCAGCTCCGCCGCCGTCGCCGCGACCAGCTCCCGCCGCTTGCGGGACCGCTCCTCCGCCAGCAGGGGGTTGCGGCAGACGACCAGCCGCTCGCCGGGGAACCGCTCCGGGCATTCGATCTCCGCCATGTCCCGCTCGTCGAACAGCGAGGGCTGCAGCGCGCCGTCTTCGGCCAGCGCGCGGATCGCCGGGGCCCGCAATGCGAAGATCCAGTCGAGCCCGTTCGGCTTCAGGTCCTCGCGGATGCGCGCCTGGGCGGCCATGCCGCGGTCGCCGACGAACACCACGCGCTCCAGCCCGAAGCGGTCGCGGAGCTTGCCGACCTGCGAGGCCGCGGCGGAGGGGTCGGCCGCGTTGCCGGGGAAGGCCTCGACGGCGACGGGCCGGCCTTCGCCGTAGCACAGAAGCCCGAACTCGATCCGCGGCAGGCCCCGCCTGCCGTCGCGGGAGCAGCCGCGCCTCGCCAGCCGGCACTTCCGGCTGCAGGTCCAGGTGGACGTCAAATCGTAGAGGACCGGGCTTCCCTCCCTCAGGTGCCTCTCGGCGAGCGCCCTCTCGATCCTCGGCTGCCGCTCGAGGAGCCAGTCCATGGCTTCATGGAGCCTGTCCTCGCCGACGCTCTCCGGCAGGCCGAGCTGGGACGCCAAGGTGGAGGCGGCCGTCTCCGGCCGGAAGCTCCGGGCGGCGGCGAGCTTCGATCCCGGCTCCAGGATCCGCTGGGCGACCATGGCGGCCGCGAGGTCCCGCTTCGGCGAGCGCCGGGCGGCGATCGCCTGCTCGATGCCGCAGGCGCGCAGGGCCGCCAGGACGGCGGCGGCATTCCCGTGCGGCAGCGCCCGGGCGATCCGGAACGCGCCATTGAGCCCGCCGCCGGGCGCGTCGGCGAGGACGGCCCCCTGCAGGACGGCGCGGATCTTCCCGACCGTCTCGGGGGGCAGCTTGGTGATGTTGGCGAGGGTGCGCTTTTTGACCTTGCGGCCCTCCCGGTAGGAGTGGCGGATCAGGATCGTGGGCCGCGAGCCCCGGTTCGGAATGGTGTCTATGAACATGCCTACTGCATTATCGCTCAATATCCATTCATGCAAGACACAAAAACGTGAATGATTTAAATATTACTGGACACAATCCGCAGGCGGAAATGCGGCCCGGATCCGTCCTAACCCATTGCTGCGGAAGGATAAAAGAGATCGTGCAGCTTCAAAATCGCACGGAACTTCCGCTTAGCGCGCTGCATCGCGGACTTCCGGAAACGGAATGAATTCCCCGAAGCTTCCCGGCGTTGCCTCTATCAGCGACGAACGGCCGGAAGCCGCTGAACAATTCGGGAATTCCCGCTGCCGGCCAGTCGTCTGCGCCCGCATCCCCTCGCCCGAACCGAGGCGAGTTCCGCTAAATCAGTGTCGGCAAGCGTCTTGCGATTGCCGCGCCACCGCGGCTGTCCGCTCGCGATGCAAGCGCAACCGTCCATCCTGGCCGCAAGGAGCCTTCTGTTTCCCGTGCGTACTGCGGATCAACCATCCTGCCGCGCAGGCGTCAGCAAAGCAATCCGCCGCAATGGATGCAGCCGCCAAAACAGTGCAACAGGAATTGGCAGCATGGCCGAGCGCCCGAAGTGCGGATTGCCTCGGAACTCGCCATCCGCATGATTGCGACCCTTCGCGAACCGGGTTCTTCCGGGCCGCGGAGCGCATTCTCCACCGTCGTGCCGAAAATCCTCCGCGCAAAGGGTACCGAGCGCGCCACCGCCAATATCGCGGAGGCGAAAGAAAATCCGGCTTAGTCAGTCCTGACGGCCCCGTAGCTTCCGACTATGCCGCCCCAACGCTTATTGGCATCGCGTGAATCGCCAACCAAATACCAGTATCCGGCGGTTTCGATGTTTTCGAAATTGCCGTCCCTGGGACCGTAGATTGTGCCGCCGAAAATGCTTATGTCGAATTCCTTGTCCGGATTGTTGTTGTATCCATTGAGATGGCCGTTGCTGAATGAATCGAATAGCCAGCCCTTTTCCCGCCAACCTTTGCCTTCCACCCAGTACTGAAGATAGACGCCGCCTTCGTAGCTGCCGTCGGCGCCGATCTCCGCGCCGTAGGGGCTGTAGTCGTCATCGAAATAATGCTCCCAAGAGTTGTCGCCGACGGTGTATTGGTCCTTGAAGCTCTTTCCGGCAAGCACCAGCCTGTCGCGTACCGCGCCTAGGTTCTGTCGCACCACGTCCTCGTATGCCGCCCATGAACCGTCGGCGACACGCTTTTCAACCCTGGTGATCTCCCCGGAAATCGTATTGGCACCGGATCCGATGCGGGCGTTGAGCACGATGTCGCCGCGGATGTCGTTCCGACCGGGCCTGGTGTCCCTGTAGAGCAGGTACTGGTATGCCATCGTTCTGCCGCGGAAAGTCGCTTCGACAATGTCGGCCGCTCCGATGTCGGTCGTCCTCTGGCCCGCCCGGTCGGCGAACGTGTCGTACCCGAAATGGAATGCCTGCTGCCTTGCCGGCGCGCGCGTCGCATGGAGCATGTCGGTGTAGGTGAACAGGCCGTAAGCGGCGTACTCGAGAAGGCGGCGCTCTTCATCGTCTCCAGGATGCGAGGGGGCGGGGCGCCCTCCTTCGGGCTCGAGGCCTCTGTCAATCCCGCTGTAGTTCGATATCCACAGCTCGTAGCTGCCCAGATCGTCATCCGGGTAGTGTTGATCGTGGCCCCGCAGTTTCGCGACGATGTTGGGATCGTCCCTCGACGTTCCTTCGGGAAAGGGAACGCGCGTCCTCCAGTAGAAGGCGGTCACGCCATTGAGCGGTTGTGAAGGACTCCCGAATGTCAGCTTGACGTCGTCATGGTTCCAGTTGGTGCAGTCCGCCGTCGCGCCCGGCACGCGGGCATTCAAGCAGCCGTTGTTCGCGCCGGCAGGGGCCAATCTGTCCTGATTCGCATTGTAGTTGCCGCTTGCTGCAAGCGTACGCAGGTCGAACGTGCCGTCGTCCGCCGTCCCGGGCACGCCGTCCGGCCCGTAGCCGTACCACCAGTCGGTGTTGTGGGTGGTGTCGCCAATATCGAAGCGCCTTTGGAAATCATTGAAGATCGCGTTTCCCCGGGCCTTGTAAACGAGGCCGCCCGGCGTGATCTGCACGGAGTACTCGAGAATTCCGTCGGTGTAGCTCAATTGCGTGGGATACTCGCTCGCGTCGTACTCCGCCGACCCTCCGTAAAGCGGGGGCGTGCCGTCCCGCCCCTGCAGAGCCCAATCGCCCCACCATTCCGAATCGTCCCAGCGATAAGGGTAGATCGTCTTTCCCACAGCATGTGCTGATCTTACAGTCAGGGACCGCATGGGCAGCTCGTCCGTCGTGCCGGCTCCTTGCGGCGAAAACACGGTCTTCCCCGCCGAATGCATGACCGGCTCGGTCCGGACGCCGAGCCTGCCGGAATCGGGGATGACGGTTCCGTCCGCCTGGGCCCGCGGGAACCGCTCGAAGACCGCGCTGGGCAGCGGATTGGCCAAGCTTGCCCTGCTCGGCCCGTCGAGGCCGGACGCCCACTTTTCGGCGGCCCCGCTCTCGGCGGCTGCCAAGCGGGCGGGAATATCCGCGAGAGTGATCCCGCGCAAATAGCTGTCCGCAGCCGCGCGGGCTTGCGATCCCGCAGCCAAGCCCGCAGTCGCGCTTCTCAAATCCGCAATCGCTCGGTCGAACCGCATGCGCGCGGCGGCGGCCCGGGCCCGCGCCGCCTCCCTTTGCGCCGCGGTGTCCACGGGCAACCCTTCGATCGCCGCGATCTCCGCGAGAACGCTCTGCACCGCGGTTCTTGCGGAATCGTAGTCGCCTCCGACCGCGCCGCCGCCGTTTGTCGGTTCACTTGGCGTCGGCGCCCCGCTCGAGGGCGTTCCGATGCCGGAACATGCCGCTAGCAAAACGGCGACGCAGGAAGTCGCAACAAGAATGTCGTAACGCACTGTATGCCCTTTCGTCATGCTTTAACCCGTGCTCCCGCGGTGCTCGAAGCATTGCGGCACCGCGTGGCTGCCGTCTGCAATTTCCGATGGCGGCGTGACCCGGGCGGTTTCAGCGCGAGGCGTATACCCCCCCCCCCGCTACCTGTATCAAGTCAGTCACCCCATCCGCTTCCGGCATGCGATATGAATGCAACACAACAGCCGACCCGGCGGCGGCCGATGGCTCCGGCGCGGCCCTGCCGCGCTCAAGGCGGCCGGATTCAACCACCGAGCGCGGAGCGGAAACTCCTTTCCGCAGTCGCAAGGTCGACGCGGCCTAGGACTGGGGAAGCGGGATGCCCGGCAAGGCATGCACCGGATTCCGTCGACGTTCGGCAAGCGGGCCCCGCGCATCGCACTGCCATGGGATCAGCCTCGGAAGAACGGCCCGTCGATTGGCTATCGCCGCGCTTCCACGCTCCGGTCGCGAATTCGGCGAAACAGGCTTGTTTCAGCGCGCGCCCGGTTCGCATCGGCCATCCTGCCTACGCCTTTCGAAAGGCTCGAGACGAAATCGGCCGCGGCCCTCGCGGCCAGCGGGGTCTGCGTCTGATTGCAATCAAGCGCGATTGTTCGGCTCCGCAGCAAAGGAATCCGCCGCAGCGGCGGCCGTCAAAACCGGGACACCGGGACGAGCCGCGTAGCTGCGCGCCCGGCATTGGAGCATTCGCCGACCGGGTGGCGGCGATCCTATGCCCCAATTCCTTTCGCGTCCGGCTCGACGGCATTGCGGGGCATCGAAAACCGCTGAATGCGTTAGGCCGCTGTTTCCATCCCGCCCGCAAAAGAAAAGCCCCGCCGCGCATATTGCGCGGCGGGGCCAGAGCGGGTTCTCCGCAGAAATTGCGGGGAGGCGGCAGTATCCCGCTTAATCGGTCCTTACGGCGCCGAAGCTTCCCATGATGCCACCCCAGGCGCTCCTGCGTCTATCGCCCTGCAGAAACCAGTAGCCGGCGGTTTCGATGTTTTCGAAATTGCCGTCCCTCGGACCGTAAATGGTGCCGCCGAAAATGCTGTTCGAGCTGGGATAGCTGGAATAATACGGATCAAATTCCCAACCTCTTGCTCCCCATTCTCCGTTGTTGGTATTTTTTTCTTGCAAGTAGACTGCGCCCTCGTAGCTGCCATCGGCGTTAATGGTTGCACCGTAGGCTGCGTAGTCAACCGGGTAACCGCCGGAACCTGCCCGCTCCGGAAAATCCTTCCCGGTAAGAACCAGCCTTTGCCTGCCATTGCGCTGCCCGGGCGCGTCCATAACAGCGCCGAAGGTAACCCACAGGCCGTCGTCGCCGAGAACTTCCACATTGGAGATTTCACCGGAAATCTTGTTGGCGCCGGATCCTATGCGGGCTTTCAGGACAATGTCGCCGCGGACCTCGTTCTGATTCGCTTGCTGGCGAAAATTGTTTCTGTCGTCTCTATCAAAATCCCCATCGCCGTTTACATCGCCGGCAGTCTGCAAGGATTGAACCCCCATCGTCGCGCCGCGGAAAGTCGCCTCGACAGTGCTGCCCTCCTCGATGTCGGTGGTCCTCAGGCCCTCCCGGTCGGCGAAGGTGTCGTATCCGAAATGGAAGCCCTGCTGCCTCGCCGTGTCACGCGTGCTTACGAATAGATCCGTGTACATGAACACGCCGTAAGCGGCGTATTGGAGAAAGCGATCTTCGTCATCGCCAGGATGCCTACTGCCGTCAGAGGGCTCCAACCCTCTGTCGACCCCGCCGAAATTCGAAATCCATAGCCTGTATGCGCCCAAATCCAAGGGGTCGGGGATCAAGCCGTGGTCGGCCACTTTCTTTTGAATGTTCGGATCGTTCGGTGACGTCCCTTCGGGAAGCGGAATGCGCGTTCGCCAGAAAAAGGCGTTCAAGCCGTTCGCGTCGGAAGGCCTCCCGAAGGTTATCTCGATGTCGTCATGGATCCAGTTGGTGCAGTCTGCCGTTGCGCCCGAAATCGTGAAACAGCCGTCCCATACTCCGTCATTGGTGCCATCGTCCGCGGTTCCGCGCACGCCGTCCGGCCCGCGACCGTACCATTCGTCCGCGGTGTCTCCAACGTTGAAACGCCGCTGGAAATCGTAATAGATCGCGGTGCCTCCGGCCTTGTAGACCAAGCCGCTGGACGTAATCTGCACGGAGTAATTCAGAACTCCGTCGGTATTGCTTAATACGGTCGGAGTATGGTCGCGCCCCTGCAGAGCCCAGTTGCCATTTTTTCCGGGGGAGCCTGCACTCCGTATGGTCAGGGACCGCATGGGCAGCTCCTCCGTCACGCCGGTTCCGTCCGCCGAAAACACGGTCTTTCCCGCCGAATGCATGACCGCGTCGGTCCGAATGCTGAGCCTGTCGGAAGCGGGGATGGCGGTACCGTCGTCTTTGGCACGTGGAAACCGCTCGAACACCGCGTTGGGTGGCGGACCGCTGGCCGCGATAGCCAACGGACCTTCGACGTTAGCCCAAGTGTCGGCAGCCCGAAGCTCAGCGTCGTCCAGACGGCCGGGAACATCCGCGAGAACGATCCCGCGCAAATAGCTGTCCGCAGCCGCGCGGGCCTGCGACCCGGCCGCCAAACCTTCAACCGCGGTTCTCAAATCCGCGATCGCTTCGCTGTACTGCGTGCGCGCGGCTGTTATTCGGGTTCGCGCAGCCTGCTTTTGCGCTGCCGTATCCACGGCCAATCCTTCGATCGCCGTGATCTCCGCGAGAACGCGTTGCATCGCGGTTCTTGCGGAATCGTAGTCGCCTCCGGCAGCACCGCCGCCGTTTGTCGGTTCACTTGGCGTCGGCGCCCCGCTCGAGGGCGTTCCGATGCCGGAACATGCCGTCAGCAAAACGGCGACGCAGGATGTGGCGATGAGAATGCTGTACCGCACCTTATCGTTCCTTTCGTGCTAAGAGTTTTCTTGCGCCGACACAAAGTCCACCTCTTGGACCCGCGTCGCTAGCAGGCGATCCTTGAGCAGGCGCGAGGATCGCTATACGGAAATTTGTTCCAGTCAAATAGTTGACTACCCCCCCCCGGCTTCCGCATGTTGCCTAAACGCAATAGGCGGGCACCTCCGACAACAGCTTGATTTCGCGTTTCGGCTGGCTTCGAGAGTCGGCAGGAAGGGTTTCGCCCGTTCCGGCCGGCTTGAAGTCCGGATTGCCTGGTTCGAGCCTGTTCCGGCCTTGGCGGGTTCAAGCGGATGCGGTTCGACTGCGGAGCCAGCGCAAACGGTTCATGTTGCAGCTATGTTCGCCAGCGCGCCCGCCGCCGTGGCGCGGGCCATTCCGATCATGCGGATCTTCAGCCCCATGCGGCGCCTCCTGTGGGCGAATGCGTGCCCGGCCTTCGTCCGGACCGCCGATTTGCGCCTGTCGTCCTTCGCGTCCTGTTGGATCGGCGTCGGCCTGCGCCTCGCGCCCGGTGTTGGCGGTCTCGATCAGGCCTTCCCGAAGCCTTGCGCCGTCATGGGCGCCAGCGTCCGCGACGATCAGCTGCCGGACGGTCCCGTTCCTCCGATCCACGCTGACGCGGGATCTGCAGCCGAAGACTGGGATGGCGATACCGGCCTGCTTCGTGCCGTCCGGACGGGACTTCGCTTTGCTTGACTTGATTTTCCGGCGCGCATCCGTGTCCTTCTGCGGGTCCTGTTTCGAATGTTCCGCAAACTGCTTCCGCGACGAGACGGGGCCGCGGCATGCCCTTGGTTGATCAACGCCCGCCATCCCCAATGCAGGAGAGGACGGCGCCATGACCGGGATTCATCGTAGTTCGAGGCACAGCGCGAGTCTGGCGGCAATTCCGTTCGCGTGCTTCCGGGCGCGTGCTTCAGGAGACTCTCGAGGAGAAGATAACGAAGGTTCTTGGCGCGGCGAAGGGCGAGCGGACGCCGGGGCAGGCCGCAAGGGCCGGGCACCCAAGCTTTGGAGTAGGCGCGGCATTCGCCGACCGCATGATGAAAATCCCTCGAACCCGACTCCTTTCGTTTCCGGCGCGACCGCGCCACGGGGAATCCGGCCGAAATAGGCCGGGCTGCTCGCCGCGGATGCGCCGGGCCGCGCCGTTTTCAAAATAGGAAAGGCCCGCCACGCGCACGCGCAGCGGGGCCCGGAGTGCTTCTCCGCAGGAATCGCGGAGGCGAAAGAAGCCGGCTTAGTCAATCCTGACAGCGCCGTAGCTTCCTATAATGCCTCCCCACTTGTCTACTCGCTTGTCGCCATACAGAAACCAGT
Organism: Paracoccaceae bacterium; assembly: GCA_965203795.1. Taxonomy (GTDB): domain Bacteria; phylum Pseudomonadota; class Alphaproteobacteria; order Rhodobacterales; family Rhodobacteraceae; genus CBDBBY01. The sequence goes on along the minus strand of OZ241915.1, from coordinate 3,565,969 downwards.
ATCCGGCGGTTTCGATGTCTTCGAAATTGCCGTCCCTGGGACCGTAAATCGTCCCGCCGAATATGCTGTTTTGCCCCGTAGTGCTTGCGCTCCTGTATGAATCGAAATCCCAAGACTTTTCATACCAAACCTGAGTATACGGGTCCCAAGTCTGCAGGAAAACGCCGCCTTCGTAGCTGCCATCGGCGTTAATGGTTGCGCCGTGGGCTGAGTAGTCGGACGGGTAACTGTCTTGAGTTCCCGTACTTTCGTCGGTCGCGGTGTTAGGGTCGTCGACCCTAGGCACATTGACGAATGGATAATCCTTCCCGGCAAGAACCAGCCTGTCGGCATTAACATCCTCGGCGCGGTACCCTCGAACCACGTTATCGAAAACACTCCACGATCCATCCGATGCTCGCCGTTCCAAATTGGTGATTTGCCCGGAGATCTTATTGGCGCCGGACCCGATGCGGGCATTCAGCGTAATGTCGCCGCGGAGTTCGTGCCGATTGGGATGAAGGGTCTTAACGAGCAAGTACTGAATGGCCGTTGTTGCGCCGCTGAAAGTCGCCTCGACAGTATCGCCCGCCGCGATGTCGGTCGTCCTCAGGTCGTCCTCGTCGGCGAACGTGTCGTACCCGAAATGGAATCCCTGCTGCCTTCCCGCAGTCCTCGACGACACGAGCGTATCCACATACATGAACAGCCCGTAGGCGGCGTATTCGAGAAAGTTCGTCTTGTCGTCGGACGGATGAGGAGTGCCGTCAGTGTTCTCCAAGCCCCTGTCGACCCCGCCGAAATTCGAAATCCAAAGGTCGTAGAAGCCCAAGTCGGAGTCGGGTCTGGCAATGCCGTGGTCGGAAATCTTCGTCACAATGGCCGGAGTTTCCCATGTCGTCCCTTCAGGAAACGGAATGCGCGTGTTCCAGTAAAACGCATTCACCCCGCTGTTCGGTTCGGAAGGCGACCCGAAGGTCAGCTTGATGTCGTCATGGACCCAGTTGGTCGGCGTGTCCAAGCCTTTGCTCCAAGCACCGTCATCGTCGGTGCCGGACTCGCCGTCGGGCCCTACGCCGAACCAGGCGTCTGCGCTGCCGCCAACGTCGAAGCGCCTCTGGAAGTCGTAATAGATCGCGTTGCCTCCAGCCTTGTAGACCAAGCCGCCGGGCGTGATCTCAACGGAGTAATTCAGGACCCCGTCCGTATTGCCGGTCCTATCAGGTGTGCCGTCCCGCCCCTGCAGATACCAGTCGCCGCGCCGACCAGGGGCGCCTGCCGTCCTTAAGGTCAGGGACCGCATGGGGAGCTCGTCCGTCACGCCGGTTCCGTCCGACGAGAACACGGTCTTGCCCGCCGAATGCATGACCGCCTCGGTCCGAACGCTGAGCCTGTCGGAAGCGGGGATGACGGTTCCGTCCGCTTGGGCCCGCGGGAACCGCTCGAAGACCGCGCTGGGCGGCGGATTGGTTATGGCAATCTGCGTCGGTCCTTCGATGTCAGCCCAGGTGTCGGCAGCCCGAAGCGCAGCGGCACTCAGACGGCTGGGAATATCCGCGAGAGTGATCCCGCGCAAATAGCTGTCCGCAGCCGCGCGGGCTTGCGATCCCGCCGCCAGATCTTCGGCCGCGCTTCTCAAAGCCGCAAGCGCTCGGTCGAACCGCGTGCGCGCGGCTGCCGCCCGGGCCCGCGCCGCCTCCCTTTGCGCCGCGGTGTCCACGGGCAACCCTTCGATCGCCGCGATCTCCGCGAGAACGCTCTGCACCGCGGTTCTTGCGGAATCGTAGTCGCCTCCGACCGCGCCGCCGCCGTTTGTCGGTTCACTTGGCGTCGGCGCCCCGCTCGAGGGCGCTCCCCCGCCGGAACAAGCCGCCAGCGAAAGGGCGACGCAGGATGTCGCAACGAGAATGACGTAACGCATTTTGCTCCTCCTTGGTGCTCGGAATTTTCGAATTTTCTTGCGTCATCGAATGCATGTCGGGCTCGAGGTACGAGCAGGCATTCACTGAGCGTGCGCAGTTATCACTACACGGAGACTTGAACAAGCCGGACAATCGAATCGATTACCCCCCCCCCCCCGCTTTCGGCGTGTTGCGCAATAGCAATTGTGAGTTCTTTGGCCGCCTGCGTTGCTCCGGCATGCTCGTTCGTAATTCGCGGCCGCCGATGCCGGTTTGCGGAGTTTGGACATCTCTGACCACGGCTTGATTCCGCAGTTCGGATGGTTTCGAGGGTCGGCCGGATTCAGGCCAGTTCCGGCTCCGGCGGGTTCAAGAGGGCGCAGTCCGGCTGCGGAGTCGGCGCAGCCGGTTCGTGCTGCGAGCCATGTTCGCGAGCGTGATCGTCGCTCCGGCGCGGACCATTCCTATCGCGCGGATCTTCAGCCCCATGCCGCTCTTCCGGCGGGCGAAGACATGCCCGGTTTTCGACCGGACCGACGCATGCCGCGCACTGCGACCTGCTTGAGGCTGGTCCGCACCCGGTCGGCCAAGACCCGCGAGACCTAGATGGAGGGCGGGCACTATCTGGACATGGAGCTTCTGCGGGCGCGTCGCAGGGTCGACATGAGGAAACTGGAGGCATGACGGTTCGGGTTCTCAGCTCCGGGAAATGCGGATAGCGCGGACAATCCTCCTCGGAAGCCTATCCGCGGCCGCGGCGCGGGAGGCACGGATTGCCCGACCCTTTTGCCGCACTTCCCGCATGGCAGGCGTCGTTCCAGGCTTGGACCGCAGGGATTCAACATCATCAACAAGGCGGAAACTTCAAACCGAGCCCAAGCATCGCCCCCTCGAGCTGCGCGCTCCAGGGCTTCGGCCGGGTTTGCAAACCGCGAAACCTGCTGAACTCAGTCAGGGCGGCAAGGACATCGGACAAGGCGGAGGCAGTGGAAACAGGCCCCGGCCGCCCGCGAGGCGCAAAGCTCTGACCCTATGGCATGCGGCGAGGTGCCAGAGCTCCGCGGCGCAAAAGGCCGCCGAGGTGGTCGGGGTGCCGGGATCCACGCATTTCAGCTGGGTGAAGCTGCGTCAGAACCGTCTCGAGCCCTGGTCCCCGGAGGTCCCGGCGCCCGCGGCAGGCGCCGGACAAGGAATGATTCCGCGTCTCAGGGGGTGTCCACTTTAGCGTGGTCGAGACACGGAAAAACGCAAATCGCACGCGGTGCGCCCCGGTCCGTGATCCGCCAAGCGTCAATGCCATCGCGATACTGGGCTGGCGGTCCAAAATCGACGCAGAAGCGCGCCGGCTTCACGATATTCCCGAACTTGCGGCGCGGTCGGGACCACGCGCCGGACTGGCAAACAGCCGGAATCTCTGCCAGTCAGCGTTCCGATGTGTGTCCGTCGAATGCCCGGAATCCCGAGTCCGCCAGCGGATGGGCGCAAAGCAGTCGCGGTCCGGCTGCGCGATTGCGTCACGGAACCCCGCCGAACGGGAACGGCGGCCGTTTCGGAGGATTCCGATATGGCCGTCTGCATCCGGCTCGCGAGTGCGGAAGCGGCCGGACATGCCTGTCGCTGCATGGGCGACGCTCGCTTGCGCCCGGCCCGCGCATCCCGCCGGCTCCGGCAATGCCGGATCCGGAGTTTCGGACCCGCGCTTCGGCGATGAAGAACTCCGCCTTGCTTGTCGCCGTCGGCAGCGTCGGCGGAAGTCTTGCGCTCTGGATCGGGCTTCCCATGCCGTTCCTGCTGGGCAGCTTGTTCACGGTCGGCGCTTATTCAATCTTCCGCGGGCGCGAAGCACCGATCATGTTTCCCGCGCCGGCGCGAAGAGCGTCCATCGCAGTCATCGGCGCAATGATCGGCTCGGCATTCTCGCCCGAATTCGCGGCCGTCCTTCCTTCGCTCTGGATCAGCCTTGCCGGAGCCGCCGCCTATGTCGTTGCGGCCCAATGCGTCAGCTACCAGATTTTCCGGAAGATCGGGAGCTACGGTCCCGCGACCGCTCTCTTCGCGGCGATGCCGGGAGGCTTCATCGAAGCGGTCTCCCTCGGTGAGCGCGCCGGAGCGGACCTCGAACTGGTTACCTTGCAGCACTTCGCGAGAATCATTCTTGTGGTCGCGTTCATTCCGCTGCTGTTCTACTTCTGGTCCGGGCAGACGGTCGGAAGCGCCGGCGGCCAGGCAATTTCCGACCTGCCGCATGGCTTGTCCGATATCCTGTGGATCGCGCTGATCGCAGCCGCGGGAACCGCTGCGGGCAAGGCTGTTCGCTTCCCCGCGTCCCACATGGCCGGCCCCTTGATTCTCAGCGCAGCTGCGCACGCGTTCGGTCTGGCCGATATTCGCAGTCCGGAATGGCTTCTCTGGCTCGCGCAGCTGCTTGTGGGCACTTCGCTGGGCGCGCAATTCTCCGGAACCAGCCCGAGAATGCTGATTTCCTCGTTCGGACTGGGCACGTTGTCAGTCGCCGCGATGCTGACGCTGTCTGCGGCGTTCGCGCTCATCGTCGGGCTTCTGGCTCCTTTTCCCGCCGAAGCGCTTATGCTGAGCTATTCCCCGGGCGGAGTCACCGAAATGGGGCTGATTGCGCTAAGCTTGAACATGAGCCCGATTTTTGTCGCGGCCCACCACCTGTTCCGGATTCTTTTCACGGTGATGGTCGCAAGGATTGCCGCGATGCTGGCGAACATCAATTTTGAAGAGTGAATGGTGCTCCGAACGGCCGCGGCGGGTTCCTCCGGTCGATCACCGCGGGGTGCATCCCGTTTTCGGGGGCGGCGAGCCTGTTCCGAGAGCTCGGGCGTCGACCGCGCTCTGCGTTCCAAGGGTTGCAAACGCGCCTTCAAGGCTCGGTACGGAGCAGCTCCGCCGCCGCTGTCGAAGAATTGCGAACGGCAGGCACCGCGCATCCGAACGCAAGCCGCAGATTCACCCCGAAAAATGGGATGCGCCCATCGCCGCGATGCCGATTGCAGTTTGCCGACGACCCTGCGACTGTTGACGTTGCCTGCCGCGGACCTCGCGCGGAAGGCAATCCTGGGAGGCGTCGGAATGGGCGGGATGAAGACGGTCGAAAACGACGGGGACGTGCACGCGTTCCTCGACTCGGTCGCAAACCCGCGCAGGCGGGAGGACGCGAAAGCCGTCGTCCGGATGATGGAGCGGGTCACCGGCGAGGAGCCGCGGATGTGGGGCGGAAGCATTGTCGGTTTCGGCCGCTACAAGTACCGGCGGTCGGACAATTCCGAGCATGCCTGGATGCTGACCGCCGTATCGCCGCGGAAGGCCGCGCTGACCGTTTACATAATGCCGGGATTCTCCGGCTACGGCGATCTCATGTCCCGTTTGGGCAAGCACAGGCATTCAGTGTCCTGCCTCTACCTGACCAGGCTCGCCAATGTGGATTTCGAAGTCCTTACCGAGCTTGTCCGCCGCTCTGCGGAGGATATGCGCCGGAAGCACTGCAGCTGAATCCGGCTTCCGTCCGGGCACTCAGTTCCGCGCCGACGGCTCGACATCCACGACAAGCTCTTTGACCCCGCGAAGCACTATCCGGTCCCGGTATTCGGGTTCCCGCGCCAGGCGCATCGCCGCGTAGCGGTCCAGGAGGGCGCCGAACGCGATGCGGCCCTCAAGCATCGCGAGCGACGAGCCGAGGCAATGGTGGATGCCCCTCCCGAACGACAGGTGCCTCGCCTCGTTCCTAGCGATGTCGAGCCGGTCGGGGTCCGCATAGACCGCGGGGTCCCGGTTCGCCGCGCCAAGGGCGCAGAGCAGCTGCTGTCCGGCTCTGACCCGCTTGCCCCCGATGACCGTGTCCTTGAACACGTACCGGCCGTTCAGCTGGACCGGGCTGTCGTACCGCAGGAACTCGGAGACAGCCGACTCCAGCAGGCTCCGGTCCTTCCGGAGCCGCTCCATCTGCACCGGATTCCGGAGCAGGGCGAGGGTTCCGTTGCCGATCATGTTGCGGGTGGTTTCGTTGCCAGCGACGAGGAGAAGCAGGAGCGTGAGCAGAAGCTCCTCGCGGGTGAGCTTGCTCCCCTGGTCCTCCGCCGCGATCAGGAGGCTGATAAGGTCGTCCTTCGGATCCGCCTGCCTCAGCGCGATGATTCCTTCGAAATACTCGAAGATCTCGTCCCAGGACTTTCTGATCCGGTCCGGATGCGCGCGGGCGAGGACGGGTTCGACCGAGAGCGCCAGATCGTCGGACCACACCTTGAAGCGGTCCCTGTCCTCCGGAGGCACGCCGAGCATGTCCGCGATCACGATCACCGGAAGCGGATAGGCTATATCGGCGATGACATCGATTTGGTCTTTGCCCGCAATGTCGTCGAGAAGGCGCTCGGCGGTATCCCGGATGCTCGGCTCGAGCCTTTCGACCGCTCTCGGCGTGAAGGCCTTCAGGATCAGCGACCGGAGGCGCGTATGGGTCGGCGGGTCGGTGTGGAGCAGCGTCCTGAGCTCCGTGAACGCGAAGCCCCTCTGGCTGTTGGTGAAATGCTCGTGATCCCTGAGAGCCTCGTCGACCTCCTCGTAGCCCGTCAGCAGCCATGCGTTGAGAAGCCTCAGGCGGTGGACCGGATCCTTTTCTCTCAGCTTGCGGTAGGCTTCGTAAGGGTTGTCCCGGATTTCCGGGGACGTGGGGTTGTAGGAAACCCCGGACTCCATTCGCTCCCAGAGCAGAAGCGCGTTCATCACGACAGGGCGGATCGCCTCCTTCGACGCTTCAAGCAGCGTTTTCATTCCGGTTCCGCTCCTTTCCTGCCCGCCCCGTCGCGGCGAATTCCGAACTTGCGGAGAGTTTCGCAGACTTGTAAAGGAGGAGTCAAAGCGGCGGCGCGTTGTCCAAATTCGCGCCTCCACCGGAAAGGATAAGGCGGGCCGCGGGCCCGCCTTTCCGTTGTTGGGCGAGGGCATTGCCGATGGCCGATCTTGTCGCGGTCGCCCCGATAGAGCGCCGGGTCGCGGAGATCGTCGAGCCGCTGGTCGGCGGCATGGGATACGTCTTGGTAAGGCTTCGGTACGGCGGCGGAACGAGAAAGACCTTGCAGATAATGGCGGAGCGCCCGGGAGGCGGAATGGAGCTTGAGGATTGCGCGTCGGTCTCGAAGGCGGTTTCAGCCGCGCTCGACGTCGACGACCCGCTTGGCGGGCCTTACTCGCTCGAAGTGTCCTCTCCGGGCGTCGACCGTCCGCTGACGAGGCTCTCGGATTTCGAGGCCTTCGGCGGGCGGCGGGCCAAGATCCGGACATCGCGCCCTGTGGACGGCCGGAGCCGCTTCAAGGGCGTGATCAGGGGAGTCTCGGGAAGCGGCGTCAGGATCGAAACCGGCAACGGCGTGCTCGAGCTGCCGTTCGAGCTGGTTGCCAGCGCGCGCCTGTCGCTCTCGGAAAGCCTGGCGGCCGGAGCCGCGGGGACCCGCCGCCCGCAAACTACGCCGAACAACTGAAGGAATTGCCATGAACATCGCAAGCGCCAACAGGCTGGAGCTTCTCCGGATCGCGGAAACGGTCGCGCAGGAAAAGATGATCGATCCGGAAATCGTGGTCGAGGCCATGGAGGAGTCGATGGCCAAGGCCGCGAAGATGCGGTACGGGGCGGAACTGGACATCCGGGCCAGCATCGACCGCGGCACAGGCCATCTCACGCTGACGCGCGTCAGGACCGTCGCCGACGAGATCGAGAACCAGCTCCAGGAAATCAGCGTCGAGGAGGCGCAGCTCGAAAGGCCCGGCGCGCAGGCCGGCGACGAGCTCGTCGACGAGCTTCCCCCTCTCGACATGGGCCGAATCGCCGCGCAGTCCGCCAAGCAGGTGATCCTCCAGAAGGTCCGCGACGCCGAGCGCGAGCGCCAGTACGAGGAATTCAAGGACCGGATCGGGACCATCGTCGTCGGCACGGTGAAGCGGGAGGAATTCGGCAATATCGTGCTGGAAATGACGCGCGGGGAAGCGGTGCTGCGGCGCGACCAGAAGATCGGGCGCGAGAGCTACGCCAACGGCGAGCGGCTCCGGGCCTTCATCACGGACGTCCGGAGGGAGCAGCGGGGGCCTCAGATATTCCTTTCGAGGACGGCCCCGGAGTTCCTCGTCGAGTTGTTCCGCATGGAGGTTCCCGAGATCTACGAGAACATCATCGAGATCCGCGATGTCGCGAGGGATCCGGGCTCCAGGGCAAAGATCGCCGTCGTCTCCTACGACAGCAGCATCGATCCCGTCGGCGCCTGCGTGGGAATGCGGGGATCGAGGGTCCAGGCGGTCGTGAACGAGCTGCAGGGGGAGCGGATCGACATCATTCCCTGGACGGACAATCTGGTCGAGTACATCGTGACCGCGCTTCAGCCCGCGACCGTTTCGAAGGTGATCCTGGACGAGGAGGGGCTGCCCAAGGAGGTCGTGGTGCCCGACGAGCAGCTATCGCTCGCCATAGGCCGGCGCGGGCAGAACGTGCGGCTCGCCTGCCAGATGACGGGCCTGGAGATTTCGATCCTCACCGAAACCGAGGAGATGGCCCGGCGCCAGGCGGATGTCGCGGAGCGGACCCGGATGCTGATGAACGCGATCGATGTCGACGAAGTGTTCGCGCAGCTCCTCGTCGCGGAAGGGTTCGACACGCTCGAGTACTTGGCATCGTGCGACATCGAGGAGCTCAGGTCCATCGACGGCGTCGACGAGGACACGGCCGTGGAGCTTCATTTGCGGGCAAGCCGGTTCGTCGAGCAGGAGAACGCCGAAGCCATGAAGCGCGCGAGGGAGCTCGGCCTGCAGGACAGCCTGGCGGAATTCGGCGGGCTTTCAGCGAAGATGCTGGAAACGCTCGCGGAAGAGGGGATTTTCACGCTCGACGAGCTTGCGATGTGCGCCGACTGGGAGCTCGCCGGAGGCTTCACCGTCGTGGACGGAAAGCGGCAGAAGGACGACGGGATCCTGGAGAAGTACGAAGTCACCCTCGACGAGGCGAAGCGCCTTGTGATGGAGGCGCGGGTGGCCGCCGGAATCGTGGATCCCGCGGATCTGGTCGAAGAGGAGCCGGATCCCCCGGCCGAGGAGCCGGATTCCGCGGAAGATCCGGACAGGACGGATGCTTCGGAGGCCGCGGAGGCGGCTTGACCCGAATGGTCGGTCCGGCCCCGGAAGCAGGCCGCCGTTGACCCGCGGGCGAAGGAAGCCGGGAAAGACCCTGGGCGAGCGCCGCTGCATCGCGACCCGGGAAAGCCTGCCGAAATGCGGCCTCGTGAGGTTCGTCGTGGGGCCGGACGGGCAGGTGGTTCCGGACATCCTTGAACGCCTCCCCGGCCGGGGGATCTGGGTGAAGGCCGAGAGGGCCGCGCTCGGGAAGGCCGTCGGCGGCGGGCTTTTCGCGCGGAACGCCGGCGGCGATGCCGCCGTGCCGGACGGCTTGGCGGATTCAGTGGAAAGGGCGCTGGCGGCGCGGGTCGTCGAGCTCTTGGCGATTTCCCGAAAGGCCGGCGTCGCGGTCGCCGGCTTCGAGAAGGTCCGCGACCGGCTTGGAAGAGCCGAGGTCGCGCTCCTGCTGCATTCGCCCGATTGCTCGCCGAGGCAGCTGTCGAAGCTCGGAAAACAGAATTGCAACATTGTCCGTTCAGGATGCTTGCGCCCATCCGAATTAGGTATGGCGTTCGCGAGAGATGTTGTAATATACGCGGCGCTCTCGCCGGGCGCGCTCGGTTCCAGGACTATCGACGCAGTCAGGCGACTCGCCGGATTCCGGGAATGAATTGGCTTTCCGTTCCGTCGCTGGGCGGAGCGCGGGTACGGCATTGCACAGTCTGGGGAGGCGGCAGCTCCGCATGGAAAAGAAGACCCTGAGGCTCAGCGTCGGAAGCCGCGGCACGCGCTTGGAATCGCAGCGGCCGCAGCGGAACCGGATGGGCCGGAACGCAACCGAAGTCGTCGTGGAGTCCGCTCCGCGCCGACGGGTTGTCAAGGCGCTCCAGCGGCCGCAGGCGACGATCGAGGCTGCGCCGACCGCGACTCCGTCGAAGGCCAAGCTTTCCGAGCGGGAGATCGAGCGCCGCAGCAGAGCGCTCCTGAAGGAGCATGTTCGCACCGAGGAGCAGCGCCAGGCGGCCGAGCTGGCTGATCGGCAGCTGCGGCAGGAGCAGGCGCGCCTTGACGCCTTGGCGAAGGAAGAGGCGGCCGCCGACCTCGCCGCGAGGCTGAAGGAGGAAGCCCTCAAAGCCGACCGCGAAGCGGCGGAAGAGGAGCGGCAGGACAAAGCCGTCCAGGAAGCGCAGCGGGATCCCGCGGAAACTGCGGCCAAGCAGGCCCCGGTGGCGAAGCCTGGCGGATCCGTCGGCGACGCGAAGGAATCCAAGCCTTCTGCAGGACCGCGCAAGTCCGACCGGAAGCGGGGCCGTGACAGGGAGGAGCCCCGGCATGCCGGAAGGGTTTCTCCGGAACGCCGGCGGCGCGGGAAGCTGACCGTTTCAAGGGCGCTGAACGACGAGGAGCGCCAGCGCTCCCACGCGGCGTACCTTAGGAGCCAGGAGCGGAAGAAGCGGAAGGCGATGGGCGCCGTCCAAGTCCGCGAAAAAGTCGTCCGCGAAGTCCAGCTTCCGGAATCCATCGTCGTGCAGGAGCTCGCCAATCGCATGGCGGAGCGCGTTTCGGATGTCGTCAAGACGTTGATGAAGAACGGCGTCATGGTCACGCAGAACCAGTCGATCGACGCCGATACCGCGGAGCTGACGATCGCCGAGTTCGGCCACACCGCCGTCCGGGTTTCCGATGCGGACGTGGAAGAGGTGATCGCGTCGTCCGACGACAAGCCCGAGGATCTTTCGGAGCGCCCGCCCGTCGTCACGGTGATGGGCCATGTCGACCACGGCAAGACCTCGCTTCTGGACAGCATCCGGAAGACGAGCGTCGCGTCCGGCGAAGCGGGCGGAATCACGCAGCACATCGGCGCGTACCAGGTGAGGACGGACAGCGGGGCTCTTCTCTCGTTCATCGACACACCGGGCCACGAGGCGTTCGCGGCAATGCGGGCCCGGGGCGCGCAGGTCACCGACATCGTCGTTCTGGTCGTCGCCGCGGATGACTCTGTCATGCCGCAGACCGTGGAAGCGATTAACCACGCGAAGGCGGCGGAGGTTCCGATCATCGTCGCGATCAACAAGTGCGACAAGAGCGGCGCGGACCCCGACACCGTCCGGAACCAGCTTCTGCGCCACGGCATCGTCGTGGAACGCCGGTCGGGCGACGTGATCGACGTGGAGGTTTCCGCCCTGACCGGACACGGCATAGGCACCTTGCTCGAGATGATCGGCATCCAAGCGGAAGTCCTGGAGCTGAAGGCCAACCCGAACCGGTCGGCGGTCGGCGCGGTGATAGAGGCCCAGCTGGATGTGGGCCGCGGACCCGTCGCGACGATCCTCGTCAGGACGGGAACGCTGAGAACGGGCGACGTATTCGTTGTCGGAGAGCAGTGGGGAAAGGTCCGCGCGCTTGTCGACCACGAGGGCGCGAGGGTTGCCGAGGCCGGGTCGGCGATGCCGGTCAAGGTTCTCGGACTGAACGGAACCCCGAACGCCGGCGACATTCTGAACGTGGTGGAGACCGAGTCGCAGGCGCGGGAGATTTCCGAGTTCCGGCAGAGGCTGTCCCGAGGAAAGCGCGCCGCCGCCGGAGCCACCGCGAGCATGGAGCAGTTCCTGCGGATCAAGGACGGGATGAAGACGGAAGTCGCCAGCGATCTGAAGCTGGTCGTGAAAGCCGATGTCCAAGGCTCGTCCGAAGCCGTCACGCAGGCGGTCGAGAGAATCGGGAACGACGAGGTCAAGGTTCGCGTCCTTCATTCCGGCGTCGGCGCGGTCACGGAAACGGATGTGGGGCTCGCGGAGGCCTCGAACGCCCTGATCGTCGGCTTCAACGTCCGCGCGAACGCCGCTGCGCGGAAATCCGCGCAGGACCGCGTCGACATCCGCTACTATTCGGTAATCTACTCTCTGGTGGACGACATCAGATCAATCGCCTCCGGGCTGCTGCCCATGGAAATCAAGGAGTCCTTCCTTGGAAACGCCGAAATCCTGGAAGTGTTCAGGATCCCCGGCGTCGGGCCCGTCGCGGGCTGCAAGGTTACCGAAGGGGTGGTGAAGCGGGCGGCCGGCGTCCGCCTGCTGCGGGACAGCGTCGTCATTCACGAAGGGCAGCTCAAGACCCTCAAGCGGTTCACGAGCGAGGTCGCGGAAGTGCAATCCGGGCTGGAATGCGGAATGGCGTTCGAAAACTACTCGAACATCCGGCAGGGCGACGCGATCGAGGTGTTCGAGCGGGAGGAGATCCAGCGCAGCCTCTGACCGGCCGCCGGAGTCGCGCGATTTCGGCCCGAAGCGTTTCGAACGCTGATTCAGAGCCGCTTTGAACTGCTTGGCAGGATCGCGGCCTTCGCGGGCGGCGCAGGCGCTCGAAAGGTTCGGGATGGCCGGATGAACGCTATGCCAAGCATTTCACGCTCCGAATGGCTCCCGGCGGATACCGGGCTGGATTCCGCGCATCGCGTGTTCGTTGTCGGCGACGTCCACGGCATGTCTTCGCACCTGTCGGCGCTGCTTGCCGAATTCGAGGCAGCTGCCGCCGATGCGCCGCAATCGACCCTCGTTCTGCTTGGCGACCTCGTCGACCGCGGCGCGGACAGCGTCGGGGCCTTGGACGCGGCGATCGGCATCGCCGGCCTTGGCTTCACGGAAGCGGTTCCGCTCATGGGGAACCACGAGCAGCTGATGAGGCGAACGCTGTCCGCAACGGATTGGAGCGACGCCGAACTCTGGTTCATGAACGGAGGCCGGGAAACCGCCAGGCAGCTGCCCGGGTTCCCGTTCGATGCCCGGCTGGATGGGTCGGAATTCGGCAGGGCCTTGGAGGCCGCGCTCGGCAAGGCCAGAGCGGGATTTCTCGAAAGCCTACGTTCCCATCACGAGGCCGGCAATCTGGTTCTCGTTCACGCGGGCGTCGACCCCGGCACGAGCTTGGCGGATCACTTCTCGCAGCCGTGGAACGAACTCGGCGGCGATCACTGGTGCTGGATACGGGAGCCTTTCCTAACCGTTCGGAATCCGGCCCCGGGAAGGATCGTCGTGCACGGCCACACGCCTGCCATGATCGACCCGGGCAGAAGCGCAGGCGCCACGGATTTCGATCTCCATTTGGTCCGCGACGGACGTATGAACTTGGATGCCGGAAGCTATTTCACCGGGCAGGTCGCCGGCGCCGAGTTCAAGGAGGGAAGCTACCGGATAGCGATCGCAAAGGGCTAAGCCGGACGCCTCCGCTTCAGGAAGACGTAGAAGGCCCCGCTTCCTCCGTGGACCGGGTGCGCGGGGCAATGGCTCTGCACCATTTCGCTCAGCGGCGGAGCGCCGAGCCAAACCGGAAGGCTCAGCTTGAGAATTCCTGTCTTTTCCGGAATTGGCCCGTCGGCACGCTTCTCCCGGCCCTTGCCGGTTATGACCAGTAGCAGCCTCATGTCCTTGCCGCGGCAATTCCGAACGAACCGGCGGACCGCGCTTTCGGCCTCGACCCGGCCCAATCCGTGCAAATCGAGCTTCGCCTCCGGTGCCTGCTTGCCGGTCTTCATCAGGCGCAGCAGCTTCCGGTCGAGCGCGATGTCGGCGGCGCGTCCGGAAGCGCGGACCGCCTGCGCCCTTGGTCTTTCCGGCGCTTCTTCGGCCGATATGCCGATATCGAACTCTTCGGGGATAGCCGGAGGAAGTTTCGGCGGGCGGGCGGGCGGCTCAGATGCCGACCGGTCCTCCCTCTTTCCGATCACTGCATCCCGGTTGCGTAGCGGGCGGTCGTTCAGACTGTCGTTCCAGTCCTCAAGTTCTTCCTGTGCTGGCCGACGGCCATCGCGAACGGCCTTGGCGTCAACGCTGCTGCAAAATTCAGACCAGCTCTCGAGTTCCTCGCTGGTCGGCTGCCGCCCTCCGGGCGGGCTCATGAGCCGGCCGAGCCGCCGGGCCGGGCCAAGGCTGCCGCCGACGCGCCGGTTGCGGAGCCGCGAAGCCTCCGCGCGCGGTCAAACGCCTGTCGCGACAAGGATCCAGTTGGGGTCGCCGCTGCCCATCTTTCTCGAGAAAGACCATACGTCCTTCTGGGTCCGGACGGCATCCGCGTCGCCCTCGATCAGCTCTCCTTCGGAGTCCGTCACGTAGGAGGTCAGGTCGCAAACGAATTCGACCGTGATTTCGGCATCCGACGTGTCGTGGTCGAATTCCGCAGCCTTCAGCGTTGCCTCTCGGATCCCGACGAATTTCGCCGCGTAGGCGCGATTGTCGTCCGGCCTCGCGGCGACGGTCTCTTCAAAGGATTCCTTCACGTCGCTCGACAGGTAGGGGCTGATCGCATCCAGCCTTCCCTCGGCGAACTCGATGAGTATCCATTCGTATGCCTTCCGGGCGCCTTCCATGAATTCGGCGATGCTGAATCCCGCTTCGGTCTGCTTCATGGCGTAAAGGGCTTCCGCTGCGGAATCGTTGTTCTTCGCGAACTTCACGATTTCGCGGTCGGTTCCGCCTTCGATGACCTCGAAGTCGCGCCGCGGCTCCGGCGACGATTCGATGTTCGGGGCATTGGTTCCGCCTTCGAACCCGTCGCGGGTGCCCAGCGTTCTTCGCAGCTTGAAAATCAGAAACAGCGCTACCGCCGCCAATACGATGAGCTGGATGACGGATGTTCCCATCATTGTCCCCTGGAGATCGGATTTCAGCGGATTTTTGCGCCGTGGGCTTCAACTTACGGCATGGCCTTCGGCTTGTCTACAGTTCGGCCTCGGCCGAAGTCGTCTGCGGGAGCTCCATGGCATGGCCGGGATGCCGAAGAAGCCCGTCCGCAAATTCAGGATGCGCCGGAATTCGGCCCAGCGCACGGACGTGCCGTTCCGGATCGGACATGGTGAATCAGCATGTTGATCGTCGCGGCTGTTTCTCGGGCGGCCGTCCTAAGGGGAAGTCGGCAACCGATCCAGAAGCAGCGTTTCCACGCGGACGATCCTCTCCCGCAATGCGGCGACCTCACCTCTAAGGGTGCCGACCTCTTCCCGGACGCTTCCGATCTCCGCTCGGACGCTTCCGATCTCCATTCGGATGCTTTGGGAATCCGCCCGCATGTCTTCACGCAAGTCGGTAAGCTGCCATAGGAAAATACCGACGACCAAGGTCGCCGTGGCGATAGTTGTGCCTGCCGCCGCCCAGATGTGCGCACTGGCATCAATTGTTGGACCACGCGCGGCTGCCGAGGGCCGGGAATGCAATTCGCTGGCTTTGATCTCAGCGCGAATAAGGCTGACGATTTCAGCAGCGGTCTCGCTGTTCAATCCGCTAATTCGTACGTCGTCGTCGATTGGTGAGGAATGCGCCATGATTGTCTAGTAGTCGCAGGATCGGACGAAATCAAGTGTGCGCCAGCGACCGGGTTCAGGCGCTGTCCGCACGACAATCCCGCACCGCAAGGCGGAATTGCAAAAAAATATCGGAACTCAATCAGGTTCCGAGCATGTGGTACCGCCCCATGCAGAAGACTAGCGGCGCCGATCTTGGATCAAGCTCGAATTGCAGAACGCGCGCCAGGAACAGGAGATGGTCGCCGCCATCGTGAAGGGCGTGCCGACGGCACTGCAGGGTCGCGGCCGCGTCCTGAAGGACGGGCGCCCCGGACGCGCCGCGCGCGAAATCGACCCCTCGCCACTTGTCGCTCAGCGCCTTCGCGAACTTCTCGGACAGCCCGGACTGCCCGCTCGAAAGGACATTGATCACGAACTCGTCGCACTGCGCCCACTTCGGCAGGCTGTGCGCCTTTCGGCTGATGCTGAAGAGCACGAGAGGCGGATCGATGGACAGGGAATTGAATGAACTGATCGTGAACCCGAGGTCTTCGCCCTCCGGCGTTCGCGCCGTCAGAACGCACACGCCGGTCGGGAACATCCCGAGCACGTCCCGGAAAGCGCCGCCGTCGAACCCGCCGCCAATGCGCCGCGCCGCGTCTTCCTCCGCCATCCGCCGGCTTCGCGACGTTCAGCCGAACATGGAATTCGGCAGAAACAGCGTGAGCCCCGGGAAAAGAAGCACCAGCGCCAGGGTGGCCAGCATCGCCAGCCAGAACGGCACGATGCCCCGGAAGATCGTATTGATCGGCACGTCCGTCGCTATGCCCTTCACCACGAACACGTTCAGTCCGACCGGAGGCGAAATCAGCGCCATTTCCAAGACGATGACAATGAGTACGCCGAACCAGACCATGTCTATTCCCTGCGATTCCAATACCGGCTGGATCAGCGGAATGGTCAGGACGAGCATGGCGAACCCTTCGAGGAACGTTCCGAGAATCATGAACGCGACCAGCACCGCCAGGACCACGTGAGTTCCGGTCAGCCCCGCCGACTCCACCCATTCCGTCAGCGCGAAGGCGACGCCCGTGAAGCCGACAAAGGTCTTGAACACGAATGCGCCGAACAGGATGAAGAATGCCGTGCCGGTCGCCTTGAGTGTCGATCCGATCGCTTCGGCGACCCCTTCCCTGGTCAGCCCCCTTCGCAGAATGCATGCCGCGAACGCCAGCATCGCGCCGATGCCGGCGGCCTCGACGGCCGAGAACACCCCCGCGTAAATGCCGCCTATCGTCACGAACACGATCGCGATGATCCAAGTCGCTTTAAGCATCATGGCAAAGCGAACCTTCAGCGGCTCGGGCTGCAAGGAGCGCGGCGCTTTCGACGGATCCCTCGCCACGACCAGCCAGACAGTGAGCACGAACATCAAGGTGAGCAGGATCCCGGGAACGACGCCGGCGATGAAGAGCCTGCCGATGCTGACCTCGGTCAGAATCGCGTAGATCACGAACCCGGCCGAAGGCGGAATCAGAATTCCGAGCGTCCCGCCGGCCGCGATCGCCCCGGTCGACAGCGAATCGGCGTAGCTGAACCTTTTCATCTCGGGAAGCGACACGCGCCCCATTGTCAGGGCTGCCGCCAGCGACGATCCCGAAAGCGCGGAGAACCCCGCGCAGCCGACGATCGACGCCGACGCGAGGCCGCCGCGGAAATGGCCGAGCCAGCTGTGCGCGGCCGCGTAGAGGTCGCGGCTCATGCCGGAAATGCCGGCCAGGTTCCCCATCAGTATGAACAGCGGCAGGATTGTCAGCGCGTAATTCGAAGACTCCGCGAATATCTCGCCAGCCAGCACGGGCAGGCTGGCCTGCGGCCTGATCGCATGTATCCCGGCCGCGCCGACAATCAGCAGCGCAGCCCCGACGGGCACCCTGATGAACAGAAGAACGAACAGCGCCGCAAAGCCCAATGCGGCGAGCGCGGATCCGTCCATCAGCCGCGCATTTCGTTGGGATCTTCGCCCGTCCAGTTCGCGATGCCGACGGCGATCTGGAACAGCAGCACTGCCGCGTACGAAAGCATCGCCGCGCCGAGCACGAAATAGAACGGCGGATGCGGAATGGCGAGATTGCTGGTGATGTGGCCGCAGGGCAGGCCGCAGCTCCCCTTGGCGAGCAGGGCGTATCCCGCGACCGCCGCGATCGCGAACGTCAGCGTTCTCGCCGCGAGGTCCGTGATCCGCGTTACGCGGCGGCTGAACGCGAAGCCGATTATGTTGACGCCGACATGCGCCTGCTTGTGCGCTCCGTACGCGACCGCGGCCGCCACGACGACCGTGAGGGTCATCGTCGAAACGTCCTCGATTCCGAATATCGGACTGTTGAGGATGTAGCGCCAGAAGACCGCCACGACCGTGACGGCAACCAGAGCAACGAGCGCGGCGCCTCCGAGCGCCGCGATCAGTTGCGAGTGCTTGTCCAGGCGCCCCTGCGCACCGGAAAGGAAGCTCCGGGCGCCGCCGTCCGGCACGGGGTCAGCCGCCCGTCATCAGCGAGATCACTTCGCCGACGGTGCTTCCGCCTGCAGCGGTCGGCAGCAGACCATCGTAGACCGGCGCGAGCACGCTTTCGATCCGCTGCATCTCGTCCTCCGGGAGGTCGATGATCTCGACGCCAGCTTCCTGCGCAACGCGCAGTCCGCGTTCTCCCGCCGCCTCGAAGGCCGCCCCGGCCCCTTCCGAAAGCGAGCGGTCGGCCGCGGCGTCGACCCAGCCCCGCTCCTCGTCCGAGAGCGACTCGTAGACCTGCCTGTTCATCAGAAGCACGAAAGCCGAGCCCGAGCCGGGGAACCATGTGGTGAGATAGTTCGCCGGCTCCTGGAGCTTGAATGACGCTATGCCTGCGGAATCGATCGCGATGGCGTCGATCACCCCGTTCGCCAGGTTCTGGTTGACGACCGAAACCGGCTGGGCCACCGCCGACGCGCCCAAGGCCTCGACGAAGGGAACGCTCTGGGGCGTCGTGACCCGGACCTTCATTCCCTTGAGATCGTCCATCGAGCGCACCGGCTTGTCGCGGGTCAGGAGCACGGGCGGCCCGTTGGCCCAGATCGCGAGAACCTTGGCGTCGTATTCGTCCTCCAAGGCAGGCTTGGCGGCGAGCAGCGCCGCTGTGCATTCCAGCGCGGACGAGCAGACTCCGGGGTAGGCGACGATGTTGGTTTTCGGGAACAGGTCGCCGGTATAGCCGGGGAGCGCGAACGCGATGTCGGCGACGCCGTCCAGCAGGATGGAATACTGTTTCGGAGGCGACGAGTTCAGCGCTCCGCCGGGGTACTGCTTGACCGTCAGCTGGCCTCCGGAAACCTCCTCAAGCCTTTCCGCGAACGGGTTGAACAGCCCTGCCACCATCGGATGCTTTGGGCCCATGAAGTAAGCGAGCGACAGCTCCGCCGCCGGCGCGCCGACGGCGGCAGCGGCCAGCGCCGCGGACGCCATCGCTGTTCGCGCGGCGCGCATTCCGGGAAATCCGCGCGGACGCGGCAACCAAGTCGTGCATTCAGGCATTTCCTTCTCCTCCTCTTCAGAGTTCCCGAAGCCGGATCGCTTCGCGTGGGAATCTGTTTCAACGATAATCGGCTGCCGCCGCGTTTTCCAGTGTTTGGCAGGCATTCGGGATCAAGGTTTGTTCCGTTGAATCCGCCGTTGCATGAAATTGGCTCTCGCTGAGCCGGGTATCCCGTCCTTGGCTGGCCGAGTTCAGACGCGTGCTGTGCCGGCCCCGCGCAGGGCTTCGGGGCGGCATTTCCGAGAAGCGAGCGCCGATCCGCCGAGAATTGCCGATCGCTCCGCCGCTAGGGTCGCCGCCGCCAGCGAACCCGACCGGATAGGCGGAAACGCTTCAGCCTGAACTTCACGACGCGGAAACGCGATTTTCCCCTTGCAGCAAGGCGATTCGCGGATTCCTGCCTGCCAGCTGCCGGGAACATTCCGGCTGCATCCACGCCTTGGAGCTCGAGCGCCGTCCGCGGTTCGGGCCTCGGCCGAGCCGGGCCGCTTCTTGCCAAAACGGAAGCGTTTGAGTAGCCGGAAAGGCCATGTCGGCCGCGGCAGATCTGAAAGCGGCGCGCATCAGCGGGAAGGCCTTTGCCAGCATGAAGGATGAGCACCCGACGGCGGTTCTGGAAGCCCGGAGGATATCGAAATACTTCGGCGCGCTGACCGCCTTGCAGGATGTCGACCTCGAGTTGATGCCGGGGGAGGTGCTCGGAGTCGTCGGCGACAACGGCGCCGGGAAATCCACCCTCATGAAGGTGCTGTCGGGACTGCATCCGCCCAGCGCAGGATCCATCGTGTTCGAAGGCGAGCCCGTCCAGTTCGCCAGCCCCGCGGCGGCGCGAAGCCTGGGAATCGAAATGGTCTACCAGGACCTTGCGCTCGCCGGGAACATGAACATCGCCGAGAACATCTACCTCGGCAGGGAGCCGCGCCGGAAAATCCTCGGCGGGCTGGTCACGCTGTTCGACCACCGGGCGGGGCTGCGGCAGGCGCAGGACCACCTGAGCAACCTGAAGATCCACGTAAAAAGCGTCGAGCAGAAGGTCGAGGAGCTGTCCGGCGGGCAGCGGCAGGCCGTCGCGATCGCCCGGTCCATAGCGTTCGACGCCCGCGTCGTGATCATGGACGAGCCCACGGCCGCGCTCGCGATCAAGGAGGTCGGCAAGGTGCTGGACCTCATACTCGGCCTGAAGGAGCGCGGGATCTCCGTCGTCATCATCAGCCACAGAATGGACGACATCTTCTATGTCTGCGACCGCGTCATGGCGCTCTACCACGGCCGGAACTTCGCGGAATCCAGGCTGAGCGAAACCACCCGGAGCGAAGTCATCGGATGGATCATGGGAACCAAGGAAAACGTCGAGAAGCCCGCTCATGACCGCGTCGCATGAAGCGGACGGCATAGGCGCCGCCGAGCCTGCGGAGCAGGCAATGCCGCGCGGAGCCAGGCTGCTTCCGTTCCTCGACAGGTACGGCATCCTTCTGGTGATCGCCGTCATGTGCATCGCGCTTTGGGCCCTTCAGCCCGACGTTTTCCTCACCTGGCGGAACATCACGAACATATTCAAGCAGACCGCCGCGAACGGAATGCTTTCGATAGGCATGTTCGTGGTCATACTGACCGCGGGCATCGACCTGTCGGTCGGCTCGGTTCTCGCTCTCGGAATGATGACGCTTGCGGTGTCGAACGCGGCTGGCGTTCCATGGCCGATCGTCCTCCTCCTTTCGCCGCTGATGGGCATGATCGCGGGCTTCATCAACGGGATAGGAATAACAAAGCTGCGCATGCCGCACCCGTTCATCATGACGCTGGGCATGCTCTTCATGGCGCGAGGGCTCGCGAACCTGATTTCCGGCGGCGTTCCCTATTCGGGATTGCCCGATCCCGTTCGGTTCCTGGGCGCGGAGCGCATCTTTCTCGGCGAATTCGACGGCACCAGGCTGCATCTGCCGGTCGTGTTCCTGTTCACGATCGCCGTCTACCTGATCTTCTGGATCCTTCTTGAGCACACGGTGTTCGGAAGGCGCGTCTACGCCATCGGCGGCAACCCCGATGCCGCCCGGGTGAGCGGCATCAATGTCGACCGGATGCTGATCGCCGTCTACACGATCTGCGGGCTGATGGCCGGGATCGCGGGACTGATCATGGCCGGAAGGACCAACTCCGGCTTCCCGAACGCGGGAACCGGAATGGAGCTGGAGGCGATCGCCGCGGTGATCATCGGCGGTGCGAGCTTCTTCGGCGGCCGCGGGCAGGTACTGGGCATCTTCGGTGGCGTGCTGATCATGGGCTTGATAAGGAACGGCCTGAACCTGAACGATGTCAGCACGTTCTGGCAGCAGATCCTGATTGGCGGCATCATCGTTCTCGCCGTGTTCATCGACGTCCTGCGGCGGGATCTCGGACAGCGCCGCTGAACACAGGCCCGCCGCCGGCCAAGCATTCCCTTTCGGGCGTCGGCGTGCTGAACATTCAGGCGGACAGTAAACCTTGAATCGAAGAGGAAAGAGAAAATGAGACATCTGTTGACTGCCGGCGTTTTTGCGGCCGCGTCTGCACTAGCGGGGTTCGCCGGTTTGTCCGCAAGCGCCCAGACCATCGTCGTCAGCATGAAGGGACCGGGCGCGGGCAATCCCTTCTGGGCCGCCGCGCAACGCGGCGCAGAGGAAAAGGCTGCCGAGCTCGGCGTGGAAGTCGTCGTGCTTTCGCCGCCGACGGAATCCGATGTTCCCGCGCAAATTGCGCAGATTGAGGACCAGCTCGCCAAAGGCGTCGACGGCATCGTCCTCGCGCCGACGGATCCGAACGCCCTTGCGCCCGTCGTGGACGAGGCCTTGGCCGACGGAGTCCCGGTTGTGTTCATCGACACCAGGGGGGCGAACGAAGGCGTTACCTATATCGGGACCGACAACCAGATGGGCGCCGCTTTGGCTGCGAACCACATCTGCGACAACGTGGAAGCGGGTTCCGACGTGGCGATCCTCCAGGGAATCATCACGCAGTCCACGGGCATGAAACGGGCGGACGGCTCCAGAGAAGGATTGTCGGCGTGCGGGCTCAACATCGTCGCCGAGCAGACCGGCGAGTGGGACCGTGCCAAGGGAATGGCAGTGATGGAGAACATCATCACCGGCAACCCGAACCTCAAAGCCGTGTTCGCAAGCAACGACAACATGGGGCTCGGCGCAATCGAGGCTCTGAAGAACGCCGACATGCTCGACCAGGTGTTCGTTGTCGGCTTCGACGCCAATCCTGACGCGGCGGAGAGCGTTCTGGCGGGCGAGATGGCCGCGACAGTCGCTCAGAACCCCTACAACATGGGCGCGATCGGCGTTGAGAGCATCATGGCCCTGATCGGCGGCGGCTCGCTCGACCCGGTCATCGACACGGGAACCGTTCTCGTCACTTCCGAGAACGCCGACGGGTACAGGTAAAAGGCTTCGCGGGCGCCGCCATCGGCGGCGCCCGCCTCCCGGCGGGCCTTGATGGCCGCCGACTTCCTCCATCCGCCCGAATCTTTATCCGAAGCCGCCCTTGCGCCAGCGCGCGACGCATCCAATATGGGCGTTATGAACGCTAGGATCGCCTTCGAATGAAATTGTTTCTTGTTCTTCTGGGCGTGCCTCTCATAGAGATCGCGCTGTTCGTCCAGATCGGCGGCTATATCGGCGTCTGGGCGACGCTCGCATGCGTCGTCCTCACCGCCGCCGCGGGCGCTCTATTGCTGCGCGCTCAAGCGGCCGCGGTCATATCCGGCATCCGGCAGGCTGCGGCGGACGGCCGGAACCCTGCCGACCAGCTGCTCCACGGGCTTCTGCTTTTCGCCGCCGCGCTGCTGCTGCTTACGCCCGGCTTCTTCACGGATGCCATCGGGTTCGCGTTGCTCGTCCCTTCGGTCAGAGCTTGGACGATCAGGGAATTCGGGCGGCACGTGTCGATGCAGGCCGTGCAATTCGCGTCGAGGTCCGGCCCCGCCGCGGAGGCGGGCGCCGAGACGATCGAAGGGCGCGCCGAGGACGTTTTCAGCGACAGCCGCGCCGACTGACTGCGGGCGGCGGCCAGCTTCCGATAGAGGATTGCCAAGCGGACCGGGCGCCGTTCAGTGGAACAGCCTCGCCAAATCCTCCAATCCGTCCCAGATCATCGCAAGCGAAAGATAGACCAGAAGCGCCAGCCCGGCGAAGGAAAGCAGCGGAAACCGAGCCAGCACTTTCATGATCAGCGTCGCGAAGAACGCCATCAACGCGATCGCCAGCCCCAAGCCGAAGACGAGCAGCTCCGTGTCCTCGCGCGCGATCGCCGCGACCGCGAGGACGTTGTCGATCGACATGGAGACATCCGCGACCGCGATCGTCCAAAGCGCGTCCCGCATTCTGCGCTTGGGCACGGTTTCGTCCTCCGCGGCCGGCTCCTTCTTCCGCGCTGCCCGCTGCTCCATCAGGTCTCGATAGAACCGCCAGCACACCCAGCCGAGAAGGATGCCGCCGAACAGGAGGATTCCGGGAATTCGTATCAGGTAGGACGCGATCACCGCGAAGGCGATCCTAAGCAGCGCCGCGACGGCCATGCCCGCGAACACGACCCGCTTGCGGTACTGCTTCTCGATCCCGGCCGCCGCCATGCCGATGACGAGGGCGTTGTCGCCGGACAGGATTATGTCCGCGACAACGATCTGGGCGATCTTGAATATCTCGTCGTACATGCGTCAGGCGATTGGGCGGGAATGCCGGGCCTCAGGCCCGGGAGCGCCGCGAGATTCCGGCCAAGGGCCGCCCCGCCGGACGAATCCGCTCTGGAATCGCATGCAAGCCCGTCAATTCTCAGGTCCCCAGCCGAAGCGCCGCGCTGCGGACGGCATCAAGTATAAGGGAGTCGAAAGCCCCGGTTTCAACCGTGCCAAGCCGGAGCGGGCCCGCGATCGCGGGTCTATCCGTTATCGGGAGCGGGATTGCAAGGGCCTGCCATGGGTCGGGTGCATTCCATTTTTTGTGGTCAGTTGGCAGCGCCGTGGCAAGCCCTTCAATCAAGGAAGCCGGTCCAGCTGTTGCCGTCGATGCAGCATTTGACTGCGAGCGGGCGTTGACACCCGCTTTCGACCAAGGGTTTGAACCGGCTCCCGATGGTCCGCTTGCAGACGGTTTCCACGAAAATGGGATGCATCCGGCGCCGAGCGCGGACGACACCCGAGCCAGCGGAAAAGGTTCACTGCCCACAAAAATGGGATGCACCCCATGGGTCGGCGACTGAATTGATCGCATGCCGGGATTCAGGTCGCATTTGCCTTGATCTGCATCTGTGCATCGGCTGCTGTTTCGAACCGGCTGCCGACAGGCCGATCCGTTCCGGCACGCAGCCCGACGTTCGGCGCTGCGGATCCCTCATGCAGCGGATGGACACCTCCGACAACGGCCTGATTTTGCGCTTCGGTCGGCTTCGCGGGTCGGCATGCCTTCGCCTTGAGCCAGTCTTCGTTCCACTGGGAGCGGTAGGCGTAATCCCCCCACGCCACGCTCCCGGTGTCGGCGGCATCGACCAAGCTCTCCTGCAGCCTCGCGCAAGTGCCGGAACTTGTTCGCGTCCAGCACGATGTCCGAGGCCCCGCGACGTCCCTGCGGCCTGCTCGAGGATCGGCCGGAACCGCGCGGTCTTGATTCAAGTTCAGTTCGCGCTCGCAGCTCTCCTCAAAGTGTAATCCATTAGGTTCGGAATTCCAGGCTCGCAGAATTCTTCCTGCCCGATATGACTCCAAAAAAAGCCAGCATATCGAAGCTCTGCCTCGACCCATGCCGCTGGATCAATCCCGCCTCCGCGCCTTGCTTCCTTTTTTTGTTTCTTGCCAATGCTTTGAGCTACAGTTGCTTTCACCACGTCAGTGGAAATTGATTTTCTCTTCCGAGACACAAAGAGTCGCGCGACGGATTCGGCCGAACGCAGTATTCCACGGTCATGAAGCTCCTGATACCGTCTGGAATAATAAGTGTTTCTCACAAATCGGAACTTCTTCAGGGCTCGCTTCAAGATTTCGTTGCCGATTTCGTCGCCGTACCCAAGCTTGTCCTGTTCCGCCTTGGCGGCGCGGTGCAATTCTCTCCCGATAACTTGAAGAAAGTAGGGGTAGCACTGCGCCTCATTGGCCGCTTTTTCCAAAGTGCCGAACTTGATGCAGTAACCCATCCTCTCCAACGGTATCCGAAGAGCTTTATGCGCTGCCTCGGCGTCGAGTAGCCCAATGCCGATTTTGTCCAAGCGGTCCCAATACGTGGCTTCGATCTCGTCCAGGCGGGTCGAAATATTCGGAGTGCCGGCAAGAATCAGCAGCAATGGTCGACGATTGCCGGCAAGCGCTTGCACATCGTAGAAGAATGCGCGAGCCAAATCGGCATTGCGATACAGCGTGTGCGCCTCGTCAATCAGAATTACCAAGCCATTCTCGGAGCACCTCTTGTCCAAGACAGGTCTTAGCAATTTTTTTGCAGCCTCTTGACGCGAAAAGCCAATTCCCGATCCAAGCAATTGTATGGCTGCAGAGAACCCGGCGTCGGCGAGGGAATCCAATACCCCCTGATCGGCGAGCGTGTCTACAAGTCCAGATCGCGTTTCAAAGCTATCAGGATTCAGATCTACACATTCGATTCTGTTGTAGTAGCCACGAACTTGCGTCTCAACCCATCTCAGCAACGCGGTCTTCCCGTTGCCGCGCGGACCGATCAGCGCGATGTTCGCCGCCGGACATGAACCCGCCTCCAAATCGGCGAGCGCCTCCGTTATCTCGGCCATTTCATCATCACGTCCAGCCAGTTCCGGCGGGGGCAGTCCCGCGCCGGGTTTGAACGTTGGATCGTCGGATTTGTTCATGCTTGGCGGTACTTTCGCGTGGGTTTGTGTGAAGACGATTCAGGCCTCGCGGATCGCACAACCAGCCGGCTGGAAGCGAACCCTCCGCCAATTTCAACATTCCCAGTTGGAAACGGCAAGGTCCCGCCGGGATTCACGGGTTCGCGCAGATTCGGGCCATCTGATTCAGCGGCTCTCCGCGCGTGGATAGCGGCGGATAGCTTCGTTTGCCAGCGCGGCATTCTCGGGTCGCCAAGGTTACGAGGCCGCCCTCAGGAACTCTTCGGGTGTCCAAAATCTGACGGAGCGGTGGGGTTTCACGCAGTTGAACTCGCTGGCAAATCCGTCGATGAGAACGATCCGCCTTGTTCATCCTGTCGAAAATCTCCCGGGCATTCGCAGAATTCACTGGCCGAACTCCTTTTTTGTGCGCTCGGGGTTCCGTTCAGCTCACGCAACCAGTTCGGCGGCGGCACCCGCGAGGCAATGCTCCTATTCAAGCGTTCGCGATCAATCTTGACAATAAATTCTCGGCCCACCTTCAACCTGCACGGCCGC
Organism: Paracoccaceae bacterium; assembly: GCA_965203795.1. GTDB lineage: Bacteria > Pseudomonadota > Alphaproteobacteria > Rhodobacterales > Rhodobacteraceae > CBDBBY01. Next base: position 3,539,747 of record OZ241915.1, on the reverse strand, counting down.
AAGGAGGAACGGCATCTCGTTGACAAGCTTATCGAGAGAGGCGTCGCTACTACAGATGGCTACCATCCGATTCGCGTTCGCGCTGGTCAATTTGGAGACGAGTCCGTGTCGGTCGGCTCCCTGCGCACTGCCTTCTGCACCTCGACGCGACAACGCTATAATCCTCGCATCACCGACCACCGCCTCTACATCTGGCAACTACCGACAATTCAATCGAACAACGAAGCGTCAAACCAACTTTCATCCGGATGCGATACCGAGCCGTGTTAACTCACTCTCGTACTCTTCTGCACTTTCCACAACGTAATTCATAAGGCTGGGAATTCCGGGTTCGCAGAATTTTTCCTGCCCGATTTGACTCCATACAAAGCCAAGATTTTGAAGCTCGGATGCAATCCACGCTGCCGGTCGGATCTTGCCGCCACTCGTCGCCTTCGCCAACTCCTCCATATCCGTGTCAACGCTTGACGAGACAGCAGCTCTAAACGCAGCGGCAGAAATCGATTCCTCCTTCTTTTCCATAAAGAGTCGAGCCACGGCTACAGCCGCGGGCAATAAACCCACCTCTTCAAGCTCTCGACGCCGGTCTTCATAGAAATTCGTCCTTTTACCTCTGAGTTCCTTCAAAGCTTGCGCCAAAACTGCATCGCTGATTTCGTTGCCGTTGCCAAGCTTGTCGGGTTCCATTCTGGCGGCCTCATGAAGCGCATGCCCAACTTCTTGAAGAAAATAGGGATAGCGCTGAGCTTCTTGGGCCGCTTTGTCCACAATGCCTAACTCGATGCTGTAGCCCATTTCCTCGAAAGGAATCCTAAGAGCGTCGCGTGCAGCGGCAATGTCGAGAAGCCCAACACCGATCTTTTTCAAACGGTTCCAAAATGTGGCTTCGATCACGGACAAGCGTTGCGAAATGTTTGGTGTGCCGGCAAGGATAAGCAGCAATCGATGACCGTCACCGGTGAGCATTTGCACATCGTTGAAGAATGCGCGAGCCAAATCGGCATAGCGATCCAGCGTATGCGCCTCATCGATCAATATCACCAAACCGCGCTTGGAACACTTTTTTTCTAAGAACTGCTTTAGCGATTTTTTCGAATCACTCTGGCGCATATGGTCAAATTTTAACAAGGATAAATCTATGCTTCCCCAAGATTTGTTGACGACGGAATCCGAGGATGCTTTCCTACCCGCAAGCGTTGCGACGAGCCTATGAGTCGATTCAAAATCGTCAGCTTTCAGTCCTACACATTCAAGTGTGCTGTAGTCGCGACCAACTTGTGTCTTCACCCATTTCAGCAGCACAGTCTTGCCGTTGCCGCGCGGGCCGATCAAGGCGATGTTTGTCGTCGTTGTTTGTCCGGCTCCCAGATCGTCAAGCACTAACCTGATCTTGGCTTTTTCTGTTTCACGTCCTGCCAGAGTCGGCGGCGGCAGTCCTGGGCCGGGCCGGAACCTTATGTTCGTGTTTAGGTGCCTATTCATGCTTCGTTGTACTTTCGATTCATTCTTGCGTGCAACTGATTCAAGCTTTTCGGATCGCTCCAGCCAGCGGATTGGAGCAATGCTGACACCATATTCTACTTGAGCGGTTGGAAACGGCAAGGTCCTTTCAAATCCGTACTCTTATTGAGTGCGCGTGCGGAATGATGTAGCGGTCCAGAATGGTTGCAGACGGGGAACGCCCAATGAGCAAGCCGAACGGTTCGGGAGCCGCTAAGGCCAAGGTCGTGCCACCCCGGCTGAGCATACTCGGCCAGTCTGTTCGGGACCTGTCGTTCGAGAACATCGCCGTCCAGAAGCGGCTGAAGCCGACGGGCCAGCCTGAAATCCAGGTCCACGTGAACTTGGACGCCAAGAAAGGCGATGCCGACAATGTCTTCGAGGTCTCGCTGACGCTGAACGTCTCGTCCAAGGACAAGGCGTCGGGCGAGACGCTGTTTCTTCTGGAGCTCGACTACACCGGCATGTTCCGGGTGGAGAACGTTCAGGAAGGCTTTCTGCACCCGTTCCTGATGATCGAGTGCCCCCGCGTCATGTTCCCTTTCGTCCGCAGAATCGTCTCGGATCTGGTCCGCGATGGCGGCTTCCCGCCGTTCGACCTGGAGCTGATCGACTTCGCCGCGCTATACCAGAAGGAAATGGGCAAGCGCCGGGCCGAGCCGAAACCCGACCGCAGCACGAACTGACGACTGCCGCTACGCGCTCTGCGGCGGATTCTACGGTCCCGGAGCGGAGAACTTCCGCCAGATCGCCTTTTTCCCGAGCACAGCAACGAATTTGGCATGCGCCTCCTCTTCGGCGGGCGTGATCCGCGGCGGCAGCGGCTCCGGGCGCGGGCCGACTGTCGGGCCGTGCGCCCCTTCTCCGCCGACCGAGTTCGCCCAAGCCTCATCCACAGCGTCAAGAAAGCCGCTGTCGGCCCCTAGAAGCTTGCAGTAGACCTCGGCGAGCAGTTCCGCATCCAGCAGCGCGCCGTGCTTCGTCCGCTTCGCGTTGCTGATTCCGAAATGGCCGCAAAGCGCATCCAAGCTGTGGCGCGGAAGCTTCGGAAGCTCCCGCCTAGCGACCTGCAAGGTGTCGACCACGCGCCTGTGCTCCAGCTCGGGCATGCCCAAATCGCGAAGTTCCCGGTTCAGAAAGCCGAGATCGAACGGCGCATTGTGGATCGCGATGTGCTGGTCGCCGATGAATTCAAGGAATTCCTCCGCGATTTGCCCGAACTTCGGTTTCGTTCTGAGAAACTCGTCGGTCAGCCCGTGGATGTTCCGTGCCTCCGCCGACATCGTTCGCCCCGGATTGACGTATTTATGGAAGGTCCTCCCGGTGCGGGTGTAGCTGTCCAAGTCGAGCTCGACCATGCCGATTTCAACGATCCTGTCGCCTTCCTCGACTTTCAATCCCGTCGTTTCGGTATCAAGCACGATTTCAAGCATTCCGGGTTTTCTCCTTTCCTGATGTCGGACAATATCGAGTCAACCGCCCGTGAGGCCGCCTCAAGGCTCGTGGCCTCGATCACGTAATCCGCCCGGTCGCGCTTCACCTGGTCGGGAAGCTGGCGGGCGTCGAGCGCATCGAATTCCGCCTCGTCCGCGGACCCCCTCGCGAGGACCCGGTCCCGCCTGACCGCGGCGGGCGCCGATACCGCGACGACAGCGTCGGCGGCCGCGCCGCCGTCCGTTTCGAACAGAAGCGGAATCTCGACGACCGCTATATCTGCGCCTCGCCGCTCCGCTGCGCGAAGGAACGCCTTCCTGTCCTCCCGCACCAGCGGGTGCACTGCCGATTCCAGTTCCGCGAGAAGCGCCGGAGATTCCTTCACCAGCTTCCGAAGGATCGTTCTGTCGATCGCTCCCTCCGATTTGGAAACCGCGTCCGGGCAGATCCTTCGCACCGCCGCGACTCCTGCGCCGCCCGGGGAATAAAGTCGCCCCACCGCGGCGTCGGCATCCCAGACCGGCACTCCGCGTTTGGCGAACAGTTCGGCCGTCGTCGACTTGCCCGCGCCGATCGAGCCTGTGACGCAGACCACGAAAGGTCGCCGACTCATGAAGAAAGCACCAGCTCCCGCAGTTCCTTGCTCACTTCCGGCTTGATGCCGAACCAGAGATTGAAGGCCGCGGCGGCTTGGTGAAGCAACATGCCGAGGCCATCCGCGATGTTGCATCCCTGCCGTTCCGCCTCGACGAGGAATCTCGTCTGCAAGGGCGTGTACACCAAGTCGTTCACCGCCGTGCCCGGCCTCAGTCTGCCTGCGGGAATTCTGAGGTCCGGCTTTCCCGTCATTCCGAGCGCTGACGTGTTCACGACAGTCGCCATGTTGGGAAGCAGGTCGCCGACTTCCGAAGGATCATGGACCCTCACCCGATTGCCAAATTCGGATTTCAGAACCTCCGCCCGGTCGCGCGTGCGGTTCACCAGCCGGATCTCCGGGGCCCCCTCGTACAGGAGGGAATACAGAACCGCTCTCGCGGCTCCGCCCGCGCCGAAGATCAGCGCCGGCCCCCTGTCGGCCTTCCAGCCGGGGACGCACTGGCGAAGATTAGTCAGAAAGCCGTAGCCGTCCGTGTTGTCGGCGTAGATCTTGCCCCGCTTCTTGTTGAAGGACAGCGTGTTGGCCGCCCCGATCAGCGCGGCCTGGTCGGACACCATGTCCGAAAACTGCAGCGCCGTTTCCTTGTGCGGTATCGTGACATTGATCCCCTTGAAGCCCATCTTCGGCATCGTCTTCAGAACATCGGAGAAATCGAGCCTCGCCACTTCGAGCGGAACGTAATGCCCCTCCACATTGTGCTTCTGGAGCCAATAGGCGTGTATCGCAGGGGACTTGCTGTGACTGATTGGAAATCCGACGACGCCGGCAAGGACCGGTTTCCCATTCTGAGACATGTCAGCACTCCCGATCGGCGAGGAACTCCCGAATGTCGTCCAGCGGCATCCCAAGCACTACATTCATATCCCCTCGCACCGCCGATACCAGACCCGCCGGATCCGATTCCGCAAAATAGCCGCCGACACTCGCCAGCGCCTTCTTTCCGAATTTCCGAATATGGCTGGAGATCGCTTCTTCTGAATACTCGTTCATCACGACTTCGGCGGTTCGCACTGCTCTCCAAACCGGTTTGCCTGAAACCCATGCGGAAGCGGCGGAATGCAGAAAGTGCGAGCAACCCCTGAGTTTTCCGAGGAAATCCGCCAGTTCGCGCTCGCTCCGGCACTTGCTCCAGGCGGCTCCTTCGAATTCCAGCACTTGGTCCGCGCCGATCACGAGCGCGCCGGGATGCCGCCAAGAACCCACCCGCGCCTTTTCCGAGGCGATGATCATGGCGATCATCCGGGACGAGGCACCGCCCGGCTTGTGCTGCGCCATGATTCTCCTCTCCGGCACGTTGATCGAATCCGCGATGAACTTGACGCCGACGTTCTCCAGCATTCGACGCCGAGTCTCCGACCCGGACGCCAGCACGATCCGATCCGGACCCGCGTGGCTCATGTGAACATCTTCGTGAATCCGGGCGGGGAAGCCAAGTTGACGACACGCCTCCAAGCATGGCCGGGCCGCGACCCGCCATGTTGTTCCGACCTTGTCGACGGCTTGTTCAATGTGGACGCCTGTTTCAACAATGTTGAACAACAGAGGCCAAGCACGCGCAGCGGCCGACTCCGCCGCGGCTATCATTCCGATTCATCAACGCTTTGCGCCGCCGCCGCGACGGCCGCGGTGAAGAAGGCAATCGAGAGCCGCTGTGGACAACTATGCAATCCACATTGTTCAACATGCTTATATTCAACATAAAGATATAAATCTCTTTGATTTATTTGCTAGGCCCGCTGTCCAGAAGCTTCGTAAGCGCCAACTTCTCCGAGGAGAGCCGAGGCCGTGACCTCGTCGGTTATGAGAACGGTCGGGGAAAGGATTTTCAGAGCTGCCAGAAGTGCGGCCGCCTTTTCAGCGCCTCCGGATACCAGAACAGTCCGCTTGACCTTCCGCAGCCTCTCCAAGCCTATCGCGATGAAGCGCCTGTTCAAGGGATGGTCGACGATGCGGCCGTCGGCGTCGATGAACTGGCACAGGACGTCGCCGACCGCTCCCGCCCTGATCAGCGAGAGGCGCTCGGCCTCGGACATGTATCCGGTCCGAAACGATGTCGTTCGGGGAGAGATGCCTCCGCAGCTCACGATCGCGATGTCGCTTGCCTCGGCCATTTGGAATATGTTGCCCAGCCCGCACCGTTCCAGCAGCGCGTCCCTCGTTTCGGGGCAGTCCACAAGCGCAGGTGCCGGAACGAGGAAGCCCTCCGCGTCGAAAAGTTCCGCGAACCGCCAAGCGAACTCGGCCGGATTGAATCTCTTCGCCTCCGAGATGCCGCCAAGGAGCGACAAGATGCGGGTGTTCGCGAGTGGCCGCCCGTCGACGAATTCCAGAGACGCATGCAGCGTTCGGCCCCAACCGACGCCAATCGCCATGTTGGATTTGACAGTTCGGGACAGGAATTCGCCTGCCGCCGCCGCGATGGCCCGGGTCGGGCCGCCGCCGCGGTCGGAAAACGGAGCGATGATCGCTTCCTGCAAGCCGAATCTCGCCTCCACGCGCCTTGCGAGCTCAACCAGCGATTTCAGTTCGGAATGTATCCTCACGGCGACTTCGTTGCGGGATCGGGCTTCCGAAAGCAGCCTGGTGACGGCGACCCTGCTCAGTCCCAGAACATTTGCCGTCTCCAGCTGGGTTTTGCCTTCTACATAGTAAATCCATGCGGCCCGGATTCTGAGTTCCTTGTGAGCGGCCGCCGCCCGGCCGCTGCCCGGCTTCTCAAGCACCGCTGCAAGTTCCCCGTCGCGAATAGTCGGGACCAGGCCAAGAAGGCAGGTCCGAATGCCAATGAGGAAAGTAGCACTGAACAGACATGCCGCAACTGCGTTTCAGGTCAGCAAGCAGGCAGGCGCTTCCAGGTTCCGCTTTATGAAGCCAAGCAATCTGGCTCCCGAGCCGCCGTCGACCGCGCGATGATCAAGACCTAGCTCTGCGACCATCGACCTCGCGACCCGCAGCCCGCCGCAGCCGTTCGGGACCGGTTCTTCGAGCTCGGCTCCGAGAGCGAGGATGGAACTGCGCGGCGGTTCAAGCACTGCTCCCGCGGATGTCGCACGGCTGGCGCGGTAGTCCGCCATCGCAAGCGCGCCGCCGACGCAGTCCTCCGGCTTGAGACCGTCGGAATTGACCGCGGCTTCGAGCTCCTGCCGTTCCATCGCGATCATCGCAACGCTTTTCGATCCGGCATCCCGGATCACCGGCGCGAACCGGCCACCGCCGGAAGGCACGATCAAAGCGATGTCGGCAGTGCTCATCCGCAGGATGCGATCACCTGCCCAGACTTGGTTTGCTTCCGGCACGGACTCGAGTGCCAAGGCACATGCTTTTGCCACGAGGTCCGGCACCCCGGCCTCCAGCCGCCTTTGCGCCAGCGCAGCGTTCAATTCTCGAAGCGCACTTTCCAGATTGTCGATCCGAATCCGACATCGAAGGTGGAAGTGGGGAACTTGGCACTTCGATGTCGCCATCCGAAGGGCCGTATCCCGGCGGATGCCGCGGAGCGGAACAAATCGGCCCTCCCTGTCCGGCATCCCGGCATCCCGCAGCGGTGCCTCGCCTGTAGCATCCGCCAATGCCGCGATAGCCGCTTCGATGTCGCGCCGAACGACGCGCCCGCGCGCGGCGGTGCCGACAACCGTTTCGATCAGGATGCCGGCTTCGCGCGCAAGCCGCCTAGCCAACGGCGATGCGCGGATCTTGTCCGGGCGATCACGGGCTTGGGGCGCATCGCCCAAGCGCGGCGGCGCGGCGGCCGCGTCCTGGCCGCCGACTGAGGGCACGGAAGCCGGTTCGCTGGCGTCGGCTCCCGGAAGCGGTCCTTGCGGCTCGCCATCGTCGAAAATCCAGCCTAGCGCGCAGCCTATGGGCACCTTGACGCCCGTTCGGCCCTCGGCCACGCGAAGCACGCCGGTCGCGGGACTCTCGATTTCCATCGACGCCTTGTCGGTTTCGATGTCGAGCAAGGGCGCCGATTTTTCGACTCGCTGGCCGTCCCGGACATGCCACGCCGTTACGATGCCCTCGGACATGTCCATGTCCACCTTCGGCATGATGACTTCCGTGGGCATTCAGGCTGCGCCGTTCAGAAGCCCCTTCGCGGCGTCCACGATGTCGTCGACTTGGGGAACCGCAGCCCGCTCAAGCGCCGGGCTGTACGGAATCGGGCATTCGGCGCCGCCCAGCCGGATGATCGGAGCGTCGAGATAGTCGAAGACGTCGCTTTCCGCGACCATCGCGCTGATTTCCGCCCCGATGCCGAGAGTCTTCACGCCCTCGTACACGCAGATCAGCCGCGATGTCTTCCTGACGCTCTTGAACACCGTTTCGCTGTCGATCGGCCTGATCGTCCGGAGGTCTATGACCTCGATGTCCGCCCCGCTCTCGGCAAGGGCGTCGGCGGCCTCCATCGCCTTGTGCACCATGATCGCCGAGGCGACGATGGTCAGATCGCGCCCCTCCCTCCGGACAGCGGCCTTTCCGATCGGAGTGACGTAGCGCCCCGGAGCCACGCATCCCTTCATTTTGTAAAGCAGCTTGTGCTCGAAGATCATGACCGGGTCGGGATCATCGAGCGCGGCGAGCATCAGGCCCTTCGCATCCGCGGGCGTGGACGGCTGGACCACCTTGAGGCCCGGCACATGGCCGAGCCAGGCTTCAAGGCTTTGGCTGTGCTGGGCCGCGGCGCCTGTTCCCGAGCCGGTCGGCAGGCGCATGACGACCGGAACGGACGCCGCGCCTCCCAGCATGTACCTGATCTTCGCCGCCTGGTTGACGATCTGCTCCATGGCCAGCGCCGCGAAGTCGGAAAACTGGAACTCCAGCACAGGCCGCAAACCTGTCAGCGCTGCGCCAACGGCGACTCCGGCGCTTCCGAGCTCCGAGATCGGCGCGTCCACGACGCGGTCTGCACCGTGCTTGTGGACGAGATCCCCCGTCACTTGGAATGCGCCGCCGTAAACCCCGATGTCCTCGCCTATCAGCAGAACCCGCTCGTCTTCGCTCATGGCGATGTCCATCGCTTCGCGGATCGCCTCCGCGAACGAAACTTCACGGACGCCTTCGCCGTTCTCCAAAGGCGGGTTCATGCGGGGTCGGCCGCGTACACGTTGCAGGCGACTTCGGAGGGCTTCGGCGACGCGCTGGCGTTCGCGAACTCGACGGCGGCGTCGATTTCCTGGTCCGCCGCGGCCGAGATCAGGTCGAATTCCCTGCGGCCGATAACGCCGTGGGATTCCAGCATTTCAGCCATTCCGGAAATTGGATCCCGCTCCGTCCACTGCTTAATTTCCTGCTTGGTCCGGTAAAGGTTCCGGTCGGATCGGGAATGCCCGCGGAAGCGGTATGTCATCGCTTCGACCAGCGAAGGCCCGTCGCCGCGGCGCGCCCTCCCGACGGCGCGCTCCATCGCCTCAGCCACGGCTGAGAAATCGTTCCCGTCGACCGCGGTTCCGGGCATCGCGTATCCCGGCGCGCGGGCCGCCACGGATTTCACCGCGGTCGAGCGGGCCATGGATGTCGACATTCCGTACTGGTTGTTCTCGCAAAAGAACACGACGGGCAGGCGCCAGACCGCGGCGATGTTGAGGGATTCGTGGAACGCCCCTTCGTTGTTGGCGCCGTCTCCGAAGAAAGAGACGGCAACCGTTCCGGTTCCGAGCCGCTTCGCCGAGAGAGCCGCTCCGACGGCGATCGGTATCCCGCCGCCGACGATCCCGTTGGCGCCGAGGTTGCCCTTGGAGACGTCCGCGATGTGCATCGACCCTCCGCGCCCGCGGCAATAGCCGGTCTCCTTGCCGAAAAACTCCGCGAACATCCGCGCGACATCGGCCCCCTTCGCAATGCAATGACCGTGGCCGCGGTGGGTCGACGTGATCTTGTCTTCGTCTCCAAGGGGCATGCAGGCCCCCACGGCGCTCGCCTCTTGGCCGATCGAAAGGTGCATCGTGCCGTGGGTGAGGCCCCGCATGTAGGAATCCTCGGCGCGCTCCTCGAACTTCCTGATCAAGAGCATTTTGCGAAGTGCTTCCCGAAGCTGCTCGGCGGAGTATTTCCGCAGCGCGAACGGCACGTTCCGGGTACTTGGGTCAGCCATTGACGGCTTCCTTGCTTCGGGAGTCGGGGAGCATCGCGTCCTGCTTCGCCCGGAGCGCGACGATTCTGGCATCCGCGGGGACACGCACGTTCCGGCGGGTGATCAGCTCGCCCGTTTCGACCGGCTGCGTGACCTCGCCGCCGGCGAGCAGCCCGCACGGGACGGCTCCGGCCGCGCGCGCCTCGCCTGCTTCCATTATCCAGGCCCGGTAGCAGTACTCCCCGAGCTGGTCGAGGCGCTCGCCCGGCGCGAGGCGCTTCTTCGCGACGGCGCAGGCTTCGGCCGATGGCCGGCGAAGCGGAGCCATGTCGGCTTCGCCCCGGATCACCGCGCGGGCGCAGGTGAGAGGGACCTCCAACGATGTCAGATGGTACGGTCGAACCAGCGCGAAGTAAGGGCCGTCCCCCATCTTGAGATCGGACAGGCGCTCCCGCACCCTCGGATGCCCTGCCTCGATAACCGCGAACACGCCCGGCGCGAGACCCTTTCCGACGGAGTAGTCGACCCGCCCGGCGCCGCTGAGGATTCCGCCGTCGCGCGCGGGGACGAGCACTTCGGCGATTTCCTCCGCGCTGGCCGAGGGGCCGTGCATTCCCGGCTTATCCGGCATCAGGCCGGTGGCGTTCGCTACGGCGGCCATTTCGACCATGGTTTTGGATCCGTCGACGAATTCCGCCAGCATTCGGGGCGCCATGTTCCTGGCGGCGGCCTTTTCCGCGAGCCCGTCGGGCGTCGCGGCCACATCCAGCGGATTGTTCTTGCCTTTGCCGACGCACACGATCCGGTGTCCCATCGACGACGCGAATTCCACCAGCTCCATGCATGCGGAAGGCTCATCGCCGGCCCCGATCGAGTACACGACGCCGTTCCGGTCGGCCTGCGACCGCAGATAGGCGCCGATCGTCACGTCCGCCTCGACATTCATCATCACAAGGTGCTTGCCGCGCTCTATCGCCCCCAGGCCGAACTCCGCTCCGGCGTTCGGCACGCCGGTAGCGTCGACGACGACATCGACAAGGCCGCTTTCAAGAATGTGCCGAGGATCGAGAGCGACCGCCATCGAACCGCTTTCGATCGCGGCGTCGACGGATTCGGCATTGGCCGCGTCGGCGGGCCGGGCTTCCGGCCCGTACGCTGTCCGCACGGCGCGATGGGCTGATTCGGGATTCAGATCGGCGATCGCGGCGATCTCAATGCCGTCCATCATGGCGGCGCGGGCCACGATGTCGGTGCCCATTTGTCCGGCCCCGATCAGCCCGATCCGGACAGGCCTGCCTTCCTCTTCCCGGCGTTTGAGCTCCATTGCCAGGCCTGTGGCCGCGACGTTGCTTGCCAAAGCGGATGATCCCGTTGTTCCGCTGCCGTCCCAGTTCGGAACGCATGTACACCGCCAAGGAAAGATGTTCAAAGCCGTCCCGCCCGTCAGGCGGCGGAGCCGTGATCGCCCCAGACTGGAAACGGGCGGCTTGACACACCCGCGCACATGAACATTAGTACTTCGGCATTACCAATGTTCAGCCCGGCGAGTCGCAGCGAACCTTGATTTGAACCGGAAAGCGGTGGAAAGTCGGATCAATGCTTCGCGCTCGGCGGTCGGGCAAGCAGCCACTCTAGGAGGATAAGGCACATGCACAAAAGGAACTCGATTTCCCGTCGTTCCTTCCTGAGGTCCAGCGCGGCGACGGGGGCTCTGGGGGCGGTTGCGCCCAGCGTCGGCCTGCCGTCGATCGCGCGGGCCCAGATGCGCGATCCAGCGGATGTGCTCGCGGAGATTTCCGTCGAAGGATACGTGCGGGAGGACTACCGGGCGCTCTACAACATGAGCAACGCGCCGCTTTGGGACCCGAACAAGGACTGGATCCGCACCGTCGACTGGGAAAAGGTGCGCAGCGAGCTCTCGGGCACGACCGCGCGCTTCGCAATCGGGGCCGCGGACACGGAATCGGCCGCCGACGGCCTCGTGCCGTTCGAGGAGCTTTCGGGAATCAAGGTCGAGCTGGTCCCGATCCCGGACGACAGCTTCTACGACAAGGCCCTCGCGGAGTTCATTTCGGGCAACGCGAGCTTCGATGCGCTCCAGTTCTTCTCGCCGTGGATGGGCGATTTCGCCGCGCCGGGATTCCTGGCGCCGCTCGACGATTACGCGGCGAAGTGGGGGCTGCCGCTCGACGACTTCTACGACACGTACAGGCTTAACTACGGTTTCTTCAACGGCCTGATGTACGGGATCCCGTTCGATTGCGACATCCAGATGGTGCATGTCCGGAAGGGCTACATGGAGCAGCTCATGGGGGGCCCGGTCGACAAGTCGAACTCGATTCCCACCTATGACGAGCTCATCCGGGTGTCGAAGGAGCTCAACAACATCGAGCCGGGCGTGGCCGGCGTCGGCCTCATGGCCGGGCGCGGGTTCTGGTCGACCTACACGTGGGAGCACATTTCGGCCCAGGCGGGAATGATGCTGTTCGACGAGAACTGGGAGCCGATCTTCAACGGCGATGTCGGCATGAAAGGACTCGAGATCATTCTTGAGCTCGCGAAGAACGCCAATCCCGGGCATGCAGGCGCGGGATGGCCCGAAAACAGGGCCGCCTGGCTCGGCGGCCAAGTCGCGACCAACGTCTCGTGGCAGGACAGCGGAACCCAGGCCATGCGTCCGGACCAATCGCAGATCGTCGACGACTTCGTGACGATTTACGAGCCGAGGATCGAAGGCGGGCGGTTCGCCCCGCCGAACATCGCGGGCTCGACCTCATGCGTGTCGGCTTCGGCCCAAAACGCCGAAGGCGCATTCCTGATGCTTGCGTTCCTCACGACGGCGTCGATCATGGCCATGAACGAGGCGAACGCGAACGGCGTGGCGCCGGGCTACCGTTCCGTACTGAACAACGCGGAGCTGCAGAAAGTCTCGCAGCCCGCCAAGGTCTGGGGCGACTCGCTTGACCACGCTTGGTGCGCTCCCCGCCTGCCCGGAATGTTCGGAATGGAGCAGGCTATCGGGAACGAGATCAACCGTGCGGTCGTGGGGCAGATTTCGGCGCAGGAAGCGCTGGACAACGGCGTCGCCGCGGTCAGGAAGATCATGGACAGCAACGGCTTCTATGGCGGCAACCCGCCGGTCGACTACGCGGCCGTCGCGCCCGGCCTTTACGTCGGGGACGGGATGGCGCTGCCGTTCTGATCGCCCGCTGGCGGAGGCGGGCCGCGAAGCGCGTGAACGCCTCTTCAGCATCCGGAAGCGGGGCGGCTCCGGCCGCCCCGCAGCCGTTCGGGGGAACAGCTCCGAGGCGGCGGCTGGTTTCCAAAAGGCTGTTTCCCTATCTGCTGGTGGCGCCCGCCGTCTGCTATCTTCTGATGATCACGCTTTATCCCGGCGTCTACGCGATCATTCAGAGCTTCTACCTGGTCAAGTTCAACGCTTGGATTCCGAACGGCGTCGGGAACTACGCGGATCTGTTCGGCGATCGCGAGTTCCGTGCCGCGCTCTGGAACACCCTCGTGATCGGATCGATTTCCCTTGCGCTTCAATGCGCGATCGCTCTGGCACTCGCGTATTTCGCGTACAGGGATCCGTGGGTCCAAGGCTGGCGGATCGCGTTCCTCGTTCCGATGCTGTTCATGCCGTCGGCCGTCGCGTTCATCTTCAAGCTGTCCTTTCTCGACGCGAGGATCCTGTCAGACCTCCTGATGAAAGCCGGACTCATTGGGGGGCAGCTTTCGATTCCCTCTTCGATCTGGCTCTCCCGTCTGACCCTGATCGTCGCCGACGTCTGGCAGTGGACCCCGTTCCTCTTCATCATTTTCGTCGCCGCGTTGCAGGCGCAGGACGCGGAGATAGAGGAGGCGGCGCGCCTCGATGGAGCCAAGTGGCACCAGATCTTCTGGAACGTTTCGCTGCCAATGATGAAGCCGGTGATCGCGGTCGCTCTGGTTCTGCGCGGAATCGACATCACGACTATGTTCGCCAACGTCTTCATCATCACGAAGGGCGGCCCCGGCGGCGCGACCGAAACGATCAGCTACTTCATCTACCGGATCGGCTTCAAAACCTTCAATTTCGGCTACGCTTCGGCCGCTTCGGTCATCATGCTCATCCTGACCGTCATTGTCGCCCAGCTGGTAGTGAAGCGGGCGTTCAAGTCGGCGCGGGCCTGAACGGATGCCGGGCCGCATCCGCGCAAAGGGCGAAAGCCTGACCCTTCGCTATGCGATCCTGGGAGCGTGGGCGCTGTTCTGCCTTGCCCCGGCGCTTTGGTTCCTGTCGATCGGCCTTCGTCCCCGGACCGAGATCGTCACGCCGCAGCCGATCTACTGGCCCACGTTTTCGCTCGATGCGTGGCACATGATCTGGGAGGACTGGCCGATGGCGAAGTACCTCCGCAATTCCCTCGCCGCCATCGTGGGCTCCGTTCTCATAGACCTGCTCCTCGCGCTGCCCGCGGCCTATTCGCTAGCCAGGTACGAATACCGCGGACGCGACGATCTCGGCTTCTACATTCTGTCCACCCGGATGATGGCCCCCGCGATTGTCGCGATTCCGATATTCTTCCTGTTCCGGGGGATGGGGCTGCTGGACACGGTCTGGGCGCTGATGCTCGTCTACGCCGCGATCAACCTGAGCGTCGTGACTTGGATCATCAGGTCGTACATGCTCGACATTCCTGCCGAGCTGGAAGACGCGGCCCGGACCGACGGCGCCTCGGATCTCAGAATCCTTTGGGAAATCATCATCCCGGCCATACGGCCAGGGATCATCACGGCTGCCGTCATTGCCGCGATTTTCGCGGTGAACGAATTCCTCTTCACGCTTCTGATCGCTTCCACGCCGAACGCCTACACCATGTCCGTGGCGCTCGCGAACTTCACAGGCGGCTCGGACGGAGTCATTTACAACGCCATCGCCTTGGTCGCGTTCATCGCGTTCCTTCCAGTGTTCCTTGTCGTGATCGCGATTCAGAAGCACTTGTCCAGGGGACTTACGATGGGCGCAGTCAAAGGCTGACCGCATATGGCCCGAATTGAGCTGTCGAATCTGGGAAAGCGCTGGGAGTCGGTCTGGGGCGTTCGCGATGTCAGCCTGGTGATCGACGACGAGGAGTTCGTCGTGCTTCTGGGGCCGTCGGGCTGCGGCAAGACCACCACCATGAGGATGATCGCCGGCCTCGAGGAGCCGTCCGAGGGGCTGATCAGAATGGACGGCGAGGAAATCACCGACGTCGACGCCCGCGACAGGGACGTCGCCATGGTTTTCCAAGGGTACGCGCTGTATCCGAACATGACCATTTACGAGAACATCCGCTTCCCGCTCCGGATGAGGAACGTGCCGCCAAGCGACCACCCGGCGTTGGTTCGGGAGGCGGCCGACATGGTCGAGCTTGGCGAGCTGCTTGGCAGGAAGCCGTCGGCGCTTTCCGGAGGCCAGCGGCAGCGCGCGGCGCTGGCAAGGGCAATCGTGCGCCATCCCAAAGTGTTTCTGATGGACGAGCCGCTTTCCAACCTTGACGCGAAGCTGCGGCAGGCGATGAGAGTGCAGATCAAGCGCCTCCAGCGGCAACTCAAGATCACGACGGTGTATGTCACTCACGACCAGATTGAGGCGATGACCTTGGCTGACCGGATCGTGGTCATGGAAGGCGGCTCGATCCAGCAAATCGGCACGCCGGACGAGATCTATTCCAACCCGGCGAACGCGTTCGTCGCCGGTTTCATCGGATCGCCTCCCATGAATCTCGTGAACGGGCGGATCGAATCGGGAGCGTACAGTGCGCCCGGCATTGAAGTCGGGGATGTGCCCGCAGCTGCCGATGGCGAAGTGACCTTGGGGATCCGGCCGGAAGACTGCCAAATTGGGCGGGAGGGCGCGCATCTGCGAGGAGAAGTCTTCGGAGTGGAGCCGACGGGCGACGCGACATACCTGACGCTCAAGGTTGGCGACGTTCTTGTGGAGGTCAAGGCGGACCGGGGCTACAGGGCCCCGCTCGGCTCGGAAGAATGGGTCGGATTTGACAGGAGTCGGCTTTATTTCTTCGAAACGGCGGGCGGCGCGCGAATCGCGCCCGCCGCCGACGAGTAGGGCGCGATGGCTTTCGACTACACTTCGATCGGATTCTACACGTTCGACTGCCTCTGTCGCCCGGTGACGGAGATTCCGCCGGGCGGCAGCACATGCTTCGTTGAGGACTTCACGCTCGCCGTGTCCGGGGCGGCCGGAAGCGCGGCCATCGTTGGCGCGAAGCACGGCATGAGCGTGCAGGCGGTCGGCGGCGTGGGACGGGACGACATGGGCGACTGGGTGCTCGCGAAGCTCAGGTCGTTCGGCATCGACGTGAAGAACATGGAGGTCTGCGACGGGCACAGCACGTCTTCATCGATCGTGACCACTAGGCCCGACGGCGCCCGGCCCGCCCTTCACAAGCTTGGAGCGACCGCAGGATTCTTTGTGACGGATGACAGCTTGGAAAGG
Source organism: Paracoccaceae bacterium (assembly GCA_965203795.1). Classification (GTDB taxonomy): domain Bacteria; phylum Pseudomonadota; class Alphaproteobacteria; order Rhodobacterales; family Rhodobacteraceae; genus CBDBBY01. The sequence continues at coordinate 3,523,604 of OZ241915.1, read as the reverse complement.
GTTGTGGATACGAAAATCCTCCATGTCGGCGGGGTCGGATTGATGGACCGGATGGACGCAGGGCGAACCGCGGAAGTGATGGCGGAGGCAAAGAAGCGCGGCTGCATAACGACTTTGGATGTGTTCGCTTCAACGGCGGACGACATGGACCTTGTCGCTCCGCTGCTGCCGAACACGGATTATTTCATGCCCTCCGAGGAGGAGGCGGCGGCGCTTTCCGGGCTGGCCGACTTGGAGGATATCTCCGCATTCCTCCTTGAACAGGGTGCCGGCGCGGTGGTCCTGACGCTGGGGGCGGACGGCGCGATGCTGAGAAGCGCCGACGGAAACAGATGCGACATGTCGGCGTTCGATGTCGAGATCGTCTGCACTTGCGGCTGCGGAGACTGCTTCAATGCGGGTTTCGCGACCGGGTTGCATCTCGGAATGCCGGTCGAGGATTGCATCGGGCTCGGGCAAGCCGCTTCGGCCCAGAACGCGATGGGACTCGGGTCGCAGGCTGTCGTGTCGAGCTTGGAAAGCTCGCTGCGATTCATGAAGGCGACGACGCGGAAGCCTTCGTCCGTCCGCGCAAGCCCGTAGCGACGCGCAGAGCCTTCAGGAAATAGCATGAGCGGCTTCGTCCAGAGCGTTTATCCGTGGGTCAAGACGCTGCATGTGGTGTCCGTGATCGCGTGGATGGCGGGTTTGCTCTACTTACCCAGGCTCTACGTGTACCACCGCGAACGCGTCGAGAACGACTCGGACACGCACAAGCTTTTCGGCCTCATGGAGTCCAGACTGCTGCGCATCGTGACAACGCCGGCGATGCTTGCGACATGGGCGACCGGGCTGGCCCTGGTTTCGATACCGGGCGTGTTCGACTGGTCGGCTTCGTGGCCTTGGATCAAGATCGCGGGCGTTCTGGCCTTGACCTCGTTCCATTTCTGGCTTGCCGCGAAGCGGAAAGAGCTTGAGCGTGGCGAGTGCGCCACGACGGGACGGCAATTCCGAATACTGAACGAGCTACCTGCGGTTCTGATGCTTGTCATCGTGGCAATGGTGGTTGCGCGTCCCTTCTGACGATCGGCGCAAACGCAAATTCAGCTGAGCCCGCGTACGCTTCACGACACGTCATACGCCATTGCGTTCAATACGGGTTCATGCCGTCGGCTCAAACGTACTGCAGGTGAATGTGGCAGCCTTCATCGGATGGGAATTCCGATAGTCCCGGCGGAACTGAAGCCGGAAGGCGGCAGCGAAATTGATCGCGTGGCAGGTCAGCGACAGCCCGGATACCAACTTATCAGTCGTGGCACGTGGGCGATTCCGGATATTGAAGATTGACTTCCGACCGGAATTGGCTAAGGGACAGGGCAGGGCGGCGTTCCGCCGTAGCCGTAATCCCACAATTGCCGCACGAGGACCGACCGCCGGTCCCGCCGGAATCTCATAGGTGCCACGATGCTTAACCAGCGCATCTCGCTGTCCGACTTGAAGGCGAAAAGCCCGACGGAACTGCTTGCCGTCGCCGAAGAGCTGGAAATCGCGAACGCGTCCATCATGCGCAAGGGCGACATGATGTTCGGGATACTGAAAGCCCGCGCGGAGGAGGGCTGGGACATCTTCGGAGAAGGCGTTCTGGAAGTCATGCAGGACGGGTTTGGATTCCTGCGCTCGCCGGAAGCGAATTACCTGCCCGGTCCCGACGACATTTACGTCAGCCCCAGCATGATCCGCAAATTCGGGCTGCGGACCGGCGCGACCGTCGCGGGCATGATCAGGGCCCCGAACGAAAACGAGAACTACTTCGGTCTGGTGACCGTGACCGAGATCAATTTCGGCGACCCGGACACGGCGAGGCACAAGGTCCATTTCGACAACCTGACGCCCCTCTATCCGGACGAGCGGCTGAAGATGGAAGTGTCCGATCCGACGGTGAAGGACAGGTCCACGCGCGTGATCGATCTTGTTGCGCCGCTGGGAAAGGGCCAGCGGGCATTGATCGTTTCGCCGCCGCGAACCGGAAAGACCGTTCTGCTTCAGAACATCGCCCATTCGATTGAAGAGAACCATCCGGAATGCTTCCTGATCGTTCTGCTGATCGACGAGCGTCCTGAGGAAGTGACCGACATGCAGCGGAGCGTCAAAGGGGAAGTCATTTCCTCGACATTCGACGAGCCGGCAAGCCGCCATGTCGCGGTCTCGGAAATGGTGATCGAGAAAGCGAAACGCTTGGTGGAGCACAAAAGGGACGTCGTCATCCTCTTGGATTCGATCACGCGGCTGGGACGGGCATTCAACGCGGTTCTGCCGTCCTCGGGCAAAGTGCTCAGCGGGGGCGTGGATGCGAACGCGCTTCAACGGCCGAAGCGCTTCTTCGGCGCGGCGCGGAACATCGAGGAAGGCGGCTCCCTGACCATCATCGCCACCGCGCTGATCGATACCGGCAGCCGCATGGACGAGGTCATATTCGAGGAATTCAAGGGAACCGGCAATTCGGAGATCGTGCTTGACCGGAAGGTGGCCGACAAGCGGATCTTCCCGGCCATTGACATCATCAAGTCGGGAACGCGGAAGGAAAACCTGCTGGTGTCCAAACTGGATCTGCAGAAGATGTTTGTTCTCAGAAGGATACTGAGCCCGATGGGGACGACGGAAGCAATCGAGTTCCTTCTCTCGAAACTAAGGGTCACAAAGACCAATTCGGAGTTCTTCGACTCGATGAATTCCTGAGCCGGGTTCCGGCGTGCGGGGCAGCCCGTAGGCTTCCATCGCGAAGGCCCGCAGCGGATCCGGCGAGGCGTCAGCACCGCCAAGGTTCCGGGTGGAAACTATGGACACGATATTCGCGCTCTCCACGGCTTGGGGAAAGGCGGGAGTGGCAGTCGTGCGGCTCTCGGGGCCGGGCGCTCTGCGCGCAGCTGAAGATCTTGCGGGCAGCCTGCCGCCCGCCCGCACGGCAGGGCTCCGGAAGCTGTCTGGCGAGGACGGTGCTATCCTCGACGAGTGCCTGGTTCTCTGGTTTCCCGAGGGCGCCAGCTACACCGGAGAGCTGGTCGTCGAGCTCCACATCCACGGCGGACGCGCAACCGCCGCGGCCGTGCTGAACGCCCTCGGCGCGAAGGAAGGGCTTCGGCTGGCGGAAGCGGGGGAATTCACGCTGCGCGCGCTTCGCAACGGCAGGATGGACCTGCTCCGCGTCGAAGGCTTGGCTGACCTGATCGAAGCCGAGACCGAGGCGCAGCGGAAGCAGGCCATGAGGGTGTTTTCCGGCGAGCTCGGGCGGAAGGCCGACAGCTGGAGCGCCAGGATGCTGCGCTGCCTGGCGCTGCTCGAAGCCGCGATCGATTTCGCAGACGAGGAGATTCCGGGCGAGGCGGTGGACGAGGCCAAAGCGCTTGCCGAGGGCTTGGCCGAAGAGTTGAAGGCGGAAATCCGCGGCGCGGAATTTGCGGAACGGGTTCGGGACGGGTTCGAAGTGGCGATTGTCGGGGCCCCGAACGTGGGCAAGTCGACATTGCTCAATTTCATTTCCAAGCGCGAAGCGGCCATTGTTTCGGAGCACGAGGGCACGACGCGCGACGTCATCGAGGTCCGGATGGACTTGCGCGGGCTTCCGGTGACGCTGCTCGACACCGCGGGTTTGCGGAAGTCGGCGGATCCTGTGGAAAGCATCGGCGTCGACAGGGCGCGTCGGCGGGCCGACGCGGCCGACCTCAGGGTATTCCTGTCGCAAGAAGATGCGGCGGAGGAGCTCCTGGTGCAGATTCGCCCGGGCGACTGCAGAGTGCGGGCGAAGGCCGACTTGTCCCCCGGAATCCAGGAGCCCGCCGTGTCGGGAAAGACCGGACAAGGCGTCGAGAGTCTTCTGGACCGAGTCCGTTCGGAACTCGCGGGAAGGGCGGCGGCGGTGGAAACGGCGACGCGGCAGCGGCATAGCGCGGCGATGGAATCTGCGGTTTCGGCTTTGGAATCCTGTCGGCATGAACTAAATGCAGATGATCGCAACCTGGAAATCGCGGCGGAAGAGCTGCGCGCCGGGGCGCGGAATTTGGGCGTCATGCTCGGAAAAATCGAAACGGAAGAAGTCCTTGGGGAAATCTTCGCAAGCTTCTGCGTGGGAAAATGAGGAATGTTTCACATGAAACATTTTGACGTGATCGTGGTGGGAGGCGGGCACGCCGGCTGTGAGGCCGCGTGCGCGGCGGCAAGAGCCGGAGCCCGGACTGCGCTGGTCACGCTGAAGCGCGACGCGATCGGCGCGATGTCCTGCAATCCCGCAATCGGCGGCTTGGGCAAAGGGCAGATCGTGCGGGAAATCGACGCTCTTGACGGCGTGATGGCCCGCGTCGCCGACAGGGCAGGAATACAGTTCCGTTTGCTGAACCGCGCCAAGGGTCCTGCGGTGCGGGGTCCGAGAGCCCAAATGGATCGGAAGCTCTACCGGCAGGCCATGCAGGCGGAAATCGCCCGAGCCGCGAACTTGGAGGTCGTCGAGGGCGAGGCCGCGGACATTCTGTTCAAAGACGGCTCGGCGACAGGGCTTGCTTTGGCTGACGGGATCGAATTCGGGACGCGCTCCGTAGTGCTGACCACCGGAACCTTCCTAAGAGGAGTGATCCGGATCGGGGAGACGGCGCGGTCGGCAGGCCGGGTCGGAGAAAACGCGTGCGTGCGACTCGCGGAGCGGATCGAAGCGCTGGGGCTTCCCCTCGGCAGGCTGAAGACCGGAACGCCGCCGCGAATCGACGGGCGGATGATCGACTGGTCGAATCTTGAGGAGCAGCCAGGCGACGACGACCCTGAGATGTTTTCGTTCCTGTCGGATGGTCCGACGGCCCGGCAGATCAGCTGCGCCATCACCCGCACGTCCGAAGCGACCCATGAAATCGTGCGCGCGAATCTGCACCGGTCGGCGATCTACGGCGGGCATTTCGATGGCGTCGGTCCAAGATACTGCCCGTCGCTCGAGGACAAAGTCGTGCGGTTCAGCGACAAGGCCTCCCATCAGGTCTTCCTTGAGCCGGAGGGTCTGGATGACGATACCGTTTATCCGAACGGCATTTCGACATCGCTTCCGGCGGAGGTGCAGGCGGAGTTCGTCAAAACGATACCGGGTCTGGAGAACGCGAGGATTCTTCAGCCGGGATACGCGATCGAGTACGACTACGTGGACCCGCGGGCCCTCGGGGCTTCCTTGGAGGTTTCGAACGCCCCTGGCCTGTTCTTGGCGGGCCAGATCAACGGGACGACAGGATACGAGGAAGCCGCCGGGCAGGGGATCGTCGCGGGGATAAACGCCGCGCGCCGGTCGCTGGGCATGGATTCGGTCACGTTTCCTCGCTCAGGGTCCTACATCGGCGTCATGATCGACGACCTCGTTACCCGCGGCGTTTCCGAACCGTACCGGATGTTCACGTCCCGCGCCGAATTCCGTTTGTCCCTGCGGGCGGACAACGCCGACCAGCGGCTGACTCCGCTCGGAATGGATCTCGGGATCGTTTCCGAAGAGAGGGCGCGACGCTTCCTAGCGAAGCGCGCGCGCCTGTCGCAAGCCCGGGAGGCGCTGAAGGCGCATTCGCTGACCCCGAACCAAGCGTCCGCTGCCGGCATCAGGGTCGGCCGGGACGGCGTGCGGAGGACCGGGACCGATCTGCTGGCGTTCAAGGGCGTCGACATCCGGAAGCTGGCCGGGATCTGGCCGGAGCTGTCCGGCTTGGAGCCGTCAATCGCGGAGCAAGTCGAAAACGAGGCCCTGTACGCCAACTATTTGGAGCGGCAAAAAAGGGAGGCGGAAGCGCTGGAAAGGGACGAGGCGCAGCGCATCCCTCGCGGTTTCGATTACCGGTCGATCCCTGGAATCTCCAATGAGCTGCAGGGGAAGCTTAGCAAGGCGCAGCCGGAAACCCTCGGCCAAGCGGGCCGGATCGAAGGGATGACGCCGGCGGCGCTCGTGCTGATCCTTTCGTCGGTCAAGAGCGGGGAACGAAGGCATTCCGCGTGAACGGGACGTTCCGCGGCGAGGCGGAATTCCGCGAAGAGCTGGATGTTTCACGTGAAACATTCGACCGGATCCGCGTGCACGCTGAACTTCTGCGCAGGTGGAATGCCTCGGCCGGTCTCGTTGCCGCTTCAACGCTGCCGGATGCGTGGACGCGGCATTTCCTCGATTCCGCCCAGCTTCTGGCGCTTGCGCCGAAGTCTCCGGCGAAATGGATCGATCTCGGCTCCGGAGGCGGGTTTCCGGGGATGGTGCTGGCCGCGCTGTGCGCGGAGCGACGGCCGGGCGACAGTTTCGTGCTCGTCGAATCGAATTCGCGGAAGTGCGAATTCCTTCGCACGGTGGCGCGCGAATCAGGCGTCCGCGTGACGGTGCTGCAGGACCGGGCCGAGGGACTCCCTCCGCAGGCGGCGGACATCGCCGCCGCCCGCGCTCTTGCTCCGCTGGCTAGGCTGCTCGACTACGCGGCGCGCCACTTGGCCCAGGACGGAACGGGATTGTTCCTCAAGGGGGCGAACCGGCAGTCCGAGCTGGACGCAGCGCGGCGGGATTGGTCCTTCATTCTGGAAGAGTTCCCGAGCCGGACTAACGCCGACGGAGCTGTTCTGCGGATCCGCGATCTTCGCCGCGCCTGAAGCGATGGCAGCCGGAACCCGCAGAACCATTGCGGTCGCCAACCAGAAGGGCGGCGTCGGCAAGACGACCACCGTCGTCAATCTTGGCGCGGCGCTGGCGGCCGCTGGCCGGAGAGTGCTGGTCGTTGACATCGACCCGCAAGGCAATGCGTCGACGAGCTTGGGAATCCCGGATTCGCAACGGCGCTTGCCGGTGCAGGAGCTGCTTGCCGGCAACACGCGCCTTCGGGCGGCCGCGATGGAAACGTCCGTTCCGGATCTGCTGGTCGTTCCGGCGACCAGCGACCTGAGCTCGGCGGACATCGAAATGTCCAAAGGATCGCGGCGGCTCCGTTTCCTGAGCGATGCGCTGGACCCGGCGGAAGCGGCGCACCTGAAGCTGGATTTCGTGCTGGTGGACTGCCCGCCATCCCTCAATCTTTTGACAGTGAACGCGCTGGCTGCCGCGGGAACGGTGCTTGTGCCGCTTCAGGCCGAGTTTCTTGCCTTGGAAGGGCTGTCGCAACTCATTCTGACGATCAGGAAGCTCAGGGAATCCGTGAATCCTAGCCTAATGATCGAAGGCGTCCTGCTCACGATGTTCGACCGCAGGAACAAGCTGAACAAGCAAGTCGAGGCGGATGCGCGCGAGAATCTCGGCCGACTCGTCTTCAGGACTGTCATTCCCCGGAATGTCAGGCTCGGCGAAGCTCCGTCCTTCGGCCTTCCGGCATTGCAATACGACCAGCGCTCACCGGGGAGCAAGGCGTACACGGCGCTTGCCAGCGAAATCCTGGGTCTGGAAAACAGCAATTTGTGAGGAGAGGGCGGAAACATGAGCAATTCGAGCTCAGGAAAGCGCGGTTTGGGCCGCGGCTTGTCAACGCTTATTGGCGACCTAGGCCCGGGGAAGGCCGAGGAGCTAGGCTCGCCGTCGAACGCTGGCGGCGGAGCGCCGACAATGATGCCGATCGAGATGCTTCGCTCCGATCCGACCCAGCCCCGAACTGAGTTTCCTGAGGACTCCCTCAAGGAGCTTGCGGATTCAATCCGCGCAAGCGGCATCATCCAGCCGATCGTCGCGAGGCCGAGTCCGGACAACGTCGGCGGATACCGCATTGTGGCGGGGGAGCGGCGGTGGAGGGCCGCGCAGCTTGCGATGCTGAGGGAAGTCCCGGTTGCCGTGCGGGAATTGTCGGATGAGCAATGCTTGGAGATTTCGATCATTGAGAACATCCAGCGAGAGGGTCTCAATCCGCTCGACGAGGCGCGGGGCTACAAGAGCCTGATGGATCGGTTTGGACACACCCAGGAGAAGATTTCGGAAACGCTGGGCAAATCGCGGAGCCACGTCGCAAACATCCTCAGGCTGCTTTCGCTCCCTAGCGACGTGCAGAAGCTTATTGTGGAAGGGCGGATCACCGCGGGACATGCCCGGGCGCTGGTTCCGGCGAAGGATCCGGCAGCACTGGCGAGGACGGTCGTTCGCCACGGCATGTCAGTGCGCCAGACCGAGGCGCTCGCGAAACGGAAAGACGGCGGGCACGGGGCGGCCGCGACCCCGAAACCGCGCAAGGATGCTGACACGGAAGCGCTGGAAGCCGAGCTCTCCGCGAACCTTGGATCCAAGGTCCGGCTTCAGCTGTCCACAGGAAACGAATCAGGAAAAATCGTGATTTCTTTCGAGAACTTGGATAAGCTTAGTTCCTTGACTGCCGCCATCAACGATGCCGCGGCGAACCTACGAGAGGCGGAGCTGGAATAAGGGGAACGCTTCCGAAGGGGAGCAAAGGTTCGGGTCGGCGCAGCGACGTTCGGCCGCGGACGTCATTCTGCTTGAAGAACGGCGCCGGGCCTCGGGAATCCGAATAAGGAAAGCGGCGCGCGAAGGAATCGACCATGCGCGCGCTACGCAATGCTGTCGGACATGCTTTCGCGCAATTCGGCCTCAGCCTGATCGACAGTGTTCGCATCCTCGCCGCGGACAACGACATTCGCTCCCGACCTGCCATGTTCCCGGAATGGATAGGATCCGAAACTCAGCTGAATGTATCTGCTGGCAATCCCCTTAAGCCGCTCGGCTATTTCGCTTTCCGGCCGATTCACCCGAACGGTTCTCGATATCAAGGGACGCCCTTTCGGAATCCTTTCGAGAAGCTCGTTGAGCATGGACCTGAAGATCGCAGGAACTCCTGCAAGGACATGGACGTTGCCTACCGTGAATCCGGGAGCGCCGGACACTCCGTTCCGTATCAGTTCGGCTCCCTCGGGAATTCTGGCCATCCGAAGCCGGGCCTCCGTGACTTCAAGGCCGTTAGCTTCGCAAAACTCGCTTAATACGCGCTTCGCGTCGTCGCGAACGCAGATGCTCAGGCCGAATGCGGCAGCGACGGAGTCGGCAGTGATGTCGTCGTGCGTCGGCCCGATTCCGCCGCTGGTGAACACCATGGCGTAAGCTTCCCGCAGATGGTTCACCGCCGATACAATGCTGCGATGCTCGTCGGCCACGACCCGAACCTCCTTCAGGTCGATGCCGACATCGGCGAGCTGTCCCGCGAGGTGGTGCATGTTGGCATCGCGGGTTCGTCCCGAAAGGATCTCGTCGCCAATCACGATCATCGCGGCGGTCGGATTCGCCATGGCTGCTCCAGACGGGGATTGCAGACTGCTCGACAGTGCAAACCCGATTGCCGAAAGGCAAGCGCGGCCGCCGTCGGCTAGTAGGCAAGCTCCTTCACCGATTCCATGGAAATGTGGGTTGAAGTATTCGCAAGCCCTGGAAGCTTGGAAATCTTTTCGCCCAGCACCGTCCTGAAGTCGCGGATGTCCCTTGTCCGCACCTTGAGGAGGAAATCGAATGATCCGGCAATGAGATGGCATTCCTCGATTTCCGGAATCTCCCTCACCGCCTTGTTGAATTCCTGCAAGGTGGTCTCCGAAGTGTCCCTGAGCTTCACTTCGGTGAAGGCGACGTGCTCCAGCTCAAGCATCGCCGGATTCAAAACAGCGCGGAACCCCAGAATGTAGCCGAGCTTCTGGAGTTTCAGGACCCGGGACCGGCACGGGCTGGCGGTCAATCCCACGCGACGGGCCAATTCAACCACGGGCAGCCTGGCGTCCGCCGACAGAATCCGGAGGATGTTGCGGTCAATCGCGTCCAGCGGCTTTCTTCCAGCCGGGGGACGTTCCGCATCTGCAAAGCGGATTTGCATAAGGCGTTTCCTCTAAGATCAAGAATCCAAGCAGCGATTCGACGGGCGTCCCGCTTCCTGAAGAATTGCGCGAACTGCCGGAAGCCGCCGCAAGATTGCCTTGACCGCCATTATTGCTGATCAATGGCTGAATTCCAGCAAAATCAATTGAAATCACTGCTGAATCAGATGTGTTCCAGTGAACCACTGCCAATTTCGGACGAAACCGCTGTCGCCATTGTGCTATATTTTACATGAGCGGAGATCTCGGAGGTGCCACGGTGGCCGACAGCCTGGAAGACATAAGAAGCCGGATTACCGCAGCGAAGCTTGCGGACGAGGACGAGCACTTGGACGCGCTGATCGCGTCGGCGCAGTATCCCGAAAAGGCCAGGAAAGCGGCAACGGAAGCGGCCGCCTCGCTTGTAGGAGACATCAGGAAATCCGGCACGCTGGGCCGGATGGATTTTCTTCTCGCCGAGTACGGGCTTGGAACCGGCGAAGGCCTCGCGCTGCTCCGGCTTGCGGAGGCCCTCATCCGGGTTCCCGACGCGGATACCGCCGACCGGCTTATCGCCGACAAGATCGCGACTGCCGACTGGGCGGCGCACCGCGGCAAATCGAGATCGAGATTCGTCAACGCGCTGACGCTGCTGCTGATGTTCGGCGCATGGTGCATCGAAGGCGACCAGCGGCGCGGAGCCCTGCGGGGCGCCGTGAGACGCTTGGCCACGCCGGTGGTCCGGTTCAGCGCGCGGCGCGCGATTGAGCGGCTTGCGGAGCGCTTCGTGCTCGGACGGACAATCGGGCAGGCGTTCACCCGATCCGGCGAGCTTGAAAGACGGGGCTACCAGTACTCGTACGACATGCTCGGCGAAGCGGCGCTGACGGCAGCCGACGCCGAAAAATTCTTCGAGGACTACAAGAATGCGATCTCCGCGCTCGCGCCGAAGTGCACGGCGGAGAACATTCACGACAATCACGGGATTTCGATCAAGCTCTCGGCGCTGCATCCGAGATACGAGCTCACGCAGCGTGAACGCGTGCTCGAGGAACTCGGCGGCAAAGTCCTGCATCTCGCGCGGATGGCCAAGGAATCGAACATCGGAATCGACATAGACGCGGAGGAAGCCGACAGGCTGGAGCTTTCCATGGACGTCATCGAAAAGGTCATGCGCGACCCGGACCTGGACGGATGGGACGGTTTCGGGATTGTCGTGCAGGCCTACGGGAAGGCGGCTCCGCACGTATTGGACTTCCTGTACGCCTTGGCGGGCGAACTGGATCGAAGGATCAAGATCCGGCTCGTGAAGGGCGCCTACTGGGATTCCGAGATCAAGCGCGCCCAGGTTGAAGGGCTTGAGCACTTTCCGGTCTACACACGCAAGTGCGCCACAGACGTCTCGTATTTGTGCTGCGCGAGAAAGCTGCTGACCATGACGGATCGCGTCTACCCGCAGTTCGCAGGACACAATGCGCACACGGTGTCGTCCATCCTTGAGCTGGTCGAAGAAGGAACGGCATTCGAGTTTCAACGAATTCACGGCATGGGCGAAGCGCTGCACGACGCCGTCCTTCGGCGGAACGGAACCCGGTGCCGCGTCTACGCGCCGGTCGGCGAATACAGGGAATTGCTTCCCTACCTCGCCAGGCGGATTCTCGAAAACGGCGCCAACAGCTCCTTCGTGAACCAAATTGCGGACTTCAGCAACGAACCGGAGGACGTTGCTTCGGATCCGTTCGACGAGCTCGCGGCGGCAAGAGCGCGAAACGTCCGGAAAATCGCCATGCCGTCCGCGATCTTCGGGGACGCCCGCCTGAATTCGAAAGGGTGGGATCTGCACAATCCCGACCGCCTGCGCGGGATCGATACCGAAAGGGAGCCTTTTTCCTCAGCCACTTGGGAGGCGTCGCCCGTCCTGGCGGCAGCCGATGCGCCGACAGGCCGCCGAGTTGCGGTAACGAGCCCGTCCAATCCCGGCGACGTGGTCGGCGCGGTCGAGGAAGCGAGCGCGGGCGCGATAGATGCCGCAGTCCGCGCAGCGCGGGACTGGAGTTCCTCCGCGCCGGGCGAGCGCGCAAGCGCGCTCAGGAAAGCCTCGTTCCTGTACGAAGAGCGCTACGCCGAGGCGTTCTCGCTGCTGGCCAGGGAGGCGGGGAAATCGGCGTCCGATGCCGTGGCGGAGCTAAGGGAGGCAGTCGACTTCCTGCGCTACTACGCGGCCGAGGCGGAACGGCAAAGCCTCGGCCCGCCGCTCGGCCTGGTCGCATGCATCTCCCCGTGGAATTTCCCTCTGGCGATATTCACCGGGCAGGTTTCCGGAGCCTTGGCGGCGGGGAACGGCGTGCTGGCGAAGCCCGCGGAGCAGACGCCCTTGATTGCGCGGTTCGCTGTATCGTGCCTGCACGAAGCCGGGGTCCCGCGCGAGGTCCTGCAAATGCTCCCGGGCACGGGGCCGGATGTAGGCTCCGTGCTTGCCGCGCATCCCTTCATTGCCGGCGTGGCGTTCACCGGTTCGACAGATACGGCGAGGCTCATCGAGTCCGGGATCGCGAACTCGCCGAGGCCGTCGGCGCCGCTGATTGCGGAGACCGGCGGCATCAATGTTATGCTCGTCGACAGCACAGCGCAGCCGGAACAAGTGGTCAGGGACATTTTCGTGTCGGCCTTCCAGTCAGCCGGGCAGCGATGCTCCGCGGCCCGCATGCTGTACATCCAGGAAGATGTCTCCGACTATCTGCTGAAGATGCTCTTCGGAGCGATGGACGAGCTTTCGGTCAGCGACCCTTGGGACACGAGCACCGACATCGGACCGCTGATCGATGCGGAGGCGCATGGGCGCGTCAAGGCGCATGTGGAGGCCGCGCGGAGCGAAGGCCGCTTGATGAAGCAATGCCCCGCGCCGTCGACGGGCAATTTCGTGGGTCCGACGGTGCTGAAGGTAGGCGGCCTGGACGATGTCGGTGAGGAGATCTTCGGCCCGGTTCTCCATGTCGCGACTTTCCGGCCGACCGAACTAGAGTCGATTCTGGAGACGATCAACGCGCAAGGATTCGGGCTTACCTTCGGCATGCATTCGAGAATCGATGCGAGAATCGAGGATGTCACCGCGCGCCTGAACATCGGGAACATCTACGTGAACCGGAACCAAATTGGGGCTGTCGTAGGCTCGCAGCCGTTCGGCGGCGAGGGCATGTCCGGAACCGGCCCGAAGGCGGGCGGACCCAATTATCTGCGAGGCTTCACCCGGTCCGAGCAACCGTCCCACGAGGTCGAAACGGAACCGCTCGCGGACATCGGAAAGGTTCAGGAGCTGCTCGACGAGCTTTCCCGAGCTCCGGGATTGCGCCAGAGCGTCATGGAAATGCCCGGTCCGACCGGAGAATCCAACAAGCTGTCGAAGTTTCCGAGAGACACGGTTCTCTGCTTGGGACCGAAGTCGGACGACGCGAAGGAGCAAGCCGAGATCGCGCTCTCCGCAGGCTGCCGGGCGCTGATCGTGGTTCCGGGAACGGCAGGCGCCCATTCCGTTCCGGGATACCTTCCCCGGTCGGCTCTCGCCGAGCTGCGGAACTTCGGCGCAGTGGCGCTTTGGAGCGGGACGGACGATCTGCGCGATGCCCGGATTGCCCTTGCATCGCGCAACGGACCGTTGATCCCCTTGGTCGGCGGCCGGAACTTGGCGGACCGCTGCGTGCTGGAGCGGCACGTCTGCATCGATACGACAGCGGCCGGCGGAAATGCCACGCTCTTCGCATCCGCCAGCGGTTCGTGAATCTGATCCGCTCCAAGCAGGAAGGGATCAGGCACTTGCCGCGTCCGTCCACGTGATCCGATGCCGTCGCCGTTCGGTGTCGCTGACCTTGCACGAACCCGGGTTCAAGCTGATTCGTACGACCAGCGGGCTACTCTGCTCTCCACGAAAATCACCAAGAGAAACAGAATGATCGCCATTGATGAGGAGAGCACGATTGCGGCGTAAAGGCGCTCGGTCTGGTAATTGAACGTCGCTTGGATGATGAGCGCGCCGAGCCCCTTGTCCGAACCGATCCACTCCCCGACTATCGCGCCGATCACTGCCGTAGCCGACGCGATCCGCAGCGACGAGAACAGCATGGGCATGGATCGCGGAAGCCGGAGGCGCCAGAATGTTTCCCAAGGCGTCGCGGAGAGCACCCTGAACAATTCGGTTTCGTTCGGCGCCGCCGAGTTCAATCCCCGGACCATGTTCACCAGCGTCGGAAAGAAGCAGATGACCGACGCGATCACGATCTTCGGCAGCATTCCGAGGCCGAAGATCAGAATGATGATGGGCGACAATGCCAGAATCGGGATTGTGTTGAAGAACAAGACCACCGGGAAGTATGCGCTGTTCAAGGTTCGGCTGTAGACGAACGCAACGGCCAGCAGGACGGCAGCCAGATTGCCGAACACGAAGCCCGCGAGACTCTCGGCCATGGTCGGCCACAAATTGTCCAGAAGCAGCGGCCACTGATTGACGAACGCCGACGCGATCCGCGTGGGCGTCGGCGCGATATACGGCGGAACGCCCGCGACGGGCAGAAGGAACTGCCAGGCCAGAATGATCGAAGCCGCACCCAGAAGCGGAAGAAGAAGCGACATCGCTCCCGGCACGCGCACGGGCGGCATCATGCGGACTCCAGCATGCTCCGCATCTCCGTCATGGCGGAGACGATTGCGGGGTCCTCCCTCCGGCAGCGATTGTCCGGCGTCTTCGCGTCGCGCAGATCCTTCAGGGCGAGAACCCGCCCAGGACGCGAACCGAGCAACATGACCCGCTGCCCGAGATACACAGCCTCCATGATCGAATGCGTGATGAACAATACTGTCGTGCCGGTGCTGCGCCACAGGCGAAGAAGCTCGTCGTTCAGCCGATCGCGCGTGATCTCGTCGAGCGCGCCGAACGGCTCGTCCATTAGCAACAGCTTCGGTTCGGTCAGCAACGCGCGTGCGATCGCAACCCGCTGACGCTGCCCTCCCGACAGCTGGTGAGGGTACCGGTCTCCAAGTTCGTCAATCCCGAGCATTCGGGAAAGCTCGGCTGATCTGCCCTTCGGCGCAGCGGAGGCGCGCCGTCCTCCAATGTCGCGGGGCAGCTCGATATTGGCTGTAACCGTTCGCCACGGCAGCAGCGTCGAATCCTGGAAGACAAACCCCACCTCGCGCTTGCGACGGGCTGCTCGCGGGCTTTTGCCGAGTACTTGGATGTTGCCGCTCAGCGGATCAAGCAGATCGGCGACAACCCGCAAAAGAGTCGATTTGCCGCACCCCGACGGCCCGATGATCGACAAGAATTCCCCGGCGGCGACGGTAAGGTTAACGCCGCCGAGGACGGAAACCGTTTCCGCTTCGTTGCGGTAGCCGAGTTCGAGCGAATGCGTCTCGACCGCGGCGCGCATCCAGGTTCAAGCGCCCGGAGCGCCTAGCCTCGGACGCCGATCAGCGGTCATTTCGAGAATCTTCGACGTATAGACCTCTTCAAGCGCGGGACGCCCGCCAGGGAATTGGCCGATTTCGTCGAAGATCGACAGCTGCTCCTCGAGCAATGCCGGATCGAACGTGCCCCAGCCGTCCCTCATGGTGTCCGCGTCGAAGCTCAAATCCAGAACGAGCCCGATGGTTTTGAGTTCCCATTCCAGACTGAGAGCGGGGTAGGCCTCAACTGTCTTCCGCACGGCCTCTTCCGGATTTGCATGGGTCCAGCCCCATCCTTTGGCTGCCGCGCCAATGAAGTCGGCAAGTGTGTCGGCATTCGTTTCGATCGCCTCGTCGGTCGCGAAGTAAGTGTTCGCGTACGAGGGCAGGCCGAGATCCCTGACGAGAAGGTCGACCCGGTCATCGCCGACAACGCTGAGCGCCTGCGTGTTGGTGATCCACCCGCCGATCGTGTCCACTTCGCCCCTAACGAGCGGACCCTTGTCAAAACCGACGCTTACGATCGTAAGGTCGCCCAGGTCGATGCCGTTCTTCGCCGCTATCGCGTCGATGATGAAACGCGCCGTCGGCTGGACGCCGATGCGAAGGCCAGCGAGGTCCGCCGCGGTCCGCAGAGGCTTCGCAGGTTTAGAAGTGAAGGCGTAGGGCCCCGTCCTGTATCCGCAAGCGAGGATCTTGACAGGAACCCCGCTGGCGCGCGCGTGGAAGAGCTGCGTGGTTTCCGAGAACTGGCCCAGCGTTGCGGCGCCGGAAATCACCGGCGGAACCGTCTGGGAATTCGGGCCGCCGGGACTGAATTCGACCTCGAACCCCGCTTCCTCGAAATACCCGTTCTCGACCGCAACGACATCGCCGATCTGTCCGTTCGAAATCAGCCAGTCGTATTTGATCGTGACCTTCGCCGCAGCGCTGGCGGTCCCGGGAATCGTGAGCGCCATGCCGGGTCCGATCGCGGCCGCTCCGGCCGCGAGCGACTTCAGGACCGTCCTTCGGTCCATTCCGCTTCGATACTTGTGCATTTCCTCCTCCTTGATTTTCAACTCCGTTCAACAATGCTTGCGAAATCCGGCGCCAAGCCTTGGCTCGGTCCGACCCCGCAAACCTGCCCGACGAGCTTCCGTCCTCGCAGGCCGGAAAGCCCTGTCAGCTCTCTTCAAATGACTCGTGGTAGTCGCCGGGGCCTCCCTCTTCCCATGCGTAGAGTTCCCAAAGCGTATCGTCCGGGTCAGTGAAGTATGCGGCGTAAGCATTCCAGACATAGCTCTTCGGCGGAGCTTGGAATTCCACTCCCCGCTCGGTGAGCTTGTTGTAAACGTCGTTCAGCACGGCAGGAGATTCAAGCTGCAGCGCGATGCATGCCTTGTGCGCGCCCGCCGGGGAGCGCCGGTTGGACACGCCTGTGTAGGCGTGGATGTGGTCGATTTCCCAAGCGGCGAGCGTCAGGCCCGCGCCCGCGAAGTCCGCGAATCCGTCCGCCCTGCGCCGGAGCTTGAAGCCCAGCTTATCCGTGTAGAATTCCACCGCACGCTCTATGTCCTCCACCAGGACGCATACGTCGGTGATCGGGTGAACGTTTCCCAGTGGCATTGGTTCAACCTCGTTGGCAGTGATTTCAGATTTGGACCAGGAGCTGATCTCCTAACTTGCCGCATGCGTTCGGAGTTTGACAGGATACCTCGCGGTTGCTCTTCTCTCAGCCATCGGCCCCTTCCGTCTGTCTTCCGGCTCATCTGTTTAGACTTTCGCACTCCTGCAAACACGGAGCAACTCACCAATATCGGCGCCCGGCTTTGCGATGAACGCGCCAGAATCACCGAGTCCACCGAAAATCCGGTAGGCGACAGATCCGAATGTGTTTCAGGACCGGCTTGCCGCTCCAGGCGAAGGTTCCCGGTTCAACACTCGCGGGGGCGCGCGGGATCAAGCCAACGGCGGGCCGGAACAGGCCGCGCTGTGGACGCTACAGGATTGTTCCACCGCCACGCTGCCGCGGTTCCGTGTGTCGGGAACGAGAACTGCCGAACCCGAGGTCCGCGGACTTCGAGTACGGTCGGCGCACGCCACGCTGAAGTGGACCCGTCGTGATCGTTGCAAAATTGCCATGATCCACATCGCCTTTCGACAAAACTTTCATCTCCTTGCACGGTCGCTTGAATTCGCATATCGATATGCGATATTTGATTCTGGATGATCCGGAACTTCCGTTGCACGGACACCGAGCGGCTGGCCAGCGGCTTTCGAGTGTGGCGCTTCGTCGCTTTCGAGCGAGTTGCCCGACGCAAGCTTGCGCAACTGAACGCTGCTGCGACGCTCGACTTTCTACGGGTGCCGCCCGGAAACCGGCTCGAGAAGCTGCGGGGCGACCATCGAGACTCGTACAGCATCCGGATCAACGATCAGTGGCGGCTCTGTTTCCGCTTTGTTGACGGAGACGCCTACGATGCCGAGATTGTCGATTATCACTAATGCCATTCGAGGAGAATACAAATGACCCAACTAAAGCCAGTTCACCCCGGTGAAGTGCTGCAGCACGACTTCATGGAGCCTTTCGGGTTGACCGCCACGGCACTGGCGAAGGCGGTCGGTGTGACGCCGGCACGGATCAACGAGATCGTTCGCGGCCGCCGGGGCATTACGGCTGAGACCGCGCTGCGTCTGGCACGGTATTTCAATACTGATGCCGGGAGCTGGATGAACCTTCAGCATCGCTACGAGCTCGAGATTGCCGAGCGGAGCAAGGCCGCCGCCTTGCGCGCCATCCGCCCGCGAGCACTAGCGTGAGTGCCGATGTTCCGGAACGATTTCCTGCGTCTCTCGTACAACAGGATGAGCCAAGGAGGTGCACCGGTGATCCGACGCCTAAGTCGCTGATATTGCAATGATAACTGCGTTGAAGCTGACACCGAACATGGTCACGCTGAGGCTTCTGCCGAAAGCTTGTCGCGATCAGAATTCGACGTTTGCCAGGCGATTTTGCTAGGCACCCCTGCTTTTGCCATAGCGCCATGCAGCGTTTCTCCCTCCAGCTCGGTCTCGAGAACGCTCCGGACGGCGATGAGCTTTTCCAGTTCGATTCCGGTTCGGAAGCCGCATCGCTCGCAAAGGTATGCAAGATCCTCGAACACGATATTGCCGGTTGCACCCGGCGCGAAAGGGCAGCCGCCAAGACCGGCCAGCGTTCCGTCCAGTATCCTCACGCCGGATCGGAGGGCGGCATGCGCGTTTGCGAGTCCGGTTCCCCGTGTGTCGTGAAGGTGCACGATCAGAGGTCGCCCGCCCATGCGCGGAAGCAACGCTTCGCACATTTCCCCAACTTGGGCCGGTCCGGCGTAGCCGACCGTGTCCGCAACGCCGATCACCTCGGCACCTGCGTCCAAGCATTCCTCCACCAACCGTGCAACGTCCGCCACCGCGACGTCCCCGGAAATCGAGCAACCGAACGCCATTGATATCGCGGCGTTGACTGTCGGCGGCTGCGGAGAGGCAGCGCGTTCCTCCACTGCTGTTCGGATCAAGCCGACGGCCGACTTCCTCGTCCGCCTGATGTTGGCGAGGCTGTGCTCCTCGGTCGCCGATACCGAAATGACGATTTCGTCCACCGCCGTGGAAAGCGCATCCGAGATCGCGCGCTCATTGAGAGTGAGCGCCGACGAGCGCGCTTCAGGAAGGCCTGCAACCGCGTCAACCAACTGCCGAATGTCGGCGAACTGCGGAAACCGGTCATGCGGAAGAAACGACCCGACCTCGAAATGTCGCACTCCCGCGTCGTATGCGCGGTTCAGCCATTCGATTTTCCCGGCCGTGCTCGGCCATTTTTTGACGAGCTGAAGGCCGTCCCGAAGACCTAGCTCCCTCAGGACGAGCTTTCCTTCCGGATACAGTTCACGTGGCTTCATGTTCTCTCGCAGTTGGATTTCTTCCCGCGCATTTATCGATGAATTCCGCATCGAACCCGAGCCCTCCCAGAACTTCATCCGTATCGCGGCCGAGAGGCGGCACATCCAAATCCGGCCCGAACCGGGCTCTGTCGATCTCCAGCGGCATTCCGGGCGCGCGGAATTCCCGCCCGTCCGGAAGGGACGACGACGGCATCCCGCAAGGCTGGCACGCTTGGGGATCGTCGTACATCTGCGCGGGTCTCGCGACGGGCGCGAACGGGATTCCCTCGGCCTCGAACCGATCCGACAGCTCGTCCGACGGCTTCTTGAGGATCGCTTCCCGGAATACGGGGATCGTCCAGCTGCGTGCTTCGATCTGCTGCATTCGGGTTTCGAGCCGCGGGTCGCTTAGCAGCTCGCCGAGGCCGAGCATGTCGCACAATATCTTCCACTGCCCCTCCGTCACCGCGCCAATGAACATGTCGCTGCCGTCGGATGTCCGGAAAATGTCGTAGACCGGCCAGGAGAATTCCCGCTGTGGCATCGGCGGCGGCTCGTTGCCGAGCAGCGCGAACTGCACCATGTGCTGCGCGACGAGGAGAAGGCTGTTCTCGAACAGGCCGACGCGGACTTCGCGCCCGGCGCCGGTGGTTTCGCGCTCCTTGAGCGCCCCGGCAACGGCGTAGGCGCCGAACAGCCCGCCCATTATGTCGTTCACGGACGATCCCACCCGGAGCGGCATTCCCTTCGGACCGGTCATGTAGGCGAGGCCCGTCATCATCTGGACGACTTCATCCAGCGCGGAGCGGTGCTCGTAGGGCCCGCGGAGAAATCCCTTGCACGAAACAGTAATCAGGCGGGGATTCATCCCGCGCAGCCGCTCAGGCGCCAAACCCATGCGGTCGAGCGAGCCGTCGCGGAAGTTCTCGATCAGAACGTCGGAGCGGGAAACAAGCGCGTCCCACGCCTCCCGGCCCTCGCGGGACGCCAGGTCGATCACGACGGACTTCTTGCCCCGGTTGAAGGTCGGGAAAAAGGAAGCGCCCATTCCCGTCAACAGGCGCGTCTTGTCGCCTGAAGGCGGTTCGACCTTGATGACTTCGGCGCCCATGAACGCGAGGAACATCCCACACGAAGGGCCGAACACCATGTGGCTGACTTCGATTGCCCGGACTCCGGCCAAAGGCTTGAAGTCGATTGCGCCTTCCATTCTCTGCTCCGTTCCGGGGCTCGGGAGGCCCGGAATGGCCGATCTTCGGACATCGGGGCTGAAGCCGCCAAATAATGGGTTTTTGGTCTTGCCGTAAGGAGCGGCTCGGCAGCCGGCGGATTCTTGAGGGCGGCCTCAATGCGTGCAATCGCACTGCCGTCGATGTAACGTGCCGAAGCGGCCGGACTGCTATCCGCTGCCTTGGGATCGACAGGAACCGGACCTTTTCGAACGGATGAGCGCGGCCCGCTTTGGAAGACATGCTGTGACCCGCGACGGCATCCGCCGCTATTCGGAGCGCGACTTCGAAAGAATGCGCGTCGCGGGCGCGATCGTCGCAGAAATCCTTGACGAGCTTTGCGACGTCGTCCGGCCGGGGATCACCACGGTTGAGATCAACGACATTGCGGAAGCGATGATCAGAAAGCGCGGCGCCGTTTCGGCAACGATCGGATACCGCGGCTACAAGCACGCCACGTGCATTTCAGTGAATCACGTCGCGTGCCACGGGATACCGGGGTCGAAGGTGCTTCGGAGCGGAGACATCCTGAACATCGACGTCACCGTTGTCGTCGACGGCTGGTACGGCGACAGCTCCCGGATGTACGTCGCAGGCAAGCTGAGCCGGAAGGCCGAGCGGCTTCTGCAGGTCACGCACGATTCGCTGATGCTGGGCATTGCCCAAGTCAGGCCGGGCAATACTTTCGGCGACATCGGGAATGCGATCCAGAAGCATGTAGAGGAAAACCGCATGTCGGTTGCCAGGGACTTCTGCGGCCACGGCATCGGCAACAAATTCCATCTTCCGCCCAATGTCCTGCATTACGGAAGCCCCGGCAGCGGGCCGTCGATCGAGGAGGGAATGCTCTTCACGATCGAGCCCATAGTGAACATGGGAAAGAGGGCGACCAGGGTGCTTTCGGATGATTGGACCGCTGTCACTGTGGACAAGTCGCTATCGGCGCAATTCGAGCATACGGTTGGCGTGACTGCCGAAGGCTGCGAGATCTTCACGCTTTCGCCGGCAGGCCGGTTCCATCCGACGTACGAACCCGCTCGCAAATCGCATGGCCGTGCGGACTCCTTGCCGGAAAGCTCCAGGACGAGGCAGCCCGCCGCGGTCTGAACCGGCGACCCCGGTTCGGCGCGAACCGTTCATTTGGAACAAATTTGCGTCAATGGCCGCTGATAATGGACCAATTCCCTATTTCGTTCCGGTTTGGCCTGAATTCTTGAAATGATGTTCCGCCGTCGCCATTTTCCGCAAGGTACGGAGGCGGCGGTCATGCGGCACTTTCCAATATTTCTTGAACTCTCCGGTCGGCGGGTCGCGGTATCCGGGGCGGGACCGGTAGCCGTCCCGAAGCTTCGGCTCCTGCTGAAAACGGATTCGAATATCGCAGTGTACGGCAGGCGTCCGGTGCCGCTGGTTCGGGAATGGGCAACGGACGGCCGCATGGAGCTGTTCGAGCGGGAGATCGAGTCGGCCGACGTGGACGGCGCCGCGCTTCTGTATTGCGCCAACGATGATCCTGATTCGGACTCCCGTGCCGCGGCAATGGGGAAGCAAGCCGGGGCGTTGGTGAACATCGTCGACAATCTCGACGGCAGCGAGTTCATCACTCCCGCGGTCGTCGACCGCGACCCGGTCGTGGTCGCGATCGGCACCGAAGGGGCCGCGCCTATTCTCGCCCGGAAGCTCAAATCCGATTTCGAGCTGCAGCTGCCGACATCCCTCGGACCGCTTGCGGAAGCGGGCCGGGCGTTTCGCAGCACGGCGGCGCGCCTTCGGCCGGGCCGCGGACGACGCGAGTTCTGGGCGGCGTTTTACGAGCGCGAAGGTCCCGAAGCGTACGAGAAGGGTGGATTTCCGGCCGCGATTCGATGCTTGGGCCGCCTGTTCCGGGATGCGGAGCGGCGTCCGCGCCGCGCAGGAATGGCGGCGTTCGTCGGAGTGGGTCCGGGCGATCCGGCGCTGATGACCTTGCAGGCGAGCCGGTTTGTCGACGGCGCGGATGTGATTGTTCACGACGCCTCGATTCCCGAACCCGTTCTGGAGATGGCCAGGCGCGAAGCGGAATTCGTCGACATCGGCCGAAGTGCTGGCTCCGCGCATTCCGCTGAACAGATCGGCGCGATGGTTGCCAAGCTGACCGCCGGCGGGCGCCAAGTCGCCCGGCTCGTGCTTGGAGGGCTTGGGGAGCATCCGGGCGTCGAATGCGAGATGGCGGCGATCCGGAACGCAGGCGTCGAACTCGACTTGGCCGATGGCCTTTCTTCGTTTGCTGGGCCGACGGAGGCAACCGTTCCGCCTGCAAATGCTGCCGCCGCTCTTCGGAACGGCATTCGGCATCAGCCTGTCGGATCTGGCGTTCGCAGGGGCGCGCCAGCGCGGATCCCGACGGAACCGCATACGCGACAGGACGCTGCGGGGCGGGCAACCGCCGATGGGCGCGCATGCGAGGCGGCATGAGGAAAGCGTTCAAACCGAAGATTGTCACGTCGAACCACCTTCTGGACGGCGACGCGATCTATTTGACCGGCACCGGCGGCTGGTCGAGGTGCTTTGCCGATGCTCTGGTTTTCGAAGCGAAGGATGAAGCGGATCGGGCGCTTGCTGGAGCGGATGCGCAAAGGGATGTGCATGTCGGCGCGTACTTGGCGGACGCGGAGCTGGACGCCGACGGAACGCCCAGACCCGCGCACTTCCGGGAGCGGTTCCGGGCGACTGGTCCAAGCGTTTACCGGCACGGCAAGCAGGCGGAAGCCTGAATGTACGATTATTCCGAATTCGACGAAGGCTTCGTAAGGGCCAGGGTCGCGGAATTCCGCGGGCAGGTCGAGCGAAGAATCAGCGGTGCCCTCACCGAAGAGGAGTTCAAGCCGCTGCGGCTGAAGAACGGCCTCTATCTCCAGCTGCACGCGTACATGCTCCGCGTGGCGATCCCTTACGGAACCATGAACAGTCGGCAGATGCGCCAGCTCGCAATGATCGCGGAGCGGTGGGACAAGGGATTCGGGCATTTCACAACGCGGCAGAACGTGCAGTTCAACTGGCCCAAGCTGGTCGACGTGCCCGACATCCTTGATGCGCTGGCGGACGTCTCGATGCACGCGATCCAGACATCGGGCAACTGCATTCGGAACGTTACCGCGGACCATTTCGCGGGGGCGGCGGCGGACGAGATCGAGGATCCGCGCCTGACTGCCGAGCTTCTCAGGCAATGGTCGACCGACCATCCCGAATTCCAGTACCTGCCGCGCAAGTTCAAAATTGCCGTGACCGGCTCGCCCAACGACCGGGCCGTGACTCGCGCGCACGACATCGGCCTGCGGACGGTCAGGGGCCCCGATGGCGAAGCAGGATTCGAGGTGCTTGTCGGCGGCGGGCTCGGCCGGACGCCGATGATCGGGAAGGTCGTGCGGGATTTCCTGCCGAAACAGGATCTGCTGCCCTACATTGAGGCGATCCTCCGCGTCTACAATCTGAGCGGAAGGCGGGACAACAAATACAAGGCCAGGATCAAGATCCTGGTCCATGAGACGGGCATCGACGAGCTCAAGAAGCGGATCGAAGACGAGTTCGCCGCGCGCCGGAAGAGTTTCCCCGGGGTGGATCCCCGTCTGCTCGAGACGCTGGAATCAGGTTTCGCGCCGCCGGGTTTCGTTTCACTGAGCGATGCGCCCTACAAGGACGCGGTTCGCGCCGACAGCGGGTTCCGCGCGTGGGCCGCGACCAATGTCGCGGCGCACAAGGCTCCGGGCTACGGAATCGTCACGGTTTCGCTCAAGCCGGTCGGCGGCATTCCGGGCGATGCGACATCGGAGCAGATGCGGGTGCTTGCGGGTGTGGCGGAACGCTACGGCCATGACGAGCTGCGGGTCAGCCACGAGCAGAACATCATCATTCCGCACATCCACCGCGCGCATATCCCCTTGGCGTACGAAGCGCTCGAGGAGGCCGGGCTGGCGACGCCCAACATCGGCCTGGCTTCCGACATCATCGCCTGCCCGGGCATGGATTATTGCGCGCTTGCGACCGCCCGCTCCATTCCGATCGCGCAGGAGATTTCGAGCCGTTTCAAGGAGCTCGGGCTGGAGGATCGGATCGGTCCGCTCAAAGTCAAGATTTCCGGGTGCATCAACGCATGCGGCCACCATCACGTCGGCCACATCGGCATACTGGGGTTGGACCGCGCGGGCGTGGAGAACTACCAGATCACGCTCGGCGGCGACGCGACGGAGACGGCTGCGATCGGCGAGAAGACGGGGCCGGGGTTTTCGGCGGAGGCGCTTGTTCCTGCGCTTGAGCGGCTTGCGGAAAGATATCTGGAAGTCCGGCAATCCAAGAACGAGACCTTTCTGGAAAGCTACCGAAGACTCGGGGCGACGCCCTTCAAGGAGGCCCTGTACGGCGAAGCGTTACGAAAGGCCGCCTGAAGGGGCCGGAAGGAGCGGGACTATTGGCTTCCGTGATCGTGCGCGACGACGGGTTCCACGAGGACGATCTCGGCTCGGAGACATTCAGCACTCTGGAGGACTTGGAGCTTGGCGCAGTGGGACCGAGTGCCAAGCTGGAATTCGACAACAGCGCGGATCCGGCCGCGATCTTGGATTATCTTCCTGTAATCAACGCGATCCGGATACCGTTCCCCGACTTCACGGACGGCAGGGGATTCAGCTTGGCGTCCCGGCTGCGTCAGCTCGGATTCAAAGGACGCCTTCGGGCTTCGGGGCACTTGATTTCCGACCAGTATCCGCAGGCGCGCCGCAGCGGCTTCGACGAAGTCGAGATAAGCGAGGAGCTCGCGCGCCGTCAGCCGGAGCATCTTTGGAAGCTGCCTGACGGCTGGAGGTCCTCCGGCTACCAGACCCGGATTCTCAAAAGCGGCTGAAAGACGGGCTGTCCGCCAGTTTCGGAATAAACGCGGACTTCAGATCCCGCGAACCGTTCGGCCCGCGGCCGACCTCCGCGTGGCCCCGATCCGAACATGCAAACATAACAGATCCGCGCAGAGCCTTCCGGGATCAGTGCGTCGGCGCCGGAGGAGGCGTGGCACCGGGCGCGCCCAGCAGTCGCGCGGCTTTCCGTCCGCCATGCCGTTCAATCAGATCCGCCTGATCCTTGAACGCTTGGGCGTCAACGGCGTCCGGATCGCAGATGGCAAGAAGCGTGTCGTGCATCTCACCCAAGATGCTGGCTGTGGCAGGATCGTTCGCCAAGTTCGTCAGCTCTTCCGGATCGGTCTCCAGATCGAACAGTTCGGGTTCGAACCCGACGTACCAGTGATATTTCCAGCGTCCCTTGCGCACCATGAATGCGCCCGAGACCGCTCCGGCCGCGTGGTATTCGCTGAATGCGATCCGCTCCGGATCGCGCGGCTCGGACATGATCCGGTAAAGCGACCTGATTCCGTCCGAAGCCTCGATCGAGGTACCGAAATGGTCCGCGATCATGCAGGAAAGATCCAGGAGGCTGACCGGGGTTTCGCAGATCCCCGGTCGGATGCCGCTGCCCGAGACAACGATCGGCACGGCAGTGCTTTCCTGGTAAAGGTTTGACTTGCCCCATAGGCCCCGCGATCCGACATTGTCGCCGTGATCCGACGTGTAGACGACCGTTGTGCTTCCGGCTTGGCCCGAGGATTCGAGAGCGGCAAGAATTTGGCCGACATTGTGGTCGAGCCAAGTGCACAGGCCGAAATACGCCGACATCGCGGCAAGACGCTCCTCTTCGGAAGCGAATGCAGCCTCGCTGTCCATGAACGCGTTCTGCTTTTCCACCCAGGGATGGCGGCGGTGCCCGTCGCGAGGATGAAGCTTGACCGGCGGCAGCCGGTCCGCGGGATAAAGGTCGAAATATTCGTGCGGAACGACGAGCGGAAAATGCGGCGCGACCAGGCCCACGAACAGGCACCATGGCGGTTCCGAACCGCTCCTGCCCAGCAGCCAATCCTTTGTGAGCTGAACGACGGATTCATCGTAATCCGTATAGGCCGAGCGTCCGGAACCGATTCTCTTGCCAAGCATCCTTCCGTCCGGCGATATGCGCTCGTCCTCCTTCCTGATCGACGCCCAGACCATTCCGACGCCGTCGGCCACCATCATCGGATGATGCTCCTTGTCGAAACCCGCGGGGTCGGATTCCGCCCGGTAATGCAGCTTGCCGATGCTCTCGACCGCCACGCCCTTCGCCTGAAGCGCGTGCCCCCAGCCCGGAACGGAACCGGTGTAGGGCATGGCATTGTCCCAATGCCGTATCCGGTGGGCGTACCTGCCCGTTGCGAAGCACGCCCGGGCCGGAACGCAGATCGGGCAGGGCGTGTAGGCGTTCGGGAAGCGCACGCCCCTTTCGGCCAGCCGGTCCAGATTGGGAGTCCGGACGAAGCCGTGGCCTGCGCAGCCCATCGCCCGCGCCTGGTGCTCGTCCGACATGATGACGAGCAGATTGCCGGGCGGCGTCAGAATTCACGCCTTTCCGAAGCCGCGCTGAGCCGGTCGAGAACGGAATAGAACGCCTCCAGCTCCTGGTCGGAGATTCCGCCGGTCAGATGGCGCTGGCGTTCGACCATCACCGCGACGATCCTGTCATGCAGGCGTTTTCCTTCGGCGCTCAGGGAAAGGATCGTCTGTCGGCGGGTTCCGGTTTCTGCTTTGCCGTTGACGATCCCTTTCGCGACGAGCGATTTCGCGGTTCTGCTGAGCTGCCCCTTGTCCATCCGGGACACTCGCAGAAGCTCAGCGGCCGAGGCGCTTCCCGCTGCGTTTATCAAGCTGATGACCCGCCATTCCGTCAGCGAGAGACTCGAGCGCGCCCGGAGCACGTGCGCCGCTTGGGCGTTGAGCCGGTTCTGGACCTGTCCGAGACGGAACGTGACGAACGAATCCAATCCCGCCGCAAATCGATCCTTGCTTGTCGGTTCGTTCCGCATGCTGATCTGATTCCAACTTTTTGGTTGACAGGTCAACCGAAACATGTCGATGTCGCACGGCAATTGATCCGGAATGGAGTCCGCAAATGAGAGGAATTTTGAAGGCTGCCGCGGCAGCCGCGTTGGTTGCTGCTTCGACCGCTGGCCCCGCTCTGTCGGATGGCCATGGCGGCTGGAATCCGGAAGGCCCGATCAAGCTGATCATCGCTTTCCGGGCGGGCGGCGGAGCCGATACGTCCGGCAGGCTGATCGCGGAGCAGATCCAGGAGAAAATGGGATGGGAGATCATCCCGGAGCAGATAACCGGAAAAGGCGGCGTGAACGCATTGGTCGCTCTGAAGGACATGCCCAATGATGGCTCGGCCATCGCCCTCGTTGTCACTGAATCGCTCGGCTACAACGCCGTCGGCGCGAAGGAGTCCGGAGTTATGCCGTCCGGTTTCACGGGCCTCACCACAACGGCCGGCTTCCAGATGGGCATTGTGGCGAAATCCGACAAGGGCTGGCAGGATTTCAGCGATGTCGTTGCCGCGGCCAAGTCGGGAGAGCAGATCCGGTTCGGCGTGATGAGTCCCAAGCTCGCGGATTTGGCCTTTCTTTTGAGTTTGGCCAATGATGTCGAGTTCAACATTGTCGAGCTCACCGGGGGACGGGCCGTGATGGACGGCGTGAACGCCGGAGACATTGACTTGGGCTTCATGGCGGGAATCCAGGCCAAAGGCGTCGCCGCGGGCGATTTGGTCAATCTCGCCTCCGCGCTTTCGATGCCGCTGAAGCAGACCCCGGACGCTCCCCTGATGTCCGACTACGGCGTCGAGTACAGCGCCGATGGCTACTTCGTGTTCGTTGCGCCAGCCGGTCTGCCTGCCGACGCGCGGGTATCGCTCGCCAACGCCATCGCTGAAGCGTCGGGCGCCGGCAAAGCGGGCGAAATGATCGGCGCGGCCTTCGGGGGCACGATCAACATCATGGGCGACGAGCTCGATGCCTTGCTTCAGGCGGAGTACGACAATGCCGGCGCGCTGATGGAAGCCGCCCAGTAGCAGCGGCGACCTGTACTGGGGCCAAGCCACGAACTTGCGGAACTCAAACGACCGCTGGCTTGGCCTCGCATTTCTGGCTTTCGCCCTTGCCGTAGTCTTCGTCTGGGTTCCCTTGGATGTCGATTCCGGGCTGGTCGAAAGAGTCCGGCGGAGGCTTGTCATCGGCGACAGCCTAGGTCCCGCGGCCGCGGGGTTCGTGATCGGAGTTGGAGGGCTACTCGCGGCACTCCGGCCGACCCCGGATGCCCGACGGATAGCGTTCGCGAATCTAGCTTGGGCGGCGGCGCTGATTTTGCTGTTCGCGGCGTCGCTGGCGACCATGCGGTATGCGGGTCCCGCCGTAGCGCATGCGTTCGCTGAGAACGGATACCGCCCGCTGCGGAACGCGGTTCCTTGGAAGTACATCGGCTTCGTTCTGGGCGGCGCGATCCTCGTATCGGGGATGGCCGGACTGGCAAGCAGGCGCATCGGAGGCCGCGAAGCGGCCTTGGGCATTGCTGCCGCCCTATTGATCGCGCTCGCATACGACCTGCCGTTCGAAGATCTCCTCCTGCCTCCCAACGGTGACGTTTGATGGGAATCTGGGAACATGTGGTTCTCGGATTCCAAGCCGTGTTTATGGGATCCGAAGCCTTCCGGATTTTCGGAATCCCGATTTCGACGACGGTGCTGATGATCGTCAGCGGGTTCCTGTGCGGAATTGTCGTGGGAGCGACCCCCGGGCTGGCAGGGCCGATGGCGATGGCGATCTCGCTTCCGATCCTGATTTCGGTCTTCGGCTTCTCGCTCGATTCCCTGCTTCCGATTGTCGGATTCATGATCGGGATCATGAAAGGCGCGACCGTAGGAGGCGCCGTTCCTGCGATCCTGTTCAACACTCCGGGCACGCCGGACGCCTACCTGACCACGATGGACGGCCATCCGATGGCAAGGAACGGGCAGGCGGAGAAGGCGCTGCGGATAGCCCATTTCTCTTCGGCTTCCGGGGACACCGTCTCGGACATCGTGCTCGTGCTTTGCGCGCCGTTCCTTGCATTGATGGTCGAACGCTACTTGGATCTCCCCGAGAAAACGGCGCTGCTGATCCTCTCGCTCGCGTTCATCGCGTCCGTCATCGGCAATTCGGTCGGCAAGGGCCTGATCTCGATGGGGCTTGGACTGCTCGCCGCGATGATCGCGACCGGCGGCGATTTCTATCCGCGCCTGACATTCGGATTGCAGAGCCTCGCTGAAGGAATCCCCGTGGCGTCGGCCGTGCTCGGCGTCCTGATTCTGGGAGAGGTTTTCAAGGCATTGGAGGACCTCCGAAGAGAGGACGGAGGCAAAACCGGCGGAGCGGCCAGCGCCGGAGCCGGAGACCGGAATCTGTCGTTCTCCGAAATCCGCGCGCTGCTTCCGCACATTGCCCGGTCGTCGGCAATCGGAACCGCGATCGGGGCGCTTCCGGGCGTCGGCAGCACGCTTGCGGCAACCTTGGGGTACGGTGCCGGTCGGCGGCGGCACGAGAAAGCGAGGAAACCCGGCGAACCGGCGTTCGGGGAGGGAGTCCCTGCGGGCGTTGCGGCCACGGAGGCCGCGAATTCGTCCGTGTCGGGCGCCAACCTGATCCCGGTGCTGTCGCTGGGCATTCCGGGGAACACCGCCGCGGTGTTCCTCATTCTCGCCATGGACACGATCAGCGGCTTCAATCCCGGCCCGACAGTATTCAGGATCCCGTCGGAAGGCATAAATGTCGAACTGGTGATGGCGTTCGGCATTTTCGTGTCGATGTTCGTCGCCAACGCCGCCAACTGGACCATCGGCGGCGTTTTCATGCGCTACACCGAGGTCCTTGCGCGGGTTCCGAAGCGCACGCTTCTTCCGGTCGTGCTGCTGCTGACCCTGACGGCGATCTACGTCCAGGAAACGAGCCTTGCGGCCGTCTGCATGACGATCGGTTTCGGGTTTCTCGGATACTTCATGAGGCGGGTCGACATGTCGCCCCTTCCCTTCGTCATCGCCTTCATTCTTGGCAGAAGGCTTGAGGAAACAGCGCGGCAGGCGTTCGCCGCGACCGGGGCGGATCCGCTGTTCCTGGTCACGAGCCCGATCGCTTTGGCGTTCATCCTCGGGGCTGTCGCTGTAGTCGTGTTGAATCTCGGAAAGCGGTCAAAATGAAGCAGCCGAACATCCTGCTGATTTCCGGCGATCAGCACCGGGCCGACTGCCTGGGCATCGAAGGGAGGCGGGTGAAGACGCCGCATCTCGACCAGCTGGCCGGCGAGGGAACGCGCTTTGCGAATTGCATCACGCCCACAGTCGTTTGCCAGCCCGCCCGCGCCTCGATCCTGACGGGGCAGCTCTGCCGCACGCACGGCGTTCACGACAACGGAATCGATCTTGATCCGGCGACAGGGGAGCGGGGCTTTGCGGGTTCGCTCGCTGCCGCCGGATACGAGACTGCATTCTTCGGAAAGGCTCACTTTTCCACGTTCCACACCTACGAGCCGACGGGGACTCCGGAGTGCGTCGCCTCGTCCGCGCGCTACGCGGACGACTGGAACGGCCCGTACATGGGCTTCCAGCATGCCGAGCTCATGCTGGTCGGGCACAACTGGTTCCTTCCGGAAAAGCCGCCGCGGGGCCAGCATTACGAGCGGTGGTACTACGCCGACGGCAAAGGCGACCTGAAGAACGAGCTCTATCGAAGGAACGCCGGAGACACGAAGGATGCTTCGCAGACCTGGCATTCGAGCCTTCCGACCGCATGGCACAACTCGACTTGGACGGCTGATCGCGCGATCGAGTGGCTGAGGCGCCGCGGAGGCGGCAAGCCGTATTGCGCTTGGGTAAGCTTCCCGGACCCGCACCATCCGTTCGACGCGCCGGAGCCATGGTCGAGGCTTCACGATCCTGCCGACGTCGATCTGCCGAAATGCCGCACACGCGAATTCGAAGGCCGGCCTTGGTGGCACCGCGCGGTGCTCGAAAGCGAACCGGAGGGTGCCAAGGAGCACGCCGAAGTCAGGAAGTCGTACAGCAGGGTCCCGCCGCAGTCGGACGACCAGCTGCGCGAGATCATCGCCAACACCTACGGGCAAATCGCGCTGATGGATCACAACATCGGCCGCCTGCTCATCGCGCTCGACGAGAGCGGGGAGGCGGCAAACACGCTCGTCGCGTACATATCGGATCACGGAGACTGGCTCGGCGATCACGGGCTGGTACTGAAGGGTCCGATGCACTATGACGGGCTGCTCCGGGTTCCGATGATTTTCCGGGGCCCCGGCGTCCCGGCCGAAGCGAGCTGCAGCGAACCGGTTTCGACATTGGATCTTGCCTCCACCTTTTGCGACTACGGCGGCGCCGAGCCGCTGCTCGCCCAGCACGGGGCGTCGCTGAAGGGGCTGATCGAATCGGGCGGCTCGCGGGAGTTCGCGCTGAACGAATGGGAGTTGCTTCCGACCCGGACCGGCGTCGCATTGAGCCTGCGGACGGTGCGCACGAAGACCCACAAGCTCACGGTTGATCTGCGTACGGGGGCGGGCGAGCTCTACGACATGGCCGAGGACCCGGAAGAGCGGAACAATCTATTCGGAAGGCCGGATTGCCGTGAATTGCAGAGCGCTCTTGGAGAACTGCTCCAGCAAAGGCCAGACGACATTGGTCCCAACAGGGTTCAAGTGGGCATGGCCTGACGGTGCTGCCGGGCAAGCCGCGCCTACCTATACTTCATTGTTTACTTGCAATGCCACAGCATCATTCACTTGCAAAATGCCTACAAAATTGCTGCACCGACGGCTGCCCGACTTTGATACCTTTCTCCGATAAGCGTTTGCTTTTTCGGGTTAAGCCGGATTTTGCATTGAATTTCCGTTGCTCGGCGTAGTTTCCGGCAACTTCACTCGATCCAGTTGGGCGCTCGGGACGCCGGGAGTTCCATTGCCCGGCAGATGCGCTCCATGTCGGGCGTGGTGTTCGAGGGCAGCGCGTAACGCCGTCCCGACCTGCCGTCGCGCATGATCGAGCACTGCCGGGCGACCAGGGCCTTCCGGATCCTTTCCGGCGTCATCCGTTCCCCCTGCTGCAGCGCGACCCGGAATTCCAGATGCCGCAGGCAGACGTGCGCCATGTAGGCGATGGCGATGTGTGCCTTCACCCGTTCCGGCGTCCAGTGGAACGTCGGCCGCATCTCGAGGTCGTGCTTGGTTACCCGGAAGCTCTCCTCGACCTGCCGGAGTCCCCGGTAGCGGCCGCGGAGCTCCGGACGGCCCATGCCGGGGATGTTGGCGGCGATCCCTTTCAGCCCGTCCCACCCGGTGCCCACGATGTACCGGAGCCCCCGCTCCTCCATGTCCTTGAGATTCCTCTCGCCGAACACGTCCCTGTCGGCGACATAAATGGCTTGTTCGACCTGCTCGCGCTTCCGCATCCGCTCGAGCGACGGGATCAGGCTCTTCCCTTCGCATTCCGATTCCAGGAACACAGCGAAGCCGAGCGGCAGCCCGTCGGTCGCCGCCATCAGCGCCATCAGGACCTCGGTCGCGCCGCGCCAGCCGTCCTCCTCGACGGATTCGAAATGGAGCGGCGTGCAGTAGAAGAAGGCGATGCTCGGCCGCTCCGGCAGCAGCCTCCTCGTTGCGTCGGCCGCGAGGCTCTTCATGCTTTCGAGCGTTCCTTCGTCCAGCCGATCCATCGTCCGGCAGATCTTCTTCACCGGCATTGAGAGCCCAAGCTCGGCCTCCAGCGGCCTGTCGATCCCGCTCTTGCTGTCGGGATTGGCGATGCGCGCCATCACCATGTGGCATAGCGCCTTGCGC
The DNA here is from genome assembly GCA_965203795.1 of Paracoccaceae bacterium. GTDB lineage: Bacteria > Pseudomonadota > Alphaproteobacteria > Rhodobacterales > Rhodobacteraceae > CBDBBY01. The sequence goes on along the minus strand of OZ241915.1, from coordinate 3,490,496 downwards.
GCTGAGCGGTCCTTTTCGCTCGGAAGCATTCCGTCGAACCCGAGCTGGCGGTAGACGGCTCCGCAGGCTTCTTGGATGCCGGTCACGACCCGGCACTCCTCGCTGATGTCTTCGATCGCGACAGGCGGCCCCTTCCTTCCGCCTGCGCGCTGGGCCTTGATGGCCGCTTCGGCGAAATCCTCCGGCACCAGCAGGGATGCCGCCCTCTCGCGCTGGGCGTCCGCCTTCACCACCTCGCCTAGTTCCATGAGCTTGTCCAGCTCGGCGTCGCTCCGGGCGACGCCGATACGACGGACGATGCGCTGGCTGAATGCCTTGCCGGTGCGCACGGATTCGACGAGTTGGACGGTCTTGTAGCCGCTTTCGGGGGCGGTCTTGACGCGAAGGAACATGGCGCGGCTTCCGATGCGGTGTTCGGCAATCATTATCTGGGTTCAGACGCGTGCTGAACTGGCCCCGCCATCCGATCAGACGAGGCGCTTACATACCGGAGTGGCGTAAATGTTGAGCCAAACTGTTGGAGTCACGAAATCGCTCTTGAAGGGATGCTCTGGCAATGTCTGGAAGACATCGGTTCCAACAGGGTCCAAGCGGTCATGACCTGACACTGCTGTTCCAGCTCGGCGTCGCTCCGGGCGACGCCGATACGACGGACGATGCGCTGGCTGAATGCCTTGCCGGTGCGCACGGATTCGACGAGTTGGACGGTCTTGTAGCCGCTTTCGGGGGCGGTCTTGACGCGAAGGAACATGGCGCGGCTTCCGACGCGGTGTTCGGCAATCATTATCTGGGTTCAGACGCGTGCTGAACTGGCCCCGCCATCCGATCAGACGAGGCGCTAACATACCGGAGTGGCGTAAATGTTGAGCCAAACTGTCAGAGTCACGAAATCGCTCTTGAAGGGATGCTCTGGCAATGTCTGGAAGACATCGGTCCCAACAGGGTCCAAGCGGTCATGACCTGACACTGCTGTTCAGGAAAGCCGCGCCCTCCTTCGCTTCATTATCCACTTTCAATACCGCAGCATAATCCACTTGCAAACCACCCGCCAAATCGGCGCGCTATCCCACCAGGGCGGCCCACACGCCTTTCGTTTGCTGTGCTGTGCGTGCCGAAGACCGGCACCGGAACGGATGCAGGGCCTGCCAGACACGGCAGCGTGCGATTCCGCGTCTCGACAGTGCGCGCGCCAAGCGAAAGCAATTTCTGAAGCATCTTCCTGCTCCGGCGGTCGATGCCCAAACCCCTCAATGCGCTACGGCCGGTTCAACGAACCGCTAGAAGTGGTAGTCAGTAGCCGTATTCGGTGTTTCACTGCAACACCTTAGAACCCCTAGGAACGAAATACCCGTAAGTGCCATGAGAATGTCAACGAAACTAGAAAACATGTACATTGCACGCTTAACACTGTTAAAAAACTCGCATTTCCTTAACAATGCAGCCTTCCAATGTTAACGGCCTTAACATTCCAAGATGTCGGAATGGACTTGCCGAAAGTGTCTGAACTCAGACAGCGCCGCGCCCGTTGCGGTGCGCGCGGACGGTCGCCGAAGTGGCCGGGGGGACCGAAGTCCACGCTCTTCGGCCGGGAGAGGTTGAGGCGGCCTTCGGCCTGTCGCTGCTGCATGCAGAACATCGGCCGCTGAGACACGCCCACCGCCCTCGCGGCGGCCTCCGCGGTGAGGCCGCTGTTCCTCGCCCGCGCCAGCGGGCCAGAGCGTCCCGCCTTTGGCAGCCCGGCCCGCAACGCCAAGGACGCGGATCAGGTCAATTGCGGCCTGAATCCTCGCGTGCAAAAATACGGTTGCTCGCTGTTCCAGTCGATAAAAACAGATTGGATGACCCGTGCCCCGCAGGGCAAAGGGTGGAGCGCTAGCAATATCTGGACTCAGTCAGCGCCAAAAATACATGACCCCAATTACGGCGTTGACTACAGAGTGCGGTAGGAGCGAACTCGACGGGATAAGCGTTCACAAATTTTCCATACTAATAAATAACTCAATCAACCTCTCATTTACATAATATTTCCTTATGCCATACCGATGCTGAACAAGCAATCCCGCTTTTGCGAGGATATCCAAATATTTTGACGCGGTTTGTCGGTTGATTTTCAAGTCCCTCTGAACAAACTCGATTTTCGTATACGGATGCTTAAACAAGCTGCTTAATAAATCCTGCGAGTAAATCCTGCGATGGTCGTTACGAATTCGATGTTTAAATTCAAACATCAACTCCTGAATCCCATCGATCATTTTGATCGTTCGAATTGACGACTTTTCGACGACGCCCAGCATATATATAATCCAATCCTCCCACTCGCCAGTGCTCTCTACTTTCCGAAGCAAATTATAATACTTTGATCGCGTTTGGTTGATCTCGCGACTTAAATAAAGAATTGGGAGATCCAAGAGCCCCGTTTTTGTCAAGTACAAGACATTAAGGATTCGACCAATCCTACCATTTCCGTCTGGAAACGGGTGAATGTTTTCAAATCGATGATGAATTACAGCCATTTTGATTAAGGGGTTTGGATGTTCATGAGTGTCATTGTTAATGTAGACCTCCAATTCGTCCATTAGCGTAATAACTTCATTGCGAGTCTGCGGCGGCGTGTGGGCAACTTCACCGGTTGCGACGTTCCTAATTGTGGTACGAGTTCCGTCGCGGAATGCCGCGTTGTAATTCAAGAGATGCCCGTTTAGGGCAATCAGCACGTCATGAGAAATAGTAAAATTTCGTTCTCGCAAACGTGCAAAACCCATTTTTAAGACACTCCGATAGCGCTCAACTTCTTTTGCAGAACCTGATTTGTCGGCACTCGGAAACAACTCCGCTTTGAATAATTCATCTTGAGTAGTTACGATCTGTTCAATTTCCGAACTAGCTTTTGCTTCTTGCAGAGCAACGGTATCAATTAGGATATCTTGGTTGGGAATAATGCCAGCACGGCCCTTAACCTCCGCTAGGCTTCGGGACGCCGAAACTGCGGCGCCAAGGGAACGATTGGTCGTAAGCTCCTCGGTTGTAGGAATTCTATGATATACGCCTGAGGTGTAAGACATGGATGGACCTGTAGGTGAATGTGAAGAACATCACGGCCGAGCGAGAACTATCGTAAACGGGAGGGGGTTGGCAAGTGTGGGTTTTTCTGACGATTGGTCGAGCAGGTTCAATGTGAATGGACTGCGGCGAAATTGGCATATTTGGTTCAGTGATGCGTTTGATTTGCGTTTCCTATTCATGCTCGGACGGAGGGTGTGACGCAGACGCATTAATGACAGAGGCCCGGCATTGCATAATTGCGATGCGTTCTATGGTTTCAGCGGCTATTTGTTGATTGGCATGCAGTTTGATTTCCTTCCTGCCCCGGCGGGCCTTTCCGGTTCCGGTTCGGCCTGTCGGCGTGCTGCCGATTTTGAACCCGCATTGAGCACTGGGCAGCGCGAGGCGGGAAGGGGATGCTGGCATTGGAGACGGTCGTGAGGATCCGGATCGACCATTTCCGGGGCAAGGTTCCGAACAAGGCGATCGCGCGGAAGCGGGGGTCGCCCGGAACACAGTGCGAAAGGCGGTCCGGAAGAGTTCGGGAGCGCGGGCAAGCGCCAGCCAAAACGGAAGCTGGGGCCGTGGATTGGAGAGCTTGAGCGGATGCTCGTGGAGCGCGCGGTGCTTCCGGCAGCACTCGAAAGGCTGAGTCGGCCCGGAAGCTGCTCCGCCACGCAAATCCGGAAAATCGGAAAAGCCGCCCCCCGGCCTTGTCCCTCCGCGCTGCGCACTCCAGCCCTCGGCGAGGGTTGGCGGGTGCCTCCGAACCCCGGTTCGGCTGACGATGGCATCAGTGGGCCATCAAGCGCCCGGAGAGGTACAGGGTCAAGAAAGGAAGCTTATTGACACAGCGCACGCGTCAAGCGAGGGCAATTGAAGCGTCTTTCCGCTCAATCGGTCGATACCCGAGCCCTGCAACCCGGCACTGTTAAGGAAATCGCGTTTTCTTAACAATACGACGAGCCAATGTTAACTTCCTTAACATTGCCAAGGCGTGGTTCCGAACGGTTGGGGACTACAAGAAGGCGAAGCGTTTCCAGAAGCGGGATCGCTAACGAGCGTTCGAGTCGTACGCTCCTCCAACGGTTGGCTTCGACAGAATGTGCGAGGCACCGGTCAGCTGCATCATCAAGCTGACCGGTGCCGGTTCACACGGAGCCAGTGCCAAGCAGCTCAGTGAGCTTGGAGTTCGATTCCGTGCGATTGCAATCGCGCAAGTTTCCGATGTCCCTTACGGAGCTTCGTCACGATTTTTTCGGAAGCAGCGCCGCGGGGACTAGGACCTTTCCTTCCATGATGCGGCGTTGAGTCCGGAGGACGGTTGCGGTAGCCGCGCGGTAAACCTTCCCCGGTGCCCGAACGACTGCTTGGACGGGAACGACGCCCGAGGGGCAGCCGATGGAAATCAACTCATCGTACTCGAAGATCTCGTTTACGATCGTTCCGGGAACGCCGCTGGCGGCCGCAGCGCAGATGGCCGCGGACATTTCAACCGCTCGATGGAATCTGCCCATCGACACCATCCGGATCGCGAGGTCGTGTTTGTCTGCCGCATAGCGGCGCCCGTCCAGAGCGGTGAACGGCTTCGGAGGAGCGATCACTGCGACGGTCGGCGCGCAGGGCGGGGCGTTTTCCGAGGATTTGGAAATTCCCATGGCCTTGGACGCGGCTTGGCGAATGCGCTCTAGGAGGTCCAGGACCTCGGTATCTTCGTCGAGCTTGCTCGGCACTTCGGTGCAATCCAGACCGATATCCTCGTCCCGAACGAACGCCACCGGATTTGTAGCGTCCACCAGCGAAGCCGTGATCGGCTCCGCTTCGCCGACCTCAAGGGCATCGCGGGTCTTCCCGGACGGAAGGAGATGATCGGTGAGCGACCCGAACGGATACAGGAAGTGCAAGCTGACCGGCGCGCCAGTGCCGGCGACTCCCGGTATCTCCAATTTCCCTTCCTCGACAGCCCGCCCGTCGCTCACGTCGAATGTGGAAAGGAAGGATTTGCCGGTGTTCGTATCGCGGACGCTTACCTCGACGTTCCCGTCAGGGACGCTCAGGATTCGTTCGTCAACTGCGAACGGGCCGACCGCCGCGCACATGTTCACGCAGATGGACCCGTAGTCGACGATCGGCTTGTCGATGGACACTTGGGCGAACGTACAATCCAGATCGGTGCCTTCGCATTTGGAACGCTGGACAATGACGGCTTTCGAGAGCGAGGAGACCCCGCCGCCAAGGCCGTTCAGCTGCCGTCCGTACGGATCGGGGCTGCCGAGCACCGAAAGGATTATGCGATCGCGGGCCGCCTGATCTCGCGGCAGCGCCGATCCGGCGAACATGACCGCGTTGGATGTGCCGCCCCGGTAGAATGCGGCCTTGATCCGGGCTTGATTTGTCAGTTGTCGATTCCTTGATTTTGAGTCGGCAGGCATTTCACATGCCGAGCTTGGCCCGCACTATCGCAAGATTGCACGGGGTTCCATCCCATTTTCACAGCAGCGCTTCCACGCTCGATTCGATCTTTAACTTTGGCAAGCGAGTCAGAAGCAGCCTCTTGGTTGACAAAAAAGGTTATGACGCGATCTCGGCAAATCCACAAGCGCACCATTCGGCAATGCTGATGAAGCTTTCGATCCACGTCAACCTTTTACTCGGCAAAATATCCCTCATCCAACTTCCTTAAAATCAGCGTGTCCTCCCGTCGGCAACCAATTTCGTAATCAACCATTAGTCTCGAGAGTTTTGCACCATCTATCAGCACAATGCGCGCTCCAAGATGCTTCGCAGCGTCGATTGCACCTTTGCTAAATGAGGAAGTCGTGAAGAAAATCCCCTTCTGTGCTTTCTTCATGTTAAGTGCGCCGAAGAAACTCTGAATTGCGCTTGGCCCAACCGCGCTTCCAGGGTTGTACCTCTTGGCTTGAACAAATATTTGGTCAATGCCGAGCTTGTCTTGATCAACGACGCCGTCAACGCCGCCATCGCCGCTTCCTCCAAGCACTCTGCCGGAGTCCTCGAAACCCCCATATTCCATCTTGCGCAGCAAATCGACAATCAACTGTTCAAAGAAGGCCGGAGGCGCCGCCTGAACCCTTTCCAAAAGGTCTGCAGCGAGCGCGTCAATAATTTGCCCATGTATCTCGCTTAGAGCCTCTTCCGGCGTGACGTCACTAGGCGCTTCCGTAATGTTGCGTTCGCTATCACTTGAAGTTTTCTTGCTATTCTTTTTCCTCTTGAATTCCATGAACTCGGGAAATCTGTCCAAATACGCCAAGTTTCCAAGTGCATTCGGGTCTTTGAGCACTGTTATTCCTCTTTCGGTAATCTTGAAGTGAGCGTGCTTGGTTGATTGAATAAGGCACGCTTTAGCAAGATATACCTTCGCCCAGCTGACCCGGTTATACAGTTTGGTTTGTACTCCGCTAGGAACTTTTTCTCTAAGTTCGTCTTCAGTTAGATCAAACTTGACAGAGATATCTTCGATTGCCTGCTTGAGGCTAATTTCGCCAGTACTGGCAATTTCCAGTACGGGTCGGAGAAAAGCATTGAATGGAGGTATCATTGAAGCCCCTCAGGGATTTTGGTCGCAATGGCGCGCGCGGGTTGCCCGACTGCGTCACGGCACGCACGGAATATGCTGAGCAAACCGAATGGATGGCTCGCGTCAGTCATGGACGGCCGTGGCAATGTTTGAACTTCTTTCGTGATCCGCACGGACACGGGCTGTTTCGCCCCGGGTTGCCCCATGTGGACCTGTCGCTTTCGTCGAATGCCAGCTTCGGTTGCTGACCGCCGCCGTTGAGCTTGCTTCGCCGAAGCTGCGCCGCTCGTTCGGCGGCGGCTGTGCGCGCGGATTCCTGGCGCGCCAGCGCATCCCGCTCCTCCTGCGTTATGGGCCGGAGCTTGCTCAAGTGGCTGGATACCTCCGTTCGGAGCGAGTTCATCAGTGATTCGAACAGCCCGAACGCTTCGCTCTTGAATTCGTTCAGCGGATCCCGCTGCGCGTAGCCGCGGAACCCGATGACCGACCGCAAATGCTCGAGCGTCACCAGATGCTCGCGCCACTTGTTGTCGATGGTGTGCAGAAGGACCTGCTTCTCCAGCGTGCGCATGGTTTCGGCACCGAAGTCCACCGTCTTCTTGGCCATCAGCGCATCGGACGCCTGGTAAAGGCGCGCCGTCACGGCTTGGTCGTCGACGCCTTCCTCTTCTCCCCATGATTCGACAGGCGCTTCGACTCCGAGCTGTTCGCGAACCATTCCGGCCAGCGTCTCCATCTCCCATTGCTCGGAATAGCTCTTCGGCGGCATGCACTGGAACACCAGATCGTCGATCAGCTCGCGCCGCATGTCCTTGACGATCTCCGACACGTCGTCGGTCTCCATGATTTCGCGACGCTGCCGGAAGACCGCCTTGCGCTGGTCGTTCATCACGTCGTCGTACTTCAGGAGCTGCTTCCTGATGTCGAAGTTCCGCGCCTCGACCTTGCCTTGGGCCTTTTCCAGGGACTTGTTCACCCAAGGATGGACGATGGCTTCCCCGTCCTCCATTCCGAGCGTGTTCAGCACCTTGTCGAGGCGCTGCGAGCCGAAGATCCTCATCAAGTCGTCTTCGAGGGAAAGGAAAAAGCTCGACTTTCCCGGATCGCCCTGCCGGCCCGAACGTCCGCGAAGCTGGTTGTCGATCCGGCGGGACTCGTGCCGCTCAGTGGCGAGAACGTAAAGGCCGCCCGCTTCCAGCACCTTTTCGCGGCCGCCGGAAATCTCCCGGTCTATCCGCTCCCGAATGGACGACACGTCCTCGTCGGGGTTCGCCTCCAGCTCGTCGATGACCCGCATCTCGACGTTTCCGCCAAGCTGGATGTCGGTGCCGCGGCCCGCCATGTTCGTGGCGATCGTCACGGCGCCCGGGCATCCGGCCTCCGCAATGATCCTGGCTTCCTGCTCGTGGTGTCTCGCATTGAGGACGTTGTGGCGGATTTTCTTTTCGTCCAGCATCTTGGACAGGGCTTCGGACTTCTCGATGGAAGTGGTTCCGACGAGCACCGGCTGCTGACGCTCGTTCGCTTCACGGATCGCGCCGAGGATCGCGTCGTACTTCTCGCCGCCCGTCCGGTAGACTTGGTCGTCCTCGTCGCTTCTCGCGACCGGCTGGTTCGTCGGAACCTCGACAACGCCCAAGCCGTAAATCTCCTGGAACTCCTCCGCCTCCGTCGCGGCGGTGCCGGTCATTCCCGCCAGCTTGTCGTAGAGCCTGAAATAGTTCTGGAAAGTTATCGACGCTAGGGTCACGTTCTCCGGCTGTACCGCGACGCCCTCCTTGGCTTCGATCGCTTGATGCAGCCCCTCGCTGAGGCGGCGGCCCGGCATCATGCGGCCGGTGAATTCGTCGATGAGCACGACTGCTCCGCCTTTGACGATGTACTCCTTGTCCTTCCGGAAATTCTTGTGGGCGCGCAAAGCCTGCGTGATGTGGTGAACGACCGTCGTGGACTCGGGGTCGTAGAGCGATTGCCCCTCCGGCAGGATTCCCGCCGCGCGAAGGCGCTCTTCCATGAACTCGTTTCCCGCCTCGGTGTACGTGACGTTCCGGGCCTTTTCGTCCAGCGTGTAGTGTTCTTCGGCAACCTCCGGGATGATCTGGTTGATCGCGCTGTAGAGCTCGGAGCGGTCCTGGGACGGCCCTGAAATGATGAGCGGCGTCCGCGCCTCGTCGATGAGGATCGAGTCCACCTCGTCCACGATGGCGAAATAGTGCCCGCGCTGCATCATAGCCGCTAGGCTGGTCGCCATGTTGTCGCGGAGGTAGTCGAAACCGAGCTCGTTGTTCGTCGCATACGTGATGTCGGACTGGTACGACTGGCGTTTCTCTTCAGCGGGCTGTTGCGGCGCCACAACGCCGACGGTCATTCCGAGCGCGGAATAAATCTTTCCCATCCAGTCCGCGTCGCGGCGGGCGAGATAGTCGTTCACCGTGACGATGTGGACGCCCTTTCCCGTCAAGGCGTTCAGATAGGCGGGCATGGTCGCGACCAGCGTCTTGCCTTCGCCGGTCTTCATTTCGGCGATATCGCCTCGATGAAGAAAGATTCCGCCCGTGAGCTGGACATCGAAGATGCGCAGGCCCAAAGCCCTTTTTCCGGCCTCCCGGGTGTTGGCGAACGCCTCCGGAAGCAGCTGCTCCAGATCCTCGCCGTTCGCCGCGCGGGTTCTGAGATCCTGCGTCCTGAGCTTGATCCCATCGTCGGAGAGCGCTTCGAACCCCGCTTCCAGCTCGTTGATGCGGGCGACCAGCGGCCTCACCGACTTCAGCTTCCTGTCGTTCGGAGAACCAAAGACTTTCTTGGCGAGGTTGTTTAGACGCATTGGGCCGCCTTCAAGATTCAGGGATGCGCCCGGAATCGGACCGGACTGGCGAAACAATTGACTGCCGGAGCCGGCGGGCATTCGCCGAACGGCAGTCCGCAGCCGGGACACGCGCCGCCAAGTCGCGAAACCAAGCGGGATTTATGTGCGCACCCGGCGATAGTCAACTTTCCCGGTTGCCGATCGCCGGTTCACAGCGATTCGGCAGAATCCCGCCTTTGAAATCGCGCCCGCAAGGGGTATCGAGCGGAGTGGCCGCAAAATTGCGGTCCCGGGAAATAGGGGGAGACACCATGTTCATCAGCCGGGCAGTTTCAGGTGCGGGTTGCGTTGCGATCATGCTGGCGGCGTCGCTCGCCGCGCCGTCCAGCGCGGAGGTGGCGGAAGTGACTATCGTGCACTTCAACGATCTTGATCGAATGGAGGAGAAAGACGGCCGAGGCGGCGTTGCGAGGCTTGCCGCCGTAGTCGAAGCGGAACGGGCAATGGGCGGACAGGTTCTGGTCATGTTCGGAGGAGACACGATCTCCCCGTCGCTCCTGTCCGGCATGAACCAAGGGGCGCACATGATCGATCTCCTGAACCAGGTCGGTCTAACCGCCATGGCCATCGGCAACCACGAATTCGACTTCGGCCCTGAAATTGCCGAACAGCGCATCGCTGAAGCGCAGTTTCCCGTTCTGGGCGCCAACCACGCCAATCCTTCAGGCGATCAGCTTGAAGGCGCGCAAAAATCGATCATGCTCGAAGCCGGGCCGTACAGCATCGGCGTCTTCGGACTCACGACGGTCTCGACTGCTGAAAAGTCGAGCCCCGGCGAGTACGTGTTCCAGCCCGCGACCGAGGTCGCGGCGGAGCAGGCGGAATCGCTGAGGTCGGCCGGCGCCGACTTGGTGATCGCGCTCGCCCACACCGATCTCGCCGAGGACCAGGATCTACGGCGGCAGGGCGCGGTCGACCTGCTGCTCAGCGGCGACGACCATATCCAGGAAGTGAGCTACAACGGAAAGGTGCTTTACGCGGAATCCGGAGAACAGGCCGACTGGGTGACCGTAATCGACATCCGCATGGAAGAGGTCGTGGACGGCGACGACAAGGAATTCGTTTGGAGTCCCGAGTACCGCGTCGTGGACACGATGCTTGTCGACCCCCATCCCGAGCTGGCGGCCGCCGTTGCGGAATACGAAGCCGAGCTCGGAAAGGAGCTTGATGTCGAGCTCGGAACGGTTGCGACCGCCCTCGACAGCCGTCGGGAAACCATTCGCGCGAAGGAAGCGGCCATCGGAAACCTGATTGCGGACGCGGTGCGCGACGCTACCGGTGCGGACATCGGATTCATGAACGGCGGCGGAATCCGGGCGAATCGCGAATACGCCCCCGGATCGGTGATTTCGCGGCGGCACGTCATGGAGGAGCTTCCGTTCGGCAACAAGACGGTTGTTCTGGAGGTTACCGGACAGGACGTTGTGGACGCGTTGGAAAACGGGTTCAGCCAGGTCGAGAAGGGCGCCGGACGGTTCCTTCACGTTTCCGGCATCGAAGTCGCGTACGATTTGGCCCAGCCTCCCGGCAGCCGGGTTGTGGAGGTCACGAGGGACGGGGCGCCCATCGACCCCGGTGCGTCGTACTCGCTTGCCGTGAACGATTACGTCGCCGGCGGCGGCGACGGGTTTGCGCTCTTCAAGGACAAGCCCCGGATCGTCGACGAGAACGCGTCCGTTCTGATGACAGTCCAGATGTTCGATTACATCTCGTCGAGGGGAACCGTTTCCCCCATGGTGGAAGGACGCCTTTCGCCGGCGGAGTAGCGCGCCAAGCCTCGCGCCGGAAATCCCGGCGCGGCGAATTGCCGGACGGTGCCTTGCGGCATCGTCCGGCAGGTTCCGTCCAGCTGAATCAATCGGGCTTTCGTCCAAGGGTCGCGCGGAATCCGCGCTTGGCGGCGGCGCGAAAGGCAAAATGGCCAAAAAGAAAATCAAGCGCCTGAAACGTGAAATCCGGCGGCTCCGCGGGCTTCCGGAAGCGCGTTCGACGCGTGGGTCCGTCTCGCCGCTTGCTCCGGCGGGCGGATTTCCGGACCTGCCTGAAATCGGCGGCGTCGAATTCGCGGCGAGCGCCGCAGGAGTCCATTACGAGGGGCGGGACGATGTGATGCTGGTCCGGGTTGCGCCCGGATGCGCGGCGGCCGGCGTGTTCACTCGTTCGGCGACCCGTTCCGCTCCCGTCATCGACTGCGAGCGCAAATTGGCATCGATCGCGGGATCGGACGCTTTGGGCGACGGGCTGGCCATTCTCGCGAACTCGGGGAACTCGAACGCATTCACCGGCTCGTCGGGGTTCGAGGCTGTCGAGTTGTTGTCGGGCGCCGTCGCGCGGGCGGCGGGGATTCCGGAGAGTCAGGTGTTCACGGCATCGACCGGCGTCATCGGCGTGCCGCTGCCTGCGGAACGAATTCGGGCCGTCGTTTCGGATTTGGCCGGGAGGCTTGCGCCAGGAGAGATCGAAGCCGCGGCGCGCGCGATCATGACCACGGACTCGTTTCCGAAGGGCGCAGGCGCAAGGTTCCGGATCGGCGATGTTCCCGTCGGGATCGCCGGATTCGCGAAGGGTTCGGGGATGATCGCGCCCGAAATGGCGACAATGCTCTCGTTCATATTCACCGACGCGGCGGTTGGGCAGGCGGCGCTCCAAGACATTGTTTCGCAGGCGGCCCGAACCACTTTCAACCGCGTCACCGTGGACGGCGACACATCGACGTCCGATACGCTGATCGTCGTGGCTACCGGCCGATCAGGGGCGCCGATGATCGCCGACAGCGGTTCGGAGAGCGGATCATTGTTCGCCGAATCGCTGCGCGCCGTCATGGAGGATCTGGCGAAGCAGCTGGCCCGCGATGGCGAAGGCGCAACCAAGTTCGTGGAAGTGCAGGTTGCCGGCGCGGCCTCCGAGAGCGATGCGGAGCTGGTGGCGAAGTCGATAGCGAATTCGCCCTTGGTGAAGACGGCCGTGTTCGGCGAGGACCCCAACTGGGGACGCGTGGTCATGGCGATCGGGAAGTCCGGCGCGAAAGCGGACAGGGATCGCGTTTCCATCCGGTTCGGCGATAGCGTGGTCGCCGAGGCGGGTTGCGTGTCGCCGCGCTATCGCGAGGAGGAAGCGGCAGCGCACATGCGGGGAAAGGAGATCGCGATACGAGTCGACCTGGGCCTCGGGAACGGCGCCGCGACAGTGTGGACTTGCGATTTTTCCAGCGGGTACGTCTCGGTCAACGCAGACTATCGTTCATGAAGCTCGTGCTGGTCTCGGCGGCGGCGCTCGTCGACCCGGACGGCCGGATTCTGCTCGCAAAGAGGCCGGACGGGGCCTTTCTCGGCGGCTTGTGGGAATTCCCGGGCGGCAAGGTTGAAGACGGCGAGTCACCCGAGACGGCCTTGGTTCGGGAATTGCGGGAGGAGCTGGGGATCGACACGTGGCGCAGCTGCCTTGCACCGCTGGCTTTCGCGAGCCACGAGTACGAGGATTTCCATCTTCTGATGCCGCTGTTCGTTTGCCGGACTTGGAACGGAATCCCGGCCTGCGGCCGCGCCCACAGCGAACTGAAATGGGTCCGGCCGCGCGACCTGCGATCCTACCCGATGCCGCCGGCCGACAAGCCGCTGCTGCCGATTCTGACGGACTGGATCTAAGTCCGACCGCATCGGTCCGGACACTTCCCTGCGTTCGTCGCCGCGGGCGCTCGCAGTGCTTTCGGCACGGTTCGGCAGCGTTTCGATTTCACGTAAACGATAAATTACGGCCCGAATCCGGCATTCATGGCGCAATTTATCGTTGGGATGAAAAATCCGGGCGCAGTCCCGTTGAGCCCGCCCGCCGCTTTGGAGGCGCTGCCGGAAATCAGAAAGGGTTGGGATGAAAAATCCGGGCGCAGTCCCGTTGAGCCCGGGCCCAGCGGCATTCCCACTTTGCGCATCGGATGTTGGGATGAAAAATCCGGGCGCAGTCCCGTTGAGCCGCTTAATTTATCGTTGAGGTCAAAACAGCGCGTTTTGCGCAGCTAAGCCCCTCAATTTATCGTTGGGGTCAAAAACACGGATTTGGTGCCATCAAATCAGTCAATTTATCGTTGAAGTAAAAATGCCGTGCAATTTACAAAAGGGACCCCCGATTTGTCGTAGGCGATAAATTGCGTGCAGCGTTCCGCCGAGCCGGGAACAGGCCTTCCGCGGTCCTTGGTTGCCACATCCAGCTTCATTCCGCTTGGAATCCGCCGGTTCGAGGCACAGGATAGCCAGCTTGAGTGCGTACCCGTTCGGGCTGCGGGTCGGTGTGGAAAGCGCGTGTCAGTCCGGGAGCAATTCAGACAAAATTTACCTTGACGATAAAATTTTTCAAATAAGTGGCGTAAAGTGATCGAATGTATCGCGGACGCTAAATTGGGGGCATGATGCACAACGACCCGCAAGCGAGGGAGTGGGCGGCCGCGATCGGGCGCGAACTCCGCAGCAGGCGCAGGGCGGCAGGGCTTACCTTGGAACAGCTGTCGCTGCTGTCCGGCGCGGCAGTGCCGACGGTATCGCACATCGAAAGAGGAAACCGGGATGTGAAGCTTTCCACCTTGGTCTCGCTTGCTCGGGCCGTTAACGCGGACCTGCCTGATCTGTTCGGGAAGCACGCCGAAAATCCGGATCGCGGGGCTGTTTCGGAAAGGGCCGCTTTTTTCGGGAACGGCGCCGGCAACCGGTGACCGCCGGAATTGGACGTTACGGACATATACTGCGGAGCCGCCCTCGTCGGCCGTGTCGGGTTCGATGCATCGTCCGGCGTCAGAATCGCGTACGCCCAGGAGTGGCTCAAGGACGAGCAAAGCTTCCCTCTGTCCGCGACGATGCCGCTTTCCTTGGCGGTCTACGGAAACGATGTCGCTTCGCCTTGGCTATCCAACCTTCTTCCCGAACATCGGCAGCTGAAGGCGCTGGCTCAAGCATTGGGCCTGTCGCCTATGGATTCGTTGGCAATCCTCAAGGAAGTCGGAGGAGACACGGCAGGTGCAGTTTCGATTGGGCAACCAAGCGTTGAATCTGATTGGGAATTCGAATCGTTGGGCGATCGGCATAGGGCAAGCACCGACAGTGAAGCACTCGCACGACACATCGGCGAATTGGATGCCAAGCCTTTCCTTGCAGGTGAAGACGGCGTGCGGACATCGTTGGCCGGAGGGCAGAAAAAGACAGCCTTGGCGGTCATCGACGGCGAAGGTCAGGCCCGCCTCCGATTGCCTGGAGACCGCGACCGCCTCGCAATTCCAAAATCGGGCGCGCCGTCCACGGTCATCATCAAGCCGGACAACCCTCGGCTTCCGGGAATTGTCGAGAATGAAGCCTACTGCCTGACCCTTGCAGGAAGGATAGGAATTCCAGCTGTGGAAACAGGGATCATCCAGGCAGGCGACCGCAAGGCGCTCGCCGTGCTCAGATACGATCGAAAGGCGGAAAACAACGGCGGCATCCGTCGGCTTCATCAGGAGGATTTCGCCCAGGCCAACGGGCTTTATCCTAGCCAGAAATACGAGCGCGGCACGGTGCCCGGCCTTGATCTCAAGGCATTGCTCGCGACACGCAGGCACTTGCCTTCCAGCGATGCGGTGAAGCTGATCGATCAGGTGATCTTCAATGTTCTTGCGGCTAACACCGACGCCCATGCCAAGAACTACTCGATGATTCTTGGCGGCGAGCGAAGATTGGCTCCGTTGTACGACGTCTCAACGGTTCTGCGCTGGAAGGATAGGGGAATCAATCAGTACCACGCCCAGTTGCTTGCGGGCCGCAAGCGGAAGCCGCGTGACCTGCTTGGCCGGCATTGGGATCGGATCGCCGACGAGCCGGGTTTGAACCGGAGAGGGTTGAGGCTCCGGGTAGAGGAACTGGTCGACGCCATGGTCGCCGAGCGCGTTGCGGCGACCGAGGCCGTGGCTGCGCATAAGGGTGCGGCAGTGCCGATGATCGAGGATGTTGCGCGAATCGTTGAAGAGAACGCTCTCCAAATCTTGAAGAATCTGAATGAAGCGGGCTGACCCGGGCTGTTCCCGCAGCGGGAGAGCGATTCGTGGATTTGGATCAGGACGGATGCATCAAGTCCGTCGGAGATGTCGAGCGCGCCGCCGGAGGACCCGCGAAGCGGATTGAACGCACGTGTGTTCCACAGGCGTCCGAACTTCAGCCGACCCAGCCAGAAAGATTGTCCCGGACGAGTTCGAACAGCATGTCGATGTGCCCATCGCTGGCGTTCAGGCACGGGACGTACGCGAATTCCTCGCCTCCGGCGCCGAGGAATGCTTCCCTGATGCCCATGTCGATTTCTTCGAGCGTTTCAACGCAGTCCGACGCGAATCCCGGCGCTATAACCGCGAGGCGCTTCACCCCTTCGCGCGGAAGCCGAATGGCCTCTTCGATTGTGTACGGGCGCAGCCATTCCTCGGGTCCGAAACGCGATTGGAACGAGGTCGCGAACCGGCCCGGTTCCCAGCCGAGCCTCGCGAGAAGCAGGCGGGACGTCTTTCGGCAGTGGCAATGGTACGGGTCGCCTTGGTCGAGATACCTCTTCGGAAGCCCGTGATAGGACGCCAGCAGCAGTTCCGGTTCGAACTCCAGCGAGCCGACGGCGTGTTCGATGCCGCGCGCAAGCGCATCGATGTAGCGAGGATCGTCGAAGTACGGTTCGACGACGCGCACCGTCGGCTGCCAGTTCATGTCCGCCAATGACCGGAACAGCTTGTCGTTCGCGCTTGCGGTCGTTGCCGCGGAGTACTGCGGATAAAGCGGCAGAAACAGGATTCTTCGGCAGCCGCTCTCGGCCAGCATGCGCAGTTTCGAAGGCGTCGAAGGGTTGCCGTAGCGCATGCAATAATCCGCAACCACCTCGTCGCCGAACTCGTCGCTGAGGCGTTCCGATAGCCGCCTAGTCTGCTCTTTCGTGATGGTTGCGAGCGGACTTTCGTCGGCTTCCTTGTTCCAGATGCTTTCGTAGGCCTTTCCGGAACTGAACGGCCGTTTCGTGAGAACGATCAGCTGCAGTACGGGCTGCCACTTCCATGCGGGGTAGTCGATGACGCGCCTGTCCGACAGGAACTCGCTCAGGTAGCGCCGCATCTGCCAATAGCCGTAGCCATCGGGAGTGCCCAGATTGGCAATGAGCACGCCGGTGCGGCCGAAAGCAGCGTCCGGATGATCGTCCGGGGCGTGCTCGGGCTTCAGGCTTCGTCTCCTGGTCATTGGTCTCTGCCGCCCCTCAGCGCTTCAGCCAAGCTGACTTGCGCAGACCCCGGGCTGAGCGGCTGCTGCTGACCGGCGCCGGGAGCCCAGCCCGTCAGGAAAAGGCATTCGAACGTTGCGGAGATGGCCTTTCGCGACCCTGGATAGGCCGCTCGGTAAATGCGTTCGGTCTCCTCGAACAGCCGCCGCGGCGCGAATCGCCTTGACCTGTCGTGCAATGCATTCGTTTCGCCCATGGATCGCACGTCCAGCATCAGCTCCCGGACGCTTTCGTACTCGACTGCGCGCGCCACGGCATCCGCTACCGGAAGCGAATACCCGGCGCGCTGGAGCAGCCCGCCGAGGGCCCGGATTTCGCCCATCGGAGCGACCCGCGGGCTCGCGCCGCCAGTGATCTCGGTTTCGGCCGCGGCGATGCAATGCCGCAATTCGGAAAGCGTGCCCCCGCCGAACAAGGCCGCGATCATGATCGCGTCGGGCTTGAGCGCCAGGCGGCACTGGACCAGCTGGCCCACCGGGTCCGCTGCCCAATGCAGCGAAAGCGCGTGCAGGATCGCATCGAATCGCCGCCCGCCGAATTCCAGCGTCTCGGAATCCTCCACCACGGCAGCGCCGGGCAACTCCCGGCTCCAGAATCCCGCATGCCCGGTCACGACGCAGATTTCGCGGAATTCGCGATTGACGTCGGCAAGCCGCTCCCGGAATTCGGAGGCCGCGACCTCGAACAGAAACGTTGCTTGGCGCGGAAGCCGTGAAGCCCTGCGCCTCCTTCGCGCCAGCGTCGCTCGGTCGATCTTCAACGGGCGGAGCCCGCAGGCCGTCCCGGCGGCTGGCCGCTGTCGCACCCTGCCTGGACCGGTTGCCCCTTCCGGCGGAATCCGGCCGGATGTCGCTTCGCGCGGCCGCCGATCAGCTGCCGCCCTCTTGGGAAATCGAAGCCGCCCAATCCGGAATGACCGATGGGTCGATGCCGAACACGACAAGCCCGAGCGTGTAGACGATTGAGGAAATCACCAGAATTCCGGCGATGTTCAGGAAGATCCCCGCCCGGGCCATTTCCGCGATCAGCACCCTGTTGCTGCCGAACACGATCGCGTTCGGCGGCGTGGCGACCGGGAGCATGAAAGCGCAGGAGGCGGACATTGTCGCGGGGATCATGAGAACAAGCGGATGCGTGCCCGTCGCGACGGCGACCGACGCGAGGATGGGAAGGATCATCTCCGTCGTCGCGGTGTTGCTGGTCAGCTCGGTCAGAAGCGTGATCCCGGCGCAAACCAGGAGGATGAGCAGGAATGTCGGAAGCACGGCCGCCGCTTCGAACTGGCCGCCGATCAGCGCGGCAAGCCCGGTTTTCTGGAAGCCCGAAGCGAGCGCCAGCCCTCCGCCGATCAGCAGCACGACGTTCCAAGGCAGCCTCGGAATCACATCCGCTCCCATGATCCGCGTTCGCCCGTCGGCCCGGTCGCGCGACGGAATCAGGAACAGTAGCGACGCCATGGCGATAGCGACCGTGCCGTCGTCGACGAGCTTCGGGTCCGGCAGCAGCCGCGACCAGCCCGGGATTGCTACCGCTCCGAAATTCAGATCCACCCGGAAAACCCAGAGCAGCGCCGTCAACGCGAACACCGCGAGCACCACCTTCTGCTCGTAGGTTACCGGGCCTAGCTGGTCGCGCTCCTTTTCGATCGCCTCCCGGCCGACCGACATGTCGGCCGGCGCGCGGTACAGAACCTGCGTGATCAGAATCCAGGCGGCGGCGAGCATCACGACTCCGATCGGAAAGGCGACGACCAGCCATTGGCCGAACGCGATCGCCGGCGCATCGGGAAACAGAACCTCGTGGATTCGGACCAGCGCGATGTTCGGCGGCGTTCCGACCAGCGTCGTCAGCCCGCCGATCGAGCATCCGTACGCGATTCCCAGCATAAGGCCGACCGTGAAAGACCTGGCCCGGTCGCCGAGCTGCGATTCTATTTGAAGAACGATTGCCAGCCCGATCGGCACCATCATCACCGCGGTCGCCGTATTCGAAATCCACATGGAGAGGAACGCCGCCGCGATCATGAAGCCGAGAACTATGCGCGACGGGCCGCCTCCGACGAAATGGATGATGTTCAGCGCGACGCGCTTGTGGAGGTTCCACCGCTCCATCGTCAGCGCAATCATGAACCCGCCGATGAAGAGCATGATGGTGCTGTTGAAGTACAGCGGGGCCGCCGCCTTGCTCCCCATTATTCCGAGCAGCGGAAAGAGCACGATCGGCAGAAGCGCGGTCGCGAACAGCGGGATCGCTTCGAATATCCACCAGATGGCCATGAGCGCCGCGACCGCCGCCAAGCGGCTCGCAGGCGCGTTCCCGGAATCGACCGGGAACGCGAGAAGCAGGATGAACGCCGCGATTCCGGCCCACAAGCCGTAGCTGCCCGCTCGACGCGAGGTGTGGTTTCCGATCGCTGCCATGCCTAATCGCCCGCCTTGCCCAGGTGATACCAAATGAGCGCCGGTTTGGGCGACAGCTTTGCGGCGCAAGGACGCTTGGCTGATCGCCGTTCCGGCAGGCCTTGCTCAGCCCGGCTGATCAAGATTCCCCTCATCGCGCTTCACGCTGGCCGCCGCGTAATTCACCGCGAGATCGCTCGCGGAAAGCTTCCATTCCCATCCGAAGGGATTGAAAATGAATCCCTTCCAGTCGACCGGCTCCAGACCCGCATCCGCAAGTAGGACGGAAAGCTCGTCGGGCTTGATGAACTTGTTCCAGTCGTGGGTGCCTTTTGGCAGCCATCGGAGAACGCGTTCGGCTCCGACAATGGCGAGCGCGAAGCTTCGGAACGTGCGGCTGATTGTCGAGAACACCAGCAAGCCTCCCGGCTTCGCCAGCGCTGCGCAAGTGCGGACGAATTCCGCAGGATCGGGAACGTGCTCGATGACCTCCATGCACAGAACGACATCGAACTCGCGCCCGGACGACAAGGCGTCTTCCGCAGTGCAGCAAATGTACTCGATATCCAGGCCGGATAGCTCTGCGTGCCTTCGGGCGACCGGAATGTTGCGGGCGGCCGGGTCAATTCCGGTCACCGTCGCGCCCAGCCGCGCCATGGGCTCCGCGAGCAGACCGCCGCCGCATCCGATGTCGAGCAGCGCCAGTCCTTCGAACGGCCGCAGGGATTTGGAATCGCACCCGAATTCCGCGCGGACCTGGTTGTTTATGAAGTCCAAGCGGCAGGGATTGAGCATGTGGAGCGGCTTGTACTTGCCTTCGAGATCCCACCACTCTTCCGCCAAGGCGTCGAATTTCTCGATCTCGGAAGGATCCGCCGTTCCGGTGCCGTCCATTGATTGCCGCCTGCAGTCTGGAATAAGGAAACGTGCGCAACTGGGTTCCGAAATCGCCGCGATGAGCAGTTTAGCAGGCCGGACTGGCGAATTCGACTTGGTGTATCCTTCGATTGATCCATTCGACCGGAAAGTTCTGCCTGTCGGCGGAGGGCACCGCATCTACGTGGAGCAGTGCGGCTCGTCGTCCGGCGCGCCGGTGGTCGTTCTCCATGGCGGTCCGGGCGGCGGCTGCAGCCCCATGATGCGCAGATTCTTCGATCCGGCAGTCTACCGGGTTGTGCTGTTCGACCAGCGCGGATGCGGCCGGTCGACCCCGCACGGGTCTGTCGACTGCAATACGACAGGCGATCTGGTCGAGGACATTGAAACAATCAGGAAAGCGCTGGGAATCGAGCGCTGGATTGTTTTCGGAGGCTCTTGGGGCGCCGCGCTCGGCCTGCTGTACGCCGAGGCCCATCCGGAGCGAGTCGCGCACTTGGTGCTTCGGGGCGTATTCCTTATGACCGCCGCGGAACTGGACTGGTTCTACGGAGGCGGCGCGGCGCGGTTCTGGCCGGAACGATGGACCGAATTCTTGGCGCCGATCCCCGACAGCGAGCGGGAGGATCTGGTGGCCGCCTATCACAAGCGGCTGTTCTGCGGTGATCCCGGCAAGGAGCTTCGGTTCGCCAGGAGCTGGTTCGACTGGGAGAACGGGATATCCTCGATGGCGGAGAAATCCGCCCGAACCGGCCCGTCCAGATATGTGCACACTTTCGCTCGCCTCGAGTGCCATTACTTCATCAACAACGGATTCTTGGAGGCCGACGGCCAGATCATGGAACGGATCGGGCGCATCGCTGACATCCGGGGCGACATCGTCCAAGGCAGGTACGACATGGTTTGCCCTCCGTCGACCGCAGCAAGGCTGGCGGCGAGTTGGCCGAACGGCAGGCTGAGGATGGTTCCGGACGCGGGCCACGCGAGTTCCGAGCCCGGCATAGCCCGCGCCCTGACGAACACGATGGACGAGTTGCGCCGAAACCTTCCGGGGACCGGGATGTGACGTTTTTCGGCAAAGCCGCGCGTTCGCCCGCGATTCGCGCGGTTGAAACTTGGAACCCTGAAGGCGAAAGCCCGGTACTGCTGATATGCGAGCATGCGTCGCCGCACCTGCCGGACGAATTCGGGAATCTCGGGCTGTCCGACGAGGCGCTTTCAAGCCACATTGCTTACGATCCGGGCGCTTTGGAAGTTGCGCGTACGATGAGCAGCGAACTTGATGCTGCGCTCGTCGCGGGACGGGTCTCCAGATTGGCGTTGGATTGCAATCGGGATATCGGCGCGCCCGATCTTATTCCCGAACGAAGCGAAATCTACGAGATTCCCGGCAACAGGGCTCTGCCTGCGGATGAGAAGGCGCGTCGAATTCGGGAGATTCACGACAAATTCCATGAATCGGTTGAAACGATTCTGGACGAGCCCGGTAGGATCGGCTGCGTGGCGACAATCCACAGCTTCACGCCCGTCTACTTCGGCGTCCGGCGCAGCACGGAATTGGGCGTGCTTCACGATGCCTGCGCGAAATTCGCCGATCTCGTTATCAAGCTCGCGCCATGCTTCACGCCGCTCCGTGCGGGCCGCAACGAGCCCTACGGGCCGGCCGACGGGGTGCTCTATACGATCCGGCGGCACGCCATTGAACGCGGATTGCCGAACGTCATGCTCGAAATCCGCAACGACTTGATCAGGTCCCGGGACCAGCAGTCGGAAACCGGCAAGGCGCTGGCGGAACTGTTGGCGGCGGCGCTTGAGCGGCTCGGGACCGCCGCGAAACAGGAGCTGGGGGCTTGCCCGCAATCCTGCTGACATACGTGCGCGTGGTCGACGCGATCAACTACAGGTTCGGCCGCGTAGCGATGTACGGAATCTTCGCGATGATCGCGATCCTGCTTTGGTCGTCGATCTCGAAGACGTTCTTCCTGCCTTCGCTTTGGACGCTTGAGCTCGCGCAGTTCGCGATGGTCGCCTACTACATGATCGGCGGCCCGTACTCGATCCAGCTCGGCTCCAACGTGCGCATGGACCTGCTCTACGGGAACTGGTCGCTGCGCCGGAAAGCATGGTTCGACGCCTTCACCGTGCTGTTTCTGATCTTCTATCTCGGAGTGCTGCTTTACGGCGCTATCTCCAGCATCAGCTACTCGTTCGAGTACGGCGAGCGGAGCAATACCGCCTGGCGCCCCTACATGTGGCCGATCAAGCTGATCATGTGCCTGGGCATCCTGCTGATGCTTCTTCAGGCGGTCTCGGAACTCGTCAAGGACATCGCTAGGCTCAGGGGGGCGAAGATCTAATGCCGTACGAGCTGATCGCGATCCTGATGTTCTCCACCATGATGCTGATGCTCATGACGGGCCAGCGGGTGTTCGGCGCGATCGGCTTCGTCGCGGTGGCCTCGGCGCTGCTCCTGTGGGGAACCGGCGGCTCCGACATCGGGTTCGCGGCCGCGATGAAGCTGATGAAATGGTACCCTCTGCTGACGCTGCCGATGTTCATTTTCATGGGCTACGTGCTGTCGGAGTCGAGGATCGCGGACGATCTTTACCGGATGTTTCATGTCTGGATGGGTCCGGTGCGCGGCGGCTTGGCCCTCGGCACGATCGCGCTCATGGTTCTGGTGTCGGCCATGAACGGGCTGTCCGTTGCCGGCATGGCAATTGGCGCGACGATCGCCCTCCCGGAGCTGCTGCGGCGGGGGTACGACAAGCGCATGGTGACCGGCGTGATCCAGGCCGGATCGTCGCTTGGAATCCTCGTGCCACCGTCGGTCGTTCTGGTGCTTTACGCGATGATCGCGCGGCAGCCAGTCGGGCAGCTCTGGCTTGCCGGGGTATTCCCCGGGCTGATGATGGCGGCGATGTTCATGGTCTACATTGTGGTCAGATGCCGCCTTCAGCCGAGCCTCGGTCCTGCTCTTCCGGCGGAGGATCGCCGGATTCCGCTGAGCGAAAAGCTGCGCCTGCTCCGCGCCGGGCTTCTTCCGCTGTTCATATTCGCCGCGATGATGGTGCCGTTCGTGAACGGCTGGACCAGCCTTGTCGAGAGCTCCGCAATTGGCGCGCTGACCGCGTTCCTGGCCGCGGTCGTCAAAGGCCGGATGACGAGGGAGGTGTTCGAGACTTCGATCCGCCAGACGCTCGGCGTCTCCTGCATGTTCATGTGGATCATCCTTGCCGCGCTCGGCTTCGGTGCCGTTTTCGATGGTCTCGGCGCTGTTCGCGCGATCGAGAACTTGTTTTCGGAACAGCTCGGCCTCAGCCCATGGGCAACGCTTATCCTTATGCAGGCGTCCTTCCTCCTGATGGGGACGTTCCTGGACGACACCGCGATGCTGGTGATCGTGGCGCCATTGTACATTCCGCTGGTCGGCGCGCTCGGCTTCGACCTGATTTGGTACGGAGTCCTCTACACCATCACCACCCAAATCGCGTACATGACCCCTCCGTTCGGATACAACCTGTTCCTGATGCGGGCCATGGCACCCCCCGAGATCAAGCTCCGGGACATCTACGGCTCCATCCTGCCGTTCGTTCTCGTGATGATTGCGGCCTTGGCTCTGGTCATGGCCTTCCCCCAAATAGCGCTGTGGTTTCCCGATTACGTTTACGGCCGGTAGGCGGAGTAGGGCGGTCAGCCGGAAGCGAGAATGAGACGGTATTGCGTCGCGTTTGATTCCATGGGCGGGCAATTCAGGTCATTTGCTTGACCTGAATTGCGTATCGGAAGTGTCATCGCTCCTCGGCCCACCTGCTATTGCTCTCCAGATTGTATTGTCTCTGGAACGGGAGAAGCAGTCTGTATTCCGATCCCGATATTCCCATTGCTTCTAGCTCGCGGAGTAACTTTCTAGCTTCAGCAACCATCTTGGCATCAGCATTCGGATTATCCTTCGCAAGGTCCAATTCCTCGTTTGTGCTTTTTTTGCTAGTGGATTGCGACATAGCCTTCCCTCCTGTGAAGAACCGCTCTTTGTTGTCGGCGAATCATGTAGTCTCGCAACAGACCGCAGTACGCCCTGACAGCTCCACCTTCAGTTTGACATCTTCCCTGAGTTGCTGCATCGTTATTCCACGACTATGAGAATGCCATACGCTCGGATCACTTAGCATGACCGCAATTTCTTCAGCCCTTTTCTTGCGCATCCCATCCGTAACCTTTTTCTTTTCAGTAGACGTATATTTCCACCCCTTGAATTTGTATCTTGCTAGCCAGTCTTTCAAAAGCGTTATCGAAAGCTCACGGGCCTGTTCAAACCGATACATCTCGGCCTGATCGAATTTCTCGATCAAAATCGCCAGTTCAGCTGTATTTAGCATACCATTATTTGCTTTATCAATCAACCGTTTGTATTGCTCCAAATAACCCAACGCAGGAACTTGCCTCCCGTTGACGGCCCCTATCTGAGGATCAATGGGTCCCAAGATAGAAGAATAATCCATATAAATTTCATTCCCTGACATCACTAAAACCGTTCCAGCCGACATCGCATAATTGGGCACGATAAAGTCAACTTCTCTAAATTGATACCTCATTAGATTTACAATTCGTTCTACAACCTCAATTAATCCACCGTAAGTCTCAATTATCACGACAAGTCTACGACCCCTCCCTTTGCTGCTGGCCAAGAATTCGATATGATCACGGAAAATATCTTCGATTCCATTCAAAAAGCCTCCTACAAAGGAAATGGCCCGTGCATCGAAAAATCTCTCAATTTCAGAAATCATGCAGTGGAGCCGCTCCTCCACAATCCATTCCGGATTAGATGGATTTGAATATTCACTCATATTCTTTCCGCCACAATTCGAGATTGCGTTAGCATCGCCGCTTAGTAAAGCCTTGGTGCGGGGCTCCCGAGCGAGCACGACATTTGATGGCCCGAAACAGGATGTTGAAGATTTGCACTCGCTGACACCATGGATTGCTATCGCTCCCGCGACCGGCCCAATCGACAAGTCTGTCGCGACTCTCAATGACCATCTAATGGCAATTCCGCAACGTGTCAAGTGGTTGATCTAGTTCACTATGTTTGGAACGTTTCGGCGTGGCTCGGCAGTTTTGCCCATTTCGTAAGTCGTATGAACGACGCGTTGACGGTGCTCCGAGGCCGGATGACCGGATTGCGTTTCGATTGCGGTGGGCAAGCTTCGGGACATCTACGGCTCCATTCTGCCATTCGTTCTCGTGATGATCGCCGCTCTGGCTCTGGTCATGGCGTTCCCCCAGACCGCGCTCTGGTTCCCGGACTACATTTACGGTCGATAAGCGTGCGGCTCCATTGGTCCCGGCATTGATCTGGCTGTTTTCCGCATTGCCGTTCTGCGACAGTATCTTGCAAAACAATCACGGCATGCGATTGCAGGATTTGGCACGTTGACCTTGCGCTGCAAATCTGTTAACTTGGGAGGAATGGAAAGCGGAATGTTGGACGAATATTCTGGGTTAATTCTGCAACTGTAACGGCAGCTTGATCGTTTCGCAAGCTCGTTTGACCGGGAACCAAACTAGTTGAAGGGCGAAAATGATGACTACTAATATCGCTGCACAATTCGGTCAAAGTCATCATTCAGAATATGATGAGTTTGGCCCGGAACACGTTTCACAAATTCTGAAAAGCGCGCATGAGAAAAATAAAGAAATTCAACAACAAAGGAGTGCCGATCGCAAATACGCTCTAATTCGCTTCATCACTCTTGCATTTGCGTTTGTCGGAATATTTGTTTGCTTGGCAGTATTTCTGCTTCCGAACAATTCAGATATCTTTATTGATATTTTTATGGCGGTCGGCTTCTTTATTTCGGGAGGTCTTGGGGGATACGGATTTCACGCCTACAGTGTGAGGAAGCGTGAATAATAAGCCTTAAGTCTGCTTGCGAACACTTCGGCTTCGAAGGGAACCCAGGTCTGGCTAGGGATCGTTTTGTACTTTAGAGTGGGCGCTCGTGCCGGGTTGTACGCAATTTGAATTAAGTGGTTTCCGCTCCATCGTGATGACAAAGGTACGGGAATCCACCACTCGCACCTGCGAAATCAGTTGAAATGAAGATTGCAACGCCAAGAGCATCCTCGTAGGCTTGCAAATGCACGAATCAGCGAGTCTGGGTGGATTCGTTGGGATTCAGAAGGGAGATAAAATGACTTCAAGAAGGCAATTCATTGCAGGCGCAGGCTTGGCTAGCGCATCAGCACTTGCTGCGCCTGCGGTCCACGCGCAGTCGAAGATCCGCTGGCGAATGCAGACCTATGCCGGTCCGGCGTTGGCGGAGCACGTCATCAAACCGGCAGTCGATTCGTTCAACAGGGTTGCGGGCGACGAGATGGAAATCGAGCTGTTCTTCGCCGACCAGCTTGTCCCGACGAGCGAGCTCTTCCGCGCTATGCAGCGCGGCACGATCGACGCCGTCCAGTCGGACGACGATTCCATGGCGTCGCCGACTGAAGTGACGGTGTTCGGCGGCTATTTCCCGTTCGCCAGCAGATACTCGCTGGATGTGCCGGTGCTGTTCAACCAGTACGGGCTCGGCGAGATCTGGGATGCCGAATACTCGAAGGTCGGGGTCAAGTGGCTTTCCGCAGGGGCGTGGGATCCCTGCCACTTCGCGACGAAAGACCCGATCCACAGCCTAGAGGATCTGAAGGGCAAGCGGGTCTTCACATTTCCGACCGCAGGCAGGTTCCTCAGCCAGTTCGGCGTCGTTCCGGTTTCGCTGCCGTGGGAGGACATCGAGGTTGCCGTCCAGACCGGCGAGCTCGACGGCGTGGCTTGGTCCGGAATCACCGAGGACTACACGGTAGGCTGGGCGGACGTCACCGACTACTTCCTTACGAACAACATCTCCGGAGCCTGGGCTGGCTCGTTCTTCGCCAACATGGACAGCTACAACGCGCTTCCGGATCGCCTGAAGGAGCTCCTCAAGCTCACGATGGATAGTTCGCACTACTACCGGCAGTGGTGGTACTGGGGTGGCGAAGCCCATCTTCGGACCCAAGGCACGAAGATGAAGCTGACCTCAATTCCAGACGAGGAATGGGCCATGGTCGAGGCGGCTGCGCGCGACTTCTGGGACGAGATCGCGGCCGAGTCCGAAACCAAGGCGAAGGTCGTGGCGGTCCTGAAGGAGTACAACGCCATCATGGAACAGGCCGGCCGTCCTTACCGGTACGGCTGACCCTTTGCGGCGGCGGCGCAACGTGCGCCGCCGCGCGCGAGTTTCCGGAACCAATCGTTCGAATCGCTTCAGAATCCGGGCGATCGGCGAACGGGAGGCGAGTCGCTAGATGGCTGACATGCTGAGATGCGTTTCCCCGGTGAACGGCGAGGTGTTCGCCGAGCGTCCGGTCATGACCGCCGAGGAAGCGGCGGCGGCCTCGGAACGGGCGAAGGCCGCCCAGGCCGATTGGTCGCGTAGGCCGCTGGACGAGCGGACCCGGCTTGTCCTCGCAGGCGTCGGACGCGTCGGCAGGATGGACCGGGAGATCGTGCCCGAGCTGGCGTGGCAGATGGGGCGCCCGGTTCGCTACGGAGGCGAATTCAACGGGTTCAAGGAGCGTGCCGAACATATGGCCGAGATCGCTCCCGAGGCCCTTTCCGGTCTGCGCCCGGCAGGGGACGGCGGAACCCGTCGCCGGATCGCAAGGGAGCCGTTCGACCTCGTTTTCGTGATCGCCCCTTGGAATTACCCCTACATGACCGCGATCAATACGGTCGCGCCAGCATTGATCGCCGGCAGTTCGGTCATGCTGAAGCATGCGACGCAGACCATGCTGGTCGGCGAGAGAATCGAAACCGCGTTCCGGGAAGCGGGAATTCCCGAGGACGTGTTCCGGAACGTGTTTCTCAGCCACGACGTTTCGCTCGGCCTGATTTCATCCGGAGCGTTCGGGTTCGTGAACTTCACCGGATCCGTGGAAGCGGGAAGGGCGATCGAACGCGCGGCCGCAGGCACCTTCACATCGGTTGCGCTGGAGCTGGGTGGCAAGGATCCGGGCTACGTTGCGGATGATGCGAATGTCGGCGCGGCCGCGGACGGGCTGCTCGACGGAGCGATGTTCAACTCCGGGCAATGCTGCTGCGGAATCGAAAGAATCTACGTGCATTCAGCCCTGTTCGACGACTTCGTCGACCGGGCGGTCGGGATCGCCAAGGGCTACCGGCTCGGCAATCCTCTTGAGGACGACACGACGCTCGGGCCGATGGCCCAGGAGCGTTTCGCGAGCGCCGTGCGGAGCCAGGTCAGGGAAGCCGTCGGCGCCGGAGCCAAGGCGCATGTGCCGGAATTCGCCGAGGACGACGGCGGCGCTTACCTGACGCCGCAGGTTCTTACCGGAGTCGACCACGGCATGGGCATCATGCGCGAGGAAAGCTTCGGCCCGGTCGTTGGCATCATGCCGGTCGGAAGCGACCGCGAGGCCGTCCGCCTGATGAACGACAGCAAATACGGCCTGACCGCGTCGATCTGGACCGCTGATCCGGAAAGGGCGGAGCGAATCGGATCGGAGATCGACACCGGCACCGTGTTCATGAACAGGTGCGACTATCTCGACCCTTCGCTATGCTGGACGGGCCGGAAGGACACCGGGAGGGGCGGCGCTCTTTCGCACATCGGGTACCACAACCTGACCCGCCCGAAATCCTACCATCTGAAACTCGCGTGAGGATCGGCGACGTGAATGCCAACTGGTCCTATCCCACCGCCGTAAGATTCGGCGCCGGACGCATCCGGGAGCTTCCCGACGTGTGCAGGGAAGCGGGAATCAAGCATCCGCTGTTTGTGACGGACAGGAACCTCGCGGGATTGCCCGTCGCCGCAAGCGCGCTCGACGTTCTCGAAGCGGCCGGCCTCGGCAGGGCGATGTTCGTCGAAGTGGATCCGAACCCGTCCGACGCGAACCTCGCGGAAGGCTTGGCAGCCTACCGCGACGGCGGATTCGACGGAGTCGTGGCGTTCGGCGGCGGCTCGGGGATCGACTTGGGAAAGATGATCGCGTTCATGACCGGGCAAACGCGGCCCGTGTGGGACTTCGAGGATGTCGGGGACTGGTGGACGCGGGCGGACCCCGCCGGGATTGCGCCTATCGTAGCGGTTCCGACCACCGCCGGAACCGGTTCCGAGGTCGGCAGGGCGTCGGTCATCACCAACAGCGCCACGAAGGTCAAAAAGATCATCTTCCATCCCAAAGTGCTTCCGTCGGTCGTCATTGCCGATCCGGAACTGACCGTCGGGATGCCGCCGGCCGTGACCGCCGGAACCGGAATGGACGCGTTCGCCCATTGCTTGGAGGCGTTCTGCGCGCCCGGCTACCATCCGATGAGCCAAGGCATAGCTCTGGAAGGCATGCGGCTCGTGAAGGAGCACCTTCGGCGGGCGTTCCGGGACGGCAGCGATCTGGAGGCGCGGGCGAACATGATGAGCGCCGCTTCGATGGGCGCAGTCGCGTTCCAGAAGGGGCTCGGCGCAATACACGCGCTCTCGCATCCGGTGGGGGCAATCTACAACACGCATCACGGCACGACCAACGCGGTCGTCATGCCCTTTGTCCTGGATTTCAACCGGGACGCAGTGGACGGGCTGCTGTCGTCCGCGGCCGCCTACATGGGGATCAAGGGCGGGTTCGAAGGATTCCGCGCGTTTGTGGACGAGATGAACGCGGAGCTGCGCATTCCCGGGAGCCTCGCCGAATTGGGCGTTCCTTCGGATCGAATCGACGAGCTCGCCGAAATGGCCATCGAGGACCCCACGGCGGGCAGCAATCCGGTCGAGTTGACGAAGGCGAGCGCCGCCGAGCTTTATCGGAAGTGCCTCGGGGGCGGATGAAACCGGATTGCAGCCGCGGAAGGCGGCCGCCTCATCAGTTGATGGTCAAAGGCTTGCCGCCAGGCGCGCGCCCTGTCCGACCGCCCGTTGCGCGTCAAGGCCCGAAGCATCCTCGGCACCCCCGATCACATGCGCGGATCTCCCTAGCGCTTCAAGCCGGTCCGCCAGCGTCCTCTCAGGCACCTGCCCTGCGCAAATGACCACGGTGTCCGCTTCGATCAGCTGGTCGTCACGTTCGTCCGGGAGTCGGACCCTGACGCCCTCCGGGAGGATCGCCCGGTAGGAAACGCCGCCGATCATGCGGACTCCTTTCCGCTTGAGCGAAGACCGGTGGATCCATCCGGTGGTCTTTCCGAGCGAGCGGCCGAATTTCCCCGGCTTCCGCTGCAGCATGGTGACTTGGCGCTTGGTGGCGCTCTCGGCCGGCCCCGCAGGATCAAGGCCGCCGCGGTGCTTCTCGGGATCCGCTATTCCCCAACGCCCAAGCCAGTCCGACAGGTCCTCGGACTGGCCCTCGCCGCCGGATGCGAGGAATTCGGCCACGTCGAACCCGATTCCTCCGGCGCCGATGACCGCGACCCGTCGGCCCGAGGCAGCCCCGCCGTCCAGAACCTCGGCGTAGGAAAAGACGGAAGGCAGGCCGCGGCCGTCGATTTCCGGCTCCCTCGGCGAAACGCCAGTCGCAATGACGATTTCGTCGAAGCGCAGCAGCTCTTCGGGTTCAGGCTCCGCGTCCAAGCGGAGTTCGACTCCGACCCGGTCAAGCTCCCTGCCGTACCATTCGAGAAGGCCTCGGAACTCCTCCTTGCCGGGAACCTTGGCCGCCATGTTCATCTGGCCGCCGATTCGGCCCGTCTTTTCGAAGAGCGCTACTCGGTGGCCGCGTTCCGCGGCGACGATTGCGGCAGTCAGCCCGGCGGGGCCTGCGCCCACCACGGCAATGGAACGCTTCCGCTTCGTCGGCAAGTAGCGCAATTCCGTTTCGAAGCAGGCGCGAGGGTTCACAAGGCATGTCGATACCTTGCGCATGAACGTGTGGTCGAGGCAGGCCTGATTGCAGGCGATGCAAGGCGCAATTTCGCCGGATCGCCCCTGCGCGGACTTGTTCACGAATTCCGCGTCGGCGAGGAACGGCCTGGCCATCGACACCAGATCGGCGCAGCCGTCGCGCAAAACGCTTTCGGCGGTCTCGGGCGAATTGATTCTGTTGGATGTCATCAGGGGTGCGCCAACCAGGCCCATCAGCTTTCGGGTCACCCATGCGAAGGCGCGCCGCGGCACCATCGCCGCAATCGTGGGGATCGGCGCCTCATGCCATCCGATGCCGGTGTTGATGATGTCGGCGCCCGCGTTCTCGACAGCCCTTGCAAGCTCGACAACTTGATCCCAGCTTGAGCCGTCCGGAACGAGATCAAGCATCGAAAGCCGGTAGATGATCAGGAAATCGCGCCCGACCGCCGCCCGCGCCTTCTCCAGCACCCGGACCGGAAGGCGCATCCTGTTCGCAAATCCGCCGCCCCACTGGTCATCGCGGCGGTTGGTCCGCTCGACCAGGAACTGGTTCAGGAAGTAGCCTTCCGATCCCATGATCTCCACGCCGTCGTAGCCGGCCTCCCGCGCCCGGCACGCGGTTTCCGCGATGTCCGCGATCTGCTTTTCGACGCCGTCTTCCGTCAGCGCGACTGGCGGAAAAGGCGAAATCGGCGACTTTACGGCTGACGGCGCGACGCAGTCCGGCCCGTATCCGTAGCGACCGGCATGCAGGATCTGCATTGCGATCAGGCCTCCGTGCTCGTGCACGCGGCGGGTTACCGTTCGATGGTTCGCGATATCCCGGGCGGTAAGCAGGGCCGCGGCATCCGGAAACACCGCGCCCTCCGGGTTCGGGGCGATTCCGCCGGTCACGATCAGCCCCACGCCGCCCTTTGCGCGTTCGGCGTAGAATGCCGCTACCCGGCTCCAGTCTCCGGTTTCTTCAAGGCCGGTGTGCATGGAGCCCATGACGGCCCGGTTCCTAAGCTTGATGAATCCGAGATCAAGCGGCTCGAGAAGCCGGGGGAAATGCCGGGCGTCCACTGCCGTGCGGCCTGCCGGTTTCCGAAGGGCCCGGCCTCAAATGTCCATGTAGGCGTGGCCCTCGTCCTTGGCGCCGGGGTGCGTTACCGCCCCGGTCCGCGTCGGGCCCACCAGCTTCGCGTATTTCCAGAGGGCGCCTGCGCCGTAGATCGTCTGCTTGGGGCCCTTCCACTCCGACTTCCGCCGGGCGAACTCGTCCTTGGAGAGGTCAACGGAAATAATTCCATCCCGCGCATTGATCGTGATCTCGTCGCCGTCCTTGAGCAGGGCGATCGGACCTCCGTGTGCGGATTCCGGACCGACATGGCCGACGCAGAAGCCGCGCGTGGCCCCGGAGAAGCGGCCGTCCGTGATCAAGGCCACTTTCTTGCCCATTCCCTGCCCGGATATCGCGGCGGTTGTGGCAAGCATCTCCCGCATCCCGGGGCCGCCCGCCGGGCCCTCGTTCCTGATTACGATGACGTCGCCGGCGGCGTAGTCACGCTCCCTGATCGCCGCGAACGCGTCCTCTTCGCATTCGAACACCCGCGCAGGGCCGTTGAACACGATCTGGTCCTCGCCCATGCCCGCGATCTTCACAATGGCCCCGTCGGGGGCGAGGTTCCCCTTCAGTCCGACCACGCCGCCGGTCGCCGAAATCGGCGTGCGAACCGGATGGATCACCTTGCCGTCGGCCTCGCGCTCGACCAAGTCGATCTCCTCGCCGATCGTCCGGCCGGTGGCGGTGATGCAATCCTCGTGAATGAGGCCGACCTTGCGGAGCTCCTTGAGCACGACGGGAACGCCGCCGGCCTCGTAGAGATCCTTGGCCACGAACTCGCCGCCGGGCCGCAGGCTCACGAAGTAGGGCGTGTCGCGGAAGATGTCGCAGACATCGAACAGGTCGAAATCGATTCCCGCCTCGTGTGCGATCGCAGGCAAATGCAGTCCTGCGTTCGTCGATCCGCCGGTGCAGGCGACAACTCTCGCGGCATTCTCCAGCGATTTGCGCGTTACGACGTCGCGCGCGCGGATGTTCCTATCCAGCAGATCCATGACCGCTTGGCCGGAAGCCTCGCAGAACTGGTCCCGGCTTTCGTACGGCGCCGGCGCCCCTGACGAATTGGGCAGCGCGAGCCCGACGGCTTCCGATACGCACGCCATCGTGTTCGCCGTGAACTGGCCGCCGCAGGCGCCCGCGGACGGGCACGCCGCCCGCTCAAGGACCGCAAGGGCCGCGTCGGACATGGTGCCGGCCTGGTGCTGCCCCACTGCCTCGAACACATCCTGAACGGTGAGGTCCCTCCCGTCGAGTCGGCCCGGCAGGATGGAGCCGCCGTAAACGAACACCGAAGGAACATTCAGCCGAACCATCGCCATCATCATGCCGGGAAGCGATTTGTCGCATCCCGCCAATCCCACAAGCGCGTCGTAGCAATGGCCGCGCATGGTCAGCTCGACCGTGTCGGCGATCGCATCCCGCGAAGCGAGGGACGAGCGCATGCCTTCGTGGCCCATCGCGATGCCGTCGGTGACGGTGATGGTCGTGAATTCCCGCGGCGTGCCTTTGGCGGCCTTCACGCCCAGCTTCACGGCTTGGGCCTGCCGGTTCAGCGCGATGTTGCAGGGCGCCGCCTCGTTCCAGCACGTCGCGACGCCGACGAACGGCTGGCCGATCTCTTCATCCGACAGGCCCATCGCATAGTAGTACGACCGGTGGGGAGCGCGGGCGGGACCCTCCGTCACGTGCCGACTCGGGAGTCCGGACTTGTCGACCTTCGCAGCTGTCATGCGGGTGCCCTCAAGCTTCTGATTTGAGCCGCGAAACCTATTTCAGGGGATCCGCGTTCACAAGTCGCCCCGCCTGTTTCCGGGCGTCCGCTCCCGCCACTCTCCCCTTTCCTTGAGCACTCGCTTGAGCAGCTCCGCCTCGTCCGTCATGATCGCGTCGACCCCCAGATCGAGCAGGCGCCTCATCCGGGCTTCGTCGTTGATGGTCCACGCATGCACCGGCAGCCCGAGCGCGTGCGCATGACCGACAAGCGCGCCGTCCACCACGGGCAGCCCTCGCCAGACGGGCGGAACCTGCACGCAGTCCGCCGCGAAAGCTCCGGATGGAACTCCCAAGCTTCCCGCCCTGAGCCGGAAGATGTCGCGCGGACCCATGGACGTGCAGACGCGCCCGCCCGTCCGTGCGCGGATTTCCGCGAGCCGCCTGCTCGAGAACGAACCCACGCACACCCTGTCCCAAGCGCCGGCCCGGCTGATCGCGTCGAGCATCGGCAGTACTGCTCCGTCGGACTTCGGGTCGATGTTGACCCTTAGATCACGCCAGCTGGACAGCAGTTCCGGCAGGGTCGGGACCGGCTCGACGCCCTCCACCCGCGCCTTGCGCACTTCGCTCCACGGGAGCCGGGCGATCTCGCCGGCTCGGTCGGTGACGCGGTCCAGCCGAGCGTCGTGGAACGCAACGGCAACGCCGTCGCTTGTTGCGTGGACATCGGTTTCGACGTGAAGGTAGCCGAGTTCGACCGCGGCCTCGAATGCCAGCATCGTGTTTTCGGGGTGGCGCGCTGAATACCCCCGGTGGGCGTAGGGAACCGGCAGCCCGGGATGCGG
Organism: Paracoccaceae bacterium; assembly: GCA_965203795.1. GTDB lineage: Bacteria > Pseudomonadota > Alphaproteobacteria > Rhodobacterales > Rhodobacteraceae > CBDBBY01. Next base: position 3,455,954 of record OZ241915.1, on the reverse strand, counting down.
ATGCTCCAGATACGGGTGCAATTCCAACTCCGCGCCCTCAATGCCGTTCCCGCAGTGAAGCATTGCGGAAGCTTGATTGAAAGCGGCAGTGCGCTCTCTCATTGCAAGGGCACCGGCTTGCGCTTAACTATTCGGCAGTACCCTCAGAGGCGCTGCATGAACTGGATTCACAACTACGTCCGCCCGAAGATCGCTTCGATCTGGCGGCGGGGCGACCGCACCGACACGCCGAGCAATCTCTGGTCGACCTGCGCAGGTTGCAAGGAGATGGTTTTCCACAAGGACATGGCCCAGTTCCAGCGGGTCTGCCCGAACTGCGGCCACCACATGTCCATGCCGCCAAGAGAGCGGTTCGAGCACCTGTTCGATGACGGGGCGTTCAAGGACCTGGATGTTCCGAAGCCGATTGCCGACCCGCTGAAGTTCAAGGACCAGAAGCGGTACCCCGATCGGATGAAGCTGGCGCGGAAGAACACAAGCGAAACGGAAGCAATGCTCGTCGCCGAAGGGAAGCTGGGCGGAGTCCAAACCGTCGCGGCGGCCCACTGCTTCGAGTTCATGGGCGGATCGATGGGGATGTACGTCGGCAACGCGATCATTGCCGCGTGCGATCACGCCGTGGAGCGCAAAGCCCCGTTGGTCGTGTTCACGGCTGCGGGCGGAGCGCGGATGCAGGAAGGCATTCTGAGCCTGATGCAGATGCCGCGAACAACCGTCGCGGTTCGGCGGCTGAAGAACGCGGGCCTTCCCTACATCGTCGTGCTGACGCATCCGACGACCGGCGGGGTGACAGCGTCGTACGCCATGCTCGGTGATATCCACATCGCGGAGCCGAAGGCGCTGATCTGCTTCGCCGGGCCCAGGGTCATCGAGCAGACCATCGGCGAAAAGCTTCCTCAAGGGTTCCAGCGGGCCGAGTACCTGCTTGACCACGGGATGCTGGACCGCGTGACGCCGCGGGACAAGCTGCGCGACGAGCTCATCGCAATTATCCGCCTGTTGATGCGGAAGCCGCAGGTCGTCAAGGGCGAGCTTCCGGCGCCTGCGGGAAAGCAGCTTCCGCCGCCGAGGGCCGCCGCAGCGCCATGAGCGCAGGGGATTCCGGGGCGATCCTGGAGAATTTGAAATCGCTGTTTCCCAAGAGCATCGATCTGACCTTGGACCGGCCCAAAAGGCTGCTCGCCGATCTGGGCCATCCCGAAAGAAGCCTGCCGCCCGTCATCCATATCGCCGGAACGAACGGAAAGGGTTCCACGCTCGCGATGATGAGGGCGGGCATGGAGGCGGCCGGAATGCGCGTCCATGCGTACGTTTCGCCGCACTTGGCCAAATTCCACGAGCGGATCCGGCTGTCCGGAAAGTTGATAGGCGAGGCGGAACTGGTGGATGTGCTCCGCGAGTGCGAGGAGGTGAACAGGGACCAGCCGATCACGCTGTTTGAAATCACGACCTGCGCGTCGTTTCTTGCGTTCGCCAGGTCGGAGGCCGACGCGCTGCTGCTCGAAGTCGGGCTGGGAGGCCGCCTCGACGCCACGAACGTCGTGGAAAAGCCTGCCTTGACAGTGATTTCGCCTGTGTCGCTGGACCACCAGCAGCACTTGGGCGACACGCTGCAGCAGATCGCTTCGGAAAAAGCGGGAATCCTGAAGCCGGGCGTTCCCTGCGTCGTTTCGAGGCAGGATGCTGCTGCGCTCCGGGCGATCAAGGAGGCCGCGCGGGTGGTCGGAGCGCCGCTTCTGGTACAGGACAGGGACTGGTCGGTCAGGACCGTGCCCGGCGGAATGGAGTTCCGCGACGGGAAGGGCCGGATGGACCTGCCGAAACCCAATCTGGTCGGCCCGCATCAGGTTGAAAATGCAGGCGCCGCCATCGCGGCTCTGCGGCGGCTGGAAATCCACTCTGCAGCGATCGGAGCCGCGGTATCGAAGGCCGAGTGGCCTGCGCGGATGCAGAGGCTCAGCCGAGGGCCGCTGGTCGAAGCGGCGCGCGGCGCCGAATTGTGGCTCGACGGAGGGCACAACCCGGCGGCGGGAGCGGCGCTGGCGAAGACGCTGACGGAAATGCCCGCCAAGACTACCCGCCTGATCTGCGGCATGCTTGACACGAAGGATGCCCGCGGCTTCCTGAGTTCGCTTCGCAGCGTCGCGGACAGGCTCTACGGAATCGCGATTCCGGGAGAGAGCGCCTCCCTTGCGGCAGGCACCATGGCCGCCGCCGCTTCCGGCGTAGGCATCCCATCCGAATCCTCGGCCACTGCGGAAGACGCGGCGCGCCGGATCGCCTCTGAACGCCCCGGCTCGCGGATTCTCGTTTGCGGATCTCTGTACTTGGCTGGACGGGTGCTCCAGGAGAACGGCTGACGCCGTCAGAATTCGAAATCGGGCAAATCCGCGAACGCGCTGCGCAACGACTCGCCCCAGCGCTTGGAAATCGTCCGGTAATACACGTTTTCGGCGTCGAATCGCAGGATGGGCGCGTCTTCGAAGCTGTCGCGGCGGTAGATTTGAACGTCCACCGGGAGCCCGACCAGCAAATTCGACTTCCGCGTCGAATCGAACGAAACCAGCAGGAGCTTGGCGGCTTCCCTGAGATCCATGTCGGGATCGAAGGCCCGGATCAGTATCGGCTTGCCGTATTTGGTCTCGCCGATCTGGAAGAACGGCGTGTCAGGTGTCGTCTCGATGAAATTCCCCTCCGGATAGATCAGGAACATCCGCTGCTCCGCGCCTTGGATTTGGCCGCCGAGTATCATTGAGCCGCTGAACACAGGATCCGGGGAGCCGTTTGTTCCGCCGTGCTCTTCGACAACCTCCTTGAGGGTCTGGCCCACGATGTCAGCGGCGTGGAACATGGAAGGAGCCTCAAGCAGGTTGTTCTTGCGTTCCGATATTTCCTTCGATCTTTCAAGCAGATGCCCGACGACCTTCTGGGTTGTCGCGAGGTTGCCGGCAGTCAGTATCGTCAGCGAGCGCTCGCCCGGTATCACGTGGGAATAGATCTTGCGGTAGGTGGAGACGTTGTCGACGCCTGCGTTCGATCGCGTATCGGCCAGATACACCAGCCCGTCCGTGCAATTGACGCCAACGCAGTAGGTCACGGGCTGCAGACTCTCCCTGAGGTTGTCGGCTGATTATCCCTCCACCTTCAAAACAACAACCATTTCGGCATCGCCGGGGCGGCGGAGAAAGACCTTGACGGGCGCCGCCTCGCTGTAGTCGCGCCCTGTCGCGACCCGCACGTATTTTCCGTCCGGCGACACTCCGTTGGAAGCGTCGAAGCCTGTCCAGCCCAGTCCCGGAAGGTGCACCTCGGCCCAGGCGTGGGTCTCGGCCGCGCCCTCCTCGCCCGCGAGCTGCATGTAGCCGCTGACGTACCGCGCGGGCATCCCCAGAAGCCGCGCAGCGGAAATGAATGCGTGCGTGTGGTCCTGGCACACCCCCTTCCCGATCGCCGCCGCCTGCTCCGCCGTCGTTCCGACGCCGGTATGCCCCTTTTCGTATGTGATCGCCTCGCGGACGGCCTCGGAGAGTGCATGCATCGTGCCCGCTTCGTTCGGATCCCGCCCGGACAGCGACTTGGCGATCGCCACTATCCGGTCGCCGGGGCTTGTCAGCCTGGTCGGCCTTCGGAACATCCACAGCGGGCCGAGGCCGTCCGATCCTCCTAGGATCCCGGCAGTGTCGCGGGTTTCGACCAAACCTTCGGAAACGATCTCCAGCTCCCGTGCGCCGTTGAGCGCGGCAAGCTCCACTTGATTCTGGAACTGATCCTTGTGCCGGGCCTGAATCAGGCCGCCGGAGACTGAGATGCCCCAGCTCCGAACGGTCTGGACTGCGGAGAATGCCGGTGCCACGCGCAGCTCGTACACCCCGGACGGATTTGCCGACCGGTAGCGGTAAACGATTCGGTATTCGACCCTGAGCAGCACGGGTCTACGCGCCGAAGCCGAATTCAGCTTCGATCCGGCGGCTCAATTCCAGGTTTGCGGAAATGAAATCGCCGGGCCTGCGTCCGGATGCCGGGATCAGAGCGGACAGTTCCTGAAGCGACGAACGGATGGGACGCGCGGCGGTCCCGCCGACGGAAAGAGCCGACAATTCCGCTTCGATCGCCGCGCAGCAGGCCGAAAGGGATCGAGGGCAATCCACGGCATCCGAAAGCAGCCAAGCCACCCGGCGATGCGAGCCGCCCGCTTCGCCGGATGCGTGCCATCCGGTCGGCAACCCGAATGCCTGCGACACAGCACGCAAGCCAATGCTCCGCCACCGGGCGTTCGGGTCGTCTCCGTTCCCGCGCTGGCAAAGGGCCGCGAGAATGCGGGCGGTGTTGTCGGCTCTCTCGATAAGCAAGCCGAGCCTTGCGAAGCGCCAAGCCGCGTTGCGTTCCATCAGGGATTCCATGGCCCCGCCCGCCGCATGGCAGCGTGACCGGATTCCAGCAAGGACGCGGCTGAATTCGGAGAGCCCCGGCCCGGTCCGGGCTGCCGCGCCGAAAGAGCGCTCCCATTCGACGACTGCCTCGACCATCTCGTCCGGCAAAAGATGGGCCGCTTCCAAGGCGTTGGATCTGGCAATTGCCGCCGCCGCGCCAGCGGAGACGGGGTTTTCAGAATCCCAAAGAATGAACCGCAGGACCTGTTCGGCACGGGGATTTCCGTCGAGCTCGGACAGCCCTGCGCTGTTGCCCGTATTGGCGATCAGTGCCGCCCACGCCTTCGGCGCGGGCGCGCCGGGCTCGGCAGGCACGAACAGGCACGCCAAGGCCATCCGGCATGTGAAATCCCCGCGTTCGCGGTAACGCTCCATCCAGAAGAGGGCGCCCGCGGAGCTCGCCGCCATCGGCCTAACCATCAAGAATCCAAAGGTCGCGCATGACAGGCCCAACCGACACCGAACCGGATGCGGGCAGCGCTCTCGCGCCCGGCAGAGCGCGGAACCCTTCCGGAGTCCCGACGACGTACGCCCGAAGGACGAATTCGGACGAACGGGCAGGCATGCCCGGCGCGGCGGGGAAGCGCGAACCGGCCGAACCCGTCGCGTTCGGAAGCATCGGCGCCTCCCCGGCAAAGTGCTCGACGATCCGCGGCGTGCAATCGAACACCGCCGAAGCCGACAGGATTCCGGACCCAGGCGGATTGACGATCGCCGCGGCGCCTGCCCTGCAGACTCCGAGCAGTCCGGGCACCCCTTGGCCGCCGGAAGGGAACGCAAGGGGATCGAGCCCTTTGTCGGGCCCGTTCCGCCAAAGCGCATCAACGGGGCGCAGGCCGTACGTTGTTCTTGCCGCCAGACGGCCGCGGGCGATTTCGAAGTCGGCGCCGCGATGCGCCATCAGGCCGAGAGCGGTCGCAGCGGATCGGGCGCCGGACGGATCGCCTCCGTCCAAGAGGGCTGAAACTTCCGGCGGCGCTGCCGAGGGCGAAGGCGCGCACCGCGCCAAGGCGCCGCGCAGAATCTGCAGAACTCCGGATTCCCGGACATGGGCGGCGTCGTAGGTCGCGGGATCCGCCCGCATGGCGAATTCGCGGATGGCCGGGATATGAACGCAATCCCACGCGCCCGCGGCGCACTGGCGGACGACGCCGAATCCCGATTCCGAACCGCGCAAATCGAAAGACGCTACGAACAGGTGCAGCCCGCCAGCAGGTTCGGCTCCGATCATCTGGGGCACGAACAGGCCGCTTTTGGCGATTGCGCTCTCAGGAACGATGTCGGCGCGGATCGTCTCCTGATCCCGGTAGATGTCGCGCAGGAACAAGTTCAGCGCGGTTGCGCGCTGTTCAACGCCACGCGCAACCGCTTTCCAGGCGGATGCTGTAACGATCGCGGGAACAGGCTCGAACCTCGGCGGACCGCAGCGCGCCCGCGCTTCGCCCGGCTCCGGAATCGGGCGGGAATCGCGAAGAATCGATGCGGCGGCCCGGCGGACGCCCTCGTCATCGCCTCCCGCCAGCCGCAGCAGCCTTGCGGCCGTTCCGTTGTCGCGGGCTTTGCCCATCCGTGCGCGAATTCCCTTGGCAACTGGAAATGCCGCCGCCGACCGGCCGCGCGGCAGTACAACTACACGATCCGCCCCGCATCAAGCGGCGCGGCATCGCCTGCCTCGGACAGCGCGCGGGATCGCCGTTTTCCTGTTTCGAGGGAGTCCGGATTCAAGTATAGGCCTCGCGGCGATCGAAATCCGCACAATCTGGCGCTGGCCCATGGAAAACCGCATGACGGGAAAGCCGACCGGGTGCGTCGTCCTCCCGGACGGCACCTCCTATTTCGGGGCGGGCTTCGGGGCGGAAGGCGTTGCGGTCGGGGAGCTGTGCTTCAACACGGCGATGACCGGCTACCAGGAGATCATGACCGATCCGTCCTACTCGGGCCAGGCGGTTGTGTTCACGTTTCCGCACATCGGCAACACCGGAGCGAACTCGGAGGACAATGAAGCGGACCGGCCTGCGGCCGTCGGGATGATCATGAAGTGGACGCCATCGGCGCAGTCGAACTGGCGGGCTGAAGAGGGTCTGCCGGAATGGCTGTCGAGGCGGGGCCAGATCGGGATAGGCGGCGTCGACACGAGACGGCTGACAAGGCTCGTCCGGATGCAGGGCGCGCAGCATGCGGCGCTTGCCCACAGCAAGAACGGCATGTTCGACATCGCCGCGCTAGGGCGGATGGCGAAGGAGTTCCCCGGCCTCGACGGCCTGGACTTGGCCGAGGACGCCGCCTCTTCCGAACAATACGGCTGGAGCGCGCCCAGATGGGAGTGGCCGGGCGGCACGCCGGAGTCCGGGAAGCCGGATTTGAAGGTTGCGGCGGTCGATTACGGGGCCAAGCGGAACATATTGAGGTGCCTCGCTTCCGTCGGGTGCGGCGTTACGGTGTTTCCCGCGCGGACGGGCTGGGAAAGCATTCTCGCGGCGGCGCCCGACGGCGTGTTCCTGTCGAACGGCCCCGGCGACCCGGCGGCGACAGCCGATTACGCGGTACCCATGATCCAAGGCATTCTCGATAATTCCTCGATTCCGGTCTTCGGCATTTGCCTAGGGCATCAGCTTCTGGCCCTGGCTCTCGGCGCGCGCACCGCGAAGATGAAATTCGGCCACCACGGCGCCAACCATCCCGTGAAGGACATGGAGTCCGGCAAGGTCGAGATCACTTCGATGAACCACGGCTTCACGGTCGATCGGGACACGCTTCCTCACGGCGTCGTCGAAACCCACCGCTCGCTTTTCGACGAGACGAATTGCGGGATCAGGATGGCCGGCCGGCCGGTGTTTTCCGTCCAGTTCCACCCGGAGGCCAGCCCCGGGCCGCAGGACAGCTTCTACCTGTTTGAGAAATTCGCGGATTCGATGCGGCAGCACCGGCTGCAGCCGTAGATGAATTCAAGTCCCGCCGATCGGCGGGCGGCACGCCTGCCGACACGCCCACAGTCCGCGGAAGGGACGAATCCGACTGGAGGGATATCCTATCCGGGCAAGTAGTTTCCGCACAGCTCGGCCGCGCGCCGGAACACGCCGATGCCTTCCTGCAGCGCCCGCCGCGCAGCCTCCTCGTCCTCGTGATCGTAGGCGTCCCAAAGCTGTTCAGCGTTCAGGCTCGACGTTTTTGTCGTGTAGGAGACGATCTGCCTGAGTTCGATGAGGTCGCGGGCCGCGCCGCTTCCGGCCGCCCGCGCGGCTGCAAGCCAGCAGGTCTCGCGCGCCTTTTCGGCTATGGCGGCGGCCTCGTTCTCCAGCAAGGCGATGGCCTGACCGGATCCGGCGTCGTCCGCTTCGTCAGCGGTCGCGGATTCGAATCCGTCGCAGAATCTCCGGGCTCCGTCCAGCGCTGCAACGGTTTCAGGGTCGTGCGGATCCTCGGGATCGTATCCTTGCATGGCGGTCGCCATTTCCCATCGAAGCCTGGTCTCTTCGATGAACCATTCGGCGGCTTCGATTGCCATCATCCCGCCGTAATCCTCGCGGAACCAGGCGGCAGTGCTTGCCGCGTCGCAGCTTTCCGCAGCATCTCTGCCCGGAAGCTCTTGATGCTCAAACGGGCGATCCCACCATCCGGAAGCAGCCCATAGCCCGAGCGAGGCCGCCCGCGCCGCGTCTTCCGCCGGATACAGCCGCTCCCGGTCGGCAAGCGCGAGGCCCCGTGAGACCAGGTGCTCGGCGAGGTCGACGCCGTCGACCGAGCATCTGAGGTCGAAAGGCTCCTGCTCGCACATGACGGATCTGCCGTCGGTCAATTCCCGCAGAGCCTCCTCGCCAACCTCCATGCAGGCAGGCTGCCCTTCGCCGGGCGGGCATCTGAGATCGATGGGAGGAAGGACGATTCCGCTGATAGGAAGAACGGGACCGTCGGGAACTCCCTTGATCGTTTCGGCATTGAGTACCTCGATTTCGCCTTCCCATGCGATTTCCTGGGAATTCGCCGCGAAGCAGGCAAGCAGAATCGCGAACGCCGGCAGCGGGGCGGAAATGGAGCTGGTTCGCGACATGACTTGACTTACCTCCATTGCTCCCCGCGCGCGGCGAGCGTCTTTGCCGGATGTCGGCACCGGCATCGCGTGCGGCCGCGCGTTCCTTGCAGTATCGGCGTTGCATCCATCCGCGGCAAGGCGCCTCGGTGGCCAGCCGCCGCGCGCGCGGCGGGACAATCAGCGGAACGCCGCGCCAGCCCGAACAAAGGGAGATTGACCGGCATCCCGTTTCCGGTAGTCAATCGGGGCAAATCGACACCCTCGGGGTTCCGGCATGATTTCGACGGCCCGCTTCTCCCCGACGTCGCAGGGCATCATCATGATGGCGGGAGCCGTCTTCTGCTGGACCTGCATAGATGTCGTGGTCAAAGCCCTGTCCGGGGACTACCATGTCATGCAGCTCCTCTGGGTGCGCTACGCGGGGCAAGCGGCGATCGCCGTTTCGCTGACGGCGCTTCGGCATCCTGGAGCATTCCGCTCGGTGAACCCGCCGCTGCAGCTGGTGCGAGCGCTGTTCCTGCTGTTCGCCACGTTCACTTTCTTCACCGGGCTGGGACGAGTGGAGTTGGCCGCGGCCACCGCGATCGTTCAGGTGAACCCGCTCATGATCGTGTTCGCCGCCTGGTTCATTCTCGGCGAGTCCCTCGGCTGGAGGAAGCTGGCGGGGGTTTTCGTCGGGCTGGCTGGAACGCTCGCGATCATCCGTCCCGGCACGGAGGTCTTTGATCCGAACGTCCTTTATCCGCTGGCCGCAGCCGCCGGATACGCAGGATACACGATCATGACGAAGCTGCTGAGCAGGAGAGAAAGCGTATGGACGAATTTCACCTACACGTCGGTGATCGGCTTTGCGCTCAGCACGGCGCTGGTGCCGTTCTTCTGGACGGCCCCGGACGGCCGGGACCTCGCGGTCATGCTGCTGGGGGCGGCGTTCGGGGCATGCGGGCAGTACTTGGTTGTGAAGGCGCTCTTTGTCGCCGAAGCCGGAGTCGTGGCTCCGATCACCTACGTGTCTCTGGTCTTCGCCGCCTTGTTCGGAGCTCTGTTCTTCGGCGAGTATCCCGATGCGTGGACATATGCGGGCTCGGCGATGATCGCGCTTTCCGGGATCTGGATCTGGCGGCAAGAGTCGCGCGGCAGGCTGGGCGCCAAATGAGACCGGGCCGTCGAAGATCGTACAATGGGCCGGGCGTGTGAGTGGTCCGCCCCGCCCCATAGCCGAAAACGTCGCGGAGAGGCTATTGTGGTTGCACCGAACACTTGCGGCGCCCGGGAGGCACGAATGTCCAAATCGAAGCTGTTTGTCGCGTCGCTGCTCGCGGCGGTCGGCGCAGGAAGCGTCGGCGCACAGGATCCCGTCCCGTTCAGGATCGGCACCGGTGGACCCGGAGGCAACTATCTTCCGGTCGGCACGGCGTTGGCAAGCGTGATTTCATCTGCCGACGGCGCCGAAAGCTGCGAACCCGAACCCTGCGGCGTTCCGGGGCTGCAGGCTATCGCCGAAGTAACTGCCGCTTCCGTCTACAACAATGCCGCGGTTCAGTCGGGCGAGCTCGACGCCGGCCTCACCACGGCGGACGTTCTGCTCTCAATGTTCGAGGGAACAGGGGAATTCGAAGGCCGCCCGCACGGGAAGCTCCGCATTTTGACTGCTCTGTTCGAGTCGCAGCTTCACGTCGTTATGCCCGCGGGCGCAGCCATCGGCGACCTTGGCGACCTGGCAGGAATGCGCGTCGGCATAGCGGAAAGCGGATCGGGGACGCAGGTCACGGTCCTTGAATTGCTTGCGCTCTGGAGCGTTTCGCGGGACGACATCGAAGCCGCCGAACTGAACGTCGAAGACAGCGCGGCAGCCTTGCGTAACGGCGAACTGGACGCTTTCTTCTACTTTCTTGGATGGCCTGCGGATGCCATCGCTCGCCTCGCGGAAGCTTCGGGCATCAGCCTTCACAGCTTCGACGATGAGGAAATGGAGATCATTCACGACGCCGTGCCGACACTGGTGGCGTCAGCCATTCCGGGAGGGGCCTACAGCGGAATGGAGGAAACCGCTGCCGTTCCGGGCGTTCCATCCTACATGGTCGTGTCGTCGGATGTTTCCGAAGCCTTGGTCTACGAAGTGACGCGGGCGATCTTCAGTCCGCATGCCCGGAAGGTCCTGGATCGAAGCCACCGCAAAGCCCGGCTGATAACGCTCGAATCGGCGCTGGACGGCATCGGCGGAATCGGAATTCCGCTTCATCCCGGCGCGGAGCGGTTCTACCGCGAAACCGGCATGATCCCGTAGCAACCGGCCGGAACCTCCTTCGGCTGGGCAAAACCGAGGCTCGCCGGAACGATGCCAGGCGGATTCGTTCCGATTCCCAAGCCGGCGGTCTTTGCGCCCTTCGCAGCGCTCGCCTGAAAAGCGCGGCCGCGCTTCAACCGCGGTTCCAGTGCTGCTAAGGTCGCCGCAGAGGCCAAGGCGGTCCGGCCGCCTTGGCGAATTATTGGACAGGAGAGCCAACCATGTACAGCGCAACCAAGACTGCGGGGGCAATTCTAGCCGCGGCGCTTGTCGCCGGCGGCGCCTTCGCTCAGGACCCGACCTTCTTCCGGATTGGAACCGGGAGCGCGGGAGGGACGTACTTTCCGATCGGCGGCACGATCGCGAACGGGATTTCCGCGCCGCCCGGCGCGCGCCCGTGCGACAAGGGCGGGCAGTGCGGCGTTCCCGGACTGATCGCGATTGCCCAGTCCACGACCGCTTCGGTGTTCAACAATACCGCGGTTCAGGCGGGCGAGCTGGAGGCGGGCATGACCGGCGCGGACGTTCTTCGCTCGCAGTACTTGGGTGAAGGCAAGTTCGAGGGCAAGCCGCATCCCAAGCTCCGCATCGTTGCAAACCTTTATCCTGAGGACCTCCATCTGGTCCTTCCCGCAGGTGCGACCATCAACGATCTTGGCGATCTTGAGGGCATGCGCGTCGGAATTGCCCAAGCGGGCTCGGGAACGCAGGTCGCTGTCCTCCAGATGCTCGGTCTTTGGGGCATCACCCGGGACAACATCGAAGAGGCGGAGCTGAACAACGCGCAAAGCGCCGAGCGCCTGGCCGACGGCCAGCTCGACGCCTATTTCTACGCCGCGGGCTGGCCGGTCTCGGCGATGGTGCAGCTCGCATCCACGAAGGGCATGAATCTGCATTCCTTCACCGAGGACGACATGATGCGGATCAACGAATTGATCCCCTCGTACATTCCCTCGATGATCCCCGGCGGAACCTACGAGGGCATTGGCAACGACACTTTGACTCCGGCGGTCAGCGCCATTCTTGTCGTTTCATCCGACCTTTCCGAGGAGCTCGTCTACGGGATCACCTCGGCGCTATGGAATTCCAACACCCGCAAGCTGCTGGACAACGGCCATCCGAAGGGCAAGCAGATCACTCTGGAATCCGCGCTTGACGGCGTGGAGGCCTTGGGAGTCCCCCTGCATCCGGGTGCGGAGAAATTCTACCGCGAATCCGGCATGATGTAGGCCGGAACCGCGGCTTTTCCTGGCAGGGCTTGCGAACGCGGACGCCGGCATTGCGCGGCGCCCGCGTTCCATCCGGGACTTGACCGATTCCGCCGGAATGCGGATAGGCCCTCCGAAGGCCTGTCGGCGCCGGAACTCGGCGCTTGGCGCAAAGGGACTGCGGCAACCGGCGCGCGAAATCCGCGCTGAGGCGGCCGCATTGCTATTCCTCGTCCGCGGCGGAGCGCGCCGCGGACGCTCCGCGGTTTCCGTTCGTCGCGCGCATGCGCCGCCCCGCCGCCCGGGGAGTCGGCAATGAGTCAGAACGGCACGGGCGGCGATCAAGGGCCTAAGCCCGAGGAACTCGCTTCGATCGAACGGAAATACGACGAGGGCACCGCGACGCGCGCTGTCGGGCCGGGTGTCGGGCAGGCTCTGCGGGCAGTCGCGATTGTGTTCGCGATCTACCATTTCCTGACTGCGGGCTTCGGCCTGCCGGTGGACCACTGGCACATGGGGATCCATCTCACCGGGCTTTTCATCCTTACCTACGCCCTGTTCCCGCTTTTCAAGACCAAGAGCGCCTACGCCATGAGAGCGGGCGCGATGCGCATCGGAAACGTTCCCGTCCACGACATCGTGTTCATGGTCCTGGGAGTCGCGGCAGCCCTCTACCTCGGCTTCGCGTGGCGCGGCGTGGAGTGGCTGGGCATCGAGGAGCAGACCTTCCGGATGGGCGATCCCAACCGTTACGACGTGATCCTGGGCGTCGCGCTGATCGTGCTCGTGCTGGACCTGGCCCGCCGGACGCTCGGCTGGATTCTTCCGGCCATCATTCTGGTGTTCATTTCGTACGCGCTGTTCGGGCCGGTATTCCCCGGAATCCTCAAGCACCCGGGCGTGAATTTCAACACGTTCGTCGGCAGCATGTACTTCCCTCAGGAAGGGATCTTCGGAGTCACGCTGTGGGTCGTTTCCACGATCGTGTTCCACTTCGTCCTGTTCGGCGTGATTGCCCAGCGCACCGGCCTGGGCAAGCTGTTCATCGACAACGCGACAATTCTGGCGGGGTGCTATTCCGGCGGGCCCGCCAAGGTGTCGGTCGTGGCCTCGGCGTTTTTCGGAACCATTTCGGGCTCGTCGGTGGCGAACACTGTTTCCACCGGCAGCCTCACGATTCCCAACATGAAGCGGCTCGGCTATCCGGGGCACTTCGCCGGAGGCGTCGAAGCGGCCGCCTCCGCCGGCGGGCAGATCACGCCGCCGATCATGGGTGCGGCCGCCTTCATAATGGCGGAGTTCCTGGAGGTGCCGTACACGACGATCGTGATCGCCGCGATCGTTCCCGCGCTCCTGCACTATGTCGGCGTGTTCGCGGTCGTTCACCTGATGGCGCGGCGGCTGAACCTGAAGGGGCTTGCGAAGGACGCCTTGCCGAAGCTGGGAGCGGTCTGGCGCGATGGCTGGGCGAACGTGATCCCCCTGATCGGCCTGCTTGTCGTCCTGTTCTCCGGCTACACGCCGTACATGTCGGCGTTCTGCGGGATTTCCTTGTCCGTGATTGCGGGCATGGCGCGGCGGGACCAGCCGCTCACCCTCGCTTTCCCGTTGGCGTTTATCGGATTCGTCGTCTGGAAATACTCCAACGGCGGGTTCGATCTGCCGATGAGCCTCGTGCTGGTCACCGCGGCGGTCGTCGCGTCCTTCAATCCGCAGGAGCGGATCAGGATTCCCGAAATGGTTTCCGCGCTGGAGCTCGGCGTGAAATACGCCTTGGCGGTAGGTGCCGCCGGCGCCGCCGTCGGCATCGTGGTCGGCGTCATCAACACTACCGGCATCGGCTTCAGGATTGGCTTCATGGTCGCGCAGGGCGCAGGAACCATGGCCGCTGCGCTGCACGATCTCATTACGATCGGTGCGCTTGAGCTGTTTGCGGTCGGCGATCTGCAGCTCTTCCTTTCGCTGACGTTCATCGCGATCGCGTGCATCCTGATGGGCGCGGGCGTGCCCACCACCGCGCTTTACATCATGCTTGTTTCCGTTGCGCAGCCGACGCTGTCGCAAATGGGGATTCCGCCGATCGCCAGTCACATGTTCGTTCTCTACTACGGCGTCGTTTCGGAAATCACGCCGCCCGTCTGCGCGTCCGCGTACGCGGCGTCCGCGATCGCCAATGCGAATCCGTTCAGGACCGGCTTGTCCGCATTCACGCTGGGCCTCGGCAAGGTCGTTGCGCCTATGGCGTTCGTCTATGCGCCGGTGCTGCTTCTAGTCTCGTCGACAGGGTTCGATCTGTTCGAGTTCCTTCATGTTGCGAGCACCTGCATCGTCGGCGTCATCGCGCTTTCGACTGCCGTTGTCGGCTACTGGCTTGTGCCGATGGGAACGGCGTTCAGGCTTATGGCCGGGGTGGGCGGCATCATTTTCATCGCGCCGTCGCTGGAGGCGGATATCGTTGCGTTCTTTATCATTTCTCCGGTCGTCGTCTGGCAGCTGATCGCGCGAAGACGGGCCGTCGCAACGCCCTCCGCTGGTTCGGGTTGACGGAAACCGCCTCCGACTCCGAATGATGCGCGACAGCGAAGAATTCCTCGAAAGGATTGAAAATCTTCGGGTGATGCGGAGCAAAGGCTACCGTGCGCCGCACAAGCCGCTGCTTCTGCTTCTGGCGTTGGGGCGCGTGCATGGCGGCGGCGAGCGGCTCGAAAGCTATTCCGCGATTGAGCCGTTGCTCAAGGACCTGCTCGTCAAGTTCGGACCTTGGAGGGCGTCGTACCACCCGGAGCAACCGTTCGGGCACCTGAGAACCGACGAGCTATGGGAAGTGCCGGGGGGCAAGGAATTGCCAGCTACCAAGGGAACACTTCATAGATCCGGACTCATCAAAAACTCAGCCAAGGGCGGGCTGCCGGAGCGTCATTACAACGCGCTCAAGGCGAACCCGGATCTTGTCCGGCGGGCTGCCGCTCTCCTGCTGGAGAAGCATTTCCCCCGGTCGCTTCACGCCGGAATACTGGAGGCGGTCATGCTACCCGCCATCGGATTGTCGCCGCTGGCCCAAGCTTCAAAGCGTGCAAGGGCATTCCGGCACGACATCCTCGACGCATACGAAAAGCGCTGCGCGGCTTGCGGATTCGACCTCACGCTGGGCGATCAGCTTGTCGCCTTGGACGCTGCGCACATCAAATGGCACTCCTGCGACGGCCCCGACATTGTTCCGAATGGCTTGGCGCTGTGCGCGGCACACCACGAGGCGTTCGACAGAGGCGCCTTCGGCCTTAGCCCGGACATGGAAGACCGCGGATACCGAATAATCATGTCACCGCTCGCGACCGCCTCGGCCGAGGCGGGCCGAAGATTCCTTCGGCACCAAGGCAGAAAAATCCACGTGCCCAAATCCGCCGAGCACGCGCCGTGGGACGAATTCGTCAAATGGCACCGGAGGGAAGTGTTCAAGGGACCTCCGCGTAGTGCAACAGGCGGATAATGAGTTCTTGGCCAGTCTTATGCTGCCTTGAAACGGCCTGAACCGGGCGATCTGGCCCTCCGGACCGACAGAACGGTCGGAAGGCCCAGCCCGTCGACCGTCGTAGCCAACGGAACTGCGGAATCGAGCGATTGCCGGAAGGTGCGTGCGTGCCTTTCGTGTCGGCAAGCTAACAATTGGCACCGGTCTGGGTTCCGCTCGGCTGGTTGATTGGAGCGATCCAAAATATTTGAATCATCCTCATGCAAGACTGAAACGAAAATACATCCGATCATGAACAAGACCCCTGACTTAAGCTTCAAGCCCGGCGCAGGGGAAACTCCGCCGGTTTTGGCGGGACGCATAAAAGAAAAAGAAAGAATCAAGCTGGCACTTGAGCGTCTGAAAGACGGTCGAAGTCCAGGGCAAAACATTGCCTTGATTGGCCCGCGCGGAAACGGGAAAACCACACTGCTGAAATGGGTCAAAAAGCAAGTCGGTTGCTTCAAGGGGAAAGTCGAATGCGTGGAACTGAATCCCAATTGTTTCCGGGCGCACGACGAACTCGTCAGATCGCTCGAGAATCGGGAAGCATTATCGAACGCCGCCGGGACAGGCATAGAGACGCCCGTAGCGGAATTTGAAGTTTCGCGCCAAGGGGCCGAGAGGAAAGCACTCAGACATGCATTGGAGCAGAGATGCTCCGGGAACGGCTTGGCGGTATTGGTCGACGAGGCGCACACGCTGTATAAGCATCCGGATGCAGTTCGCGGATTTTTTGTCGACATGCAAACGCTCGCGGGCGATGGTCGGCCGCTGCTGCTGATCCTTGCCGGAACCCCGGAAATTTCGATGCGCCTTTCCGAGATCGAAGCCTCATTTTGGAACCAAATAAAAAAATTCGGCATTGGGCTTCTCGACGATGCGGAGGCGCAAGAGGCTCTCCGGATTCCCTTGAAGGATATGGGCTACAGCATTGAGGAGAAAACTTTGGATCGGGCGGCCAATGAGGCGCAGCTCTATCCCTACTTCATCCAGATTGTCGGGGCCGAGCTGCATCGGGCGGCCAAAGCGGAACCCGGCAAGCTTGGGAACGGCAAAGAAATCGGGGACGCAATACTGGAGCAAGCCTTGAAGGAATTCGGTATCGATCGGGACAATTACTATAGTGTCTGGCAGAGAACCCTCCGTTTTCGCTGTTCGGCGGCATTTTGGTTGGGCGCAACGGCCCTGCCGGTGAGGATTTCGAGCGGAGACGAGGCCGTTTCCGGCTCCGGAGGCCGGTTTTTCCGTGCCGGCGGCGGCGTTCCGGGGTTTCGGCGCAGGCTTCGCCGCCTGCCGCCCTGCGGCCCGCCGGGATTTCGGGGAGGGCGCCGCTCAGGCGGCGCGTTTGCGCCGTTCCGGCCGCAGCCGCTCGCGGTCGCGCAGGATCCGCCCGAGCCGGTGGATGTTGGCGGCGAGGACGGAGAGGCCGACCGCCAGCTCGAACCGGTCCCGGCCGCGCAGCCGCACCCGGCCGAGGCCGCGGTGCTCCAGCCCGTTGATCGCCGACTCCACGCCCGGATGCCTGCGCCGGGCCTCCGCGAAGGCCGGGTCCGCCTCGCGGGCCCGGTCGGCGGCGGACAGCCGGCCTTTCTTCGGCAGGGCGTTCACTTCCAGCATCGCGTCGAGCTTCCGGCGGTTCTCCGGGCTGTGGAAGCCGCGGTCGAAGCTGCAGGCCCGCAGGTCCGGGAACGCCTCCCGGCATCTCCCGACCAGCGGGACCGCGACATGCGTGTCGCCGCCCGCCCACATGATCCCGTGGTCGAGGATGAACCCGCCGCCGTCCTCGACGATGCACACCGGAACCCCGAGCTCGACGGGCTTGCCGGCCTTGCCCTTGGCGATCCACCGGGTGTGCTCCTCGAAGACCGACAGCACCTTCTCCCCGTGCGGGATCGCCTTCTCCTCCAGCACCCGCCGGGCGATCTGGAACGCGAACCGGCACGCATGGCCGATCAGCCTCCGGATCTCCGACAGGACGGGCTTCGGGCAGCCCGCGGCCCGGAGCGCCCCGAGCGAGCCCTTCGCCTTCCTGGCCAGCCCCAGCGACTTGACCAGGAACGCCAGGACCTCCTCCGGGCGGGCGCTCCACCGGGGCGGCGTGTTCACCCTCCTGTACAGCTTCTCCGCCGCGTCCAGGTGGTGGCCGTGCTGCCGCCAGCCGCGGACGCCGCGGCCCTCGCAGGCCCGCGACGCCGCCCGCACGAGGCAGCGGATCGAATCCCGAAGCAGGCCCATGTCGGTCGGATGGCGGACGTCCGTCTCCGCCACGAACGAGTCACAGCGCCCGACCAACGCTGCGCCAGGCTTTTTTCCCGCCACCTTGTGCCCCGTCGACACGACCAGCCGGTCCGCCTCCCGCAGAAGCTCCGGCGTCAAAAGCTCGACATTGTCCCTGATGTTCTGAAGCTCGTACGAGCCATCCGCGACCCCCGGCTCGTGGCCCAGAAAGCGCTGGACATCCATGTCCTTGTTCACGATCCGGTGGAGCCGGTCGTAGTCGCAGTCCGGACCCTGCTTCAGGACCCCCATCACAAGGATCGCCCAGAAGTCCATGCCTTGGCGGCCCGTGTCCCGCCGGACGCCCGGAAGGATGCGCTCGTCCAGAAGCCGCAGCAGCTCGTCCCGCGTCTCCCCGTTCCCCCAGATCGCCTGCAGCCCGATCAGGACCGCCGGGATGTCGTCGCGGGACTTCGCGTCCAGCTCGATGTCCCCGATCGGAACCGAACCCAGCCGCCGCCGCAGTTCGATGACATTCCGCATGCCGGAATCCTCCGAAGATTGCCCCGAAACCGCCGGTTTCGCGGCGAATTCAGGCGAATCATGCCAAATCCCGGGAATCTTCGCAAGCGAAAAACGCCGATTCAGTCCTAAGAATCAATGAATTGTACGATTCTCTTTCGGACACTACTATAGTGATCGTTATCGAGAACTTCGGCATGCGGGCATATTGCCCGCGGCGGAAGCCGTTGCGCGGCGCTTTGTTTCGCACAAGGAGAAATCAATTTCCGGTGCTGCGTTCGAACTGGCCGTTGAACAAAGCATTGAAGAGGGAATGGAGGAACTTGCGAAGAGCAGCGGAATCAAGCCAGCGGCGTGGTTCGAAGCCAAGCTTAGGGAAGTTGGTTTCGTTTGGAGCCCGATCGGAAACGAACGCTTGTGCGAGCCCGGAATCCCGAGCCTGATGAATTACATTTTGGAATGGCGCGGAGATCGCGATCGTGAACTGGAGCAAATTCGAGAATCAACATTGCCCGACCCGGCAGCCGGATGAAAATGAATGTGACAACGCGTCGCTTGAGTGAATTCTCGAAGGCCGCGGGAAATTCATGCGGCAGCGCTGCGTCTGGATCAAGGCTGGCTCATGATCGGATGCCGCCGACAGCTTTCAATCCGGTTCATTGATCAGGAACGCTTTGCGACCGTTTCCAATGGCGACCTGCCGCCTCGAATCGGAATCACGCGGGACGCCGCGATCAGGGGCTCGACTGCTCACGGAGCCAATATCCGTGCGGCGTTGCGCGGGATCCGTGATCCATGCCGCAGGGTCCCATTGGCGTTCATGAAGCGCGTGGTTGAATTCAGATCTTTTCGGGACTCTGCCTCGCGGCGCGGGGCGTGTTGAGCGGGTTCGGGCGCGCTTGGCGCCGGAGGCCATCGTCCAAATTAACCCGCTGGCGATTGCGCCCTTTCAGCCGCGGTCGGCGAGCGACAGCCTGACCCGCGTGCGAGACTTCCGTTCCGGAAGCCGCACGGCATCGTCCGCTGTAGAGGCTGAATCGACCTCGCAGGGTCTCCAGTTCATCAAATCGTCGGCCAATTCCGCCCGGATTATCGACTTCGCAGGCACATGGAGGCTCTGACCCGCAGGGCCGTCAGGCAAATCCGCTTCCAAGCCGCCGTTGCCGAGCGCTATATTTTTGAGACGGCCGCTTGTGTCGCCCGCCAGAACGGGAACGCCGTCCAGATGGACCCGCCAGCCCCCGGATCCGCAGGTGATCGAAACGGATCCGAATCGCGTCATCACGGGGCCGAAACCGCCTTTCGCGAGATCCGGCGAAATGCTCAGCCCGTCCCACGGATCTTCCTGCACCACCTCTTGCACCGCTGTCAGCGGAAACAGCGCCCCCCAGGAGTAGAAGTCGTCGGCGTCCGATCCGTCGAGTATCCGGCCCGAATCCGCGTTGTAGTTTTCGCCGCAGCGCCGATGCCGCCATTCCCAGTCGAAGAGGTCCTGGCAGCGGGTCGCGAGCCGGGCGGCCGCATCGTCGAGTCCGTAGCGCCGCAAACCGACGTACGGCCAGTAGTTCATTGGCGCCCAGATCCTGCCGCGCCAATAGACGTTGTCGGCGAAGGACGGGTCCGAACGGGCGACCGACGGCATGGCGAAGCGCCCGCCGAAGCCGCTCATCGATTCCAGGTGGCGATCGCACATCGCTCTCGCCTGCTCCGCCGTCGCTGCTCCTGCAGCCAGCGGATAGAAGGAGGTCGGCGCCAGCTGCCGGATGAACTCCCCGTTCGGAAGCTTGTTCGCGAAGATCTCGCGCTCCTCGTCCCACAGCTCTTCGGAAATCCGCTTCGCGAGCGTTCGATGCAGCTCGCTGTAGCGTGCGGCTTCCTCCTGCCTTCCGAGTTCCGCCGCCGCGAAGGCGAGCATTTCAGTGTCGAGCGCGAACATGCCGTTCAATCCGACATCGACGGATTTGAGCATCCCGGTAGACGGATCGAAGGGCGCGTCGTCGTGGACCGGCGAATTGTCCATCGACGACTCGTTCTGCGCGCCGAACTTGGTGCCTTTGTACAGCCCGTCGCCCGCTTCATGGCTTGTGCCGTAGCCGACAAAGCAGCCGTCCAGCGCACGGCGGCGGCGCCACCACTCGTTGTTCTTCTGCAGGCGCGGATAAATCCCTTCGAGAAATCCGCCGCCGGATCTGGAGTTCACGCACCAGGCGCAAAACGCCGCCGCCGGGATCTGCGAGCGGTCGAGCCAAGCGTCGTTGCCGGTCACGAGACAGGGGAAGTTGCCGTGCTCGGTCTGCCGCAGCGTCGCCTCGTCGATGTTCCTCTGCGCCCGCTTGGAGTCGAAGAGGCTCCACATCAACCCGTTGAACAGTATGTCGTTCAGCCAGACCCCGAAGCCTCCGAATTTCTGACGGTTCCAGTTTCGGGACAGCACCGTGTAGTCGCGGCCGTTGATTTCATCGAACGCATGGTTCCATGACACCACGTCATGAACCGCCTGCAGGGCCGCTTGCGGCGTTCCTTCCCATGGCGCGGTCGGCGTCTTTGCCGGATCGCGTCGCGACCCGCCATCCTTGATCGGCTCTTCCGAACGGAACCGGGCCGATGATGCCGAAAGCCGGAGATTCGGCGTCTGTTCAAGATTGAACCGCAATGCGGCGACCCGGCCTTCCACGCCGCGGGACGCCAAGTGGAAATATCCGCGGGCCTCGATTTCCGCCGCCGCGGCGTCGAAGCTGTCGTGGAAGGTAACCATCGCCGGTTCGGAATCCGTTTCGATACGGAATACCTCGGGTTCCTCTCCGACGCTGAGCGTTCCCGAGGCCGGATCGTAGCGCGTAGCCGAACCCTGCCGGTGCTCGACGCAAACCAGCACCCAGTATCTCAGGCCCCACTCGCCCGGAGCCTCCAGCCGCCACTCGATTTCCGCCGGACGGCCTCGGCTGAAAAAATAGCGCCACCCAAGGACCGTTCCGGCGAAGCTCGATGTGAATGAGGCATCCCCGCCCCCGATCCGGCGCGGACCGAGCAACAGATCCGGCCCCGTCGGCAGCGCGGTCGATCGGCCTTCCTTCGCCGAGTAGAGAAGCGGAGCGATTCTGATGCCCGCTTCAACATGGTGAAGCTCCACCGGCCGTTCCGCGTGCCACGTGCCCCAGCCGAGGCCGGTCATGCGGCCTCCAAGGCGGAAACAGCTTCCTCGACGCTGCAAAGCTCCACCTGCATGTCGTGCCTCGGAAGCACATGGCCAAGGACGGCGTCGTGCGCCGCCGGACTTGCGCTCGCAACCGCTTCGACCGGCACCACGGTTCGGATTCCTGCATCCACAAGCGACAGTATCGTGCTCAGCACGCACACGTCCGTTTCCACGCCGCATACGACGGCCGCGCTCGGCGGATCCGCCGTCATTCTTTCCCGGAATTCTGGGCTTGCGAATGCGCTGTATCCCATCCTGTCGAATTCGGAGCCCGGCGCCGCGAGACGTTCAAGCGCAGGGTGGAGGCGGACGACGGAGTCGCCCGCTTGGTCCAGCGTTACAGACGACCATCGGCGGTGATACGTCCGCCATGCGCCGGGCGCGTCCTGCGGACTGTGCGGGGGCACGTAGCGGATGAAGTGCCTCGGCCCGCGCGCGGATTCCAAGAGGCTGACGCAGGCGGGGACGATGTCGAGACCGCGTGGGCAATGCCATTCCCCGGGCTCAAGGAACAGCCTCTGCATGTCGACGCATACCACGCAGGCATTGCCGTCCAGCGCGCCGAACCGCAGGCTCACGGCGTTACCGGGATTGTATGCTCGCGGTCCCACGCGACGACAACCCGCGCGCCGGGCTCGGCGATCCGGCTGCCGTCGTTCTGGGCGAACACCTTGATCGCAGTGCCGCGCCAATCAAGAATGTAGGTCACGCTTGATCCTGCGAAAATCCGCTGCGAGACGGTCGCCCGCAGCGTGTTCGCCTGCACCTCGTCCCCGCCCTGCTCCAGAACCCGCATCTTTTCGGGCCTCACGGCAAGTGTGACAGGCCCCGCCTTCAAGGCTCTCGGCACGGAAAGGGAGTCGCCGCCGTGCAGCAGGACGGTCGAGTTGTCCGCCGTTCCCGCGAACAGGTTCGCATCGCCGAGAAACGTGGCGGCGAAGGCGCTTTTCGGGTTCTCGTAGATGTCGTCGGGACTGCCTTCCTGGACAAGGACTCCGTCGCGCAGGATGCCCATCCGGTCGCTGAGCGTCAGCGCCTCCTCCTGGTCGTGCGTCACGAATATTGTGGTGATGCCGACTTCGCGCTGGATCCGCCGGAGTTCGACTTGCATTTCGACGCGCAGCGCCTTGTCCAGCGCGCTCAGCGGCTCGTCAAGCAGCAGCACCCGGGGCCGGATCACAATGGCGCGGGCCAGCGCCACCCGCTGACGCTGACCGCCCGACAACTCGTGCGGCCGCCTGCTCTCCAAGCCGCCCAGCTTCACGAGATCAAGCGCCTCGCCGACCCTTCGCCGCCGCTCGGACTTGGGAATTCCGCGAACCTCCAGACCGAAGCCGATGTTCGCCTCCACGCTCATGTTCGGGAAAAGCGCGTAATTCTGGAAGACCATCCCGACATCGCGCTTTTCGACGCCGAGCTCGTCCACCGACTCTCCCGCGATCAGGATTCTTCCGCTGGTGGGAAAGTCGAACCCGGCGACGAGCCGCAAGAGCGTCGTCTTCCCGCAGCCCGACGGGCCGAGCAGCGCGTAGAATCCGCCGTCGGCGAACGCCATGCTTACGCCGTTCAGCGCCTGCACGTCGCCGAAGGATTTCGAAACGCGTTCTGTCGCGACCTCCGCCATCAGCGAATGCTGCCGAATTTGTAGAAGCGCGCGACAACGAGAAGCAGCAGCATGGATATCGCAATGACTATTGTCGAAACGGCATTGATTTCAGGCGTGAAGCCTTTGCGGATCGACGTGTAGATCTCGACCGGAAGGGTCGAGAATCCCGGAACGGCGAGGAAATAGGAAATTACGAACTGGTCGAAGGAGATCGCGAACGCGAACAGCGCCGCGGCGATCGCCCCGGGAGCGATGAACGGAAGCGTCACTTTGAAGAAGACCCGCCACGGTCCCGCGCCCAGCGACCGCGCCGCCTCCTCCAGCTGGATGTCGAACGCCGCTAGCCGGGCCGAAACGACAATGACCACATAGGGAAGCGCCAGCGCCACGTGCCCCAGGACCATGGCGTGGAATCCCCGGCCGACTCCCGTCCAGAAGAAGAACACCAGCATCGAAGTGCCGATGATGAGCCAGGGAATCGCGACAGGCGGCAGCAGGAGGATCTGCAGAACGCGCCGTCCGGGAAACCGGTGGCGGAAAAACACCACTGCCGCGCCTGTTCCCAGAACCGTCGCGATGACGGTCGTGACGACCGCGATCGCGAGGCTGTTGATGCCAGCGCTGATCAGGACCTGGTTCGAAGCCAGCTCGACGTACCAGGAAGTCGTCCATTCGACGGGCAGCCGGTAGAAAGGCGACGCGTTGAACGACATCGCAGCCATTACGAAGATCGGCGTGTACAGGAAGAAGAGGACCAGCCCCAGATAAATCCGGCCTGCGTTTCCGAAGCGCCGGTCCCGCCTGCTCATCCGGCAACCCTCCGCAACGCGGGCGCCGAAGCGGCAAATATCAGAAGCACGAGCGCCAGCATGATGAAGGACAGCGCGGCGCCTAGCGGCCAGTTGAATACGGTCGTGAACTGGTCCTCGATGATCGTGCCGATGAATGTGCCCTTCGGCCCGCCAAGTATCCTCGGCTCCATGAAGGATCCGATGACCGGAACAAAAATCAGCACGCTCCCAGCGGCGATGCCCGGCCACGAAAGCGGAAGGAGGATGCGGAGGAACGTCGTGAGATAGCCCGCGCCCAGCGATCTGGCCGCTTCGATGAGGTCGTCGTCGATCGCCTGCAGCGAGATGTAGCAGGTAAGGATCATGTAAGGCAGATACGAATGAACCAGGCCGATCACGACCGCCTGGTAAGTGAACATCACGCCGAGGGACTCGAAACCGGGAAACAGCGCTTGGATTGCGCTCTCAAGCACGCCGTTGCCCCGGAACACCATGGTCCAGGAAAAGATCCGCACCAGCGCATTGCTCCAGAAGGGCAGGATGATCAGGAGGAAAAGGGCTTCCCTCGCCCGACCCTTGACGGTTTTGGCCAGCACGACTGCGCAGGGATAGCCGAACAGCAGGCAAAGGCCGGTCACGACCGCGCCCAGCCCGAACGAGCGCAGCATCAGCGAGCGGTAGAAGTCCTTTTCAAGGAATGCGGCGTAGTTCTCCAAGCTTGCTGCGACGGTTCGGCCGCCGATCGGCACGTCCGACAGGAAGCTGAAATACAGCATTGCGGCGAGCGGCAGGAAGATGGTGAACAGCAGCCAGACATATGCGGGGCCGAGCATCCCCGCGATGCCGATGTTGCGAAGCCGGCGGCGAGGGCCGCCGGCTTCGCTTGGTTTTTCGCGCGGCGTCCGCAGCGAAAGTCACTCCTGGAAGTACGTCTTCGTCTCCTGCCAAAGCTCCAGGATTTCCTCCCTCAGCCCGTCGTCCATCGGGCCCATGATCTGCACATTCGCCACCTTGGCGGGGTCCCCCAGCACAGCCCGGTTGAAGGCGTCGGCGGGAAGCGCGGCATTGGCCGCCGCGTTCGCCGAGGCCGGCGCTCCGACGTTGGTGTCCCACGGGACGTAGAAATCGGGGTCGATCATCCAGTCAATGAATTTCAGCGCGGCGTCGGGATTGCTGCTTCCGGACGCGATGCTGAGGCCGTCGAGCCAGCCGATGGCGCCTTCGACCGGAATGATGAATTCCACCGGGAGCCCGAACGCGGTCTTCGACCGCAGTGCGGATCCACTCCAATAGATCGCGAGATCGAACTCGTCGGCGGCGAGGAACTGGTTCCATTCGTTTTCCGACGACCAGAAGGCCCGGATCTGCGGCTTGAGCGCGCGAAGCTTTTCCCTGATTGCGGACATGTCGGCAGGATTGTTGATGTCCTGCCCGGTGGCGATGGCTGCGATCATCACCGCTTCGACCGCGTCGTCCCGCCATCCGACCCGCCCGGCGTTGTCGGGCGACCACAGTACCTCGATCGATTCCGGAAGCACCGGGAAATCGGTCGTGTCGACTGCGAAAGAGGTCAATCCCCATACCCACGCGACGCCGTATGTCTCTCCGTCAACGACCAAGTTCGGATTGTCGCGGAATCCCGGCGTGAGATCGCCAGCGTTCTCGACGCCGGACATGTCGATCGGCTGGATGAGTCCCTCTTCCGCCGCCTGCTTCGTGAAGGCGCTGTTGATCAGAACGACGTCGTACGCGCCCGGATTCGTCCGGAGCTTCGTCAGCATCTCCTGTTCGGAGTTGAAGTATTCATGGACCACATCGATGCCCGTGGCCTCCGTGAACATTTCGAGCGACCACGCCTCGTCGGTGCCGTAGCCCTGCCAGTTCAGGACCCTGATTTCCTGCGCGGACGCTGCGGCGGCCACGCAAGCCGCGACGCATGCAGCCGCGACACGCGCAGCGGCCGCCGATTTGAATTCGGACATTTTTCTTCCTCCCTTGTTCATGGATTGGGGTTCCGGCAAGCCGCCGTTTCGACGAATTGCTCGCAACCGGGCGCGTCGTGTCTGCAGCGACGCCGTTTCGCGCGCGGCCGGATAGCAGGCCCCGCGAGCGGCTGCTCCGCGCGTTGCGAAGGGCCAAGCGGATACCGTTCAGCACGCCGCCGCAAAGAATCAGATCGCGGTTTCGATCCATTTCTTCAGAGTGGATTTCGGATAGGCGCCCGTCATGTTCGCGACAGGGCCCCCGTCCTTGAACATGAACAAGGCAGGGATGCCGCGAACGCCCAACTCGGTAGGGGTTCCGGGGTTCTCGTCAATGTTCACTTTCGCGATCATGAGTCGGCCTTCGAACTCAACGGACAGCTCCTCGAGAGCAGGCGCGATCTGCTTGCACGGACCGCACCACTCCGCCCAGAAATCGACCAGCACGGGCACGCTCGACTTGCGGACTTCGCTGTCGAAGGATTGGTCAGTGACATTGACAATGCTCATCGCAAATCACTCCCCTGATGCTGCGAGTTTGAAACTAGGCTTGGACCCGTGCACGGTCAAGCGCGGCCGCCGGACGCAGGCCGCGTCATTCTTCGGCGGCGAGATCGAGATCCTCCCAGAGTCCCCTGTCTATGGGCATCAGATCGGCCGTTCGCGTCCACAAGATGGCCGTTGAAACCTTCCGGCCGGGATACACGGCTTCCAGCGCCAAATGGTACGCCCCCATCTGCCGCAGGATTCCGTCCGGGGTCTCCCCGGGAAACCGGGGAACCGCCCGGTTCGTCTTGAAGTCCACCGCTAGGACGCCGCCGTCCGTGACCACCAGCCTGTCGATGTAGCCCAGAAGCGGCTTGCCCTCGAATTCGTCGAGCCGCGCCGTGACAGCCACTTCGGCGATCGCCTCGCCCGAAAACAGGTGCTGAAGCTCGGCATCGGACAGGAGTCTTTCCGCTTCCTGGAACACATCGTCGAACTCCGGCTCCGGAAGCTCCCGCTCTTCCGCGCCCAGAATTCCCCGCGCCGCCGTCCGCCAAGCGCTTCTCGGATGCTTCGGCAGATGCTCAAGCAAATGGTGCACATCGGACCCGCGCTGCTTCGCGACGTCCTCGTCCGGCTCGCCCAGCGGCGACGGCAGCGCCTTCGCGCCCGCAAGGTCCGAGGGCTTGATGGGATCGGCCTCGGCTTCAGGCGGGTCGACAGGAGACATGGCCCACGCGGGAATTTCGGCGCTGGCAGGCGTTTCCGCGGCGATGTCTTCCGCCGACTGCGGCCAATCGCCGGTTTCGTAACGGCATTCCAGATCCGCCGCGTCCTGGACCGCGCCGAGGCTCTCAAGGCCTGCTTGGACTTTTTGGTACCAGCTGTCGCCGTCCGGACTGAGTCTTCCCGCGCCGCAGATGACCAGCCAGCTTTCGGCACGTGTCAATGCCACGTAAAGGAGCCTGAGCCGCTCCATTTCCGCGGCTTCCTCGTACGCCTCCCGTGCCGTCTTGACGGGTTCAGGCTCGTCGGCTCTCGCCACTTTCCACAACGGAAATTCGCCGGTCCCGTACAGGATCTCATTCGAAAACGGCGGCGTCCGGGCAGCCGTGTCCGGCAGGATCACAATCGGCGATTCAAGGCCCTTGGCACCGTGAACGGTCATCACGCGTATCTCGTCGCCGGCCTCGTCCAGCTGCCGCTTGACCTCCATGTCCTCCACCGCAAGCCATTCCAGGAAGCCTGTGAGCGATGGCGGTTCGGAATCCTCGTAAGCGATCGCCTGGTTGAGGAGCGCGTTGATGCCCTCCGTCGCCTCATGGCCGAGTCGCGCGACCAGTTTGCTCCTGCCGCCGTGGACCGAGAGAATCCGCTCGAGCAGCTCGTACGGCATGAGAAAATCGGTCCGGCGGCGAAGGTCGTTGAGCACGCGCACGGCATCCCTGTAGCTGGGTTCGTGCTCAAGGAGGGAGCGGTACAGATTCTTCCCGTCGCGGGAGGCGGCGATCCGGTAGAGGTCCTGTTCCGAGAGTCCGAACAGCGGCGATTTCAGGACGGCGGCCAGCGACAAATCGTCGCTCTCCACGGCAAGGAAGGACAGCAGCGCCGCGAGGTCCCTGACCGCTAGCTCCTCCGATATCCGGAGCCGGTCGGTTCCCGCGACGGGGAGGTTCTTTTTCTTGAGCTCCCGGATGATCTCGAAAAACAGTTCCGAACGCCGCTGAACCAGGATCAGGAAGTCGCCCGCGCTGATCGGACGGGAGCCCCCGCTTGCATCCGGTCGCGGTTGCCGCGTCCGCACCAGGCCGTCGATTTGCTCCGCGATCGACCGCGCGAGCGCCACGTGCGCGGGTTCGTCCGCGTAGCCCAGCGCGCTGGCATCGTCCCATTCGGGAGGTTCGCCGTCGTCCGCCTTTTCGATGAACGTCCAGAGGTCGACCCGTCCCGGCATGTCCGATTTGAACGCCTTGTGCTCGGTCGGGGCCGCGAATCCGGTTTCGGTTTCGTCGCTGAAGACGCTGTCGACGAGATTCAGCACCGCCTCGGATGAGCGGAAGGAGAACTTGAGCTCCTCTTCGACGAACGGCCGTCCCGCTTCCTCGTACTTGCCTCGGAAATGGTCGCGCATTTCCGCGAACCGTTCCGGCGCGGCCCCTTGGAATCCGAATATCGACTGCTTCTCGTCCCCTACGGCGAACACGGTACGGTTCAGGGAGCCTCTGGCGCTTTCGCCCGCCGTAAACTCCTCGGCGAGCCTGCTGACAATGTCCCATTGGACCGGGCTGACGTCCTGCGCCTCGTCCACCAGGATGTGGTCGATGCCGCCGTCCAGCCGGTACAGCACCCAGCCTGCTGTCTCGGGATTTGAAAGCAGCGAGCGGGCTTTCAGGATGAGGTCGTCGAAATCCAGCAGTGCCGCAGTCCGCTTCTGCGCGTCGAGCGATGCGAGCAGCGCGTCCGCGAACCGATGCAGGGCAGCCGTCTTTTCCGCGGCCGCAATGCTGACGCGGGAGTCCCGCATCGCGGCGACCCTTTCCATGTAATCGTTCAACTGCCCTTCGCTGCCGCCGAGCAATTCTCTCAGCGCCTTGGTCGGGAACCCGCCGATTTTGGGTCCGAAAGCTTCTTTCGCAGTGGCTCCGTACAAAAAGACGGACTCCAGTATCCTGATATCCCGTTCCGCGGGGTCCGACGCGTTGATCCGCTCCAGTCTGGCGAGGGCGTTCAGGTCCGTCGGCCGTCCCTGCCTGAGCACGCTTTGCAGGTCGGCGAGGAACCCGACATCGTCGGACGTGAACATCCTGCTCGCGAGCGCGCCGATGCTTGCGCCTTCGGCCAAGCCGAACATTTCACGAATCCGGCTTTCTGGGTCCTCGCGCCCGAAGAGATGCCGCTTGGACGAGATTTCCTCAACCAGAACCGGCAGCGAGTTCGGGTGGGCGTAGCGGGCCATGCTGTCGAATGCAGGCTCGTCGTGGAGGGCGACGCTGTCGAGCACCGTTTCGCCTAGGCGTTTGGAGGCTCGCTCGTCGATCGCGACGTACTGGGGGGACACGCCAGCTTCCAGCGGGAATTGCCGAAGCAGCGCGGATGCGAACGAGTGCAGCGTCTGGATCTTCAGTCCGCCGGGGGTTTCCAGCGCGTTGGCGAACAGCGTGCGCGCGCGGGCGAGCCGCTCCGGTTCAAGCGCAGCCGCCGGTTCCCCTAATTCTTGAAGTCGCTCCCCGAGCTCAGGGTCCGGCAGCATCGACCATTCGCCCAGGCGGCTGATCAGCCTGTTCTGGATGTTGGCTGCGGCGGCGTTCGCGAAGGTGACGCAAAGAATCCGCTGCGGCAGCGTGCCCGCCAGCAAAAGCCGCGCGACTCGATCCGTGAGGACTTTGGTTTTCCCTGAACCCGCGTTGGCGGAGACCCACGCCGCCTCGCGCGGATGAGCCGCGCGAATCTGGGGGCGGGTCGCCTCGGACAGCCGGGAGCCGCTGTTCATTCTACCGCAACAACCTCCGGCCTTTCCGATTCGTTCCATTCGCCGAATCTCGCCAGATGGTCGTAGTCACCCCCGTAAGTGTTCCGCGCCCTGAACCGTCTCGACACGTAGCCGAATTCCGGATCGCGGTAGTGGCTCATCAGCACCAGAAAGCGCCGCCAAGTCGTCTCGACGGGGTCCGGATCGTCTCCTTCGTCGGTGAGCCAAGCGAAGACGGGCTGTTCCGCGGGCATCCGGCCTACCCTGACGTAGTACGCCTCCGATGCCTTGCCGCCGACGTCGGCCCCGAATGCCGACCTCTCCAGCATTGCCGCCAGCAGGGGCATCTGCTTGTCCCAGTAGCGCACCTGCTTCTTCGATGGCGGCGCGCCGGTCTTGTAGTCGTAGACGTAGAAGCGTCCCGATTTGTCGCGGTCGATCCTGTCCGCTTTCCCGATGAGCGTGAAATCAAGATCCGGAACCGTGACTTCGCCTTTCCTTTCGAGCAAGATCGGCGTTCCGCGCTTGAGGCGGAATTTCTCGTCCCGCATGAGCTGCTCGGAGCCGGACCGGAAATTCTCCAGCCAAAGCCGTCCGATGTGGTCCGGCACGCCGCAGTCCCCGAACACGCGTTCGGCGATCCCGGCCAGCTCCTCAATGTCCGGTTCCTCGTCGGCCATTGAAAGCCCTACGAACTCCTCCATGACGAGATGGGTCGCAACGCCGCGCTCGATCGCGTCCGCCGCCCGGTTGAGTCGGCGCATCGGCCACAGCCCAAGCACATGCTTCGCGTAAATCGCGTAAGGGTCGGTAACGAGCGTGCTGATCTCTGTGACGGACAGCGTCCGGGGCCGCGCCTCCGCCGGCGGCGCGGGGCAGGGCCTGGGTGCCGGGTCGACATGCGACTGCGGCGCATCGAGAGCTTCCGCAATGCCGAGCCAATGCCTGCCTCGGGCGCGCATGTCGGCCAAAGCGGCCGTTCCTGTTTCGCCGAGCCCGCCTAGAAGCCCCGAAATCCGGCTGAGCCATCTGGACGGCAGCGTCGGCGCCTCGCCATCGTGCATGCTCCGGGTCAGGCAGACCTCCCGCGCCGCGACGGCCTGCTGGAAGTCGTGGGCGGTGAGGCCGATCCGCCGTTCCGGCGACAGCAGGCCCGCGTCCTTTCTCATTGTCCGGTTCAGCCAAGGATCCGGCGGCGGGTGCCTCGGCCAAGTGCCTTCATTCAGTCCGCCGATCACCGCGATGTCCGGGTTCCGCATCCTGGCGTCGATCGTCGAGAGCACCATGATGCCGGGATGCGCGGCGTAAGGCTCGCGAACTCCTTTTTCGGCAGCCAGGCTTTCGAACATCCTGGCGTAGGTCGCAGCGTCCATGCGTCCGCCGGCCTCCGATTCCTTATCGAGTTCATCAAGCATTTCCTTGGCCGCCCGGCCTTCCGCCTCTTTCCACAGCCTCCCTGGCCGCTTGCCGCCCGCGCCTGACGAGAACGCCTCCGCCACAGCGACGTGATGGCGAATGTGATCGCCGAGGTCCGCGGTCTCCCGGCTTGGCAGCCTCTCCATCATGTCCGCGACCCAGCCAGTCCAGGCGCTGAATTTCTTCGGAGCGTCCTCGCGTCGGCCAAGTTCCCGGATGAATTCCAGGATGTCCGCGCCCGTCCCGTCCCGGCGCAGCGCCTGGTCGAGTCGACGGGTCCAGCGCAGGTGTCGCCCGCGGCCCTTTCCGGAGCTTGCGACCGGATGGCTGAGCAGCGCGATCAGAGCGCCCGGAGTGAGGGACTCCCATCTGAGACGCGCAACAATCCTTAGGAAGCGGCCCGCCGACGTATGGCCGATCGCTTCTCCCGACCCGTCGTACGGCACGAGGCCCCATCGCTCCAGCGAGGCCTTGACCTGCCGGACAAGCAGCGGGTCGGGCGTCACCAGCGCTATGGATTGGCCGTCCTCGGCGGCTTTCCTGAGGCGTATCGCAATGGCCGCGGCTTCCAGCTGCGGCGTCGGCGCCTCAATCAGCGACACGTCTGCCGTACCGTCGCTGATTCCTTCCAGCGCGGGACCCTCCTGCATCCATTGGTCGGTCACAGGCGCGGGGCGGAGCGCCAGCGACACCATGCGGTTCCGGACGGAGCATGCCACTTCGGCATCCCTCCAAACCGCGACGTCCGACGGGTCGAGATCCAGCTCCTGCAGAACCTGCTTCATTCTGTACTGGGGATGGTTCTCCCCGGACTTGGATTCCTGGAGGTCGTTCCACGCATCGCGCGGCAGATCGAAGTCGAAGCAAGGAAGGATCACAGCCCCTTGGGGAAGGTGCGCGACGGCCTTCATCAATAGCCGGGTTGCGCCTCTCGAACCTGTGGAGCCGGCGACAATGACGGGATCCGTCGGCGGGCTGGCGGCCCACGCTTCGGCCAGCCGCTCCGCGACCTTGCGCCGCCGGGCCTCAGCGTCCGGGATAGCGCCCGCGCCCCAGTGCCTTTCAATGAGGTTGATGAATTCGAGGCTTCGCTGCCAGTGCGCGGAGTGCGCCGACACGTCCAGCCCGTGGAGAGCCTCCGGGGAAACTCCTTCTCCGTTCATTTCGTCCATCAGGGACGTAAGGCTTCCGGCGAGGTCGAAGGCCGCGCCGCGCGATCCGAACCTTTCGTCGCCCTCAAGCAGAACCCCCACGGCTTGGGCGAGCTCAAGCCTGCGCCGCAGCTTCGACGCCGGGCCCCTGATGTCCGGAAAGGTCCGGTCATCGGCAAGCTGCGCCACTAGGCGCATC
Organism: Paracoccaceae bacterium; assembly: GCA_965203795.1. Lineage (GTDB taxonomy): Bacteria > Pseudomonadota > Alphaproteobacteria > Rhodobacterales > Rhodobacteraceae > CBDBBY01. The sequence goes on along the minus strand of OZ241915.1, from coordinate 3,423,453 downwards.
CGGGGCAGCAGCAGCGGGCCGCGGGAGACGAACTCGTCTCGGACCCGCCGCTCGTTCGCGCGCGTGTTCAGGAAGATCTCCGCGCGGGCAAGCGCTTCGGGCGGCATTCCGGCCGACCGATCCAGGATTCCCGCGACCAGCTCCTTGGCGAAGTCGCATCCCGGCGGCAGCCCGAATACCCGGGGCTTTTCCGAGGATTCGAACATGCTCAATTCCGTCTCCCCGGGCAACTTGGCCGCGGCGGACGAAAGCCTCGGCGACTGGATCTGATGTGAAGAGCCGACCGCGATTACAAGGCCGGGCGAACCGTGTCCAGCGATTCCGCGAGCTCCAAGCCCTGCGGCGTGCCCGCGTCGGCGAATTGCCCTGAATATTCAAGACCGTACAGGCGTCCGCGCTCAAGCATCCTGTCCCACGCCACGTTGAGCGAAAAGACCTTCCTGCCGATCCCGGACAGGCCGCCGGTCCTGATGATCTGCGCGCCGGTGTAAACCAAGCCGCCCTCGCCCGGCTTGCAGCGTCGGATTCGGCCGTCGGCGGCCATGAGGAAATCCCCGGTGCCGCGATGGCCGACCGCTCTGTGCAGGGGTGCCAGCAGGAGAAGCGCGTCCATTGCCGACGGCTCCCATGCGGCGCGAAGGCAGGCCATCGGGTTCTCGCCTTTCCACACCGCGTCCGAGTTAATCGTGAATACGCAGGCCGAGTCCAAGAGAGGCAGCGCGTTCAAAAGCCCGCCTCCGGTTTCGAGCAGTTCGCCCGACTCGTTGGAAACCGCCACGCCGTTCCGGTTCTTCAGATGCCGCGATAGCCTGTCCGCCATGTAGTGGACGTTGACCACGACCCGCTCGACGCCCGCCCGTTCCGCAATGTCCAGCGCATGGTCGATCAGCGGCTTGCCTCCAACAACGACCAGCGGCTTGGGCGTGTTCTTGGCGAGGTGTCCAAGGCGGGTGCCGAGGCCCGCCGCGAACACCATGGCGGCGTCGGGAGTCACGCGCTGCGGGCGACGAGGCCCGCCCTCGCCTCGTGATCCGGCACCGGAAGGTGTCGTTCGACGAAGCAGGCAAGCCGTTCGAGGCCGGCGCGGGAGAGATCGAGCTGCAGGTGGCCCCATACCCGCGGAATCAGCTTCAAGTATCCGCGCTTCCCGTCCCTGATCGCCAGCCTTGAAAACACCCCGACAATTCTGAGATTGCGCTGCGCGCCGCAAACCGCCAGCTCGTGGTCGATTGCGTCCTTCTCGATTCCGGCGGCCTTCGCGAACCTTCCCGCCAGCCGTTCCCGCAGATCTTCGGGAAGGTCGCGGCGCGCATCCTCCAGCAGAGAAACCAGATCGTAGACCCTGTAGCCGATCGACCCGTCCTGGTAGTCGAGGAGGCCGACCCGCTGAAGGCCGTCCCGTTCCGGAAGCCAGATGATGTTCTCCGCGTGGTAGTCGCGGTGCACGAAAACCGACGGTGCGCCGAGGTCCTCAATCAGCTCCCGGACGATGCCGCAGAACTCTTCGCGCAGCGCTGCCGGGGGATCCGTTCCGGTTGCGGCGGGAAGGTACCAGTCGATGGCCAGCGCGGCCAGTTCCGCCTGCAGTTCAGGAGTATGGATAGGAAACCCGGAAGGGTCCGCGGCTTGGCGCAGCTCGGCGAGCACATCGACGGCGGCCTCGTAGATTTCGTCTTCCAGCTCCGGGAAACGCTCCAGCACCCGCGCGACCAAGCCGTCGCCAAGGTCCTCCAGAAGCATGAGGCCGAGCGATTCGTCGTCAGCGTAGATCTCGGGCGCGCTCAAGGAGAGACCCCGGAGGAACGCGGTGGCCGACTTGAACGGCTGCAGCGGACCGCAATGCTCGACCGGAGCATCCATCAGAATGGCCTTCGCACCGCCTCCCCGCCTGGTCAGCCGCTCGTACCGGCGGCTCGAGGCGTCCGCGAAGAGGCGCTCGCGGTCGGCGTCGGCCCAGCCGGCGCGCCTGACGAATTCGCTAATCTGGCGCTCTCTGTCCTGCACTCCGATGCCTCGCTTCCTTGGCAATGTCCCTGCCCAGCCGGGTGTCCGTCCGGACGGAAAGCGTGCGGCCCTCCCCGGCACCGCCCGCCATTTCGAACCTGATCCGCACACAGTTTCCCGGCTCCGGCCCAGACAGCCGGTCGGGCCATTCCACGAGGCAGACCGCGCGCTCGAATGCCTCGTCCAGCCCGAGCTCGGCCACCTCCGACGGATCGGAGATCCTGAAAAGGTCCGCGTGCCAGATTTCGAGTCCGCCCACCCGGTACGTCTGAACGATTGTGTAGGTCGGTGAAGGCACGTCCTCGTCGAGGCCGAATTCTCCAAGCCGCGCCTTGATGAACGCGCGCGAGAAGACCGTCTTTCCCGATCCTATCGGGCCTTCAAGGAGAAGCGCATCTCCGGCATTCGCCAGCGGCGCGATTCCTTCCGCGAACGCGGCTGTTTCCGAGGGCGAAGACATCGCGAAGGTCTCGCATCCCGCCTGCGATTCCAAAACGCCGTCCGCCGAGGCCTGTTCCATGGAGCGCCCGCACCTATTGTTCCCGCCTCTCAATGAATATTGAGATTCCGGGAATAGCGGAATACGCGAGCCGACCGCGATTCCCGCCGCAGGGGACCGGCATGTCGAAACACGCAAGGACGTACGCGATCGCGGCTGCGGCTGCCGTCGCGGCGCTGCTCGGAACATCCGCTTATTTCGCTCTGTTCGGCGGTCGCTCGCTTCCGGAGTGCGGCGAGTCGAGGATCGCAGGCGGCGCGTCGATGCTCGGCGGCCCCTTTACGCTGGTCGACGGCACGGGGGCGGAAGTCGGCGATGCGGAGGTGATCGGAAAGCCCACGCTTGTGTATTTCGGGTACAGCTTCTGCCCGGATGTCTGCCCGCTGGACAACGCGCGGAACGCCGCTGCGATCGATCTTCTGGCCGAGAGGGGTTACGACGCCGGCGCCGTCTTCATTTCCATCGACCCGGAACGCGACGATCCCGCAACGGTCAAGGAGTACGCGGGGCTGTTCCACCCCGAAATGGTAGGTCTGACCGGCACTGCGGAGCAGGTTGCGGACGCGGCCAAGGCGTTCCGCGTCTACTACCAGCGGAACGGCGACGACGAATACTACCTGATGGACCACTCGTCGTTCACTTACCTCGTTTTCCCGGGACCGGAGGTTGCCGAGTATTTCCGCCGGGAGCAGACGCCCGAGCAGGTCGCCGAAACGGCCCAGTGCTTCATTGACAGCACACGCAGATCCTGAGCCGGACTTGCGGGCTACATCCGGACGCGCCTGTCCATTTCCTTCATCAGCGCCGAGGCGCGGGCTTCGAACTCGGTTCGCACCTGCTCGGGCGGGCGGGGGCGGAGCACGACGCCATCGATTGCCGCGGGCGGCGGATGCCCGAACAGCCGCGAGGATTCCTTCACGCCGAATCCCGCGATCTGAGTCGCCTCCAGCCAGGCCGACGCCCTGTCCGCCTTCTTGATCGCCCGCGCAATATTGAGTGGAAGGGGAAACGGAAGCCCGCACCTGGCATTCACGGCGCGCATCAGGCCGTCCTCAAGTTCCGGGAACTCGGAACCTATCGCGCCCTTAACAGGCGATATCATGTCTCCGATCACGTACTCCGCCGCGTCGTGGAGGAGTGCCGCCAGCCTCCATCGCGGCAGGTCCTCCGGGGCCAGACGCCCGAAGATGCTTTCGACAAGCAGGGAGTGCTCGGCGACGGAAAAGGGGTGCTCGCCTACAGTTTGGCCGTTCCATCTGGCGACGAATGCCAGGCCGCGGGCGATATCCTCGATTTCGATGTCAACGGGCGACGGCTGCAGAATGTCGAGGCGGCGCCCTGACAGCATGCGTTGCCACGCGCGCGGTTTTTTCATTCGGATTTCGGGCCAGTTCCGCCGGTGCGGGGCGGATTCAATCAACGCGGCGGCGCATTGTCGAGACCGCAACGCGGTGGTATCCGCCGCGGCTTTGGACTCGTCGCCGGGACGCGCTGCAATGGCACAGGATTTTTTTGTCAAGGACATCGGCTTGGCCGATTTCGGGCGCAAGGAAATCGAGATCGCCGAAACCGAGATGCCCGGCCTGATGGCGATCCGGGAGGAGTTCGCGGACAGCAAGCCGCTGTCGGGCGCGCGGATCGCGGGCTCGCTTCACATGACCATCCAGACGGCGGTGCTGATCGAGACGCTCGTTGCGCTCGGCGCCAGCGTGCGCTGGGCCTCATGCAACATCTTTTCGACGCAGGACCACGCCGCTGCCGCGATCGCGGCGACGGGCGTGCCGGTATTCGCGTTCAAGGGCGAAACCCTTGAGGAGTACTGGTCGTACACTGACCGGATATTCAACTTCGGGAATGGCGGCGCCAACATGATCCTCGACGATGGCGGCGACGCCACGCTGTACGTCATTCTCGGCGCGCGGGTGGAGGATGGCGAAACGGAACTCATCGCGGACCCTGGGTCGGAGGAGGAGGAAGCCCTGTTCGCGACGATCCGGAACAGGATGTCGGACGCGCCAGGCTGGTTCGGCCGCCAGCGCGCGGCCATCAGGGGCGTCACGGAGGAGACGACCACGGGCGTGAACCGCCTTTATCAGCTGATGGAAAAGGGCCTGCTCCCGTTTCCTGCAATCAACGTCAACGACAGCGTCACGAAGTCCAAATTCGACAACAAGTACGGCTGCAGGGAAAGCTTGGTCGACGGGATCCGTCGCGCGACGGACACCATGCTTGCCGGCAAGGTGGCCGTGATGTGCGGCTACGGCGACGTCGGGAAGGGGTCCGCAGCCTCGCTAAGGGGCGCGGGCGCGCGGGTGATGGTGACCGAGGTCGATCCGATTTGCGCGCTTCAGGCGGCGATGGACGGATACGAAGTCGTCACGCTCGACGCCGCGGCATCCGTCGGCGACATCTTCATTACCGCCACCGGGAATAAGGACGTCATCCGCCTCGATCATGTCCGCGAGATGAAGGACATGGTGATTGTAGGGAACATCGGCCACTTCGACAATGAAATCCAAGTGTCGGCGCTCCGGAACCACAAGTGGACGAATATCAAGGATCAGGTCGACATGATCGAGATGCCGTCGGGCAAGCGGATAATCCTTTTGTCCGAGGGGCGGCTGCTGAATCTGGGGAATGCTACCGGCCATCCCAGCTTCGTCATGTCGGCGAGCTTCACCAACCAAGTGCTCGCGCAGACCGAGCTTTGGCGCCATCCGGAGAAATACGGGAAGGAAGTCCACGTTCTTCCCAAGCATCTCGACGAGAAGGTCGCGCGCCTCCATCTCGACCGGCTGGGAGCCCGGCTGACGGAACTGACGGCGGATCAGGCCGAATACATCGGCGTCGAAAGCTCGGGCCCCTTCAAGCCGGACCATTACCGATATTGATCGAATACAGTTAACGGGAGCGAGCATAGTAGTTTCAGGCGATTGTACGATGCTATAAGCTATTCCGTACTAAACCCGTGAAACAACAACCTCATGTGCTGAGTATTTTTGAACAAAATCCGGCGATCAACCTAAGCGACTTTTGGGGGACGGGAAATGCAACGCAGATTAACTTTTTCGCAGAGATTTGGTTACGAATCCTTGCCCCCTCAAATGCAGCGTGGTGAGATTTCCAAGGAGTTAAGGATTTCACTGTGGAATAAGATTTACCGATTATTGGATAAACAAGTGGGAGGGTTAGATTATGCGTTTTGGCAAGGTTCCAAACTCGGTGAGATAGTTCGGAATATCGTTGCAGAATTCAAAAAAACGACAATTGATTCCGTTGAACCGGATCCAGGTAAGGCACTTCTTGTGTTTAGAGATACAATATTAAATGATAAATTCAATAGAGTTCTAGACTTGCTTGAAATGCTATCACGGATAGAGGGTTTTATTCAAATAATTCGATATGAATTCGAGAATTTTGGGGCACCTTTTCGCATCTGCATCGACGATGGCGGGCACGCATATTTCGTGGAATGCAGCACGGATGAGGAGTGCGACGCTGTATTGAACTCACTTGAGATGCTTCACCAGAACGGCATGCCCGTTAGCACAGAAAAACTGAAACAGGCAGCGAAAGCGATTCGGGAGAGTCGATACCAGGATTCGGTTGCCAACAGCTATATGGCACTTGAAGCAGCTGCTAGACACGTCGCGCCGATCAGAAGCAGCACATTGGGAAAAGCGCTACATGCCCTTGGAAGCAAAGAAATTATGAGTCCGCATCTTGTGCAGGCGATGGAGAGCTTAAGTAGCTACGCCAACTCACAGGAGGGTGTTCGACATAGCGGCGGGATAAAGAGCAATACGGAAGTTGGTCCAAATGAAGCGATTGCGATGTTTGGTGCCTGCGCGTGTTTTTCGTCTTATTTGTGTAACTTGCGCAAGTAGACAAACTTGGAACTGCTCGGATTATATCGTTGTGATTTGCAATACGTGAATCTAAACTGAGACGATTCCTGAAAACCCGTGATCGGAGCTAACGAAAGCTCGTCTTGATTTCTGATTTATGCGTTCTGATTAGCTGAGAATTTTGCTGTTGATTTCTGGATTGGTGTCAGCAGTTCAAACGCGTATTTGATGAAAAAATTAAAGAAATTTTGAATGTAGAGGTCACCCGTTGTGGAGTTGTTGCATATTGCATAAGGCACTTGGAAGAAGCCCAATCTTTGTAGTGTTGGCTGGCGACGCATCGGCTAAGACTTGGCTCCCCTTTTGCCATGCCCGGAAAGCGGTGGGCTGGCTTGGTCGAGCGGCCATCGGGGACGTGCCGGCAGTTCGAAACCGTCAAACAGGCCCAAGTGGAAGCGTTCGATGCCGGCCCAGGCGATCATCGCGCCGTTGTCCGTGCAATAGCGCGGCTCAGGCGCAAGGAACGTTATTTGGAGTTCGTCGCAGAGCGCGGCAAGGCCCGTTCTGATCGGTCCGTTGGCGATGACGCCGCCAGCGGCCGCAAGCGCCTCCGGCTTGCGTCCGATTCTGGATTCGAACTCTTCGAGAGCGCGGGCGGATTTCTCGACGATCACGTCGCGTATCGCGGCCTGGAATCCCGCGCAAATGTCCGCAACGTCCCGCTTTTGCGGCCTTCCGTTTCGCCGGGGCAGTCCTTCGGACGCCAGCAGCATTGCCGTTTTCAGCCCCGAGAACGACATGTTGCATCCCTTCCGGCCCGACAGCGGGCGGGGGAAATCGAAGCGGTCCGGATCGCCGCCGATGGCGGTGGCTTCGATCGATGGCCCTCCCGGCTGCGGAAGCCCGAGCAGCCTTGCCGACTTGTCGAACGCTTCGCCGGGGGCGTCGTCCAGCGTGCCTCCAAGCCGCAGGAACTCGTCGGCGCCGAGAACCGCTTGGAACTGGCAGTGGCCGCCGGAAGCCAGCAGCGCGAGATAGGGAAACCCGATCCCGTCGGTCATTCTTGCTGTCAGGGCGTGCCCTGCGAGGTGGTTGATTCCCAGAAGCGGCTTTCCGGCTGCGGCGCAAAGGCCCTTAGCGAAGGACACCCCGGCCAGCAGGCCGCCGATCAGTCCGGGTCCGGCGGTGACCGCCACGGCGTCGACATCCCTTAGCAAGCATTCCGTTTCCGAAAGCGCTCTTTCCGTGCAGTGATCCAGCAGTTCCGCGTGAGCGCGGGCGGCGATTTCCGGCACGACTCCTCCGTACGCCGAATGGAGCGAACCCTGCCCGACAACGACCGAGGAGTGAATTCGCGCGAGATGGCCCGGGATGTGGGAGACGACTGCGACGGCCGTGTCATCGCAGCTGCTTTCGATTCCGAGTACGGTAAGCGCTTGGCCCATCCAGCCCGTTCATTGCGCGCATTTCAGGAAGCGGGTACCATCTGCGCCCAGCCCGATCAACAAATCCGTGCGCGATTTGCCCGCTGCCCGGCCCGCCGTAATCCTGACTAGGCCCAGCAAGGCGTCCTGGCGTTCAGCGAGCAGACTCGCGACGATGCTCGGCGACAGCGCCGAGGTAATCGTGTCGCCTCTGGTCAGGATTGAATACACCGCCCTGCTTCCGGATTTGCGCCGCTATGACGGTGTGATCTTCACTTCCGAAAACGCGGTGGACGCCGTCGCGCATCATGGGGTTCCGCAGGGCATGGCCGCGCTTTGCGTCGGAAGACGAACCGCGGATGCAGCCGGCATCGCGGGCTTCCGGGCGGTTTCCGCAAACGGCTCCGCCGCAGCCCTCGCGAAGCTTGTCGCATCGGAGCCGCGCGCGGCGCGTTTTCTTTATGCACGCGGGAAGCATGTCGCTTTCGATTTGCCCGGCTGGCTGCGGGATCTGGGGGTGTCGATCGATGAGCAGGTTGTTTACGAGCAGCGCAGGCTTGCTTTGGACCGCGCCGCGTCCGCGGCGCTTGCGTCTAGGCGGTGCGTTTGCCCGCTATTTTCGGAAATGGCGGCCCGAATTCTCCGAGCCCAAGCGAGTTCGCTGCCGGACTTGGGCCATTCCGCGCACTGCATCAGCCGGAAAGTTGCGAACGCTTTTCATCTGCCTTGGAGGAAATGCGTAGCCGAGGCGCCCGATGCGGAACTCGTGCTGGCGGGCGCGGCGGAAGATGCTGCGGGCAAAGGGGGAGCCGCCTTCGCAGCGGACACGGAACCCGCGGGCGGGGGAACGCGCGGCGGGAAGTGAACAAGGTTGATGAATTCGAACAGATACATAAGGTTGCCGCCGCCGCAGGACACCGGGAATCGCCAGCTTGGCCGATAGGAAAATGCCGATAAAGCCGGGCTCGGATCCGGAACCTGCTGGATCGTCGTCCGAAGCTTCGGGAGCAGACGGATCGTCGGACGACGAAAGCGCGATTGACGCCGGAACGACGGATGAGAACGCGGTCAACGTGCCGACTTCCAAATCTGGTGAACGAAGCAGCAGCGACGCATCGGCGAAGCCTTCGGCCACTGCGAAGCCGAGGAAGCGGAAACGCGCGCCGGCGAAGGGCGGGGATCGGCTTGTCGGCAATCTGGACAAGGCGATGCTGCTGCTCGCCAAGGCCGTCGCGTTTGGTCTGATTGCGGGAGCCGCCGGCGTATTGGCGGCCATCGTATTGCGCCAGTACGACAATTCCTCTTCGGAAGTTCCTGCGAGGCTTGCTGAATTGTCGGGAAGGCTTGAAGCCCTGGAAGGGAAAGTCGCCGCAGTCGATGAGGCTGCCGCCGCCGCAGCGCAGTCAGTCGCTTCGGGGCTGGATGAAGCCCGAAGCGAGCGCGAAGCGATCAATTCGGCCAGATCCCAAGCCGAGTCTTCGCTTGAATCAATGTCGGCCGGAATCGAGGATCGTCTGGCGAAGCTGGAATCCGCCGCGCAGGCGGCCGGGGCAGCAGGCTCCGGGGTTTCGGAACGTCTGGCATCGCTTGACGGGAAAGTCGCTGCGCTTGAGGAGCGGCTGGCGGCGCCGTCGGCGAATTCGGCGGAAGGCGTCCCGGATGGAGCCGATGCCGCCCTGCGCACCGGAGCAGGGGCAGTCCGGCCATCGGGAATTTCCGGCCTTCTGCAACGCGTTGCAGCGCTGGAAGCGGCTTCCAGCGGCGGCGGTCAGGACGAAATCTCGCAGAGGCTTGACGGTCTGGACGGCCGGATTTCCGCGCTCGAGGATATGCCTGCGGACGAGTCGACGAAGGCGGCGCTTGACGCGCTTGTCGAGCTCGAATCGCTTTCTCGGCAAGTGGAGACTCTGCGCGAGGAGCTTGCGTCCAGTGAGGAATTGCCGCCGCGGGCGCTGGCGCTGATCGGCGTTCGCGCCGCTGCGGCAACAGGCGCCCCCTTCAAGTCGCTTCTGGCGGATGCAGGCATCGGCGGCGAGGAGCTGCCGGATGCCCTGAGGGAGCATGGTGAAACCGGGGTCGCCACGATGGCGGATCTGCGCGAGTGGTTTCCCGCGGCCGCTAGAGCCGCGCAGCGGGCGGCAAACGCGGAAGCGGATACGCAGGGCATCGTCGACGGGTTCCTGGGTCTGTTCGAATCGGCTGTCCAAGTGCGGCCGCTTGAGCCGGTCGAGGGCGACGATGTCCCGGCACTGCTTTCAAGGGCGGAATCGATGGTTCGCGGCAACAGGCTCGCGGAGGCGATGGATCTGCTCGCGGCCCTGCCGGAGCCAGCCATGGCCGCGATGGCCGGATGGCTGCAATCCGCCCGCGCCCGTCTGGACGTTCTTGCGGCCATCGACGGACTGCTGAACGAATCAGGAGAGGGCTGAACGCGTCAGCGATGATCTGGTCGCTTTCCAAGCTCTTCGCGTTCGTTGCGGTTGTCGCTCTGATCAGCATCGGGGCGGCGTTCCTGCTTGAATCGGGCGGCGCCGTCCGGATCGAGTTCGCCAGCCGCGAATACTCCATGACTCCGATCACGTTTGTCGGCGGCGCATTGCTGCTGGTGCCCATCGTTTGGGTGCTGATCTACCTGCTTGGCTGGTTGCGCGCGTTCGCGAGTTTTCTCGTCGGAGACGAAACGGCCCTAACCCGCTACCTTGACCGGAACCGAGAGCGCCGGGGCTACGAAGCGCTTGCGGACAGCATCGTCGCGCTCTCGACCGGCGAACCCAGGCGGGCGATGAGCGATGCCGCGAAGGCGGAGCGGTTCCTGAATCGGCCGGAGCTGACCGGGATTGTCATGGCCCAGGCTGCCGAGCGAACCGGCGACCGAAAGCAAGCGGAACAGGCGTTCCGCAAGCTGCTGAAGAACGACAGGACAAAATTCGCGGGAATCGTCGGCGTGCTGAAGCTCAAGCTTCAGGACGGAGATACGGATTTGGCACTCAAGCTCGCCGAGAAAGCGTTCGCAATCAATCCCCGGCAGGAGGAGGTCCAGAACGTGCTGTTCCGGATGCAGGCCGGAGCGCAGGACTGGTCGGGCGCGCGGAAGGTGCTGGACGCCAAGCGCCGCTCGAAATCGCTGCCCCGGGACGTGCTGTCCCGCCGGGATGCGGTTCTGATGTTCGCCGAGGCGAAGGAGCTCATTGCTTCCGGCGATGTTGCCGCCGGGGAATCCGCTGCGCTTTCCGCGAACAGCGCGGCGCCCGGGCTTGTGCCGGCTGCCGTGCTCGCCGCAGACATAAAGACGCGTTCGCACGAGCGCCGGGCGGCCGCGGCGATCATTCGAAAAGCATGGACCGTGCAGCCGCACCCGGACTTGGCTGCGGCTTTCGCAGCAATAGAGCCGGACGAGCTGCCGGAGGCCCGGATCGGTCGGTTCCAGCAGCTGTTCGGGAAAAGCACGGATGATCCGGAAGCGCGCATGGCGTCCGCCGAGCTGCATATTGCGAACGGCGACTTCCCGGCCGCGCGGCGCGCGCTGGGCAAGCTTTCCGAGAACAATCCCACCGTGCGCTCGCTCGCGATCACGGCGGCCATCGAAAGGGGGCAAGGGGCGCCGGAGCATGTTGTGCGAGGCTGGCTGACGAAGGCGGTATCGGCTCCGCGCGGTCCACAGTGGGTCTGCGACAGCTGCCAGTTCGTTCACACGGAGTGGGCCCCCGTCTGCTCGAATTGCGAAGGGTTCGACTCTCTCGCATGGAAAGAGGTCCCGAACGCCGGGCAAGTGCATTCGTCGTCGGTCGGGCTGCTGCCACTCGTGGTGGCAGGAACGAGCGAACCGTTGGGGAAGGCGGTATCCAGCCCGGACGCGCAGTAGACGCCGCGGCGGCTATCCCCGCGATGCCGAAAGCCGCATCTTGGCGCGAGTGCGGACAGCGACTTTCGTGAGCGGCCGGAAACTGATATTGGGCCGCTTCGCGCCGGTGTAGCTCAGCAGGTAGAGCGGGTCATTCGTAATGACTAGGCCGGGGGTTCGAGTCCCTTCACCGGCACCATCCACCTCGGAACCGCGTCTTCATGCGTCCGCGGCGGTCTTGGCAGGTGGCGGGCGCGTATTCCCGCCTGGCTCGGTTTTCCCGCTTTGCGCAGGTTTGGAGCCGCGCGCTTGCATGGCGCGGCAATCGCGTTGAGAATCTTGAGAACGCAGCCTTCGGTGATTACTCATGACTCCAGCCAACCTTGCCTCGTGAGACGATGCGCAGACCCTACAAGCGAGTTAAGCGGTATCCGGCGAACCTGAACATCCCGATGTCGTTGGAAATGCGCGAGGCGTTGGAGGCCGCCGCCGACGCCGCCGACATCGCGGTTGCGGAAATGGGCAGGCGGGCGATTAGCAGCGGGCTTGCCGCGCTCGGGAACTCGTCGAAACCGTCAAGGCCGCCGCATGATGCGCCGGGCTTGGGCGCTGCGAACGATGGTTCGGCTTGGACGCCGCTGCACTGGGCCGCGCTTGCGGGCAACGCCGCGACGGTGGAGGCGCTCATTGGCGTTGGCGGGGACATTGCCGCGCAGGAGGGTGGATGGACGCCGCTCCATGCAGCGGCATTGGCAGGGAATCCCGCGGCGGTTGCCGCGCTTGCGAGATGCGGCGCCGACGTGGACACCCAGGATGAGACCGGGAGCACGCCGTTGCATTGGGCGGCGCTGGCGGGAAACGCCGAAGTGATCGAAACCTTGATCGGAGCCGGTGCGGACCCGAGCATGGCGGACGGGGACGGGAAGCTTCCGTTCGACAGGGTTCATGAAAACCTGCGCGGAACAACCGCGCACCGGCAGCTTGAGCAGGGCAGGTGGCGGTTCAAGGTCAGCTGACAAAGTCGGAATCGCGGAATTCGCGCTCATCCTTTCGGAGGATAGGGATCACTGCGAAATGAGTCGCGATCGCTGATTTTCCCGTCCCGGCCGTGGACGACCAGTTCCGTCCGTTGATTTTGGGCGATTTTTCGCGCTGCATCAATTGCGGCCGCCCGAGATGGATGAATGGACGACGCTCGTCGGCTGCACGACCCGCGAACCGCCCAGCCGCTTCCATGAGGAACAACATGTTGATTGCGTCTTGCCATGATGCCTCCAGAGCGACGATGTCCTCCGAACCAAGGTTCAACACGGGCTCTCAACGACCTGCGGCTAACAGTAAGCGTTGTGCGGGCGGAATTGCAACAATGATCAACAGTCTCGATGGAACCCCTGCTTCACCGGAAGGCCGCAAAGTCCAACCGCATTCCGTTTGCTTTCAGACACTTGTAGGCATTGGCCAACTCGTGAGACCGCAGACAACGGGCTTTGCGCTGCATGGACAAGCTCTCGGGCACATAGGTCGTGGCGGCATGACAGGCCGGCTTTGCCCCGGGTTGGGATTGGCATTTGATCAATCGCATTTTAAAGATGCATTCTGCTGTTATAGCAGTAGCTCCGGATGTGGCGGGTGGAGATACAGCAAATTGTTTCCGGAGGTGGGCACGCGAATTCGACTTTGGCTGAAATGAAACTTCGATTGGAATCAGGGCCATGTTAGGACAACGCTTAAAAATGGCGCGAAAAAAAAGCGGGTACTCATTAGGTGACCTCTCGAAGGCGCTAGACGTTCCCTTGAGCGCGCATGCAATCTCCGAATTAGAAAAAGGAAGAAGATTTCCAAACTCGAAGGAAATAGCGGATTTGGCAAATAGGTTGGATGTTTCATTGGATTTTTTATTAAGCGGGCAGTTCATCGAGCTGGAATCTCTAGAGTTTCGCAAAAAATTTAATACTAGCTCCAAGGAGCGCGCGCGTGTTGAAATAGTTGTATTGGATTGGCTGCAAAGGTATCTTGTGATCGAAAAAATATTGGAGTTAAGCGGGGATGAGTGGAGTCCGCCAAAATTGAAGAATAGATATTTGGGCGAAGAAAGTGACAGCGAAGTGCTCGCAGACGAGCTTCGAAAGGAATGGAAATTGGGGCTTGATCCAATTCAGGACATGACAGCATTGCTTGAATTTCAAGGAATAAAGGTGCTCGTGGATGATCTGCCAAATAACGTATCCGGATTGACCTGCCTTGCTCGAACCACCGATGAGCACAATACGATTTCGGCAATCGTTGCAAATCGTAATAAGTCATTGGAAAGACGGCGATTAACGCTCGCGCATGAACTTGCGCACTGCTTGATAGATGAATCTTCCCCCGTTAAGCAAGAAACTGCTGCCACAATATTTGCTGGAGCCTTTCTTATGCCTCGTAGGCATTTGGTTGTCGAAATCGGAAAAATCAGAAAGTCATTGGCGTACGCTGAACTTATGCGATTGAAAAGAATGTACGGCGTTAGCGCTGCTGCGCTGCTGGTCAGGTTAAGACAGGTAGGGGTGATTCATCAGGAAACTCTCGTACAAGCTTTCAGGACTTTTGCACGTTCTTGGCGAGCAGCCGAACCAGAACCCATCGAATCTCATAACAACTTGGGCCGTTATGAGTTGCCGCGCCGATTTGAGCAGTTATGCTATAGGGCGTTGGTCGAGGATTATATTTCTCCAAGAAAGGCTGGTGAATTGCTCAAGATCCCAATTGATGAAATCATGAGCGGCATCAAGGGCCCGGTTGATGCCGATTCGAATAATTGTATGTGATTCATCATGCATGATTCCGCTTCGAAACGCATTGCTTTTATCTGCTACAGCGGCGCTTGGGTATGAATGCATTTTGTCTACTTTGATGTTCGATGACGAGCTATGCAAGGGTGGAATTGGTAAGGAGAAATTCCGCGAGCTTGGATTCAAGTTTGTGGATTTGGATGAGAATATTATCAGATTGGCTGACGAGCTGGCTGATTCGCATGTTCGGTTGAGCTTTCAAGACCGAACGATACTGCTGCTGGCGCAATCTATTCCAAGCGCAATTTTACTGACGGGTGATATGCCTCTTCGACATGCGGCTGCACAAAGCAATATTGAGGTTCATGGAGTTCTATGGATAATCGACAAGATATTCGATGCCGGGCTTGTTTCTCCGGATATGCTGATTTCCACGCTTCGCAATTGGCGTCGAAGTGGAGATCCGTTTTTACCCGAGGACGAAATCAATAGAATGATAGTCAGGTATGCGGAAAGCCCGGCGCGGCGGCGTTAGGGGTGCTCAAGTTGGTTGATTTCAGGTTTAACGCATGGCTAGTGTCGGCGGGGTTGCGCCGATGCGCTGGCGGGGCCATGTTGAGGCAAGGCGGATGCGCATTAGTTCGATGCAAAGTATTGAAATTCATGCGGAAATTCTGCAGCGGATTGCAAAGCACACGCCGTGATCAATTGTGTAAGCCGTGCCAACGTTAGGAAAATTTTGCGTTCGGTGCGAATGCCGACAGGTCCATGGACGGCGGTCGTCCAGCCATGGAGCAGGCAAGCGCTTGGGAAGCTGCAGGCAGCCCGGTAAATCCCATCCACGGAAAGAAATTCATGTAGAAGCCGGGCATTGAAGCCGTTTCGCCGATGACCGGAAGCCAGTCGCTGGTTCCGTTCACGATGGCTGGCCACGCGCGAACGATCCGCAAGGCGGCGAGGGCCGGAACTAGATCCGTAGCGAGCTTCAGATTGGCAGCAAGGGACGCGTGGCTTACCGACAGCGTTCCGTCGGGATTGCTTGCCGAAGGCCATCCGCCGCCGATCAGGCAGGTTCCGTTGGCCATCTGCTTGACTGTCAGACGCCCTTCGGCCGAGTAGACCAGATGCTCTACTAGAGGGGCGGCGGGCTCGGTCACGCAAATCTGGATCGGGAATCCTTGGATCCCGAACTCAAGCCCCAGCATTCCGGCGATGCGTCCCGATGCTTCGCCGGCGGCGCAGACGATGCGCCGGGAAGCGATTCGCCCGTTCGGCGTTTCGACTGAAAACCCAGGGCCTTCAGCGTCAATTCCGACCACCGGGGTCTGCGTGCGAATCTCGGCGCCTGATCGAGCGGCAGCCTTGGCAAACGCCGCTGTCGCCAGCAGTGGGTTGGCTTTGCCCTCTCCAGGATACCAGGCGCCGCCTGCGACGCCGGCGGACAGGTAGGGTGCCCGGGCAAGCAGCCTTTCGCTGTCCAGGATTTCGACCTGGACGCCGCGCTCTCGCTCGACTTCCGCCTTTCTCTCGATCAACTCCGCTCCGGCTTCTCCGGTCGCCGCGATTACGCCTCCGGTGCGGCGGTATTCCAAGTCGGCGCCAAGCTTGGCGGGCAGGGCCTCCCAAAGCTCCGCGCTTGCCCTGAGAGCATTCAAGGTCGGCGCGAAAGTGTTCGTCCACGACGGACCGAGCGCCCTGAATTCGGCGGACGGAATCTGAAGATGTATCGAGCCCGCATTTGCGCCGGAGGCTCCCGAATTCAGATCCCGCCGCTCCAGAAGGAGCACGTCAACGCCTTCGCACGCAAGAAAGTAAGCCGCCGCGCACCCTGCCAAGCCGCCGCCGATGACAACCGTGTCGCGGGTCGAATCGGGCGCGGAGGGTTTGACCATGGCGAGAATCCGGGGGCCGTGCTACTCTTCTGCGAGGATCTGAAGGATTGAGGCCGCGGAATATTCTGCGCAAGGGGGGACCGATGAAAGAGCCATTCAGGGGAAGCTATACCGTAACAGTCACGCCGTTCACTGAAGACGGTTCCGCAGTCGATGTCGCGGCTTTCAAGCGGTTTCTGGACTGGCAGATGGCGATCGGCGTTCCAGGCGTGATCGTGCTCGGCTCGACGGGCGAATTCCTGACCGTGACCGACGACGAGCGCGCCTTGCTGATCGAAACCGCCGTGAAGCATTCCGACGGCCGGATGAAGGTCCTGGTAGGCACGATGAACGCGCACACGCCCATCGCCGTCAGGTACTCGCGCGAAGCGGAAGAGCTGGGGGCGGACGGGCTGATGATCATCCCGCCCTACTACTACACGCCTACGGAAGACGAGATATTCAACTACTACAGGGCGATCTGCGAGGCCGTGCGCGTGCCGATCATGCTCTACAATAATCCGTTCACATCGAACGTGGACATGTCGGCGAAGCTGGTCGGTCGGCTCACGCGCTCGTTCGAGCAGATCCGCTACATCAAGGAAGCTTCGATGGATGTCGGCAGAGTTTTCGACATCATCGAGGAGACCGACGGCGTCATGCAAGTGTTCGCGGGCGAGCGGGTGGTTGAAAGCTACCTGCTTGGCGCGATCGGCTATGTGAACCCCTACGGCAACTACATTCCGCGCGCTTCGTGGATTTTCTGCGAATACATGGTGCAGGGCCGGGTCGAGCAGGCGAGGGCGATTCAGCACAAGATCGACCAGATGCAGGCGATCATCGGCGAGGGCCATCCGACCTACGGACACCAGTGCTATTCAAAGGCGCTTGCCGCCGCGGCCGGCTATCCCGTGGGCGATGTGCGTCCGCCGCTGACGGCGTTCCGTGCGCTCGGCGAGGAGGGAGAATCGCGGATGCGGAGGCTGGTGCCGATCATGCGGGAGCTGGATGCGATGGTCGACCGGTTTGAGGCTCGCGCGGCCGCGTGATGCGCGGGTCGTTTTGAACTCGTCATGCCCTTCCTGGCATGAGTTCCCCCGAGGCTTGAATATCGATTCCCGGCGGAAGCCGAGCCTCCCGGCTCCGTTCAGCTATTTCCGGGTGGTCGGCTCGGTGCCGTCCCGCAGGCGTCCGTGCGCTCAATCGGCAGATCGGGCGCGCCGTCCGGCTTCCGGCGGGAATTCCCTTTCGGACGCTCAGCCCCTCAGGATTTTGCCGAAAAAGTCCTTGGCGCGCTGGTTCTCAGGATTGTCGAATATCGCCTGAGGAGACCCGCGCTCGACGACCAGCCCGCCGTCCATGAAAATCACGGTGCTCGACACCTCGCGGACGAACGCCATCTCGTGGCTGACGATGATCATCGTCATCCCTTCGGACGCTAGGCGGCGGATGCTGTCGAGCACCTCGTTGACCAGTTCGGGGTCCAGCGCGGACGTCACCTCGTCGAGCAGAAGGATTTCGGGACGGAGCGCCAGCGCTCGCGCGATCGCGACCCTTTGCTGCTCGCCGCCGGAAAGCTCGTCAGGATAGGAGTCGATCTTGTGGGCCAGGCCCACCAACGCCAGAAGCTCCCGCGCTTCCTGCTCCACATCCCTTCTGCCGCGCTTCTTGATCTTGATTGGCGCGAGCGTGAGATTCCTCATGACCGTCATGTTCTGGAACAGGTTGTACTGCTGGAACACGATCGCCATGCGGTCCCGCGCTTCCCGGACCGAGCTCCGATTCGAATAATCGATCGAATTCCCGTCGATGCGGACGCTTCCGCCCGTGATGGGCGTCAGCCCCATCAGCGCGCGGAGAACGGTGGATTTTCCGGACCCCGAAGGACCGACGATGGCCACGACCTCGCCGCGGTCGACCTCGAGGCTGATGCCCTTGAGGACTTCAAGCCGTCCGTACTGCGCGCGTACGTCGCTGACCGCGAGGTGTGGCAAGCCGCTTCTCCAGATATTGGCCCAGCATGCTGAGCGGAAACGAAATGATGAAGTAGGATACGGCGATCGTCCCGAATACCAGTATCCCGGAAAAACCTTTGTTGTTCAGCTCCTTGCCGCGGAACGTCAGTTCGAACACGCCGATCTGGCTGACCAGCGCGGTGTCCTTGATGAACGCGACGGCAAAGGCGATCGCCGGCGGGATGATAACCGGCATCGCCTGCGGAAGAACGACCCGGACCATCGTCTGCAGCCGCGAAAGATTCATGGTGCTCGCAGCCTCGACCTGCGTCGCCGGCACGGATTCGATTCCTCCCCGGATGATGTCGGCTGTGTAGGCGATGGCGTAGATGCAGATCGCCGTTACTGCGATGCTGAACAGCGACGCGTCGGTTGTGATCGTCTGGATGAAGAACAGCACAAGGTAGATCACGACCAGGAACGGAATCCGCCGGAACACCTCCACGTACGCTATGCACGCTATGCGGAGCGGGATAGCCCAAACGCCCGGCGTCTGCCGGAGATAGACCAGCACCATGGCGAACAGGAATCCGATCAGGCAGCCGACGAACGTCATGGCGAGCGTCATCGCCGCCGCCTCCGCGAGCAGAATGAGGTTGCCCGCCGTGTAGAACTCCGGAATCTGGGCGACGATCCGGTCCAATTCAGAATATCCTTGCCTTGACGCGGAAGGCCCACCGGCCCGCGAGCGCAAGGCCGATGCTCGCCACGAACGTCAGCACGACGTAGATTCCGGCGATGGCGGTGAAATACTCAAGCCACCGGTAGTTCACGGTCGACAGGGTGATGGCCGAGCCGGTCAGCTCGTCCACCCCGACGAGCGCGCCGATCGACGTGCCCATCACCAGAAGCACGATGAAGAAGTTCGCGAGCGCGGGATAGACCGTCTTCGCGATGTGGGGCGCAATCACGTAGCGGATCAGCTGCAGGATCGACATTCCTAGGGTGGCCCCGGCCTCGACCTCCGTGGTCCTGACAGAAAGGAAGCCGGCCCTCATGATCATCGTGAGATACGCGCCCGCGTTGAGAGTGAGCCCGATCAGGAGGCAGGTTTCGCTCGACCAGCGGATGCCTACTTCGGGCAAGGCAAAATAGAAGAAATAGACTTGGATCAACGCCGGCGTGTTCGTGATGAACACGACATACGCGTCAACGATGAAGCGGAACGGCTGCGGAGCGTAGGTCTTGATCGCGGAGCCTGCGAAGCCGACCAGAGCGCCGCCCAGGAATGCGAGGACGCCCAGCTGGAAAGTCAGCAGGGCGCCCTCAATCAGGACATCGAAATTCCGCCAGACTACATTGAACTGGAATTCGTAGTTCACGGCAGGCCGGAGCCTCGGGATGCGGCCGCCCCCGGCTGAATGCCGGGGCGGCCGGATTCACCGGTCAGAAGTACGGATTCGGTTCGACCGCCTGCAGCATCGGCGCACCGTAATGCTTCTCCCATACATCCATGACGGTGCCGGAGCTGTGCAGGCCGTCGAGGATGATGTTGACCACCTCTTTGAGGTTGTCGTTGCCTTGGCCGACGCCAATCCCGCAATAGGCGACGAAGATCGGGTTTTCGACGACGCGCCAGTTGACGTCCGGATAATTCTCGGTGAACGCGATGAAGAAATCGATGTTCTCGACGATGGCGTCTGCGCGGCCTTGAGCGACGAGCCGCACAGTGTCGGCAATCGTGTCCACGAGCTCGAGCTCGGCGTTCGGCATGTTCTCCTCGATCCACGCGACCGTCCAGTTGCCGCGCATGTTGCCGAGCGTGACGCCGTCCATGTTGAAATCCTGCCAGTCGTCGCCTTCGATCTGGTCGGTGGTGAGCACCGCCATCACTTCCGTATGCAGCGGGAGCGTGTAGTCGATCAGCTTCGCCCGTTCGGAATTCCGCGTAAGCGCGCCGAGGGACAAGTCGATCCGGTCGGCAACGAGGAACGGCACGCGCTGGGCCGATTCCGTCGGCACCCATTCGACATCGACGCCGAGCTGCGCCGCGATCAGATTGCCGATATCGATGTCGAAGCCTTCCCATTCGCCGTCGTCGTTCCGCGTGCTCATGTTCGGGAAGTTCGGGTTGATCCCGATTCGGATGGTTCCGTCCGAAAGTATGTCGTCCAATGATTTCGCCGCCGCCGGAACCGGGGCGAGCGCCGCAATGCCGAGCATTGCGACAAGTGCTGCGAAAAATTTCCTTAGCATCGTAGTCCTCCCTTTCGAAAATCCGGATCAGATTTGTCCGAATCGATGCTGCTCGCGGCCGCCTCGGTTCGGCGGTCCGTCGAGCGAAACGCCAACATGGCCGTTGGCAGCGGACTCGTCAATGTTCCGCCGCCGGTCCGCTCCGTTCGTTCCTGCAAGCGCGAGTGTCAGGCCCGGCTTGCGGTTCCGGAAGAATTCCGGTCCCCGTTGCCGGGCGCACTCGCGGCCCCGCCGCCGTGCTTGCGGCGGTACGCGCGCCAAGTCATCGCCCACTTCTCCGGATCTTCCATCCAATCGCCTTTCACGCGCGACACGGGCTGGTTGTGCGGCGCGGACAGCACCGTCTCCGGGTCGGAGTAGGCCTCGTCGGATATTTTCCGCAGCGCGGCAATCCACTGGTCCAAATCCGCCTTCGACCAGAGCTCCCCGGCCTCCGGCGTGAACGGCTCCGGCACGACCCAAGGCTCGTGGCTCATCCACCAAGGATCGATCCCGAAATCCGCCATCCGGTTCGCGGCGGCAACGGTTCCGACGCCCGTCTCCCTTTGCATCGGCCCAAGACCCCAGCGCGTCATTTCCATCCGCCACTGTCCGATGTTCGGATGCGACCGCTCGACGCCCCTGATCTCGCCGAGGCGCTTGTCCATGTAGTTGTTCGCGACCACGGAGATATCGGATGCCAAATCTATGCCTTCCGCGCCCATGCAGCGGACCCACGCGTAGGCTCGGATGACGACCGGCACGTTGCCCCAGAATTCGCGGATCTTGCCGCACGATTGCGGACCGCCTTCGTCCGCCACGAACCGGTCGCCGGATTTTTTGACGACCGGGCCGGGAAGGTAAGGCGCAAGATCATCGGTGCATCCGAACGCGCCGACCGCGGGTCCGCCGCCGCCTTTCGCACCGCCGAACGTCTTGTGAAGCATGAACATGCACGCGTCGAAGCCGAGCTCCCGGGCGGAGAGCTTGCCCATCACGCCGTTGAAATTGGCGTGGTCGTAGAAGCACAGGCCGCCGGCCTGCTTCACAGTCCGCACCCATTCCTTGATTTCGGGATTGTAGATTCCCATGTCGTCCGGATTGTTGATCATGAGAAGCGCCGTGCGGCTCCCGACCGCCGCCTTCAGCGCGTCGATCGTCGGGTAGCCGGATTCTCCCAAAGGCAGCGAGACGACCTTGAATCCGGCGGCTGCGGCTGTGGCGGGATTGCAAGGATGCGCCTGAACGGATGTCACTACCTCGTCCCGGTTCCCGAGCTGGCCGCGCTCCTTCCAGTATGCGCGGGCAACTGCCGCCATCGTATAGGCCGCGTCGGCGCCTCCTCCGGGCTGGAAGACGAACTGGTCCATTCCCGACAACGACCGGAGCATCCGGTCCAGCTCGCAGATGATCTCCAGCGTGCCCTGCAGAGTATCCGGATCCTGGAGCGGATGGGTCTCCGCTACTTCAGGCCGGTTGATCGCAATCTCCGCCATTCGCGAGTTGTATTTCATCGTGCAGGTTCCGAAGAGGCTGATCCCCATCATTCCGAGAACCTGCTGCGACAGATGGAGGTAATGCCGCTGCGCTTCGAATTCCGTTATCTCAGGCAGTTCCGGGCGGTCCTCCCGCCGCATTGCTTCGGGGACGAGGTCTGCTGGATTGCCCACTTCCGCGACGATCCTGGCCTCGGGTCGCGCAAACACCTGTCCGCGGGTGCCCGGTTGTCCGAGTTCCATGACGACAGGCTCGTCCCAGCGGGCGGCGCGGAAATCCCGTACCGATGCGTTCTTGCTCATTCCGAAGCCCTCCCAAGCGCATCCGCCAGCCGCTCGATGTCCTCGCAGGTGTGAACCTCGGTTACGCAGTAGAGTGCGCACTGGCCTAGTTCCGGCAGCTCAGCCGACAGGTCCTTGCCCCCGAAGATCCCGTCGTTTCTCAACCGCCTGTTGATCTCGAAAACGCTGCGGCCGGTGCCGCTGAAATCGACCGCGAATTCCTTGAAGTGGGTTCCGGGCCAAAGCACGCGGACGCCTCCCAGCTCGCCAAGCTTCGCAGCCGCGTAGCGCGCGCGGGCGAGGATAAGTTCGCCAACCTCCCGGAAGCCCTCCGGTCCTAGCATGCTCATATAGGCGGCATTCGCGACGACCCACAGATAGACCGAATTGCCGGTCCAGTCGTTCGCCTTCTCCCGCAGCCCGTACGAATTCTGATGCGGGCAGGCCAGATTGAACGCGCGTTCGCCTGGCCGTTCCGTACGGTCCATCGAAACAAGGAAGCCGTTGAACTGGCGCACGTAGCGCTCCTCGTCGCGGCTGGCGATGAACCCGCCCACGCCGCCGCCGCAATGCATATGGATTCCCAAAGGCTGCGTTGGACCGACGGCGATGTCGGCGCCGTAATCGGCAGGGGCTTTCAGCACGCCGAGCGACAACGGATCGACTCCGGCAATGGATTCCGCGCCCGCCTTGCGCGCCATTGCGCAAATCTCGGCCCCTCGGTCCTCGATTACGCCCAGATAGCTCGGATTCTCGAAGTACACTGCGGCCACTTCAGCATCGAGCTTGGCGTCCAGGTCTTCCAGATCGAGCGCTCCCGACTCCAAATCGCAGGCTACGCGCTCGATCGCGATGCTGCCGGGCATGTCTTCGGGCTCGCAATACGTCGAGATGACCGCAACCCGTTCGGGATCGGAGTGGGCGGATATCAGAATCTTCCGCTTCCCCGTCATGCGGGCCGCCATCCTGATCGCGTGGCCCGCGGCGCAGCCCCAACTGTAGACCGGCAGCTGCACGACATCCATGTTCAGCAGGGCGCCGAGCTGGCTGTTGAACTCGAACCAGGCTTGGTTGCGGCCGACATCCGACTGCGGAGAGCCCCAGACGTTCGTCGCGAATTCGGTGCGGCCGACGATCTCGTCGACGACTCCGGGCACATGGTGCTGCCAGCACCCGGCTCCGAGGAAGCTGAGATTGTCCTCGCAATTCTCGTTCCGCTTCAATTTTCCGAGGAGGTCCCGCCGCAACTCCGCTTCCGACGCAAGAGTCGGCGGGAGCTCCAGCGGCTTCTTTCGAAAATGGTCTTCAGGGATTTGCTCGAAGAGGTCGCGGACGTTCCGCACTCCGAGTTCATCTAGCATCGCTTCAATTTGGCCTGGCGCAGAACTCGCCATCCAAGGGTGCGATAACCGCTGATTTTCCAATTGCACCTCCCCGCCCGTCCGCGCGCCCTTGGCGCGAACTTGCTGCAATCGGGCTTCCGCATCCGTTCGGCTGCGCAACCCTTGTTTCGCAATGGCGGCTCAGTTTGCGGAACCCGCGCTTCCGGCGCAAGTGCGGCGCCGGATCAAACGATGGGCATCATGATGCTGCGGCGGGGACCTGTCCTCACGGCCTTGAAGCCACGGACCTTTTCGTCGATGTCAGGATCGCCCGTATCTGCAAGCAATGCGCCTCCGGGCAGCGTCAGGAGCTTTTCGGCGCTGGCGAGGACTGTCGTGTCCCGAGGCCAGCACATCCGTATCAGGTCCGGCCCGATCTGCTGGTTTCCCCGGCCAAAGACGAAGCCCTGACCGCCGGTCACGCCGACCACGATATGGGCGCGCGTGTTCGCTGCCAGCTCGGCGGCCTCCGGGCCGGTCACGTCGGATGCGACCAGCCTGCCGTCCCTTGCCGCATCCACGCCCAGCAATGTGCTGGACAATCCTAGGGCATTCAGCGGCTTTTTCGCAGTCGTTCCGGGACCTACCAGATACAGGACGCCCTTCTGAAATTCCGAAGCGACTTCCTCGCCCAGCGCGTCGAGCATTGCCTCGTCGGACAGCGTCGGGGCGGCCTTGCCCGCCTGCATCATGCGCGGAACCGACGGCGTGCGGGCGTATCCGAACAGGCGAGTCGCGATCCTGCCCGTCAGGACTCCGTCCTCTTCGGCGTCTATGATTTCCGCTTCTCGGAACCGGTGGACGCTTCGGTTCGATTTGGCAAGATCCGCCAGCAGTCGGCCAGCAGCTTCCGGGGTGACGGCGAAAACTCCGGAATGCATTTTGACGCCGCAGGGAATCCCGATCATCGGAATGCGGGTGCCGACAGCCTCTGTGACATCGCGAGCTGTTCCGTCGCCGCCTGCAAAGACGATCAGGTCGGCGTTTCGTTCGCTGCAGGCTGTGGCGGCCTTTCGGGTTGACGCCGCCGAGGCATTTTCCAAGCGGGGAAGTGGTGAAAACCCAATGCCGAGTTCGTTCAGCAGGCTGCCGCCCATGTCGGCTTCCGGTGCCAGGAATTCCACAGCCGATCCTGCCGATTGATAGACCCGGAGAGCCCTTCGGGCCTTGCTACAAGCAGTCGGCTTTGCACCTAAGTTACGCGCTCGTTGCGTGATTGCCGCGCCGTCCGTACCCTTGAGGCCGACGAAACCGCCCATTCCGGCAATCGGATTGACGATCAGCGCAACACGCAACCTATCGTCCACTAGGGTACGCTGCCCAGTTTTGTGAGTTCGCGCACTT
Organism: Paracoccaceae bacterium; assembly: GCA_965203795.1. GTDB lineage: Bacteria > Pseudomonadota > Alphaproteobacteria > Rhodobacterales > Rhodobacteraceae > CBDBBY01. The sequence continues at coordinate 3,398,501 of OZ241915.1, read as the reverse complement.
CATTCTGTGCCTTGTCGGGATGGTTTGTCAGGTGTTGCTGCGACCGAAGCCAGCCGAATGCCGGAATTCCGCGCAACGTTTCAGCTGCTTTCGAAGGCCGTGCGACATCAATGGTTGCCACATCGAATGGGCATTCGGCGTGATTCGTCTTCCACGAGCATTCTAGGCCCGTCGGTTGCTTATGATTGCCATGCCAAGGGTAGATCAGCACGAGGTGCTTTGCCGAATAGGCATTGGCGTAGGCTAGCATTTGGTAGACGTCCGAACTCTTTACGTTCCGCTCCAATTTCACGGGATCAAGCGATTTCCACTTGGTGTCGAGAATCACGATACCGTTTGGTGACTCAATCACCGCGTCGGGCTGAAGTTGGAAAATTTGCTGGCCGTTTTCAGATTTGAGCGCGCGATGTTTGCCGCGTTGGAGGCGGACGGGATAAGGGCTCGCCCTTTTCAGGATGCATCCGACAAATTCCTCGAACAGCTTTCCCATCGGGAACAGAAGGGCGTAGCCGTCTTGGCTGCCGCCCGTCGTCGATTGGAAATCGCCTTCAAGCAGCAAGCAGGCGCATCTGTAGAGATCTCGAAACGCTGCGTTAGTCCGGTCGATCTGCACGCGTTCGCGAAGCGGCGCAACGGAATCCGCGATGTTTTCGAAGTGCCCGGCCAACTCGGCCATAAGCCGTTGGCTTTCGTGTGACCGCACGAAACGCATCATTCTGCGGGCAGAGGCCTTCAAAACGCGGCCAAGCGGCGTGTCTACGGTCAGCTCGTCGTAATCGCACGCGATGCGGTCAGCGCGGTAGGCAAAACGAGTGAACTGCCGAGGAACGTCCAGCCTGCCCCGCAAGGTAGGCAGGTCATCGCGACGGGGCGCGTAGCGCCGGGGAATTCCACGACGCACGGCTGCCAGCATCTGGCGTCCGTGAAACCGCACTAGGCAGTCGAGCAGATTCTGATGCTGAACGCCCATTAACGCGGCATCGCCGGCACCCGGATGAAACCCGCGGGTTTCCGCGATCATGTGCACGAGCGCGTGCCGTACGGAAACATTATCGCCTTCGATCTTTGGGAGTATTTCGAGCATGCGTTCCCGCGTGGCGAGCACTCCCACCATGTCTCCTGCCCTGAGGCCGTTCGCGGTTCGGCAAACGATCCTTTCAGCGCTGAATTCTTGACGGTCAGCCGCGTTCGTCGCTACTTTCTCGAAGCATTCCACCTCCGCTTCCGATAGCTTTATTTCGTCCCCTTCGCGGCAGACAATCGATCTGCGGCTTGCGTCACCCGGAGCCATGTCCGTTGTCGCTTTCACCGTTGATGAGTTCGCTGTAGGCATCAGGGCTGAACTCCTCTTTGATCGTCCAACTGAAACGTTGTTCCCCGTCGTCCCATCCCCCCGGCGGTAAGCTAAGCGGGGTTCCTGTCACAAAGCCGCTGCCGTTTCCCAGAACCGCGCAGACCTTCTTCCAATCCTCATGGAAGTATTCGGCAATGAGCGGAATGATTTTTTCCCGCATGATCAGGTCAACGTCTTCCTTGGTTTTCGCCCCCATCAGCCATGCATGACCGACAACATGGTCGCGGTCTAAAAACCACTCTAGACGCACGTTGATTTCGCGGAGGACAGCTTGAAGATCTATGCCATCGACCTCCTTCAGCAGGTCGGGCATCGGCGGCATTTCCTTAAAATAGAACCTCCGCCTCAGCGCGGTATCAATCAGGGCAATCGAGCGGTCAGCTGTATTCATCGTGCCGAGGACATGAAGATTAGCGGGCAATGTGAATTTCTTGCCGGAGTAGGGAAGGGTCACTGCCAACTCATTGTCTTTACCCTCCCGCTTGTCCTCTTCTAGAAGCGTGACGAGTTCGCCCAGCACCTTGGAGATGTTGGCGCGGTTGATTTCATCGATTACCAGAACGTGAGGCGATCCATCCTCGGAGCGGCGTGCGCGTTTTGCGATTCTTCGGAGAACTCCCGGAACGGGAACAAGACGGAGGGTGCCCGCGCCGCCGGCCTTTCGGTCGGGCCGCAATCCCTCGATGAAGTCTTCGTACCCGTGGGATTCGTGAAAGGTAACGAATTCCACACGGCCTTCTCTACGCAATTGTCGAAAACGGTCGGCGATCTTTGCGTCTGTCATGTTCTTCGAACCGTCGCAGAGCTCGACGCAGTGACGGGCCGTCACATAGGTCTTTCCGGTGCCTGGCGGGCCGTAAATTATCGTGTTCAGATGTAGGTTGCTGCGGGTGGAGCCAGTGCGTCCGTCCTCAGGTTTATATCCGTGGCGGTTGAATTGCTTATGTTTAAGCATTCTTTCAAGGTCTTGATCTCCATTTTTGAAAGCAAAGTGAATGAGGTGAGTTCTCCACCATTCTTCTTCGCTTGGGTCCATTCGCCAAATTATTGACCGATCTGTAAAGCAGTACCATTTTCGATCATGATCAGCTTTATGCCAACTGACCCTTATGGTTTTGTTATCTTTGCACGCTTCCGTGATGATTCCAATTGCCAAAAAAATAATGCAGCTCACTATTTTATTGGCAATTGAATATTCCAATTCATCTCTGCTTACTTGTTTTACTTCCTTTATCGCAATGCCATCGCCGGGTTTCATTGATTTCAAATGCTTGACGTAAAGGTTGCGTTCAGTATCTCTTTTTACTTCGTCCTCAAAGTATTCCCAGATTCCTTGTTCCTGAAATCTTTCCAGTCTTTTATCCTGGCCACGTGACGTGGCATTCACAAGCCAACACGGCCTATCGGAATTGATTTCCAATGAAGGTGCCATAGCGTGGTTCTACTGGGCTAACGCAATGGGTTCTCTATTTGAGGTGATTTGATCGAATCCTCCATTATGTAGGATTAGCAGTTTCAGTACTCATTCAAAAGTACAAATTCAGTGATGTCGCCAGTCATTCTGTAGCCAGTACGCGATCGCCTGCGCCTTCCTCCCGGCGGCCTTGCGCGAGGCGGAGAACAACTTCAGAGCTCCGGCTCCATGAAACCGGCTGCCATCCGATTGATGGCAACGGCAAATATCGAGACTGGCTTCACCGGCGGCCTCGGCGCAAAGAATGCGAACTCGTCCATCGACACCCCCTGCTCACGAGCCAGATGCGGTGCAACGGCGTGCATGCAGTAGCGCCCTTGGCACCTGCCCATTCCCATGCGCGTGGCGCGCTTCACGGACCCAATTCCGAAACCGTCCTCTGTTGCGGCCTTGTCGATGCGGCTCTTGGCGATCTCTTCGCAGCGGCAGACCAAGGCGTCGGCACGAATGTCCGCGAATTCCTGCCCGCGTGCGGAGAACAGGGTCCACAACGCCTTCTGGAACCGGCGAATCCGCGCAAGCCTTCCGTCGTCGGATCGCTCCAAATCGCGTCCGGCAGCCCGTGCCGCTGCCGCCGCGCCTGCAATCCACCCTTCCTCAACGGAGGCTGGCGCACCCATCGTGCCGCAGCAATCGCCGATGGCGAAGACGGTCCGAATGCTGGTTTCGAAGTGTTCGTTCCTTGAAGGAACGAGCTGCTGCCGGGCGCCATCGAATTCAAACCTGGCCCCCAGAAGGCGCAGTATCTCGTTCTGCGGATGGAAGCCGTAGTTCATGCATACCGAATCAACTTCGAGTCGCTCTCTGCGTCCGCGCAGGGCAATCGTCGCAAAGAGCAGGCCATCGGCCTTTTCGATCCTTTCGAGCGCCGCGCCGTACCGGATGGGGATGCCGCGCGCGGACAGTGCGGCGACCGTCTTCATGCCCTCCCATGTCAATCCGGGATCGGATGAGAGCATCGCCGCGGCTGCCGCCGGGCGCGAATGCGGAGGCGGCGCGGCTTCGGCAACCACCACGATGTCGCAGCCGGCTCTGCTGAGCTCCAGCGCAACCTGGAAGTTCAGCGGTCCGTTTCCTGCGATTGCTATCCTGCGGCCTGGAACCACTCGATAGCATCGCCAAAGCGTCTGCGCGGCGCCGGTTGTCATGACGCCGGGGAGGTCCCATCCCGGAACCATCAATGGCCGCTCGTACGCGCCTGTCGCGACCACTACCGCCTTCGGTCGCACCTCCAAGGGTGCTCCGTCGACTTCCGCGCAAAGCAGCGGACCTTCGAAGGCCCCCCAAATGGTCGCGTTTGCGATCGTTTTCGCGCCGGACAGCGAGGTTTTCGCGATCATTTTCGCGCCGTCCTGCTGCTGCCGGTCCAATGCCGACTGATCGAGTGCTGGATCGGTCTGCTTGTAGAACTGCCCGCCGGCCGTCCGCCTTTCGTCAAGCAGCAGCACATGTGCGCCGTTTTGCGCCGCCGCCTCGGCGGCAGCGAGACCCGCAGGCCCGGCGCCGACCACAAGGACATCCGGCCGTTCGGATTCCAATCCCGGCATTTGAGCGGGTTGAACGAAGGCGATTGGCGACGGTGCGGCCGTTTGAGTCCGAACCTTGATTCCGGGTTGCACTTTAGCAGCGCACGCAAGCAAATTGGGTTCACCATTGATCTCGACTAGGCAGTCTTGGCAGACTCCCATTCCGCAGAACATTCCCCTGGGATTGCCTGCGGCGGTCCTTCGGAACTCGCGGACGCCCGCTGCCGTGAGCGCCGCCGCAACGGACTGCCCGTCCAGTGCAGTCAGCGGTGCGTCGTCGAACGTGAATTCGATTCGCTTAGGCACGATCACCGGTTGCGCCGAAGTTTCGACCACGCGCCGTCCGCCGACCGCTTGATCGTGAGAATCCGGGCGAGCTGCTGGCGCCGCCAGCGCGCACGCAGCGCCAGATCGTCTTCGCCGACGGCCGCACGGCGCTGCCTTTCAACCATGGCAACCAATTCAGTCGACCATCCCGCCCTTCGCTCGCCGATTTCCTCTCCGATCCTTTTGTAGGCCGGACCCAGCCTTTCCGCGTGGGCGGCTATCCCGCCCGGTGTGTTCAAATCGGCTGTTTCGAATGGGCCCGCCAGTGCCCAGCGAGGCCCGAGGCCTTCCGAAACCAGCCGGTCGATCCCTTCCACGTCCGCGATACCGTCGTCGACAAGCCTGTAGGCTTCCCTCAGCAGCGCACTCTGCAGCCGGTTGAACGCGAAGCCTTCAATCTCCCGGCCCAGCCGGACCGGCTTGAATCCTGCTCGTTCCAGCAGTTCAGCCGCGATGTCCGCCGCCAGTTCGAACGTTTCGGCAGCGGGAACGATCTCGATTACGCGGATCAGCGTGGGCGGGTTTGCGCAATGCGCTACGAGGCAGTGTGTTCGATCCTTGGGCTGCAGCACGATGCGGGAGACGGGAATCGCCGATGACGTGGAGGCAATCACCAGATCCGGGCCGCCCCAGCTGCGAAGCGCTTCAAATATTGCCCGCTTCGCGGAAGCGGATTCCGGGCCTGCTTCGATAGCAAGCGCGGACTCGCCGGAACTGCCGGGTAATTCGGCGAGCAGACGGATGCTCTCTAGAGCGCTGTCGAGTTCGCCTTGGGCCAAGCCCGCATTCCGCATTTCGCCGAGGTATTCCTCCAGCCTGCCTGTGGCGGCCGAGCGGACCTCGTCTGAAATTTCGACAACGTCCACCCGGAAGCCGGAGTCAGCGAATACCGCCGCCATCGCCAGCCCGATCTGTCCGCCGCCGATGATCGCAACGCTTTCGATTCCGCTTCGAACCATCCGCGATTTCCCTGATGGCCGGATGCGGGCTTGCCGCTACTGCGGCCGCCCGTAAATTGTTGAGACAAGAGAAATATGCGTGCAGGCCATGGGGAAATCCAGTTCCAATCCGCAACGGCCGCTGGAGGGCCGGAATGCGATAGTGACAGGCGGATGCCGCGGGCTCGGGTTTGCCATATCGAAAACGCTGGCTGCGGCTGGCGCGGACGTAACCGTTCTCGATCTGCGTACTGCCATTGAGAAAGCCGACATTCCTTCCGGCTGGCAGGTCGAGGAAGTGGACTTTTCCGAGGACTGCTTCGAGGAACGCATCAAGGAAATCGCCGCGGGTTTCGCCGCGCTTGACGTGCTGGTTGCCAATGCAGGTGTCGTGCCGCCTTGGCGCGGCGTTGCCGACATCCAGCTTAGCGAATGGGAAACGGTGTTCAGGATAAATGTCGCCGGCATGGCATTTGCATTGAAGCACTATTCGCGCGCCTTGTCGGCGGCGCCGAACGGGTCTGCAGTTCTCATGGCGTCGATAAACGCCTTCAAGGGACACCCGTCGCAAATCCTGTACACGGCAACCAAACACGCCGTGCTCGGCTTGGCTCGCGCGGCGGCTCTCGATCTCGGCAGATCAGGCGTTCGCGTGAACGCCATTGCTCCCGGCCCGGTCGCGACCGATGCGCTTGTCGGCCGGATTCAATCGCGGCATCTGGCCGGAGGCCCGGCAGTCAACGCTGTGCTGGATTCATATGCGGAGGAGACTGCCCTCGGCCGTCTGGCGACACCGGGCGAGGTTGCGGAAACCGCATTGTTTTTGGCTTCCGACTGCTCGCAAGGCATCACCGGCGCGATGATTCCGGTCGATACCGGGCTCCAGTAACGGCTGTCGGTCGCGTGGCCCCTCCTTGCCCGGCTTTGGGGGTTCGCCTAATTGACCAAGATGGACAGCGCGCTCTTCTCCGCATTCTCGCTGCGGGGCCTCGCCTTCGAAAACCGCATCGTGGTTGCGCCGATGTGCCAATACTCGGCGGTCGACGGGACGGTTGCGGATTGGCACCTGATGCATCTCGGCCATCTCGCCCTGTCCGGTCCCGGACTGCTGATGATCGAAGCGACAGGCGTATCGCCGGAAGGAAGGATCACCCCGAACTGCACTGGGCTTTATTCTGATGAGAACGAAGTCGCGTTCAGCAGGATTGCAAGATTCTGCAAGGAGCTGAGCGGTGCTGCGATCGGCATCCAGCTCAGCCATTCCGGCCGCAAGGGCAGCACGCGGGCTCCGTGGCTGGACGGGGGCGAGCTTGTAGAAGAGGAAGGTCGATGGGTTCCCGAGGCTCCGTCCCCGATACCGTATCTGCCCTCATGGGCGACGCCACGCGAACTGGACAGGGAAGGCCTGCAATGCGTGCGCTCGGACTTCGTCCGATCCGCTGAAAGAGCCTCGAGGATCGGACTCGATCTTGTCGAGCTCCATGCGGCGCACGGCTACCTGCTGCACAGCTTCCTGTCGCCGATCACCAACCGCCGGAACGACGAGTATGGCGGCTCGCTCGAGGGGCGCATGCGGTTTCCGCTGGAGGTGTTCAGCGCGGTTCGCGACGCGTTCCCGACGGATAGGCCGGTGACCGTGCGCCTTTCAGCTACGGACTGGGCGGACGGCGGCTGGGACATCGAACAGTCAAAGGTCTTCTGTAGGGAGCTCAAGAGCCTCGGCTGCGATATGGTGCATGTCACGAGCGGCGGACTGGTGCAGGAACAGAAAATCAGGTCCGGTCCCGGCTACCAGACGGAGTTCTCGGCAGCGATCCGAGGAGCTGCGGAAATCCCGACACTGGCAGTAGGGCAAATTACCCAACCGGCCCAGGCTGAAACGATTGTTCGCACGGGGCAGGCGGACATGGTCGCGCTGGCGCGCGGAATTCTTTGGGAGCCGCGATGGGTGTGGAAGGCCGCGCTCGAATTGGGTGCGGAAGTCGCGCTGCCGCCGCCGTACGCGCGATGCAATCCCGCCTTGGCGTCCAAGCCTTTCGTCAAGCGCAACTGAGGAGCGAAACCCCATGCTCGATCTATCGGGGAAAACTATCGCCGTGACGGGCGCTTCGAAGGGCATAGGGTTCGAAATCGTTCGCTCTCTCGGCCGGTGCGGAGCGAATGTAGTCGCACAGTACCGAACCGACCGCGCGGGTGCTGAAGCGTCCGTTGACGGATTGCCGGAGGATCGGTCGCTGATCGTCCAAGCGGATTTTTCCGAGCGCGGCTCGGCCGACAGCTTCTGGAAAAAAGCGCATGCTTGGAAGGGAAGGATCGACGTGCTTGTGGCGAACGCGGCAATCATGCGCCTTGAGGGCGGAATCGATGCCGACGATTCTTCATGGGACCGGGTTTGGGACGAGGCAATCAACGTGAACATGCTCTCGCCGGTTCGCCTGATGAGGGAGGCCGTTCGCTGTTTCGTCGGTCAAGGCGGCGGGGTGCTGATCTGCATCTCAAGCTGGACCGCCAGCCGCGGATCGTCAAATCCCGAAGGCTTGGCTTACGCCGCGACAAAGGCAGGCGTAACGGCCGCGGCAAAAACGATCGCCAGAGCATACGCGGCGAAAAACGTCCTGACTTACATTGTCTCACCCGGCGTGGTTCGCACGCGCATGTCGGAAGACTTTGCCGCGACCCATGGCGGCGAGGAAGCCGTAACCGCGACATTGGCGATGCGCGAGTGGGTTCCGCCTGCGGAACTCGGCGAACTTGTTGCGTTTCTCGCGACGGGCCGCGTTCGCCACCTGACCGGAGCAACGATAGATGTGAACGGCGCAACGTACGTCCGGTAAATGATCCGCGCGGAGCTACAGGATGAGCGGGTCAGGGCGGCCTTCGCGGCGGTCAGGTGGCAGGTTGCCGGCGGAGACGCCGCGGGACGGTCGTCGGGCGGGAGATTTCCGGCGGCAGGCATCCGGTTCCGTTGTGGATGTCCGGAATGAAGCTCCACAAAGGCCTCCGCATGGAGCGGCACTGGCAGGCAGCTCAGCCGACACTCTGAAAGGAGTCGGCGAAGCGCCAACCGCGCCGACCTGCGACAGAAAGACGTCATTCGCGGAGATTCACAATCGTCCGAACGATAGCGGGACCTCGAACAACGGCGGCGAATCGAGCGAGCTTGTACATCATGCGTTCGCGCGTCATAAGCGCCAAACTGGCATCTCGGCGAAATCCCAGAACCACTACAGATAGCGCCTGGCACGATTGGCAGAACCGATTAGGCATCAATCGACTTGAAACCTTCTTCAACGCATGCAAAATAGGTGCCAATGGCGGTTTCGCTTCCGCAGCGTCTAGAAGATAGACGACCATGCCTATGGCAAATGGAGCGTTACAATGCTTAAGCAAATTTCGGTAAAGAATTTTCGAATCCTAAAGGATTTGAGCTTGACGGATCTTCACCGGATAAATCTAATTGCAGGTTTGAACGGCTCTGGAAAAACGAGTCTTCTCGAAGCCGCTTTTCTCTTAACGGAAGGCGGGAATCCTCGATCATTCTTGGATACTGACATTATTCGCGCTCCAAGCACAGATGACGACAAAATTGCAGTCAGTACGGACAAGCCTTGGAAGGAAATATTTTCCGAATTGAATTGGTTGAAGCCAATCGAGATCACAGGGCATCATCAGACGCACGGAGCATTGAAGCTAGAGATAAAATTGGGGAAATCCCGGGTGCTGGATGTCCAGTCAAGTAGACAATCCCAAAGTGCGATGTATATCAAAAAATCAGGAAACAATTTGCTGGAAGCGCCAACACTGAATTTGAGCTATGTTGAAGGAACGGGATCGGAGCGGAAAGGCCAAATTCAACTGAATTCCCACGAAGCCAAGGTCACTCCACCCGCGGAAGATCCTTCGATCGCGTCTATCTTCCTTGCTTCTAGAATCATAAACGATAAGGAAGATGCTATCCGCTTGGGAAAGCTGAGGTTAAAAAAACGAGAAGAATTGATTGTGGAGGCGCTGCAGGTCATTGAACCTCGGGTAAAGAGCGTGCATGAGAGCCTTGCCACGGGCTTTCCGACGATATATGCAGACGTTGGTATTGCCGAGTTGGTGCCTTTACCGGTCCTCGGTGACGGAATGGCACATATCGCCCGGCTGGTTCTCGCAATTGCAACTGTACCAAATGGCATGGTTTTCGCAGACGAGATAGAGTACGGTTTTCATCATTCGGTGCTGCCGGACGTTTGGAAGGTTGTAGACAGAGCGTCCAAGACATTCGGAACGCAAATCGTGGCAACAACGCACAGTCGGGAGAATATTGTTTCTGCCCATGATTCTTTGGATAGCGATTCATTTCGCTTGCACCGATTGGAATCTAGCGAAAACGAGAATAATTGCATAACTTACGGCCCGGAAGCGATTGATTCGGCTGTAGAATTCGGGATGGAAGTGCGTTGAACGCACAAGATTCGCGCATGGGCATCAACATTCAGTTGCCTGTTCAGCTGTTGGTTGAAGGCAACGACGATAAGAATTTTTTTGAAGCATTATCAACATCCATGGGCATTGACGGAAATATTCAAATTCAAAGTTTTGGAGGAAAAGATCGTTTGCGCAAATTTCTTATGGGGTTTGTTTTAGAACCGAAATTCCGCACCGTTACGCGCATTGGCATTATTCGGGATGCGGATGAGGATACGCGGGGCGCGTTCGCTTCTGTTTGCGGCTCGTTGGAGAGCGCAAAGTTGCCGGTTCCAGATGAATGTGAGGAGTTTACAAATGTTTCACCAGTCGTGGGAATAATGATCCTTCCAGGAAACAATCAAGAAGGAATGCTTGAGACGCTGTTGTGCAGAACCATTGAGGCATGCCCGGAGAACGATTGCATTGATAGCTTTATCAGGTGTGTGGAGGAATTGCGGGGTTGCGGTATTTCCCGGGAACACAAAGCGAGGGCACATGCATACATTGCTACGCAATCGGAGCCGCATGTGTCGGTGGGTGTCGCTGCGAAGAAGCGTTTTTGGAATTTGGAACACGATGAGTTCGCGCCGGTTCGTCAATTCTTGGCCGATCTTATTAATCCCGGCAGGGATTGAGCGTCCGATCAAGTTCGGCTCGTTTGTAAAGCTCATGCGCTGTTGCTCGAGTCGGCGATCTACGTCGGCGGAACTGCGAGAGTCAGAGTCGCGGAACGATCCACGAGTCAAGCAAGGCTGATGAGTACAGCTGTCGCGGTAGCGACCGCGACGCCAAGCACGAATGCTGCAAACGTGACGGCCCTTTGTGGCTTTTCAGTATCGGAGTCGGCGTCAAGGCGAAGCAGAGCGTTTTCGGCGAGGTCGGGCAGCTTCGGGCCAAGGCGGGTGAGAACGCGCGCGGCGGCTGCCAAGTCATGGAGCACTGCGTGCGGTCCGATGTGCTCCTTGATGTAGTCCTCGACTATCGGCCTAGCCGTTTCCCACATGTTCAGGGACGGATCCAGCGAACGCGCGACGCCTTCCACGACCACCATCGTGCGCTGGAGCAGGATCAATTCCGTGCGGGTCCGCATTCCGAAGCGCTCCGTGACTTCGAATAGATGCGCAAGCAGCCGCGCCATCGAGATATGGCTAGCGTCCATGCCGAAAATCGGTTCGCCGACGGATCGGAGCGCTTGGGCGAAGTCGTCGACATTCTGGGTTCTCGGTACATAGCCGGCTTCGAAATGCACGGCGGCCACCGCGTGGTAGTCGCGCTTTATGAAACCCATCAGGATCTCGGCGTAGACCCTGCGCGTGTAGGCGTCGATCCGGCCCATGATCCCGAAGTCCAGCGCGATGATGACGCCGTCGTCCGAAACCTTGAAATTCCCTTGGTGCATGTCGGCATGGAAGTAGCCGTCGCGCAAAGCCTGCCGGAGGAACATCTGAATCAGCCGCGCCGCGAGCTCGGCCAAATCGTGCCCCGCGTTCCGCAGCGCATCCACATCGCCCAGATTCGTTCCTTCGGCCCAGTCCACGGTCACCACGCGCTTCGCCGAAAGGGGCCAGCGCACGGCGGGCACTGCGACGCCCCCGTCCTCCCGTGTCGCGTTTGCGAATTCGTCGACCGCGGACGCTTCCATCCGGAGGTCGAGCTCCCTGACTACGACATCCTCGAAATGCGCGATCACGGCGCGCGGGCGGAGACGCCTCGAAGCCGGAGAGAGGAGCCTGATCAGCGAGGCCGCCAAATAGAATGCGTCAATGTCCCGCTGGAATGCGCGCTCAATGCGCGGCCGGAGTATCTTGACCGCCACGTCGCCGCTTCCGTCGCGCAGAGTCGCCTTGTGGACTTGCGCGATCGATGCCGCCGCCACCGGATCGCCGAATTCCGAAAAGGTCTCGTCAACTCGGATTCCAAGTTCGGCTTCGACCGTCCGCTTCGCCTCCGCGGTCGGGAACGGCGGAAGCCGGTCCTGCAGCACCCGGAGTTCCGCAGCCAGCTCTTCGCCGACTACGTCCGGCCGCGTCGAAAGCAGCTGGCCGAACTTGATGTAGGCAGGTCCCAGCGCAATGAGCGCGCGCAGAACCGGCGGGTTCGCGCGATCGCCCTTCAGCCCGAGCCACATGAACGGCCAGCCGAGAACCCTGGCGGCGAACTTGATGTTCGGATGGACCTCCATCGCGTCCAAGGCCTTGCCCATCGCGCCGGTTCTCTCGAACGTCGCGCCGATGCGCAGCAGGCGGAACAGATTGTGCGGACCGCGCACGGCTCAGAGCTTCCAGCCGGAATGGATCGCCGCGACGCCGAAGGTCAGGTTCCGGTGCCTCACGTTCGCAAAGCCCGCGCCGCGGACCATCCCGGCGAATTCCTCCTGGTCCGGGAACCGGCGGATGCTGTCGATCAAATACTGGTAGCTTTCGCGGTCCCGTGCGACCGCTTCGCCAAGCGAAGGGATCACCTTGCGCGAATAGAGGTCGTAAACGCTCCGCAACCCGGCAGGTCGCACGCGGCTGAATTCCAGCACCAGGATTCTTCCGCCGAAGCGGAGAACCCGCCGCATCTCCCCTAGCGACGCGCGGATGTCGGGAACATTCCGGATGCCGAAACTCACGGTGCACGCATCAAAGGAGTCCGAGGGGAACGGAAGCGCCATGGCGTCGCCGACAACCCAGTCGAGCTTCCCCTTGAGCTTCAATGCGCTTGCCCGGCTCCGTCCGCGCGCGACCATTTTTTCCGTCAGATCAAGCACCGTCGCGGATCCGCCCGGGCACCTTTCGAGGTAGCGGAACGCGACATCGCCCGTTCCGCCGGCCACGTCGAGCAGATTGCGGTCCAGGCTGGGCGCAAGCCAGTCGATCAGAGCGTCCTTCCACAGCCGGTGGAGCCCGAAGCTCATCGCGTCGTTCATCAGGTCGTATTTCGACGATACGCTCGAGAAAACGCCGTGAACGAACTTGGACTTTTCACCGCCCTGAGCGCTTTCGGACCGGTGCCGACGGATTTTTTCTCCGCTGTTCGTCATGCTAGGCTTATCCAGAGAGGACGGACATGGACATTACAGGACGGTTGAACAACGATTCAATGAGACGCCCATGCTGCATGTCCGGCGATGCCTGAGCTTCCGGAAGTCGAGACCGTAAGGCGCGGACTGGAATCTGCTTCCAAGGGCCGCGCGTTCTCGCGCGTGGATGTCCGACGGCCCGATCTGCGCTGGCCGCTGCCCGAGCGCATGGCCGAGCGGCTGGTCGGCGCCCGCGTCGACGGGATTTCCCGCTTGGGCAAATACATGCTTTGCGAGCTGTCCACCGGCGAAACCCTGCTTCTCCACTTGGGCATGTCCGGCCGGTTCGAGATCAGCCCGGCCGGGGAAGGGGCGGATCCGCCGGGCGGGGACCCTCATGACCATGTGCTGTTCCAATTGGATGACGGGACGTGGATCTCTTACAACGATCAGCGCCGCTTCGGATGCATGGACCTGTTCACAACGGGCGAAGAGGCGTCGCACCGGCTTCTGGAACGGCTTGGACCGGAGCCGCTCGGGTCCGGGTTCGGCGGAAAGCAGATGCGGGCCGCCCTCCAGCGCAGGACATGCAGCGTGAAGGCGGTTCTGCTCGACCAGCAGGTCGTTGCCGGGATTGGCAACATCTACGCATGCGAAGCGCTTTGGCGCGCACGGCTGTCCCCGCTCCGCGCGGCGAACACTGTAGCGCCCGCCGAGGCGTGGAGATTGGCCCGCGCCGTCAAGAAGGTACTCGCCGACGCGATCGCGGCGGGAGGATCGTCATTGCGCGACTACCGCAGCCCGGAGGGCGGGCTGGGCTACTTCCAGCACCAGTTCAAGGTCTACGACAGGTACCGCAAGCCCTGCCTCCGACCGAAGTGCGAAGGGAAAATCTTCCGCTCGACGCAAAGCGGCCGATCCACATTCCATTGCCGGTTCTGCCAGGTTTGAGGCGCGGCGATGCCTGCGAGGCGGGGCCGCGCAGCCGCTGACAGCCACTTTCAATCGCTGCGGCTAGCAAATACTATGCCGGAGTCATTCACGGGCGCCTGAAGAACGGCATTCGAATTCCGCCCGCGTCCGCCGGAAACGAACTATCCTGCCTTGCCGGAGCGGAAGCCGGGCAAGATGCAAGCTTTCTGATCGGAGGAATCAAGTATGGCGCTCGAATTCATCATTGTGAACGTTCGAGATCACGTAGGCGAAATCGCGCTCAACCGGCCGGAAAAGCGCAACGCGCTGAACAAGGCTCTGCTCGACGAGCTCCTGAGAACCTTGGTGAAGTATGATGCCGACGACAACATCAGATGCATGATCATCAGCAGTTCCGGGTCGGATTTCTGCGCTGGCGCCGACATCGCCGAAATGTCGAACAAGACCTACGGCGACGCGTACGGGGATGATTTGTACGGTCGGGAGGCCCGCGCGATCGCGGAGCTCCGGAAGCCCGTGATCGCCGCGGTGGCCGGGCGGGCGCTCGGAGGCGGATGCGAGCTTGCGATGATGTGCGACATGATCATCGCCGCGGAGGATGCCGTGTTCGGGCAGCCGGAAATCAACCTCGGGGTCATCGCGGGGATGGGCGGAACCCAGAGGCTGACGCGGGCGGTCGGCAAATCGCGGTCGATGGAGATGCACCTGACGGGACGCCAGATGCCTGCGAGCGAGGCTTCCGAGCTGGGCCTTGTTTCCCGGGTCGTGCCGCCGGGGAAGCTCATGGAAAACGCCCGGGCGCTTGCGGACAAGATCGCGCACCAGCCTCCCCTCGCCGTGATGGCGGTGAAAGAGGCGGTGAACAAGGCGGAGGAGCTGCCTCTTTCCGAAGGCCTGAATTACGAGCGCAGGCTGTTCCACTCGCTATTCGCGACGGAGGATCAAGCGGAAGGGATGCGGGCCTTCAAGGAAAAGCGCATCGCTCATTTCCGCGGCCGCTGATCGCCGCCGCGCGCTGGTTGACAACGCGGCGCCTCGCAACTAGTCGGGCGCGTTTCCGAGGGGCTTGGAACGCGCAATCCGGGGAATCCAGCAATGGCAAACTCGCCGCAGGCAAAAAAACGGGCCAAGCAGTCCGCCAAGCGGGCCGCAGTCAGACGCTCGCGCATGTCCAGGATCCGGACCTTCGTCCGCAAGGTCGAAGAGTCGATTGATTCCGGCGACGGGAACGCAGCGGCGGAAGCGCTGCGGCAGGCTCAACCGGAGATCATGCGCGGCGTGACCAAGGGCGTGCTGCACCGGAACACCGCCCGAAGAAAGCTGTCGAGGCTTGCCCGGAGGGTGAAGGCCGCGGGGACCGCAGGCTCCTGAATCGCGCTTGAACCCGGCATCGCCGGGAGACTTGCCGCCAGCGGCCGATTCGCAAGCGGCGGCACCGCGGGCCGGAGCTGTCTCGTGCTGTCCATCCCGCCGCGCGCATTATCACTGCCGCACAATTTAGCTGCATAAAATCAATGATGTAAGCACAGCCGTCGGCTGCGGCTCGCGTTGGCGCCCGCATTGGAATTCCGCTTCGCTGTGGCAGCCGCCCGCGGCCGCCGCGGAGCTGCCGCATGTGCGGAAATGCCGCCTTCGGAAGCGGTGATTCGACAGCATGTTGTGGGTGTTGCATTCGAATGCGGCTCGCCGCGCCGAGATACCAATTTTGTTCTTCCCGCCCGCAATCCGTCGCAAAAAAATTTTCGGTCTCGGACCGGGCGCCGCGCGGCGCGTTTGCCCGTCCGAGGCGGTTATTGCCAAAAGAAATTGTTCCTGCGCGCGGCTTCCAACCCCTCCAAGGCGGGGGCGGACGGCCGTCGGCCGGTATTGAATCCCCCGCCGCTTCCAAACAAATTGCCGTTGGATTTCATTCCGACACGGGGGAAGGGATGAACGCCTCGGGCGATTCCGAAATCGACGAGTTGACGCCGGATGAGGTCTGGGCGGAGATGTCCGCCGACCCGGAGTCGGCGTTGGTCGATGTAAGGACGCGTCCCGAATGGCTGTTCGTCGGCATCCCCGACCTCGAGCCGATCGGGCGCAAAGCGCTGCTCGTCGAGTGGCAGGAGTATCCGCGCATGGAGGTGAATGCCGATTTCGAAGAGGCGGTGAACGCGGAGCTGGCGGGGACGATCCCCGCCAATTTGTATTTCATGTGCAGGTCGGGCCAGCGCTCACTTGCGGCTGCGACGGCCTTCCGAGGCTTCGCCGCCCGCCGGGGTCTCTCCGCAAGATGCGTGAACGTCGCGGAAGGATTCGAGGGAAAGCTGGATTCGGAGAGGCGCCGGAGCCGGGTGAACGGGTGGAAGAAGAGAGGCCTTCCTTGGCGCCAATCGTAGCGGGCCAAGTCGATTTCGAAGGAACTTGATGGTGACAGAAATTTGGGACCGCGCGCTGGGCGGATTGCGCCAGGAACTGGGAACCGGCGACTTCAGGAACTGGGTCGCGGGAGTCGCGATGGTTGCTATGGAGGGCGATCGGGCGGTTCTCGAGGCTCCGACCGCGTTCACCCGCGACTGGCTGAACAGCAACTACCAGGAGACGATACTCCGCCACCTGCAGCTTCAGGACCCTGCGATCAACAGGGTCGAATTCAGGGCCCGCAAGGGCGGTCGCCCGGCCGCGCGGCGGGCCGAACCCGAGACGGGCGACGGCGCCGGCGAACGGGACGAGCTGGTTGGCGTCCGGCTGAATCCCAGGCTTACCTTCGACTCTTTCGTGGTCGGCAAGCCCAACATCGTGGCCCATTCGGCTGCTTGGCGCATGGCGCATTCGGACGCCACCGACCTCAATCCGCTGTTCCTCAACGGCAATGTCGGGCTCGGGAAGACCCACCTGATGCATGCCATCGCGGGCGCGTACAAAGCCAGGAAGCCGAAATCGAAGGTGCTCTACCTTTCGGCGGAGCAGTTCATGTACCGTTTCGTTCTCGCGTTGCGGGACAAGAGCATCCTCGAGTTCAAGAAGCTGTTCCGTTCCGTCGACATGCTGATGATCGACGACGTGCAGTTCATCGCCGACAAGCAGTCCACGCAAGAAGAGTTCTTCCACACCTTCAATGCATTGGTGGAGCAGCGCAAGAAAGTCGTGATTTCCGCCGACCGGTCCCCGGGGGCGATCGAGGGGATCGAGGAGCGCATCAGGTCGAGGCTGCAATCCGGCCTCGTCGCGGATCTTCATCCGACCAGCTACGAGCTGCGCCTCGGAATTCTGCAGCACAAGTCGGAGGCGTCCAAGGAGTCCAATCCGGGAATCGTGTTCGCCGACGGCCTCTTCGAATTCATGGCCAAAACGATCACAAGCAATGTGCGGGTCCTCGAGGGCGCCTTGAACCGGCTGATCGCGACGGCCTCCTTCCTGAAGGCGGACATCACGGTCGAGCTTGCCCAGGAAGTGCTGATGGACGTGATCCAGCAGTCGGACCGGAAGATCAATCTGGACGCGATCATCCGGATCGTCGCGGACCACTACTCGGTTCGAACCGCCGACCTGCTTGGGCCGAAACGCACAAGGAAATTCGTTCGCCCGCGGCAAGTCGCCATCTACCTCGCGCGGCAGCTGACATCGACGCCGCTGATCGACATCGGCAGGAAGTTCGGCGGGCGCGACCATACGACCGTTCTCCATTCCGTCAGGACCATAACGAAGCTCAAGGCGACCGACGGCGGAATCGGGGAAGACTTGGCAATACTTCAGCGACGCATAGAAGGCTGACGGAGCCCGCGGACGACCGCCGGTCCCGTTCCCTGATCAACGGAGGACCCAATGCAATTCACAATCGAGGCGGAACGGCTCCGCAGCGCAGTCGGCCTGTGCCGGTCCGTCGTCGACAGAGTGCAAACAATGCCGATTCTCGCGAACATCCTTGTCGAAGCCGACGGGGAAGGCGTGACGTTCGTTTCGACCGATCTCAACGTCGAGTTGAAGGTCAAGGCCGAGGCCGCCGTCGCCAAGCCCGGCGAAACCACCGTTCAGGCTGTCACGTTCGCCGAGCTCGTGCGGCACCTTCCTGACGGAAGCAATGTCGATCTCGCGCTGGATGAGGACGGCGGCAGGCTTTCCGTCGTTGCGGAGCGGTCCGAATTCCATCTCGGAACGCTGCCAGCCAGGGATTTCCCCAGAATGGCGAAGGAGGATTTCGACGTTTCGTTCTCCGCGCCTTCCGGGCCGCTGAGGACGCTGTTCGGAAGGTCGAGGATCGCGATCTCGAAGGACGAATCCAGGCGGTACCTGAACGGCGCGTATTTCCATTTCTCGGCCGAGGACGAATTGCGGAAGCTGCGCTGCGTTTCGACCGACGGCTTCATTCTTTCGCTGGCGGAGGCGGACGCCCCTGACGATTCGGACCAGATGGAAGGCGTGATCGTGCCGGAAAAGACGGTCCAGGAGATCGCAAGGATACTCGACGGCGAGAACGAGCCGGTGACGGTTTCGGTTTCCGAAGGCAAGATCAGTTTCGAGACCGGGCGGCTGAGCTTTCTTTCGCGCGTGATCGACGCGAGGTTTCCCGACTATGCGAGACTCATCCCCAAGGAATCCGCCTACAAGCTGACGGCCAACGCGGCGGCGCTCCGGAACGCCGTCCTGCGCGTGTCCTCGGTTTCCGTGCAGCAGATCCGCGCGGTGAACATGAAGATGGAGCCGGACAAGCTGGAACTGAGCGTAACGTCGCCGGAAAGCGGTTCCGGCACCGAGGTGATCCAAGCCCAGTTCCCGCACGCCACGACCACGATCAAATTCGGGCACAGGCACTTGCTCACGATCCTTTCCGAAATGGATTCGGGGGATGTGTCGTTCGGATTCGACTCGCCCCAATCGGCGACGATCATCCGGGAGGAGAGCAATCCGGATGCGCTCTACGTCGTCATGCCCCTGAAGGTCTGAACAGGAGCGAATGCGCTCCGCGGCAAGGGCGCGCCGCGGGCAGGCGCACCGAAGGATGCCGGCATGCCGGAATTCTTCGTTTCGGAACTGAACCTGCGCTGCTTCCGGTCCCATCTCGCGGGCCGGATCGCGACCGAGGGCAGGCCCGTCGTGCTTTACGGCGAAAACGGATCGGGCAAGACCAGCGTGCTGGAGGCGGTGTCGCTGTTCTCGCCGGGCCGAGGCCTTCGCGGCGCGGCGCCGGAGGAGATTTCCCGCGCGCCTGAGCTGGCCGGCTGGAAAGTGGACGGGGAGTTGTCCGCGGCGGGCCGGGCGATCCCTCTGGAGACCCTGCATGCAGGCGGCGCCGGGCGGCAGGTCCGGATAGCCGGAAAGCCCGCGTCTCAGCTCGAACTCGGGCGGATCATCCGGATCCTGTGGCTGACGCCGGCCATGGACCGGCTGTGGACCGAAGGGGCCGATGGGCGGCGGCGCTTCCTCGACAGAACGGCGATGAGCTTCTTTCCGAGCCATCCGGCGGACGTTGTCGGGTACGAAAAGTCGATGAGGGACCGCAACCGGCTCTTCCGCGATCGAATCGAGAACGACGATTGGCTGAACGCGCTGGAGGCGCAGATGGCGGAGCGTGGAGCGAGGATCAATGCCAGCCGGATCAGCACGCTTGACCGGCTTTCGCGCGAGTCGGCCTCGGCCGACACGCCGTTCCCGGCCGCGCGCTTGGAGCTGCGCGGCTCCAGCGAGTCCGTCGGCAATTCCGAATCGGCGGGGGAGCTTGCGGCCGCGTTCAGGAGTGGCAGGGCGCGGGATCGGCTCGCCGGCCGCGCGCTATCGGGTCCGCACCGGGCCGATGTCCATTCAGTTTACGAAGATCGCGGCATTGACGCGCGGAAGTGCTCAACCGGCGAACAGAAGGCGCTGCTGGTTTCGCTTGTCCTGGCCAACGCGCGGGCGATAGCGCGCGAGCTAGGGGGAGCCCCCGTGCTTCTGCTGGACGAAGTAGCCGCCCATTTGGACAAAAGCAGGTGCCAGGACCTGTTCGAGGAAATCCGGTCGATCGATGCCCAAGTCTGGATGACGGGGACGGACGGCCATCTGTTCGACGGATTCGCGCCAGACGCGGTGCGAGCCGAGGTCGTCCAGACCGAGGGATGCTCCGAGATACTGCTCCGCCAATGACAGGGCGCTCGGGCGTCCTTGGATCAAAAGTTCAAATTCTCGACGCTCAGCGCGTTGTCCTCAATGAACCTTCTTCGCGGCTCGACGTCGTTCCCCATCAGCTTGCTGAACAGGTTTCCGGCCTCGTACGCGTCCTCGACCGAGACCCTTAGAAGCGTGCGCGCGTTGGGGTCCAGCGTGGTGTTCCAAAGCTGTTCGGGGTTCATCTCGCCTAGGCCCTTGTACCGCTGGATGGACAAGCCCTTCTCCCCTTCCGCGAGAACCGCCGCGAGCAGTTCCGTGGGCGTGAATACCCGCGCGGATTTCTGGCCGCGCTCGAAGATCGATGGCTCGGAGTAGGTGTCCCGCAGCTCCTCGGCCATCCCGGCTAGCCGCCCGCACTCTTTTGAGCGCAGGACTCCTCCATCGAGATTCCGGGTTTCCTCGACTCCCCTCAGCATTCTGGAGAACCGCAGCCCACCATCCTGGGTCGGACGCCCGCTCCAGCCGCGCTCGTAGTCCTTCGACGCCGTGTCGAGCCTGCGGCAGACCGCCTCCGCGGCCCGCTGGGGATCGCTTTGCACGAAACCGGGAGCCAGCGCTCCGGCGATTGCCGAATGCTCGAGAATCATGCGGGAGCAGTAAGTCGGCAGCGCCCGAAGAATCCGCCGGACCGCCCGGGCCTCCTCGACAAGCCGCTCGAGATCGCGGCCCGCGACCGACTCTCCCGACTCCAGCCGCAGCACCGCGCCGTCCGTGCCCTGCGCGATCAGATGCTGGTCGAACGCGGATTGGTCCTTCAGGTAGACCGCCGACTTGCCGCGCTCGACCTTGAACAGGGGCGGCTCCGCGATGAACAGATGCCCCTTCTCGATGAGATCAGGCATGTGCCTGAAGAAGAACGTGAGCAGCAGCGTCCGGATGTGGGCGCCGTCCACATCGGCGTCGGTCATGATGACGACTTTGTGGTACCTGAGCTTTTCAAGGTCGAAGTCGTCGGTGCCGATCCCGGTCCCCAAGGCCGTGATGAGCGTTCCGATTTGCTCCGATGCGAGCATCCGCTCCAAGCGGGCGCGCTCCACGTTAAGGACTTTGCCGCGCAGCGGCAGCACGGCTTGGTTCGACCGCGCGCGGCCCTGCTTGGCTGAGCCTCCGGCCGAATCGCCCTCCACAATGAATAGTTCGGAAAGCGCCGGATCCCGCTCCTGGCAGTCGGCCAGCTTGCCGGGGAGCGACGCGATGTCCATCGGCGATTTCCTCCGGGCCAGCTCGCGGGCCTTCCGGGCCGCTTCGCGCGCCCGCGCCGCGTCGATGATCTTCCCGATGATGATTCTCGACTCCTTCGGATGCTCCTCCAGCCACGCCTCCATCCTTTCGCCGAGGAAGGATTCAACCGGCTGGCGGACCTCCGACGACACCAGCTTGTCCTTGGTCTGCGACGAGAACTTCGGGTCGGGCACCTTGATCGAAAGAACGCACGTCAGCCCTTCCCGCGCGTCATCGCCCGTCAGCGCGACTTTCTCCTTCTTGAGCAGCCCGCTTTCGTTCGCGAACTTGTTGATCGTCCGGGTCAGTGCGCCGCGGAAGCCCGCAAGGTGCGTCCCGCCGTCCCTTTGCGGAATGGTGTTCGTGAACGGAAGCACCGTTTCGTGCAGACCGTCGTTCCACCAGAGCGCGGCGTCGATGGCGATTCCGTCCCGCTCGCCGCGCATCGTCACGGGTTCCTTCAGAATGGGCGTCCTCGAGCGGTCGAGCTGCCTCACGAATTCGCTCACGCCTCCTTCGGAGTGGAAAACGGCGGCCTGCGGCTCTACCGGCCGCTCGTCCCGGAGCTCTATGCGGACGCCCGCATTGAGATAGGAAAGCTCCCGGAGGCGCTTTTCGAGGGTCTTCCAGTTGAAATCCCGATCGCGGAATATCGTTGTCGACGCCATGAAGCGCACATGCGTTCCTGTGCGGCCTTCGCTAGGCCCCGCGACGCTCAGAGGCTCCGCCGTGAATCCGTTTTCGAAGCGCGCGAAATGCTCGCTGCCGTTCCGGCGGATCCGGAGCTCGAGCCAATCGGACAGGGCGTTGACCACCGAAACGCCCACGCCGTGAAGCCCGCCCGAAACCTTGTAGAGATTGGAATCGAACTTGCCGCCCGCGTGCAGCTGAGTCATGATGACCTCGGCCGCGGAAATGCCTTCCCCTTCGTGGATGCCCACGGGAATTCCCCGGCCGTTGTCCTTGACCGAAACGCTTTCATCGCGGTGGATGGTCACGACGATACGGTCGGCGTGGCCTGCCAGTGCCTCGTCGATTCCGTTGTCGACGACCTCGTACACCATGTGGTGGAGGCCGGAGCCGTCGTCCGTGTCGCCGATGTACATTCCAGGCCGCTTCCGGACCGCCTCCAAGCCCTTGAGCACACGTATGGAATTCGCGTCGTAATCGCGCTCTTCTGCCAGATTCTCCGACATTATTGTTCCTTGCCTGCCTCGCTTCGGATATAAGGCATTCCGTCGCAATTGTCACGCCGAAAGCCTTCGGGCGACCCGCGGAATCCCGATGCTTGGACAGACGATTTTCGCATCGTCGGCGCGGCACAACGAGGGAACGGAAGATTGGACGTCACCCTGAGGGCGGCCGCGCTTTCCGACCGACAGCAGATCTTCGAGTGGCTCGCGAAGTCCGATGCGACACCCGAAATGCTGGGTCCGCCGACTTTTCCCGATGCGCCGGTTCCGGACTTCGACGAGTTCTGCGCCGATTACGACGAGGAGGCGTTCCGCGACGGCGGGGATTTCCGGCTGTTCGTGATTTCGGCGGGCGCGCGCGAAATCGGCGCGCTCAGCTACTACATCCGGGGCGGGATCGCGGAGCTCGACCTCTGGATCGGATCGTCCTCGGACTGGGGGCGCGGCTACGGCTCCACGGCGCTCCGGATTGCCGGGGGCATGATCGAACGGCTCGAAAGTGCCGCATGGATGATCATCCGCCCCTCCGCCAGGAATCCGAGAGCCGTCGCCGCCTACAGGAAGGCCGGGTTCGCGCCGCACGATCCCGCTCAGCACGATGTTCCGGACTGGTGCCGCACCGAAGGGCTGGATTACGAGGACGCGGTGCTGCTGGTGCAGCGCGTCGGCGGCAAGGACGGAAGCTGAACCCACGAGATTTCATTGCTTGGACTATTGCGCGTCTTGGCGGCTTCGCCGGACAAGTGGTAATGTCGAGGCGTCCGCAGCAAGGAAGCGGCGATGACGTACTCGCCCAATGAAGCGCTGATCGTCGTGGATGTGCAGAACGACTTCTGCCCGGACGGTGCCTTGGCGGTCCCCGGCGGCGATGAAGTCGTTGAAGTCATAAACCGCGTTGCAGGCAGGTTCCAAGTAAGGGTCTGCACGCAGGACTGGCATCCGCCCGGACACGCCTCGTTCGCCTCCAGCCATTCCGGCAAGCAGCCGTTTGAAACGACAGAGCTTGATTACGGGACGCAGGTGCTGTGGCCTGACCATTGCGTGCAGGGCACGCCGGGTGCCGACTTCCATCCCCAGCTTGTGGCAGACATGGCCGATGTCGTGGTCAGGAAGGGGTTCCGGACCGGGATCGACAGCTACTCGGCCTTCTTCGAGAACGACCGGACAACGCCGACCGGCTTGGACGGCTATCTGCGGTCGCGCGGGGTCGACCGTCTCTACTTCGCGGGCTTGGCCACGGACTTCTGCGTCCGCTTTTCCGCCGTTGACGCCGCCGCCCTCGGGTTCGGCGCCGTTCTGTTCGAAGACGCGTGCCGCGCAATCGACCTCGATGGCTCGCTTGCCGCTGCGATGGACGAGATGCGCAGCTGCGGCGTGGCGGTCGAGAGTTGCCCGACGGCGTAGCTCGGGGCGGAACCACTCCCATGCACCCGCCTGCAGTCGACATCGCCGCGAGGGTCTACAACCACAACTGGAAGATCGACCCGATAGTACGTTCGCTGATCGATACGGATTTCTACAAGCTGCTGATGTGCCAGTTCGTGCTCAGGAACTCGCCGAGCACGCAGGTCAAATACAAGCTGATCAACCGGTCGGACGGCGTGAAGCTTGCGCGGCTTGTCGACGGGCGCGAGTTGCGGGAGCAGCTGGACCACATCCGCTCCCTGCGGCTTTCACGGGGGGAGTCGACCTGGCTGCGCGGAAACACTTTCTACGGGCGAAGGCAGATGTTCCGGCCGGACTTCATTGAGTGGTTCGAGAACCTGGCCTTGCCTGAATACGAGCTGCGCATCCGAGATGATCAGTTCGAGCTCACGTTCGAAGGCGCGTGGCCCGAGGTCATGCTCTGGGAGATCCCTGCGCTGGCGGCAATCACCGAGCTGCGCTCGCGGGCGGTTCTGAAGGCAATGGGAAGGTTCGAGCTGCAGGTTATGTATGCTCGGGCGATGACCCGGATCTGGGAAAAGATCCAGCGGCTGAACCGAATCGAAAGCCTGCAGATCGCGGATTTCGGAACCCGGCGGCGCCATTCGTACCTTTGGCAGGACTGGTGCGTGCAGGCGATGATCGAAGGAATGGGCGGAAGGTTCGTCGGAACCTCGAATTGCCTGATTGCGATGAGGCGCGAGGTCGAAGCGATAGGAACGAACGCCCACGAGCTCCCCATGGTCTACTCAGCTCTTGCGGACGGCGACGATGCCCTCGGAGACGCGGCCTACCGGATGCTTGCTTCGTGGCAGAAGGAGCACTCCGGAAACCTTCTGATCATACTCTCGGATACCTTCGGCACGCCTGAATTCCTGTCCCGGGCACCGGATTGGCTCGCCAAGTGGACCGGCGTCAGAATCGATTCGGGCGATCCCGTCGAAATCGGGGAAACCGTCATAAAGTGGTGGACGGAGCGGGGAGAAGACCCGCAAAGCAAGCGCTTGATTTTTTCAGACGGGATGGATGTCGACCGGATCATCGGGCTTCACGAGCGGTTCGCCGGCCGCGCCCGGGTCAGCTTCGGATGGGGAACGCTGTTGACGAATGATTTCCGGAATCTCGTTCCCGACAACCGGCTCGCCCCGTTCTCGCTGGTATGCAAGGCGGTTTCCGCCAACGGTCGGGAGACGGTCAAGCTGTCCGACAACCCCAAGAAGGCGATGGGGCCGACGGGAGAGATCGAGCGCTACAAGAAGGTGTTCGGCGTCGGGCCGCAGACCGAGGTCGACGTGCTCGTCTGATTGAATGCGGGCTCGGGCGACGCGGAAAGCCAAGGGGCAGCACGAAAAGAAACATTCCGAAATCGGATGTGAGCGCATCCGGCGCTAGCCTCGCCGCGGTACGGGCGGAATTGGCGAAATGCGGTGCTTCGAACAGGAGACAGAGGCGGCAACCGGCGTCGCTTTAACTGCAAACGGCGGCGTTTTCGGACAACGCCTGCGGGAAACAGGCGCACTACTGTGCCGCGGCGTGGCGGGCGTTCGGCGGGCCGGTGATCACGACCGCTTGGAACTGCCGCCTGACTGCGCAGCGGAACACATTGGAACGCGAACGGACACACTCATGTCGACACCGGAGAATTCGAGCAGCCGCGATTGGCATTACACTCCCGATTTGCCGGTACGGCTTTCGCCGATTTTCAGCTGGCCTCCCCAGCCGCTTGCGTGGCTGAAGTGGATATCCGGCTATTGGCTGGCAGTCGGCGCCGTCACCGTGAACTTCGTGTTCGCGTGGGCGGTTTACTCGTGGTTCCATCCGGGCTGGAGCAGCATGCAGTCGATCGAATTCGGCTGGGTCGCCCAGATTTGGCTGCGCAACGTTGCGCTGCTGACGCTTGTGGCGGGCGGGCTCCACCTCTGGTTCTATTCGTTCACCGCCCAAGGCAGGGCTCTCAAGTTCGACGCCAGGGACCAAGCAAAAGACAACGGAACATACACGTTCCGGAACCAGGTCCACGACAACATGTTCTGGTCGCTAGCGTCCGGCGGCACGTTCTGGACGGCGTTCGAGGCGCTCTACTGGTGGGCAGCGGCGAACGGCTATGCGCCGGGCTTGGCGTTCGGGTCGAATCCCGTCTGGTTCGCGGTTCTGTTCGCGCTGATCCCGATATGGTCGAGCTTCCATTTCTACTGGATCCACCGGGCGCTCCATTGGCCGCCGCTCTACAGGCTGGCGCACGCCCTTCACCATCGGAACGTCAACATTGGGCCGTGGGCCGGGATTTCAATGCATCCCGCCGAGCATCTGCTGTATTTCACCTCGGCACTGATTCATTTCGTGGTTCCATCGCATCCCGCCCATGTTCTCTTCCACTTCTACATTCAGTCGCTGAGCCCGGCCTTCTCGCATTCCGGCTTCGACGGGATCCAAGCGGCGGGGTCGAAGCGGATAGAGGCGGGGGACTTTTTCCATCAGCTTCACCACCGCTATTTCGAATGCAATTACGGAACCGTCGAAATGCCGTGGGACCGCGTATTCGGGACCTTCCACAACGGCAGCGATGAAGCGACGGCGGAGACCCGAGCCCGCAAGCGAAGGATGCACGCTCGTTAGGTGAAGCGGCATACGCCGAACAATCCGGATCACAGAAAGAGCCGCCATCGGACATTCAAAGGCGCAGTTTTCTAGCCGCAGGATAACTGCTTCCCGCCAACAATGGCCGCTCTCGGATTGTACGAAAGCGCGCAACTCGGTTGGATGAGGGTGCTTCGGCAGAGCGGGTTTCCAAGCTTCCAAGGCGATATGCCCGGTTGAAGGGATGTTCTCCAAGCTTGCGGAAGGCCGCGCTGCGCGCTCCGTCAGGTGAAATCGCGAAACGGCCTTGCTGGGGCGCGATTGACTCAAGTGGGCACATGGTTTGCTGCCAAGTCACGCTTGCAACCAAGGAATCGGCGGCGTCTCGACTTGTGAACATTGGCGTTGACGCCTACGAATTGTTCCGGCGTCGAGGTGTGCATTGAGGTGTTCGTTTGGTCGATTCGTTCCACAAGGAAATTAGACTTTCACGGCGAAGCAGCGAGCCTACTGCAGGCGGCAGTCCGGCGACCTGCTTGCCGGTGACGAAACTGATGGCCTGCATGACGCGCAAGGCATTGGCTGCCGCGAAAGCGCTCATGCTTTTGTCGATGTGCGTCTGCTCCCCGGCCTTGGCTCAAAATTGGGACGTTGCGATTGGAGCCTATAACCGCGGCGATTTCGAGAGGGCTTTCAGTGAATTCTGGAGCCTTGCCGGCCAAGGTCACGACGGAGCACAGTATGGTCTTGGCGAAATCTACTATTTCGGCCTAGGCGTTCGGAAAGACCGTGCGGCAGCGGCGCGCTGGTACCGGCTCGCCGCTGAACAAGGTCATGCCGAAGCCCAGTTCAGTCTCGGTTTCCTGTACGTTCGCGGCGAAGGAGTCCGGGAAGATGACGTGGCGGCGGCGTATTGGTACCGTCTCGCCGCTGAACAAGGTCATCCCGGGGCGCAATTCGCTATTGGGGTCCTGTACGATCTCGGCAAGGGGGTTTGGGAGGACGACGCGGCAGCAGTGCGCTGGTACCGGCTTGCCGCCGATCAAGGTCATGCCGGTGCCCAGTTCAATCTGGGTCTTATGTATGATTTCGGCGAAGGAGTTCGGGAAGACCCCTCGGCGGCGGCACGCTGGTACCGTCTCGCCGCCGATCAAGGTGATGCCGATGCCCAGTTCATGCTCGGCCAGCACTACGAAATGGGGAGTGGTGTACCAAAGAATCTCATTGCGGCTTACGCATGGTACACGCTCGCTGCCTTAACTGCTTCGACGCTCGACAATCCAAGTTCGCTGCTGCATGAATCTCATGAAATCGAAAGCAATCGAAGAAGAATCGCTGGCCTTCTCTCGTTTGAAGAACAGTCCCATGCGCTAGACATGGCACGTGAATGGCGGTGGGCAGGACCTGCGTCTGACTCGTCACCGCAGTTCGACTACAATAATGCGAGCTCACGGGAAGCTGTACTGGAGGTCCAGCGCGCACTGGCCCAACTTGGCTATTTTGATGGCACGATTGACGGGGTGCTAGGGCCATATACGCGGGAGGCAATACGTTCCTTTCAGTCCGACGCCGGTTTGCCCGTCGATGGAGCCGTCTCGGAGCAACTCGAAAGCGCGTTGGTGTTCGCAGTTCGCCTCTTCGCCGCGAATGCGGCAGGAACAAAGTCCGTGGCGCTCGAGCGCACGGGATCCGGGTCCGGATTCCGTGTCAGCTCGCACGGTCATGTTCTGACTAACGATCATGTGGTGAGCGGGTGCGCCGAGGTGCGAATCCCACCGTACGGTACGGTTTCAGTTTCCGCGCGCGACGAGGTGTCAGATCTTGCCATTCTCAAGGCCCCCAAAGGCGGGGTAGTAGCAGCTTTTCGGCAAGGGGCCGGTGTTCAACAGGGTGCGGAGGTTTTGGCAGCAGGGTTTCCGCTGCACGGCATACTTGCGTCAGGCGTCCATGTGACCATCGGCACGGTGAGTGCGCTCGCCGGTCCCCGCAATGATCGTAGGCAGTTTCAATTTACTGCAGCCGTCCAGCCGGGCAACAGTGGCGGCCCGGTGGTTGACACTTCAGGGAACGCCGTCGGTGTAGTGGTATCACGACTTGACCAAACTGAATTCGCAGGAACTGCTTCCATAAGTCTTCAAACCGTCAATTTTGCCGTGAGCGCAGGTACTGCGCGCGCCTTCCTCGACTCCGAAGGCGTCGAGTACGTGACCGCGCCTTCAAATGCGAATCTCAAGCGGGAGGAAGTAGCGGCCGCGGCGCGCGGGTTTACCGTTCTGGTAGAATGCTGGAATTGAACATCGGCTTGCTTCGGCGATGGAGGCGCGACCGCCTTAAATACGGACGAAGCGCGAAACGGCTTGGAATTCAGCATTGAAGTGAATTCAAGCGGTTCATTCGCGTTGGCGGCGGAATTGGCCTACGGGCAGCCGTTCCCCGGTTCCGCCTACAACGGGTGCGACTGACGGCTGGCATTGCGCAGCAGCGAATCGCCAATCGCGCCTTCGCTGCTCTGTCGCAAGTGCCACAGTTTCGGGATTCCTTGTCTGCAACAGGACACGAATTCTCGCTTTTCCGCTGAGCCCGGCGGTATAACTCCACAAAAAACAGGCAGTGCAGGCAATGAGCAGCCGTGCCGGACCGCGGACCACAACGGGTCGCCGCGCGTCCGGAAAGCGCAAGAAATCCGCCCTCGGAACTTGGGTTCGGCGGCGCACGCATGCCGTTGCTGAAGGGACCAAGAGCGCGGCAGGAACCGCACTTCGATCAGCGGTCGCCGCCGCATGGGCATTCGCTTGGCGCTTGGCCGCCGTCGGAGCCGTCATTTTCGCTGGAGCGGTCGGGTACTTCCATTCCGTCCTGCCGCCGCCCGCGGATCTCCTCGACGGGCGCACCCGGGGATCGGTCACGCTTCTGGACGGAAACGGCAGCGTTTTCGCGTGGCGGGGCGATCAGTACGGAGGAGCGGTGGCCCCGGATACCGTATCGCCGCATTTGCTCAACGCCGTCATCGCAACCGAGGACAAGCGATTCTACCGGCATTTCGGAGTCAGCCCGCGCGGAATCGCGGGAGCGATGATCATCAACATCCGAGAAGGAAGAGGCCCGTTCAGCGGCCATGGCGGTTCGACGATCACGCAGCAGGTCGCCAAGCTGCTCTGCCTCGGCATCAAGCACGACCCCGCAGGCGGCATGAGCGAGTCGGAGTTCGAGGCGGATTGCCGACGGAACACAATCTGGCGGAAAATCAAGGAGATCCCATTCGCGGTTGCGATGGAGATCAAGTTCACGAAGGATGAAATACTCGCCATATACCTGAACCGCTCCTACCTCGGTGCTGGCGCGACCGGATTCCAAGCCGCGAGCCTGCGCTATTTCGGCAAGCCTGTGACCGAAGTCGGGCCCGCGGAGGCGGCGATGCTTGCCGGCCTGCTCGCGGCCCCGTCGAGGTACGCGCCGACAAGGAACATCGCGAAGGCGAGACAGCGCGCAAGCCTGATTGTCGGCCTCATGGAGCGCCAAGGATACCTGACCGCCGAGCAGGCGAAGGCCGCGAAAGAGCGTCCTGCACGGCTCTCGGCTGCAGCCGCAGCGCGGGCTGGCGGTTATTTCGCCGACTGGATCATGGGGGAAAGCCCTTCGATATTCACCCGGCACTCCACCGAGGACGTGGTGATCCGGACCACTTACGATCGGAAGGTCCAGCGGGCGGCGGACGAAGCGCTCTCGCACGTATTCAAAACGAAGATCAGAGTCGGTTCCAACGCCCAAGCGGCGATTGTCGTCATGACGCCGGACGGAGCCGTCAGGGCCATTGTCGGCGGCAGGAACACGGAGGCGAGCGGCCAGTTCAACAGGGCCGCGAGCGCTCTTCGCCAGACCGGATCGCTGTTCAAGCCGTTCGTTTACGCGGCCGCGCTTGAGCGCGGCTACCGGCGCAACCAGATCGTTGTCGACGAGCCGTTTACAGTGAATGTTCCCGGATCGGGCCCGTGGACGCCGAGAAACATCGACGGAGAGTACCGAGGGAAGGTTACACTTGCGGAAGCGTTCGCGGATTCGATCAATACGATCGCCGTGCAAGTGGCGGAGGATGTCGGGCGCGGGCGCGTGACGGAAATCGCGCGCGGATTCGGCATCCGGAACAAGCTGGCCGACGGGCCCGCGTTCGCGCTCGGGACCTCGGAATCCACGCTTCTGGAAATGACGGGCGCATACGCCGGGATTCTGGCTGGCGGAGAAAGGATCGCACCCTACGGCCTGGTGGAAATACGTCTTTCCGGAGACAGGACGCCAATCCTGTCGAAGTCGGAAAGCGGCGGTGAACGTGTGATTTCAGAGGATGTGTCCCGGGAGCTTGTCCGCCTGATGCACGGGGTGGTCGAGGGAGGCACGGGCATCCGGGCCCGGCTCGAAGGCTGGCAGGCGGCAGGGAAGACCGGAACTTCTCAGGACGCCAAGGACGCCTGGTTCATAGGGTTCACCGCGGACTACGTGGCAGGCGTGTGGATGGGGTACGACGACAATACGCCGCTCCGCGGCGTGACCGGAGGCGGGCTTCCGGCCGAAATCTGGCGAGAAACCATGGCGCGGATACACGAAGGACGGGAACCGGCGATGCTGCCGATGTCCGCTGAGGATGCCGGCGCCTCGAGCGACCCGCGCCGGGACGGCGAGGATCCGCAGGAGGAACGCCGACGCACTGTTATCGATCTGATTGCGGAGCTGTTCGGGGCAGGCGGCTGAGGATAGTGCCTGCCAAGGCCGCCATTAGCCCATTTCGGCGAGATCGGCGATCAGCAAATCCAGATCCCCGTTCCTGCGGCTGTACATGTTCCGGATCAGCGACTGCTCGACCGCAAGCATGTTCACGCCGTTTATTACCAGATTGAATATCAGCATCTCGTTCTCCAGCCGAACGATATGCCAACGAAGCGAAAAGGGGTCCTGGCCCTTGAAATGCGAATACGAAACGACTTCGAACGTCCGTTCCTTGACCCTCCTGGACTCGACAATTTCGTAGCGGCCTTCTCCGAACCAAGGGAGCCGCCGCAGGTACTTCTTGGCCAAGTACCGGCGGAACGCATCGGAAAAGGCGTCCCGCCGCCCATTGGATGCCCGGCGCCAAGGCGGGCCGAGCGCAGTTCGAGCGATGATCTCGCTCGCGGCGAACTCAACCAGGACCGACTCGAGGTCCCTTGCGAGCTCCTCCTCCGGTCGGCCAGAGCCGAGAAGCCCGTTGATCAGCCCGATCACATGCGTGACGAGTTGCTCGGCCGCTTCCTCGGTGGCCGAAGCGCGCGCCGCCAAGACGGCCGATAGCGCAAGCGCGATTGCCCCGGAAACAGCCTGCCTTCGGTTGGGCGCGAGCCCCGTTCCTCGTAATGGCCCCGGTTCACTCATCATATAGCCCGAATGGATCAATGAATTCGACTGAATAGGCTCCCTCAAGCCTATAGCGGCGGTTCTGCTCGTAGTATAGCTTGACCTCGGTGTAACTATCCTCGCCTTCATAAAGGAGCGAATCGAGGAACGCCGAATTCCTGTAGCGGCTTCCGAGAAAATCCAGGCCCTTCACTGCTGTCGCCGCGGCAAGCGCATTCTTCGGAAGCACATGGTTGACAGGATTGAACGCGAGGTCGAACAGCAGGCCCGCGGCATCCCGCTGGCTGCTCGGCCCTGCAAACGGGAGCACCAGGTAGGCGCCGCTTCCGACGCCGAGCTTGTGCAGCGTTTCGCCGAAATCGGTCCTCTGGCGGGGAATGCCCATGCTTCCCGCGACATCCAGCACGCCGCCTAGGCCGATCGTCGAATTGACGGTGAAGCGGACGCTGTTGGACAGCGCCGATTCCAAATCGAACTGGAGCAGGTTGTTGAACACCACGCTTGGGACCGAAATGTTCCCGGACACGTTGCTGATCGCGTCCATCACGAAATTCGGCGTGACCGACCCGTACGCATGCGCCAAAGGCCGGTACGCGAACCGGTCGAGCCCTTGGTTGAAGCGGTGGAAGCCCCGGTTGGACGCCTCGAACGGGTCGCCGTTCGAGGCCTGCAGCGCGGACGCATTCAGCAGGAGCGCCAAGGCGATGGCGCAGCGCGCCAATATGCTGAAGGGGGGCGCCCGCTTCCGCGCTAATTGATTCATGGCCGGTCGCAACCCGTAGTTTCCGCGCCGCTTTCCCGCGCAAGCACGCACCGGAACGCCCAACGATCAATTCCCATTACCGCAGGCGGCTACCGGACTGCCACCGTCCGGCGTGACGTCGCAAGCGCGCGTCCCTGTATCAGCCTTCACATGCCGAACCCGCGGCGGCTGTCGGGCCAATAGTGCAGTTCGAGTCACAACTGCAAACGGCGCGACGCGATTCCGCGGCGCGTCCGTTGCGGAATTTGCAACAGCGCCACCCTCGCCGAACCCGGGGATGACACTTCGGAATTCCGAGCGGCTCCGGGTTGGAGTTGCCAACCGGCGGTTCTTCGGAAAACATTGGCCGCTTGAGGAAAGCCGCAGACGCGGGGACAGAATGGACGGGTCCTGCGCCTTGGAGGTCGGCGTGCTGCGCGGGATCTCGGAAGTGCGTTCCGACGACTGGGACTCGTGCGCATGTCCCGAGGCTCGGGACGGGCGCCCGTTCGATCCCTTCACCACTCACAGATTTTTGAAGTCGCTGGAGGACTCCGGTTCGGTCGGCGGGCATTCCGGATGGACGCCGCTGCACTTGGTCGCGCGTTCCGGCGGCCGCGCCGCCGCAGCGATGCCGTTGTACGCGAAGACGAACAGCGCTGGCGAGTACGTGTTCGACTACGGCTGGGCGAACGCTTTCGAGCACGCCGGAGGGAACTACTACCCCAAGCTGCAATCTTCGGTCCCGTTTACCCCCGCGGCCGGGCGCAGGTTCCTGACGGCTCCCGGCATGGAAGCCGAGGGAATCGAGGCGCTCAGCGCTGCGGCGATTCGGCTGTCGACCCGGAACGGCCTGTCCTCCCTCCACATCACCTTCTGCACCGAGTCGGAAGTGAAGGCCGCCGGGGGCCTCGGGTTCCTCCACCGAACCGGCGAGCAGTTCCATTGGCGGAACCGGAATTACTCCTGCTTCGACGATTTCCTGTCGGAGTTGTCGGCGCGGAAAAGGAAGAACATCAATCGGGAACGCAGGCGCGCCCGGGAATTCGGCGGCGAAATCAAAGCCTTTACCGGTTCGGAAATCCTCGAGGAGCACTGGGATGCGTTCTGGATCTTCTACCAGGACACCGGTTCGAGGAAATGGGGGACGCCCTATCTGACGCGGGAATTCTTCTCGTGCATCCACGAGACCATGCGCGACGACGTGCTGTTGATCATGTGCGAGCGGGAAGGCCGCCATGTCGCCGGCGCGCTGAACTTCATCGGCAGGGACACCTTGTTCGGCAGGTACTGGGGCTGCACGGAGCACCATTACTGCCTGCACTTTGAGGCGTGTTACTATCAGGCGATAGAATTCGCCATCGCGAACGGTCTTTCGCGCGTTGAAGCTGGTGCCCAAGGGCCGCACAAGCTCGCTCGCGGATACATGCCGGTCGAGACGCACTCGCTGCACTGGATCACGAATCCCGGATTCCGGCGGGCGGTTTGCGAATTCCTTGAGGAGGAAACGAAAATGGTTCGCAGCGAAATAGAATGCCTTTCGGAGGCGGGGCCGTTCAGGAACGGCGGTGGCGCCGAATGACCGGACGGCTTGCGGGCGCGGAGCGGTCGGCCGCGATCAAGGCGCTGGAAATGTCCGGATGGGAAGCGCTTGAGGACAGGGACGCCATCCGGAAGTCGTTCGCGTTCAAAAATTTTTCGGAGGCGTTCGGCTGGATGGCAAGAGTCGCGCTCCTCGCGGAGAAGATGAACCACCATCCCGAGTGGAGCAATGTCTACAACCGGGTCGAGGTGGTGCTTGCCACACACAGCGCAGGCGGCCTGACCGCGCTGGACGTCAAGCTCGCGAAAGGAATGGACCGGCTGTCGGGCGCGTAGCTCAAGCGGCTTCGCGGTCCGACGGGGCTCAGGTTCGGCCGGATTTCGGTCGATTTTCAGCGGGATTGCGGTTTCCTGCGATGGATGCGGCTTTTCACGCCCTGCCTGCCGAGCCGTTTCTCATTTTGTGCTTAGCAGCACGCGGTTCCGACCGCATGTAGCGGCAGTGTGGCCGCCCTATCAGGCCTCACGCAATCGGGCGCCGTCATGGGCGCTGGCGAACAAGGTCGGTATCGGGGCGTTGCAGCGAATGTTGCCTTGGCAAGCCACAAGGTCGCCCCGCGCCGGCGGCGGCACTTCAAGGTCTCGAAGGACCCGGACTTCAAGTAGAAACTCTTCGACATCGTGGGATTGTACATGGCCCTCCGGGTCGAGCGGTCGTGCTTTCAACCGACGGAAAGACGCGGGTCCAGGTGCCGGAGCGGACGCGGAAGGGCCTGCCGATGAAGTCGGGACGTGCCGGTCACGATGACCCCCCCGGCAAGTGGTGCCACTGCAGAGTTCATCGAACTGCACGACATGCTAGTGGCGAAGGCCTACGGCTGGACGGCGAACCCGGAACGCCTCATCACGGCACGGCAAAGAAGGTGCCGTATGACTGAGTCAGTCCACTAGGCAGGTGGCGATCCATATTGCAGATCGACCCTCAACTTGGGCGGGTCTTGTGTACGAAAGCAGAGGGGCTGTACCCCGGGCGCATACCGTAACGTTCACTTGACAGCGTTCGCGCGGCAGCGGCATCCCGGGGCTTACACTGCGGAAATTGGTATCTGGAGGAATGATTGTCAAGCACTTTTTTCAACAATGAAGAATCAGTTCACGAATTCGTGGAATCCGTCTCAGCTGATCGCCTGACCAAGTACCTTGAACACACTGGAGACGATCAGACAAAGGCTTTGCAAACATACACTTGGAACACTATAATCAGTGCCGCGTTCTACGGGCCGCTACAAGGGCTGGAAGTGGCGCTACGAAATGCGATGCATCGTGAGCTTAGCAGGCGATTTGGGGCGGAATGGTTCGACAACAGCGAAGCCGGTCTCGATGCGGGTGCCCAGACGCGAATCGCAAAGGCACGAGAAGATTTGAAGCAACGTGGCCGAACAGTTGAGGCATCAAATTCAGATATCGTGGCTGCTCTGTCGTTCGGGTTCTGGGTTTCGCTCCTCAGAAAAGGTGGGGATCTTGGTACCGGATGCAAGGCAGACTACGACAAGACGCTCTGGCTACCCGCATTGCGGATGGCATTTCTTCCAGCCGCAGCCGGAGGCAAACTGCAACGCAGACAGGCTCACGAAACGCTGTATCGCTTGAATGACTTCCGAAATCGGATCGCCCACCACGAGCCAATCTTCCAAAGGGACTTGGCCGGAGACCACACGCGCATCCTTGAGATGGCCGGATGGATTTCACCTGTAACGGCGGCATGGATCGATCACCATAGCCGGGTGCCGGAACTGCTTGCGCGGCGGAATGATGCCGCGGAACTCAAGTTCTGACGAATTGGAATGCCTACCGATCCGGCGTCGCTCGCGCGAATTCCCTGAAGCCGCATTGCAGGAGAATGCTAGCGACTGCTCGCTCCGCTGATGAACCGGCCCGGCATGTTCTACGGCCCGCGCCTGCCGAACGTTTGGCTCGTTACGGCACGTAAAGAACTCCGGAATGCGGTTGGGCGCTTCCGAAAACCGGGCGCATCCCAGTTTTGGTTCTCCTGTTCCGCTGACTCGGGTGTCGGCCGGGTTCGGCGTCAGGCGGCCCGCATTCGCGCGAGCAGGGACGCGGCAGAGGAAGCCTCGCAAACGCCAGGCGCTCCCTCGACATTCAGAATCGAAACGCGCCCGTCCTCGACAAGCATCGAATAGCGGGAGGATCTGCCGTGGAGGCCCGCCGCGGGCGCGCTGAACTCCATGCCGATGGATCTGGTGAAGCTGCCGTCGGCATCGCCGAGAACGGTGACGCCCGCTTCGGACGCGCCGGTCGCCTTGTCCCACGCGGCGAGCACGAACGGATCGTTGACGGCGATGCAGATGATCTCGTCCACGCCTTCCTTGGCCAGCGAATCGCTCTCTTTGACGAAACCCGGCATGTGCAGGTTCGTGCATGTCGGCGTGAACGCGCCTGGAACGGCGAACAGCGCGACCTTCCGCCCAGCAGTCTTCTCTTTCAGAGACACCGACTCCGGCCCCTCCGGGCCAATCCTCGAAAGCGCCGCTTCGGGCAGACTTTCCCCAACCGATATCGCCATTTCGCCTTCTCCTAGGCTGCCTGTCATTGCAGGCGCGGCTGATATAGTACGCCGGTCCCAAGCGCTAGCGTTTACGGATGGTGCCGCCCATGCGGAATGTCGTGATTGTCGGCGGCGGGCAGGCGGGATTCTCCGTCGCGTCCAAGCTGCGAGGCCTCGGCTTCGAGGGCAGCGTCACTCTGGTTTGCGACGAGCCGCGTCCGCCTTACCAGCGCCCGCCGCTGTCGAAGAAGTACCTGCTTGGCGAACTCGACGAGGCGCGCCTCTACCTCAGGCCGCCGGATTTCTACCGGGAGCAAGGCATCGACCTTCGGCTTGGCGCCGAATGCGCGGAAGTGGACCGTTCCAAGCGCCGCGTGGCCGTCGGCGGCGAGCAGCTGCCGTACTCGGACCTTGTAATCGCGACCGGCTCCGTTCCGCGAAGCCTGCCCCGCGTGATCGGCGGGGCGCTCCGAGGGGTTCATACGGTGCGCACGATTGCCGACATCGATTCCATGGCCTTACGCTTCAAGCCGGAATCGCGGATGCTCGTCGTCGGAGGCGGATATATCGGCTTGGAAGCCGCGTCGGCGGCCGCGACCAAAGGCCTGAGCGTAACGGTGGTCGAAATAGCGGATCGGATTCTGCAACGGGTCGCGGCACCCGAGACCTCGGACCTCTTCAGGCGGCTTCACTCGTCCCACGGCGTCGAGCTCCTTGAAGGCGTAGGGTTGAAGAGGCTGCTCGGGGAGAAGGTCCTTGAAGGCGCGGAACTCAGCGACGGCGCCCGAATCGGACTGGATTTGGCTATCGCGGGAATTGGGATCGAGCCCGCGACCGGCTTGGCGGAGGCCGCCGGGCTGGCAATCGAAAACGGCATTAGGATCGACTCGAAGGGACGAACCTCGGACCCTTCCATCTGGGCCGCCGGGGACTGCTGCAGCTTTCCGTGGCAAGGTCGGCGGATACGGCTCGAGAGCGTCCAGAACGCAATCGATCAGGCGGAGCTGGTTGCGGAGAACATCATGGGCGCGGACAAGGACTACAATCCTACGCCTTGGTTCTGGTCGGACCAATACGACGCGAAGCTCCAGATTGCCGGGCTGGGAACAGGCTACGACCGCATCGTGGTCCGGCCCGGCGCGGATGATACCGCCGCAAGCCACTGGTACTTCTGCGGCGACCGGTTCCTCGCGGTCGACGCTGTCAACGACTCCCGTTCGTACATGGTCGCCAAACGGCTTCTGGAGATGGGCAGGAACGTCGATCCGGACGCGGTTTCAGATCCTGCAACCAACCTGAAGGCGCTCCTCCGGAGCTCCTGAAGCAGGCGATGCGCATCGGCGCAGGCAGGCTGCGGGGACTGAAGCTCTCGCCTGTCGGGGCGGCAAGTCAAAAAGCGGGCCTGCGTCCTACATCCTCGAAGCTGCGGGCGAGCATCTTCGATCTGCTGACGCACGGCCCTGACGGAGACCTGGTCACCGGCATGCGGTTTCTCGACCTGTTCGCCGGAACCGGCGCGGTCGGCTTGGAGGCGGTATCGCGCGGAGCGGTCTTTGCCATGCTTGTCGAACGCGGCGGCGATGCCCTGCGGGTGCTCAAGAGGAACGTCCGGCTCTCCGGCCTCGGCGCATCCGTGTCCATTCTGAGGGCCGACGCCGCGCGGCTCGGCGCCAGCCGGACCACCGCGTTCGATGTCGTGTTCGTGGATGCCCCTTACGGGCGCGGCCTTGAGGCGAAGGCCTTGGAATCCGCGGCTGACGGAGGCTGGATCGCCGCGAACGGCGTCGCCGTTGTCGAAGCCCCCGAACCGTTCCCGGTGCCGGACGGCATGGAGACGATCACGCGGCGGCGCCACGGCCGCACGGCGGTGACACTGCTGCGGCGTTCCGGCCGAAGCCGGGAATCCGCGCTGCCGGATTAGGCGGCGCCGGAGCGGACATGCGCCGCTTCGGCAGCCTCCGGCCCGTCGATAAGCGTCCGATGCA
The DNA here is from genome assembly GCA_965203795.1 of Paracoccaceae bacterium. Lineage (GTDB taxonomy): Bacteria > Pseudomonadota > Alphaproteobacteria > Rhodobacterales > Rhodobacteraceae > CBDBBY01. Next base: position 3,359,734 of record OZ241915.1, on the reverse strand, counting down.
GAAGCTCCGGATTGAACGTCGACCGAAGCATGTCCCGGACCTCCGGGTTCCTGAGCTTGCGCGCCGCGCTCGCCATGAATTTGAGGTAGTCCGCCGCGGGCTCCAAGGGCGCGATCATCCCGAACACGAGATCGACAGGGCGCCTGTCGGGAGCGGCGAACCTGACCGGCGCCTTCAGCCGAACGAATACGCCGGCGATGCGTTCGACTCCGGCGATTCTGGCATGCGGCAGCGCCACTCCGAGTCCAAGGCTGGTTGACAGCTCGTATTCGCGCCGCTCCAGCGCTTCCGCCGTCGTCCGCGCGTCGACGCCGTAGGCTTCCGACGCGATCTCCCCGAGGCACAGAAGCAGCCGGTGCCTGGAAAGGTTGGCCGGTATCGTCCGCACCGCCTCGCGGCTGAGGATTTCGCGCAGATCCATGGTCGCCCTACGCTGCTATTCCCCGTTTCGGGGATCGATCCAGCCGAAATTGCCGTCCTCGCGGACGAACACGACATTCACGCATCCGTGGGCTTGGTTCTTGAATACAAGCACATTCGAATTCGCCAACTCCATCTGCATGACCGCCTCGCCGACGGTCAGTGTCGGAACCGGCGTTTCGATTTCGGCGATGATCACGGGCTGGACCGCGCCGTGCTCTCCGATTTCGGCGTCGTCGCCGGGCGACGCGAGAACGTATGCGGGCGCGTCGAACGATTCGACGGGCGAGGACCTGTGGGCGTGGTGGTTCTTCAGCCTTCGCTTGTGGCGCCTCAGCTGCTTGGCCATCTTGTCGCAGCACTTGTCGAACGCCGCATAGATTTCCACCGCGCGGGACTTGGCCTGCGCATGCAGGCCGGTGGGCAGGCTCACGGTGACTTCGCAGGAATACTCATGCGCGTCATGCGCGAAAGTCACAGTCGCCTCGATCGCCCGAACCGCGTATTTCGACACCTCGGCGTCAAGCCGCTCCCGGACATGCGTCTTCAGCGCTTCGCCGATGTCGATATGGCGGCCGCTAATGCTTATCCGCATCGTTCCTCCGCGCCTTCACCCGCCGTTCCCGCCGCCTGAATCGCCGACGCGCGGATCCGAATCCGGCCTGCGGGAGCCCGGGGCTCGTTTAGGCTCGAAACCCGGGTTTGTCATTACCTGATTCCGCCTACGCGCTGCCGTAGTCGTCGCCGAGATATACCCTGCGCACGATCCTGTCGTTCGCCACTTCGCTTGGCGGGCCATGGGTCAGGATGGCGCCCTCGAACATCACGTACACGCGATCGACGAGCGCCAGCGCATCGCGGGCGTTGTGGTCGGTGATCAGCACGCCGATGTTCCGGTCCTTGAGTTCCCGCACCAGCCTTCTGACGTCGCCGACGACAATCGGGTCGATGCCGGCGAACGGCTCGTCGAGCAGAATGTAGCTGGGTTGCGACGCGAGGCATCGCGCAATCTCGACCCGTCGGCGCTCGCCTCCCGAAAGCAGCGACGCCTTGGTGGTGCGCAGGTGGGTGATGGAGAACTCCTTGAGGAGCTCGTCCAGCCTCCGGCGCCGCGCCGCCCGGTCGCGTTCCCGGAACTCGAGCACCGCCATGATGTTGTCTTCGACAGAGAGGCCTCGGAACACTGACACCTCCTGGGGAAGATACCCCAGCCCGAGCCGGGCGCGACGGTACATCGGAAGTTCGGTGACGTCCTGCCCGTCGATCAGAACTTCGCCCGAATCGGGCGCCAGCAGGCCGGCGATCATATAGAAGCAGGTAGACTTGCCCGCGCCGTTCGGCCCGAGGATGCCGACGATTTCGCCTCGCTCCAGCCGCAGGCTCACATCCCGGACGATCGGCCGCCTTCTGATGCTCTTCTTGATGTTCCTCGCTTCAAGAATCCCGGCGGCATCTTCGCCGGATTCAGGCATCACTCATCGCCGGTCTCGATCGACGCCGTCGCGCCCCCGACCAGTCGGCTTTGTCCCGTATCGACATCGTATGTGAGATGTTGCCCGGTCAGCGTCGTTTCCTCCGCCGTGAACTCGACATCGCCTTCGAGGATGATCCGCCTAGCGGCGACATCGTAGCGGCCGCGGTCAGCCGTGGCGCTTCCTCCATCCGTTTCGAGCTCGACGCCTCCCAACGCCAGCAGGAACTCCACCTCCGAAAAATCGTCCGGAACGGAATGGACCCGAACCTCGCTGGCGCGGATTACGATGTTCTCCTGGAACACTTTCACGCCGCCTTTGAAGATCGTCACGCCGTCATCGCGTTCGAAAATGACCTCCTTGGCGGTGATCGTGATCTGGCGCTGCTCTTCGCTCCCTTCGGAGTTGAAAACCAGCTTCATCGTTCCGTCCTGGGCGAACGCCGAAAGCGCCAAGGCCAGCACGAGCGCTGCTGCTTTGAATAGAACTGACATGGGCCGTCTCATATTCATTTGCCGGGGAAATTGTAAACCACCACGACATCGCCGGAGAACTCCAGCTGGTCCGGAACGGAGTCTGCAGAGGCGTTCTCGCCGGGAGACAGGCTCAAGCTGCCGGCGTGGCCGCTTCCGCCGGGAAACGTGAAATCCACTTCGCCGAGGCTGCGCATTTGCGTCCTTTCCAGCGAAAAGCTGAATCCGTCCGACGTGACGACGAAGCCGCTGTCGGCCAGAAGAACGGCTCCGCCGGAAATCGTCGCGATCTTCGAAGCGGGATCAATGCTGGCTTCAGGCGCTTTCACCCGGTACGATTCCCCGTAAGCGGTTTCCAAAAGCACCTTGACGCCTTTTGCGGCTGCCGGCTCATTCCCCGGGTTGGAAGCGCTCGCAGCGTCGCTCTCGACGGAGATCGTGGACCCGTCCACGGTCACGCCAGCGTACACGGCGTTCTCCACGCCGTGGCCCAGAGCCGGCTTGTCGATGTCGGAGTTCTGCGCGCCGATGCCGCCGAACAGGTTCGGATAGATCACAAGCGAGCCCAGCAAAGCCGCCGCCGAGGCGGACAGCAGGACCCGAACCATCGCAATGCGGCTCCGCGGCCGACGAAGCCTCATCCGATTCCCGCCCGCAAGCAGTCGTGGATGTGCAGAATGCCTTCGGGCGCCCCGCCGGACCCGGCGGAAACCGCGAACAGGCAAGTGACTTTCCGCTCGTTCATCAGCGCGAGGGCCTCCTCAGCCAACGCGTCGGGATCGATCGTCAGCGGCGCCCGTGTCATCACGTCCGAGGCGCTGTTTTCCAAAAGGCCGGCCATGTGCCGCCGGAGGTCGCCATCGGTAATGATCCCTGAAAGCCGCCCGTCGGAAGAAAGGATTCCGACGACCCCGAAACCTTTCTGGGACATGACGATCAGCGCTTCGGGCATCGGCGAGGACTCGTCGACGAATGGGATGGCGCTTCCTTCGTGCATCAGATCCCGCACTCTTGACAGGCGGTTGCCGAGACTCCCGCCCGGATGGAACTCCCTGAACAGGTTCGGACTGAACACCCGGTGCTCCATCAGCGCCACCGCCAGCGCGTCGCCAACCGCAAGCGCCATGATCGTGGAGGTCGTCGGAACGATGTCCTGTCCGCACGCCTCCCCGGCCGGCGGAAGAATGATCGCGACATCGGACTGCCGCGCCAAGGCGGTGCCTTCCTTGCCCACCACGGCGACCAAGGGAATGCGGAACCGCTTGGCATAGGCGACCAAGTTGGCGAGTTCCGGCGTTTCGCCGGAATTGGAAAGGGCGAGAACCGCGTCGGTTCTCGCCAGCATTCCCAAATCGCCGTGGCTCGCCTCGGCGGGATGAACGAAATGGGCCGGCGTGCCCGTTGACGCGAGTGTCGACGCGATTTTTCTGGCGATGTGCCCCGACTTGCCGATCCCGGACACGATGATCCGGCCCTCCGTTCCCGCCATCAGCGCCACGGCGTCGGAAAACGATGCGCCGAGCCCGTCCGCCAGTTTCGACAGGCCTTCGGCTTCCGTCCGGATCACCCTGCGCCCGGCTTCAAGGAATTTTTCGGTTCGGGCGGATGTCTGCAACATGCGGCGGGCCGTCGACGCTTCAGCGGCCCGGCGGGTTTGCGCCGAGCCGAATGCACCCGGCACCATTACCGCAAATCAGCGCAAATTCTAGCACCTGCCGACTATGTGGTGACCTCGACCCCGCTCAAACAACGGCGTTGCTGGGCGCTCCGTCCAGGAAATTGTCGATGTGGGCGACTGTCTGATCCCAAAGGGTCTGCATCGCGTCCCGGCCCGCCCATGCCACATGGGGCGTGACGATGACGTTGGGCCGGTCGAGCGCGTCGAGGAGCGGGTTGCCCGCATCCGGCGGCTCTTCGGTCAGGACGTCGAAGCCCGCTCCTGCGATCAGCCCGCGGTCGAGAGCGGACACGAGCGCGTGCTCATCCACGAGGCCGCCGCGGGCCGTGTTCACCAGGATGGGCCGTTTCTTCATCGCCTCGAATTCGGGCGTCGAAATCATGTTCTGCGTCGCGGGAAGCAGCGGCGCATGCAGGGTGATCACGTCGCTGGTCTCGATGACTTCATCGAACGGCGTGTACAGAGGTCCGAGACCCTCGACGCCCTTGTGCGCGGCGAACACGGCGTCCATGCCGAACGCGGTTCCGATGCGAGCGACGGCCTGTCCGATCGCCCCTTCGCCGATGATGCCGAGGCGCGCGCCCGCGAGCTCCCGGATGTCGTGGGTGAAGAAGCAGAACTGGCCGCTCCGCTGCCATTTGCCGCCGATCACGTCCTGCCGGTATCCGACAATGCTTCTTCGCAGCGCCAGAATCAGAGCGAAAGCGTGCTCCGGAACGGTCGCGACGGCGTAGCCGCGAACGTTGGAAACCGTTATGCCCCGGAGTTCGCATGCGGCGATGTCGATCACGTCGTAGCCGGTCGCCGCGACGGAAATCATCCTCAGGGCGGGCAGTTCCGCGAGAGCCTCGGCTCTGATCGGCACCTTGTTGGTGATCGCGATTCCCGCTCCGCGGAGGCGTTCGACCACCTGTCCGGCGGTGGAGCGGTCGTGGACGATCCAGCTGTGCGGGTTCCTCGGGCGCGTCAGCTGCACCGAAGGACCGATCGTTTCGCGGTCAAGGAAGACTATGCGGGTCATGCGGTTTCCGGGTCCAGCGAAAACGGAGCCGCCTGTTCCGAACGGCATCCCTGCGGAGAGGCGGCGGGCGGAAGCGCCATCCGAAGGCATGCCCGTTTCGCGCGGATGCGCACGCGGCCTCGACGCGTGCGTCCGAAGCCAACAACCGCGCGCGCCACAGCCGACAAGCCGGAACTGGTGCCCAGGAGAGGACTCGAACCTCCACGCCCAAGCGGGCACTGGCACCTGAAGCCAGCGCGTCTACCAATTCCGCCACCTGGGCACGTTGCGGGCCACGCTTCTATTGGGACGCCGGAAAGCTGTCAATCGCGCGGCCGAGTTCACAGGATTCCGGCCCTGCGGCCCTTGCTCTGAAGGGCGCGGGGCATCGAGTCCGATTTTAGGCACGGGAGCAGCTTTGGCGGCGCGGAACGACCGCCGACGCGCTCGCGGCGGGCCCCAAGCGTCTCCGCAGGCATCGCGGAAACGCGGGAATCCGGCCTATTCGGTCCTGACGGCCCCGAAGCTTCCTACTATGCCGCCGATATCCCTCGCTGTGGGGTCGGCCATCAGATACCAGTACCCGGCCGTTTCGATGTTCGCGAAATTGCTGTCCCTAGGGCCGTAGATCGTGCCGCTGAAAATGCTTCGGCCGCCGCTCTGATTGTAAGGGTCCCAATCGCCCGTTTCCAGTATCCAGCCTGCGGGATCGCCCGTTTCATAGCCTGATTCGCCGGGGCCGTAGGCATTCTGCATGTAGACCCCGCCTTCATAGCTTCCATCGGCGGCGATGCCGGTGCCGTGTGCGGAGAAATCCTCCGGCCAATAGGTAGTGTCTGGCAGAGAACCCGTCGTTTTTCGCTGTACGGCCGGATTTCGGTCGGGCGCAATGGCCTCGACGGGACCCGGCGCGGCGCGTTTCGAGCCGGGACGGAGCGAATCCGGCTCGGGAGGCCGGATTCTCGGCGTCGGCGACGGTTTTCCGGGGGTCCGGCGCGGGCTCCGCCGCCTGCCGCCCTGCGGCCCGCCGGGATTTCGGGGAGGGCGCCGCTCAGGCGGCGCGTTTGCGCCGTTCCGGCCGCAGCCGCTCGCGGTCGCGCAGGACCCGCCCGAGCCGGTGGATGTTGGCGGCGAGGACGGAGAGGCCGACCGCCAGCTCGAACCGGTCCCGCCCGCGCAGCCGCACCCGGCCGAGGCCGCGGTGCTCCAGGCCGTTGATCGCCGACTCCACGCCCGGATGCCTGCGCCGCGCCGCCGCGAAGTCCGGGTCGGCCTCGCGGACCCGGTCGGCGGCGGACAGCCGGCCCTTCTTCGGAAGGGCGTTCACTTCCAGCATCGCGTCGAGCTTCCGGCGGTTCTCCGGGCTATGGAAGCCGCGGTCGAAGCTGCAGGCCCGCAGGTCCGGGAACGCCTCCAGGCATCTCCCGACCAGCGGGACCGCGACATGCGTGTCGCCGCCCGTCCACATGATCTCGTGGTCGAGGATGAACCCGCCGCCGTCCTCGACGATGCACACCGGAACCCCGAGCTCGACGGGCTTGCCGGCCTTGCCCTTGGCGATCCACCGGGTGTGCTCCTCGAAGATCGAGAACAGCTTCTCCCCGTGCGGGACCGCCTCCTCCTTCAGCACCCGGCGGGCGATCTGGAACGCCAATCTCGGCACATGGCCGATCAGCCTCCGGATTTCCGCCAGGGTGCGCTTCGGGCAGCCCGCCGCCCGGAGCGGCCCGAGCGAGCCCTTCGCCTTCGCGGCCAGCTCCAGCGACTTGACCAGGAACCCCAGGACCTCATCCGGCCGGGTGCTCCACCGGGGCGCCGTGTTCACCCTCCGGTACAGCTTCCCCGCCGCGTCCAGGTGGTGGTCGCGCTGCCGCCAGCCGCCGACGCCCGAGGCGCCGCAGGCCCGCGACGCCGCCCGCACGAGGCAGCGGACCGAATCCCGAAGCAGGCCGAAGTCGGTCGGATGGCGGACGTCCGTCTCCGCCACGAACGAGTCACAGCGCCCGACCAACGCTGCGCCAGGCTTTTTTCCCGCGACCTTGTGCCCCGTCGACACGACCAGACGGTTCACCTCCCGAAGAAGCTCCGGCGTCAGAAGCTCGACATTGTCCCTGATGTTCTGAAGCTCGTAGAAGCCCGGCTCGAACCAGTCGCTGTGGCCCAGGAAGGCCTGGATCTTCCCATGCTCGTTCGCCAGCTCCTGAAGGCGGTCGTAGTCGCAGTTCAAACCTTGCTTCAGCACGCCCATCACCAGGATCCGCCAAAGGTGCATCCCCGGGCGGCCCGTGTCCCGGCGGCGGTCCGGAAGGACGTGCGCGTCCAGCAGCCGGAACAGCTCCTCCCGCGCCGCCTTGTCGTTCCAGATCGCCTGGAGCCCGATAAGGATCGCCGGGATGTCGTCCCGGGATTTCACGTTCAGCTCGATCGATCCGATGTCGACCGAGCCCAGCCAGGACCGCTCCTCAACAACCTTCCGCATGCAAATCGCCTCCGAAGATTCCAGGAAAAACGCCGATATCGCGGCGAATTCGGGCGGATCATGCCGAATCGCGGGAATCTTCGCAAGCAAAAACACGGATTAAAAACAGAAATTCAACGCGTTGCGGGTTTTCTGCCAAACACTAGGTAACCGTTCGGGACGGCTCGCTCGATGTCGGGGCGTGCATGGTCAGGTCGCCTCGAACTTCGTTTCGAGCGGGCCGGGAAATCACGGGCTGTCGGCTGAGATCGCCGACCGTCCGGGTTAGGTACTGGTAGGCCATCGTTTCGCCGCGGAAAGTCGCTTCGACAGTATCGCTGGCGCCGATGTCGGTCGTCCTTAGATTGGCATCGTCGGCGAAGGTGTCGTAACCGAAATGGAGCGCCTGCATTCTTGCCGGGCTCTTCGTGCCCGCGGGCGCGGAGAACTCGTCCGTGTAGGAGAACAGCCCGTAAACAGCGAATTCAAGATACGAGCTGCTGTCCACCCCGGAGAAATTCGAAATCCATAGCTCGTGATAGCCCAAATCGGCATTGGACGGCGCGACGCCTGCGCCGCCCAGTTTCTCCAAAACGTTCGGAGTGGTCGCCGTCGTGCCTTCGGGAAACGGAATGCGCGTGTTCCAGTAATGGGCGTTCAAGCCGTCATGGATTGTTGACGTCCCGAAAGTCAGCTTAACGTCGTCGTGGATCCAGTTGACCGGCGTATCCGCGCCTTTGCTCCAAGCGCCGTCATCGTCAGTGCCGGCCTCGCCGTCGGGGCCCAAGCCGAACCAGGCGTCCACGCTGTCGCCAACATCGAAGCGCCGCTGGAAGTCGTAATAGACCGCGCTTCCCCGGGCCCTGTAGATCAAGCCGCCAGGAGTGATCTGGACCGAGTATTCAAGGACGCCGTCGGTATCCGACGTTGTGCCCGGAGTGCGGTCCCTGCCCTGAATTTGCCAGTCGCCTCTTTCAAATTCCTCGCCCGTCGTTCTGAGAGTGATGGAACGCCCCGGCAGTTCGTCCGTCGCGCCGGTTCCTTGCGGCGAAAGCACGGCCTTGCCTGCCGAATGCATGACCGGCGTGGTCCGAACGCTGAGCCTGTCGGCATCTGGGATTGCGCTTCCGTCGTCGTTGGCGCGCGGGAACCGTTCGAACATCGCGATGACCGGCGCAGGTTCGTTTTTGATCGGACTCGGTCCGGCGCTGCCGCCCGCCCGCGTGTCGGCCGCCCCGCGCTCGGCGGCGGCCAGCCGGTCGAGATCGTCCGGCCGGAACGCATTGATCACAGCCAAAACGTTCGTCGCCATCGTGCGCGCCTCCGATCCCGGCTCGGCCGCGTCGATTAGCCGTTGCACGGACGCGACTGCATCGGCGAACGCCGTGCGCGCCGCATTCACACGGGTCCGCACAGCGGACACGTCGGCCGTCGTCGTCGCACTCCGCGCCGCGGTCTCGATCGCATTGATCTCCGCGCGAACCATCTCGGCCGCGCTGCGGGCGGCATCCAGATCGCCTCCGATGTCGGCGCCATTATTGCCGCCATCGGCCGGTTCGCCGCCGCTGGCCGGTCCGCCCCCCGAACAGGCGCATAGCGCAACGGCCACACAGAATGCAGCGGCAAGCGTTTCGCGTCGCATTCTCCATCCTTCCAATGCTGCTCGAACGCCGCCGGGCCGCGGAAATGGCGCCAAGCCATGCGGGTCGGCGCGCAAGGTCTCAAGGTACTGCTAGGCGGTTGCTTGCTCAACCTCATGTCGGAATTCGGGGTTTGCGGCACTCCTTGGCAAGCCGATTCCGCTTCTTTCCAGACGTGGATTACGGCGGCCGGCTTCCTTTTCCGGCACCGCGGTTCGGGGCTGCTGACGCTACAATTTCGATCTGGGAACGGGTTGTTCGGCACCTGCTTTCCAAGCGGCGCGGCCTCGCTCAAGCATCGCTGCGGCGTTCGGCATCCGAGCGGCAGCGCCTTGTCCGATTGAACTCATCGGCGAACTGGTCGGCCTCGCGCGCTTCAGGGACCCAGCGCCACGGCTTGGCCGATGCGCGCCGACTCTTCCGCGGCCAGCGCGAACCTGAGCACCTGCCGCGCCTCCCCGGCGGTCAGCACCGGAGTTCCCCCGCGCTTGAGCACATCGATGTAATGGCGCGTAGACAGGATGAAGCTTTGCTCCCAGCCGGTCGGAATCCCGTCGAACCTGGTGAACTTGCCGTCGCTGTACAGTCCAACCGGCGGACCGTCGCCAAGCCGCCCGTGACCGCCGTTGATCCAGATGACGCCTTTCGTTCCGGTGATTTCGACCCGGTCGTCCTGCGCGTAAAAGCGGGTGTCGATCTCCAGCTCCGGGGAGTAGACGACCTCGAGGTTGCCTACGCGGTTGCCCGGGAAACGGAATGAAACCATCGACTGCGCGTCGAAATGCATGCCGTCTTCCCGCCGGGTCCTGCCGATGAACGCGTGGACCGCTTCGGGGTCGCCCATGAAATGCCGCGCAAGCGCGAACTTGTGGTGGCCGTCGTCGAAGATCAGCGGTCCGCCTCCGGATCTCCGCTCGTCCTGGCGCCATTCGTCGGCCGATCTCGGAACGTCCCAAGCCGTCCCGCTAGTGCCGGGGTTGCTCTTGATCCTGATCGACAGCGGTTCGCCGATCGCGCCGTCGGCGATCAGGCGCTTCGCCTTTTGGACCGGCGGGTGGAAGACGAAATTCTCGAACACTTTGAACGGCCGCGGCGACCCGGCTGCCGCTTCGACCAGCCGGTCCGCCTCCTCGAGCGAACGGCACATCGGCTTCTGAAGCGATACCGCCTTTCCTGCCCGGACCGCCGCAAGCGCCGCCGGAAGGTGGAATTCGTGAGGCAGCAGGATTTCAACCAGCTGCACCTCGGGATCGGACAGCATTTCCGACAAATCGTCCGTGATTTTGACGTCCGGAAGGCCCCATGCCGCAGCCTTGGCTTCGACTGCATCCGGGTTCGTGTCGCACAGTGCGACTATGCTGGCGTCCGGGTTCTCAAGATATTCGATCGCGTGCAGGTCGGATATGCGCCCAGTTCCCGCGATTCCGACGCCGATCGGCATGCCTGCCATGCGTCACCGTCCTTTCGGCTGCAGTTGCCCGGTCACGGCGGCCGCCGTCCGATGCAACTTCAACTTCCAGCCTCGATTGTATACTTCGGCCGCAATTCCGCAGCGCGGTCCGGGACGAAGCTCATGGGATACAGGGTAGCGGTTGTCGGGGCGACGGGAAACGTCGGCCGCGAAATGCTCAACATACTGGATGAGCGGAAATTCCCGGCCGACGAGGTTGCGGCGCTCGCGTCAAGCCGGTCGGCCGGGAGCGAAGTCGACTTCGGCAACGCATCGCTCACCGTCGGGGATGTAGCGGGCTTCGAATTCGATGGCTGGGACATGGCGCTCTTCGCGATCGGATCGGCCGCGACGGAGGACTACGCCCCGCTGGCGGCGGATGCAGGATGCACCGTCATCGACAATTCGTCCCTGTACAGGTACGATCCGGACGTTCCGCTGATCGTGCCGGAGGTGAACCCGGACGCGGTCGAGGAGAGCCGGAACCGGAACATCATCGCCAACCCGAATTGCTCGACGGCCCAGATGGTCGTCGCGTTGAAGCCTCTTCACGACCGCGCGCGGGTGAAGCGCGTCGTCGTCTCGACCTACCAGTCCGTTTCAGGCTCGGGAAAGGCCGCGATGGACGAGCTTTGGGAGCAGACCAAGATGCTGTACGCGCCGGGACAGGAGCACGAGCCGACCGTCTATCCGACCCGCATCGCCTTCAACGTCCTGCCGCACATCGACAAGTTTCTTGAGGACGGGTCCACGAAGGAGGAGTGGAAGATGTCCGCGGAGACCAAGCGGATCATCGATCCGTTGATCGAGGTGTCGGCGACCTGCGTCAGGGTTCCCGTCTTCATCGGCCATTCGGAAGCGGTCAATGTCGAATTCGAGGAGTTTCTGGACGAAGGCGAGGCCCGCGAGATCCTGCAGGCCGCTCCCGGGATCGTGGTCGTCGACCGACGCGAGGACGGCGGGTACATGACGCCCAGGGATTGCGTGGGCGAGTACGCGACCTATGTGAGCCGCGTCCGGCAGGACGGAACCGTTCAAAACGGCATAAACTTCTGGTGCGTTTCGGACAATCTTCGGAAAGGGGCGGCGCTGAACGCTGTGCAGATCGCCGAGCTGTACGGGCGCCGGATCCTACGGAAGGGATGAGTCAGCAGGCGCGCGGCATCCCGCGCCGGGACGGCGCGGGATTCGCTGTCGAACCGCGCGTCTGCGCGGACGAAACGCCGGCACCGCTTTGGCGCCTCATAGAGGATGATCCGAGGCTGCTGCCTTGCAACGGCAGGGTTGCGGCGGCCGAGCTCGAAGGGGAGGTAGAGGCCCGGCGGTTCGTCGACGGGGAATTGCTCAGGTGCAAGACTCCGGTTGCGGACATCCGGAGTTCGCCTGGCGGCGGACTGGCTTCCCAGCTGGTGCGAGGAGAGCGGTTCCGCGTTCTGGAGGCCGAAGGGAAGTGGGCGTTCGGCCAGTCGATGAAGGACGCCTATGTCGGCTACGCCTTGCGGGAATGCCTTGAGGACATGTTCCGCCCCACGCACTGGGTGGCCACTCTGCACGCCCACATCTATCCGGAACCGGCATTCAAGACGGTTCCGCTGGAAATGCTGCCGTTCGGATCGCAGCTAGCCGCTACTTCCGAATCGGGGGATTTCATCGGTCTTGACAGCGGCGGTTTCGTTCCGGCCGCCCAGGTTCGGAAACGCGGCGACCCTCTCTTGGATTTCGTCTCGACCGCCGAGTTGTTTCTGGGCGTGCCCTACCTTTGGGGAGGGACCGGTTCGTTCGGCATCGACTGCTCCGGCTTGGTCCAGCGTTCGCTCGAAGCCGCGGGCACGGCCTGCCCGCGCGACAGCGACATGCAGGAATGCGAACTCGGCAAGCGCCTCCGAGCGAGTGTGCGGCTGGAACGCGGCGATCTCGTGTTCTGGCCCGGACATGTCGGAATCATGGCGGACCAGGACGTTCTCCTGCACGCGACAGCACGGCACATGGCGGTGGTGAAGGAGGAATTGAAGGCCGTTGCAGCGCGGATCATCGCGGCGGAAGGACACAGAATAAGGGCCATCCGCAGGATCCCGGAGCCTGTCCACAAACCCAAGAATTGCTAGGGAGCTGTCGGCAACCGATCCGCAAGCAGCGTTTCAACGCGGGCGACTCGCTCGCCCAATGCGCCGACTCGCTCGCCCAACGCGGCGACTTCTCCTCGAATGGCAAAGATTTCTTCCCGGATGCTCCCGGTCTCCGCCCGCATTTCTTCGCGAAAGTCGGTAAGCTGCCACTGGAATATCCCTATGATCAAGGCCACCGTCGCGATACCCGTGGCGATAGTTGTGCCTGCCGCCGCCCAGACCTGCCCGCTGGTCGCAAATGCTGGGCGGCGCATAGCTCCCTGAGGCTGGGAACGTGTTTCGCTGGCCTCTGTTCGTGAGCCAGCGATCTCAGCACGAACAAGATCAACGACTTCAGCGCGAATCTCAGCGCGGACAAGATCAACGATTTCAGCGGCGGTCTTGCTGTTCAATCCGCTGATCTGCGGTTCATCGACTGACGAAGAGTTTGCCATGATCATTCAGTAGTTGCAGGATCGGGCGAAGCCAAATTCCTGTAGCCGCCGCCGAAGCCTCGCAAGGGAACGGCGCGGTCATCGGGGCAGCAAAAACGACGAAAACGGCAAGGCTTTAGCCGACCAGGCGCAAAAGCTTCCGCTGGAAAAAGCGCATGACCTGCTTGAGGTCGTGGCCGCGGCGGAGAATTCTGCCGTCCGCGCCGACCAGGCGGTAGACGCCTTGGCGGTCCGCGGATCCCGGCCGCTTCTCTATCCGGTAGAGAGGCGTCTCCGCGGTTCGGCGGAAGATCGAAAACACCGCGACCTGCTCCAGGTGCGAGATGCCGTAGTCCCGCCATTCGCCGCATGCGACCATCCGCCCGTAGGTGGAAAGGATGATGTTCAGCTCGGATTTCTGGAAGCTCACGATCCGGGGCCGGTCGGCGCCCGCGCCGGTTCGCAGGCTGCGCCGCATGGCAAGGGATACTATTTGGTCCATCGATTCGAGACTTGCAGGAACCGCGACAGTTTTCAAGCGTTTGCCGGCGTTTCGAACGAACCGGAATGCGCCCGGCGCCTCGCGGGCGCATCTGGATCGCGGGCAGCGGTCGCCTCTCCGCAGCGGTCGCATCCTTGACAATGCCGTCTCCGAATCCAGAGTCGGGGCGCACATGCAGGCGCCGGGCGCATGCCGAGCAGCAAGCGCCCGGATTGGAACGGATGATCGGATGAGAGATTTTCAGCTTCCGGGCAGATCCGCGGCTTACGCGGCCAACGGGATGTGCGCGACGTCGCATCCGCTGGCGGCCAAGGCCGCGGTCGGGATTCTGGAATCCGGAGGCAATGCCGCGGACGCCGCCATAGGGGCGGCGGCCCTCCTGGGGATTTGCGAACCGCAATCCACCGGGATCGGCGGAGATTGCTTCGTTCTTCTCAATCCGCCCGGCGAAGGTCGGATCATCGCGCTGAACGGCTCGGGAAAGGCGCCGGCGGGGCTGTCGGGGGCGGAATTGCGAGCGCAGGGGCATTCGGCTGTCCCGACGCGCGGAGTGCTGCCCGTTACGGTTCCGGGCGCGATCGACGCTTTCTGCCGACTCTCGGAAGATTGGGGCCGGCTGGGGTTGGAGGCCAGCCTGGCGCCCGCGATCGGCCACGCGGAGAAGGGGGTTCCGGTCGCGCCAAGGGTCGCTTTCGACTGGGCCGCTTCCGCCGAAACCCTGCGCGGCGCAGCGCGCAAGCACTATCTGAAGAACGGGCGGGCGCTCCGGCCGGGCGAGATCTTCAGGGCGCCCGGCCAAGCGGAAGTGCTGCGCCGGATCGCCAGGAACGGCCGGACGGCGTTCTACGAGGGCGAAGTCGCCCAGGACATGGTCGACAGCCTGAACGCGGCGGGCGGAACCCACACGATGGACGACTTCGCAGGTTGCGCCTGCGCCTACACCGATCCGATCGCGGGCAAGTACAAGGGTTTCGAGGTCGTCGAGCACCCGCCCAACGGGCAGGGAGCCGCGGCGATCCTGCTCCTGGGCATGCTGGAACGGTTCGATCTGCCCGGCATGGAGCCGTTCGGCGCGGCGCGGGCCCATGTCGAGGCCGAGGCGGCCAAGCTCGCGCTGGATGCGCGGGACAGGCACATCGCGGATCCCGCGCACACGACGAACCTCAAGTTCTTCCTTTCGAAGGACGGCGCGCGGCAGCTCGCCGCCCTGATTGATCCCGACGCGGCGAAACCGGTTCCCAGAAGCGAACTCGGGGCGGTTCACAAAGACACGGTTCTTCTGGTGGTCGTCGACAAGGATCTGATGTCGGTTTCCATGATCTACTCGGTGTTCCACAGCTTCGGCTCCGGGCTGGCGTCGGAGAGGTTCGGCGTGAACTTCCAGAATCGCGGCGCCGGCTTCGCCTTGGCCGAGGGGCATCCGAACGAAGCGGGAGGGGGCAAGCGCCCGCTGCATACCATCCTGCCCGCGATGCTGAAGCGGCATGGAGACGTCGTCATGCCGTTCGGCGTCATGGGCGGGCAGTACCAAGCCGCGGGCCATGCGCGGTTCCTGACCAACATCGCGGACTACGGCATGGACCTCCAGCAGGCCTTGGACGGCCCCAGGAGTTTCCCGGAGGGCGGCGCGCTGCAGGTGGAACGCGGGTACGATAGCGAGGCGCGGTCCGAACTTGCTTCGCTCGGGCACTCCGTGGAAGTCCCGGATGCGCCGCTCGGCGGCGGTCAAGCCGTGTTCATAGACCGCGAAAACGGCGTTCTGATAGGCGCGTCCGACTGCAGAAAGGACGGTATCGCGCTCGGGATCTGATTTGGCTGCGGGAAACGGCTGAAGCGGGCGGTTCCGCGGGACTGCCGGTGCTCAGTTCATGCGCGCGCCCAAATTGTACTTTCCGTCGTTGAGTTCGCCGAACATCGCGCTGATGCCGGGATGGTCGATCGGCTTTCCGGAATCGTCGACGACAAGGTTCTGTTCGGAAACGTACGCGACGTAGTAGGCCTGATCGTTCTCGGCCAGCAGATGGTAGAACGGCTGCTCCTTGTCCGGCCTGACGTCCTCCGGGATCGACTCCCACCATTCTTCGGTATTCGAGAACTCAGGGTCGATATCGAAGACGACGCCCCGGAATGGAAACTTCCGATGGCGCACGATCTGCCCGATGTTGAATTTCGCTTGCGCCCGCTGCATCAACTTAGCTTGGTCCGGATCGAGGCCGACTGGCCTTAAGCTCAAAACTTATTTCCAATTCGGCAGGGTTTCAACAGAGAGGGATCGATCCCGCGCCGGAGGCGGCATAGCGGCGTCAATGCGCAAATATGTCCGTGTTCGGCCAGCCTTCAAGATCAAGCCGGGCCCGGACCGGCAGAAACTCGAAACACGCTTCGGCAAGCTCCATCCGGCCTTCGCGCTCCAGGCGACGGTTCAATTCCTCCCGCGCTTCGTGCAGGTAAAGCACATCTGATGCGGCGTAGTCGATCTGCTCCTGGGTCAAGCGATCGCTTCCCCAGTCGGACGCCTGCTGTTCCTTGGCGACTTCAATTCCCACGCAATCCTTCAGGACGGCTTTGAGGCCGTGTTCCCGCGTGTAGGTGCGGCAAAGCCGGGACGCGATCTTCGTGCAATAGACCGGCGCCGTGCTGACGCCGAACCGGAAACGGAGCATCGCGATGTCGGCGCGCGCGAAATGGAAGACCTTCAGGATGCCGGGGTCGGACAGGATGCCCTCCAGCACGGGCGCGCTTTCGGAGCTGCCGGAGGGCAGCTGAACGATGTGCGCAGTTCCGTCGCCGTTGGAGAACTGAACCAGGCAAAGCCTGTCCCGGGCCGGATGCAGGCCCATAGACTCGGTGTCGATCGCGACAACGGAATTCGGAACGAAGCCGCTTGGAAGGTCGCCGATGTGCAGCGTGTGCGCCAATTCGAAAAACCATCGCCGCCAAGCAGTCCGGGAAGCGCCGCCATTAACCACAGTCGGACAGCACTATCAAACCGCACGCCTTCCGCCGCGCAATCGCAGGTGCGAACGCAGGGACAGGACTGCTAGGAATGCGGAAAAATCAACGATGTGCGGATGTCGCAGCGATTTCCGTTGACGGCTTGACGACTCGGAATTCGCGATGGCGGATTCGTCAATTGTGCGTGAACGCGGCAAACGGCCGTTGAAATCGGGCGCGCAGTCGCCAAATTGAGGAACCGAGGCGGCATGCGGCACGAAGATGGAGATCGGGATGAACTTATCAAGCAGTCGTTGCGACAAATTCAAAGCTCCCGTCGGGCTTCTCGTTGTGGAAGACGATGACGAGCAGCGCGGAAGCCTGGCAAGGCAGCTCGTTTCCGGTCAGAATTTCGACCAGTTCAGAATCCGCGCGGTTGCGGAGGCGGCGGATTCGCAATCGGCGGAGCAGGAGATCGAGCAGGAGACGCCGGACTTGGTGCTGCTCGACTACAAGCTCAACGGGTCCGAGCTGAACGGCGAGGAATTGTGCAGGAAGCTCCGACGCTCCGGGTTCACCAAGCCGATAATCATGCTGACGGCCGTCGGCACCAATCCCGAGAGTGAAAAGTCGCTGCTCAGAAGCGGGGCGAGCGACTACATGCGCAAGCCGTACAACATGGACGTCCTGCTGGAGCGCATCAACACACAGCTCACCGCCTACGAGAATTCAGAGAATTCCGAAGTCCGGATCGGCGAATTCACGTTCCGTCCGTCCGGCAATTGGCTTGACCATCCGGAGAAGAGGCGCATCCGCCTTACTTCGATGGAATCCGGAATCCTGCGGTTCCTGTACAGGGCGCGAGGGCGCGTCGTCGAAAAGAGGATGCTGCTCGAGCATGTGTGGAACTACAACCCGGAAGTGGCGACGCACACGCTTGAGACCCACATCTACCGGCTTCGCCAGAAGATCGAGCGGGAGCCCAGGAACCCTGCCATCATCCTGACCAGCCCCGGCGGGTACCGGCTTTCCTGCTGAAATCCGCCCGCCCCCGGAGCACAAGCCTGCGATCAACGCCGGGTCCGCGGCCTTCCCGCCGCCGGGGGTGCGTTCCGAATTTTTTGGTCTCGCGGGGCACCGCTTGTCGAAAGCAGGCGCCCTGCTTGCCATCAAATGCCGCATCGAAAACAGCCGCCTGACCAACAATTTGGAACGCACCCGAACCCAATCGCTTGATTGATTGGCTAAGGTTTAGGAACTATGATGGTGTTATGGCCCATTCTTCGCCAATAGATCAACCGCAGGCAAGCGAATCGGAAAGCACGCCCGCTGCGGAAATCCGTAAGCCCGGACGCTCTGAAACCGACGCTGGCCGTAGTCCTACGTCATCCAACGTAATCATTGTCTTGACTGCAATTGGAACAGCTATCGCCACGGCTGCGTTGGTCGTAATAATTGTCCAATCGCTGATCGGGGGCATCCAGTCGCAGATCGAGACTAACCACGAGGCTACCCAATCGCTGATCGAGGGCATCCGGTCGCAGATCGAGACTACGCACGAGGCTACCCAATTGCAGATCGAGAGCGTCCGGTCGCAGATCGAGGGCATCCGATCGCAGATCGAGACTAACCGATCGCAGATCGAGGGCGTCCGGTCGCAGATCGAGGGCATCCGGTCGCAGATCGAGGGCATCCGGTCGCAGATCGAGGGCATCCGGTCGCAGATCGAGACTAACCGATCACAGATCGGGGGCGTCCGGTCGCAGATCGGGACTACCCAAGAGCGGATCAAGGACGCCCAAGAGCGCATCTCTGAATTTAGGGGCTACGTGGAGAACCGATTCGACGATGTCGGCACGACATTCGAGGAGCGGATGGTTAAGGTCGAAACATCGTTAGCGACATTGCTCGAGAATATTCCATCGGACGCGGCGAGAGGGGAAACGCCTCGACGGTAGCCGGGGGGTGGTTATTTGATCCAGCGCAAGGGATTCAGCAGCCCGGAATGCGGCACCTCGACCCGCCTTAATTTGAGGCATCAACGGAACTTCTTGGGTGCGTCCTAAATTTTGGTCTCACGGGGCACCCGCTGGTCAAAAGCAGGTGCGAACGCCCTGCTTGCCATCAAATGGGGATTATATTCTTGACTATGCAGCGATCTTCCGCATGGCGCGGAGATGCTCCATTCCGCCTTCCCGATTGTTTTGATTGCGTTTCCTGCACGGCCGGGCGCGGGATGCCGCTGCGGCCGGCGCGTTCACGGAGCATCCCGGCTCCGCTTCCCATGCGACCGCGAGCCGGTTGGGCGGCCTCCGGCCGGGGGCCCGCCGCCGCGTTGTTCCATCCGTCGCGGGAACAAGCTTTCGGCAATGCGCGCCGGGTGGGCGTCCACAGGCGGCAAGGCCGCTTTCCGGACCATGGCGGCTTCTTTCCTCAATCCGCGATCAGCTCCCGGCAGGCCGGCCTTTTTCCGGCCATCCGGGCCGCAAGTTCCGCCATGATGGCGGCCGTGTCCCGCGCGGGCGCAGGTTGTGGCGTGCCGCGAACTCCAGAACATAGCGGTGGAGATGCTTTTCCGATAGGTGACGGAACGTTCCGCGGCGCGCCCTTTTGCGAATGGCCCGGAAGCTTTCGACGCGGTTGGAATGCGCCATGCCGCGAACGAATTCGGAGACCGATTGGTTGACAGCCTCATGGCTGTATTCCGACAGGCCCGTGCAGGCGAGGGCGTCGTCCGCGTACAGCGCCGCCCCCGGCTCGGCATGGTCGCGGACGAAGCCGCGCAGCTCCTCGGCATTGGCCGCGCCCAGAACGCGGCCCGCGGTTCGCCCGGTGTCCCGGTCCTTGAGGGCGGCGCCTGGCGTTGCCCGTGTTCCTCCGCTTCCCGCCCATCCAGGTCTCGTCCGCCGCCGCCCGGCCACAAAAAATGGGATGCACCCCGCCGGGGCCGGGTGTGGAACTCCGCTGCCGCAGCCGGTAGGAAGCGTCGCGCGGATCTGCTGGCAAGGTTCGCGACCGGGCGGGAACAATCGGCGAATGCTGGCGAAGACGACCCTGCAAATCATTTGCAACGACGAGCGCGAAACGCATGCGCTCAAGGATCTGCTTGAGCAGCCGGACGGGTTCCGGGTCGAGGCAGCGAAAGCCGATGGCTGGAAGCCCGCGGATCTGGACGGCGGCCGGTTCGATTTGGTCCTATTGGACGCGGCCTCGCTTGCTCCGCCGGATGCGGCGAAGATCCGGCGCGCTGCCGAAAAATCCGATGCGGTTTGCATTGAACTTGCCCCGGCCGATGCCGAGCAGACGGCCGACGGGGCGAAAGCCTTCAGAAAGCCGTTCAGGATCAAGGAACTGGCCGCGTTCATCGGCGAGTGCCAAGCCAGGAAGGCGCGGACGGGCCCTGAAAGCGTCCGCTTGGGCCCGCTGATCGTGAATCCTGCCGAACGGACCTGCCGGACGCCGGACGGGCGGGTTGCGGCGCTCACCGAAAAGGAGCTTTCCATTCTGCTGCTGCTAGAGAAATCCCCAAGGGGGTTCGCGACCAGCAGGGACCTGATGGCCGACGTATGGGGCTACCATGAATCGGCATCCTCGCGGACTCTTCAGACGCATATCTACGCGCTCCGGCAGAAGCTCGAGCGCGACCCCGGAAATCCTGAGCATTTGCTGACCGACAAGGGCGGATACCGGCTTGCGGTCTGAACCGTCCCGCTTCGGCCGGGCTTGCTCGGCTCGCGAGCCGGATTCGCGCAGGCGCATCTGATGCCGTTCACCGTCGCGACATGGAACATCAATTCGGTGCGCCTCAGGGCGGACATCGTCGGAAGGCTGCTTCAGGAGGAAAAGCCCGACGTGCTTTGCCTGCAGGAGCTGAAATCGCCGACGGACCTCGTTCCCGCAGGCGAATTCGCCGAGCTCGGCTATCCGCATGCGGCCATCCGGGGACAGAAGAGCTACAACGGAGTCGCGATCCTCTCCCGCCTTCCGATCGCGGAAACGGAATGCAGGGACGTGCTGGGAAACGGCGAAGCGCGGCATGTCTCCGTCCGCCTCGAAAACGGAGTCGCCATCGAGAACTTCTACGTTCCGGCTGGCGGCGACATTCCCGATCGCGACGAGAACCCTAAATTCGCCGACAAGCTCGATTTCCTCGAAGCCATGGCGGATTGGTGCGGTCCTCAAGTGCTGCGGCGGACCATCCTGGTCGGAGACTTGAATGTGGCGCCGCTGGAGCACGACGTATGGTCCCACAAGCAGCTTCTGACCGTGGTCAGCCACACGCCGGTCGAGGTTGAGCGGCTGAACCGGATCATCGAGGCCGGACCTTGGATCGACGTCGTTCGGAAAGGCATTCCCGACGGGAAGCTGTACTCATGGTGGTCCTACCGAGCCCGGGACTGGAGTGCGTCCGACCGCGGACGCAGGCTCGACCACATCTGGGCGACGCCTGATCTGGCCGAATCGCGCGGCACTCCGCGAATCCTGCGGAGCGTGAGAGGCTGGCCCCGCCCATCGGATCACGCTCCGGTTTTTGCCGAATTCGCGCTGTGACGCACTTGGCAATTTCGCGCGTCCGACCATATATTTCGCCTGCGACTTTTGCGGCAGGACGCATGCCATGATGAGCGGAAACGGATCTTCGGCCGCAGGTCCCGTCGTTGAAGGCTCGGAAGCGACATTCCTCCGCGATGTCATTGAGGGCAGCACCGACGTTCCGGTCATCGTTTATTTCCGCGCCGACTGGTGCGGCCCTTGCAAGACGTTCGGCCCGGATCTCGAGCGTTCGGTCAGAAGCGTCGGCGGCGCAGTGCGGCTGGTCAAGATCGACGTGGATTCGAGCCAGCGGATCGCAGCTCAGCTGGGCGTGCAATCCATTCCGGCGGTGTTCGCGTTCAAGGACGGGAGGCCCGTGGACGGCATGGTCGGCGCCCGGACGGCCTCCGAGCTCAAGGAGTTCATCGCGCGGCTGGCGCCGGATGCCGGCCTTCAAGCTGACGACGGTGCGCTTGAGCGCGCGGACGAGCTGCTGCGGAACGGCGCCGCGGTCGAAGCCGCCCAATTGTACGCGCAGATCCTCGGCCGGTCGCAGGACAGCGCGGCCGCGTTCGCCGGGCTGGTCCGCGCGAATTTGGCGCTTGGGGAGATCGACCGCGCCGAGGGGCTTCTCGGCACGGCCCCGGAGAAGATGTCGAACGACAAGGACATCGTGTCGGCGCGCGCTGCGGTCGAGCTTGCGAAACAGGCCGCGTCGGCGGGGCCTGCCGCGCCGCTGAGGCGAAAGCTGGAGGCGGACCCCGACGACCACCGCTCCCGGTACGATCTCGCCGCCGCGCTGCACGCGGCGGGCATGACCGAGGAGGCGATCGACGAGCTTCTCGAGCTCTTCCGGCGGGACCGCGAGTGGGAGGACGACGCGGCGCGCAAGCTGCTGCTGCGGATCTTCGATTCGCTGAAGCCCGGCGATCCGGTCGCGCTCAAGGGCCGACGAAGGCTTTCCTCGCTGGTGTATTCGTAGCTCCCGGCACGGAACAGGGAATCGCGGCCCGGATGGACGGAAAGTACACGCTGGCGGATCTGCCGGAGGAGATTCCGCTGTTTCCCCTCTCCGGAGTGATCCTGCTGCCGCGGATCCACCTGCCGCTGAACATCTTCGAGCCCCGCTACCTGGTCATGTTCGACGACCTGCTGAAATCCAGCAGCCGCCTTGTCGGCATCATCCAGCCGATCTCCGATGACGACGGCGAAGGGCTGCACCAGGTCGGCTGCGCCGGCCGCGTCACCGGGTTTTCCGAGTCCTCGGACGGCCGGTATCTCGTCGCGCTCACCGGCGTCGCGCGCTTCAGGCTCGCGGGCGTCCAGTCGGGCTTCACCCCTTACAAGAAGGGGCGGATAGAATGGTCCGAGTTCGAAGCGGATCTGGGCGAGGCTGAAAGCGACCGCAGCTTCAACCGGGAGAATTTCATCGGGCTTCTGTTCCAATACATGGATTTGAGCGACCGCGACTACGGCGAGAGGAAGCTTCAGTCCGTGGATGCCGAGACGATCGTCAACACCATGGCGATGGCGGCGCGATTCGACTCGAACGACAAGCAGGCGCTGCTTGAGTCGCGAACGCTCCGGGAACGCAGGGAAGCGCTTGAGATCCTGATGCGGATGGCCATCGGGAAAGGCCCGCACCGGCAGACGCTGCAATGAGCGACGAGCCCGAATTCGACCGCCGCATGCTGGAAGCGCTCGTCTGCCCGGTCACCCGTGCCCAGCTGACCTACGACAAGGACCGGCAGGAGCTCGTTTCCCGATCGGCCCGGCTCGCGTTTCCGATCCGGAACGGAATTCCGATCATGCTGGTGGACGAGGCCCGACAGCTGGACTGAGGGGCGGCCTCATGCGGGCATGCCGCTCATCGGTCCGGGAACCCGGCCCGCGAGTCCCGCCGCCTCGCGCAGCAGCGCCTGCCTCATCCAGGCGGATTGCTTCAGCGCGGACATTCCGGCGAGGCGGCCGAGTCGGAACAGGCCGGCGTCCGCCGAAAAAAGGAAATTGAAGGCGTCGGTCGCCGCCGCCATCGAGGCGATGTCGAAACGCCTTTGGCGCTGGTAGCGCTCGAGCACGTCCGATCTACCGATATCCTCTCCGCGCCGCGCGGCGGCGGCGAGAATCTCCGCAAGGGCCGCCGCGTCGCGGAACCCGAGATTCAGCCCTTGGCCGGCCAGCGGATGAATCCCGTGGGCCGCGTCTCCCGCGAGAGCGATGCGGTCGGCCGCGACGGACTCGGCCAGCGAAAGCCGCAAAGGCCAAAGAAGCCGCTTGCCGGCCAATTCCAGATCGCCGAGGAATTCGCCGAAACGCGGACGGAGCTGGCTCAGGAAATCCGCGTCCTCCAGCGACGAAAGCCAATCCGCAGTGTCCGCGGCTTCCGTCCAGACGACAGAGGAAAAGTTGCGGAGCATCGGCAGGATGGCGATCGGTCCGGTCGGCATGAAGAACTGGTGCGCTCGTCCTTCGTGTTCGCGCTCGTGCTCGACCGCGAACACCAGCGCCGACTGCCTGTAGTCCTTGCGCGTGCGCTGGATGCCTGCGACGCCCGCCGCCAGGCCGTCCCTCCCGTCGCAGCCGGCGAGAACCGAGCCGCTGAGCTCGCGCCCGTCGTCGAGAAAAACCCTGACGGATGCCGCTCCGCGCTCGAGCCCCGCGACGCGAGCAGACGCGAACACCGATACGGCGCCATTGCCCGCCAAGCTGCGCGACAGCACCGAACCGAGGCGATGCGCAGGAAGGATGCGGCCGAAACTGTCCTCCGCGATAAGGTCGGGTTCGAACACCAAGGCTCCCGGCCCCGCGCCCCGCCCCGGATGCCCTTCGGAAACCGCGACCGATCTGATCGCCTGCCCGTGCTCCTCAAGCAGCCCTCGGAAGCCTAGCCACTCAAGGAACCGGCACGACGAAACGGACAGCGCGAACGCGCGGCCGTCGTCGATGCCGCCGGATTCTTTTCGTCCATTGGCGGCGCTGTCGACAACGGCGACCCGCATTCCTTGCCGGGCGAGCGCGAGCGCCAAGGCGGCCCCGACCGCTCCTGCGCCCGAAACGACAACGTTGAAGTCTGGATTCATCTTGCAAATATGCGGAATTGCCGGGACTTGTCCAAGCACGCCGCGTCGCGAACCGCCGCGCGTTCCAGGAGCAGAGAATTGAGCGAAGACTGGCTGAACCTTACCGCGTGCGAGCAGGGCCGGGCGATCGGGCGCGGCGAAATCGACCCCTCGGAGTTGCTCGACCGCTACTTCGCGGCGATCGAAGGCAGCGACGTCACGCCGGCCGTCTATGCCCGCCTGACGAAGGAAAGGGCTGTCGCCGAAGCCGAAGCCGCCGCCCGCCGCGCCAGAATCGGCCGCCGCCTTTCGCTGCTCGACGGCGTGCCGGTGTCGTGGAAGGACCTGTTCGACACCGCGGGCACGGAAACCGAAGCAGGCTCGCGGCTTCTGCGCGGAAGGGTTCCCGAATCGAACGCCGGGGCGCTGCGCATTGCCGCGTCCTCGGGTCTGGTCTGCCTAGGCAAAACCCACTTGACCGAACTTGCGTATTCGGCGCTCGGCCTCAACCCGATCACCGCGACGCCGCCCTGCATCAACGGCAGCGGGCTTGCTCCGGGCGGATCGTCGTCGGGCGCGGCGGCATCCGTCGCATTCGGCCTCGCTTCGGCTGCCGTCGGATCGGACACCGGCGGCTCGGTTCGGATTCCCGCGGCGTGGAACGACCTTGTCGGGCTGAAGACGACGCATGGGCTGATCCCCCTCGGCGGAGTCGTTCCGCTGTGCCCGCGATTCGATACCGCGGGACCCATCGTGAAATGCGTGGAGGATGCCGCTGCGATGCTTTCGGCGCTCGCGGGAACGCGCCCGCCGGACCTTGAAGGCGCGCGGCTGGACGGCGTCCGGATCCTCGTCCTCGAAACGGTGGCGTTCGACGGGCTGGACGACCGCTGCGCCGAGGGATTCGAATTGGCCGCCGCGCGCATGCGATCCGCGGGAGCCGTCCTCGTTCCGGCGCGCATTCCGGCCGTCGCTGCGGCGGAAAAGCTGTCGGCATGCCTCTACGGCGTCGAAGCCTATTCCGTCTGGTCGGAGGCGATCAAAGCGTCGCCGGACGTGATGTTCGTCGAAATCCGAGACCGCATTCAGAGCGGCAAGGAGTTTTCCGGAAAGGACTTCGCGCAAGCTTGGCAAAAGCTCGAAGAGCTGCGCGCGGACTTCCGGTCCGCAGCGGCTGGATTCGATGCGGTGGCGATTCCCACTTCCCCCATCCTTCCGCCGGAGACGAGGCGTCTGCTTTCAGACCGCGCCTACTACGGGCGAAACAACCGGCTGGCAGGAAGGAACACCAGAATCGCCAACATGATGGAGCTGCCCGCCCTGACATTGCCGACAGGCGTTCCGTCCGTCGGCGTTATGCTGCTGGGGAAACCGTTCGAAGAAGCGAAGCTGCTCAGGCTCGGAAAGGCTTTGGAAACCGGTCGGGCCGGATAGCGGCGACCTTTCCGCGCCGCGGATTGCAGAAATGACACAATCGCCCTGAGCGGATCAACCGGCCGCGCCGCCTCGGCTGGACGGCTTGGGCGATTGAAGTTAGCGTTCCGGCCATAACGGGGCGTCACGACCCCGGACGTAGAGGCAGGAATGATTGGTTTGGAGCGGTTTTCGGAACTGCCGGAGTACCCGTTCGCGCGGCTGAGAGCTTTGCTTGGCGATCAACCGCCTGGCGCGAGTCCGATAGATCTGTCCGTCGGCGAGCCGACGCATGCCTTTCCTGCCTGCGTTGTCGAAGCCGTGCTGGAGCATGGATCGGATTTCGGCCGTTATCCTTCGAATTCCGGCGAAGCCGGCCTGCTTCG
The DNA here is from genome assembly GCA_965203795.1 of Paracoccaceae bacterium. Lineage (GTDB taxonomy): Bacteria > Pseudomonadota > Alphaproteobacteria > Rhodobacterales > Rhodobacteraceae > CBDBBY01. The sequence continues at coordinate 3,333,777 of OZ241915.1, read as the reverse complement.
CGCCGCCTCCGACTGGATAGAACGCCGGTATTCCGTTTCCGCGGACCCGGATACGCAGTTCGTCGCGCTGAACGGGACGCGGGAAGGGCTGTTCAACGCCTGCCTTGCGCTTTGCCCTGATCGGAAGAATGGCCGCCGGGCCTGCGTCCTGATCCCGAATCCGTTCTACCAGGTCTACGCCGCGGCGGCGCTCGCGGCAGGGGCGGAGCCGGTCTACGTGTCGGCAGCGGAGGAGACAGGCTTCCTCCCCGAGTTCGAACGCGTTCCGAAGGAAATCCTTGACCGGACGGCCGTCGCATTCATTTGCTCCCCGTCCAATCCGCAGGGCGCGGTCGCGTCCCGAGCCTATTTCGAAAAGCTAGTCGGCTTGGCCCGGAAGCACGATTTCAAGGTGTTCTCGGACGAGTGCTATTCGGAAATCTACCGGCGCGAACCGCCGGCCGGCGCACTGCAGGCGGCCGGGGCGGATGTCGAGACGGTCGTCGTCTTCCATTCCCTGTCGAAGCGTTCGAACCTGCCTGGCCTCCGGTCGGGCTTCATTTGCTCGGGCCCTGAAGCGATCGGGCGGTTCAAATGGCTGCGCGGATACAACGGCGCTTCACTTCCGATTCCTCTCCAGATGGCTGCGGAAAGGGCATGGCGCGAAGAGAGCCACGTTGCGGAGAGCAGGGAGCGGTACCGCCGGAAATACGCCTTGGCCGACGAGATTTTCGCCGAAGCTGAGGGATGCAGCACGCCGGAAGCGGGTTTCTTCCTTTGGCTCCCGGTCGCTGACGGCGAGGCGACCGCGCTGCAGCTTTGGCAGGAGGACGGCGTCCGGGTGCTTCCCGGCAGCTATCTCGCGCGGGAAGTAGACGGCGTGAATCCGGGGCAGGATCGAATCCGGGTGGCTCTCTGCGCCCCGGAAGATCAATTGCGGAGCGGGCTGGAGAAAGTCCGCAAGACACTGGTTCATTAGGGGGTAGCCAATGGCATACCAGGCACGACAGCGCGGTCCGCTACTTGACGGATACTGGCAGGAGGTTCTCGAAAGGCGAAGCCGGGAGCTGCTTGGAGTCGCCCTGATCGCGTCGGGGCTGGCAGCGGCGGCGATGCTGTTTTCGTACTCGGCGCAGGATCCCGGCCTGTATTCGGCAACGCCCATGCCGGTAAGGAACTGGCTGGGATCGGCCGGCGCGGCCGTCGCAAGTCCTCTCATGGTCTCGATCGGATACGGATCCTGGTGCATCGCCGCGTTTCTGATGGCTTGGGGGGTTAGGTTTGCTGTCCACGCCGAGCGCGGCCTGTTCCTGAAAAGGCTCATGTTCCTGCCCGCGGCAATGGCGCTTGGATCGGTGTTTGCCGCCGCTTTCGGTTCTATCCCCAGCTGGGAGCACCATTTCGGCCTCGGCGGCATGTTCGGCGACTCGGTTCTGGCGGCGATCATCTACGCATGGCCGACACTCGCCGGGCCTGGAACCGAGCCGATCTTCTGGACGCTTGGCGCTTCTCTGGGCGTCGCAGCCTTCTTCGCGCTCGGCTTCGTTCCCAAGGATCTGCTGTTTGCCTTCCGCCGTCGTGAATCTGAGTCTGCTGGAACGTCGGCGGACGACGGTTTTGCTTCAAGTCGCCACCGACCCGTCCGCGTGGAAGAGCCTGCGGAAGACGATTGGGGACAGGATGACGAGCTGCAACAGGCCGGGTCCGCTCGCCGCGGCCTGTTCGGACGGGTTTTCCGCGGAAATGCGGGCAAGGACGCGCAAGGTGGCGCGCCGCCGGAGCGTTCCGAGCCGCCGATCGAAGACGAAGACATGCCGCTCCAGCGCTCGCAAGGATTCCTGGGCAGGCTCTTGGCGCCGGTTGCGCGGACTCGGGAAGCCGACGAGGACCTCCGCCCTCCGGCGGCGCGGGAGCCCGGCGCCGAACGCAGATCGCTTTCCGTCGAGCCTCCGCTGACTCGCGAGCCTCAACTGACGCGTTCGGCCGCGCGGAACGCGGAGCAGGCACCCGATCCCGAGGAGCTTCAGCCCGCCGCTTTCGACTCCAGCCAGGACCGCGACGAAGGCGTCGCCGCGACGGCTATGGCGCGCGCCGCGCGCGGCGCGCCGGCCGAGCCGGAACCGGCAACTTACGCGCCGCCATCGCTCGACCTTCTCCAGAGCCCGGCCCGGTCGGAACGGGAGGTGCAGAGCCCGGAAGCCTTGCAGGAGAACGCGAGAGCGCTGGAGTGCGTTCTCGACGATTACGGCGTCAAAGGCACGATCGACTCCGTCAGGCCGGGCCCGGTCGTTACGCTGTACGAGCTTGCGCCCGCGCCGGGCCTGAAGGCCAGCAGAGTGGTCGGGCTCTCGGATGACATCGCCCGTTCGATGTCGGCGCTTTCGGCCCGGATTTCAACCGTGCCGGGAAGATCGGTGATCGGAATCGAGCTTCCCAACGCGAAGCGGGAATCCGTCTATCTGAAGGAGCTTGTCGCGTCGGAGGAATTCAATTCCTCCCGGCTGAACCTGCCGATCGCGCTCGGAAAGGACATCGGCGGCGAGTCGATCGTCGTTGACCTCGCGACGATGCCGCACCTGCTGATCGCGGGAACCACGGGCTCGGGGAAATCGGTCGCGATCAACACGATGATCCTGAGCCTCCTGTTCCGGCTGTCGCCGGATGAGTGCCGCCTGATCATGATCGATCCGAAAATGCTCGAGCTCAGCGTCTACGACGGCATCCCGCATCTCTTGGCGCCGGTCGTCACCGACCCGAAGAAGGCCGTCGTCGCGCTCAAGTGGGTGGTCGCCGAAATGGAGGATCGCTACCGGCAAATGTCGATGATGTCGGTGCGGAACATCCACAGCTACAACAGCCGGATCAGGGAAGCGATCAAGGCGAACAAGAAGTTTTCCAGGGTTGTCCAGACCGGCTTCGACGAGGAAACGGGCGAGCCGATCCGTGTGACCGAAGACTACGAGCCGACCCCGTTGCCGTTCATCGTTGTGATCGTCGATGAGATGGCGGATCTGATGATGGTCGCGGGCAAGGAAATCGAAGCGTGCATCCAGCGTCTGGCGCAGATGGCGCGGGCTTCGGGCATCCATATCGTCATGGCGACGCAAAGGCCTTCGGTCGACGTCATTACCGGGACCATCAAGGCCAACTTCCCCTGCCGGGTGTCGTTCCAAGTGACTTCGAAAGTGGACAGCCGAACAATTCTGGGTGAACAGGGGGCCGAACAACTCCTCGGCAAGGGCGACATGCTCTATTTGAGCGGGGGCGGCAAAATCAACCGCGTCCACGGCCCGTTCGTTTCGGACGAAGAAGTCGAGGAAGTGGTCATGCGGCTCAAGGAGCTCGGGGAACCCGAGTACGTGCCCGAGGTCCTGGACGGGCCGGAGGGAGACAGCGCGACCGCATTGAACGAGGTCCTCGGGCTGGGCGGCGGAAGCTCGGACGACGCGCAGTACGACATGGCCGTCTCGATCGTGCTCAAGGACAGGAAATGCTCCACATCCTACATCCAGAGGAAGCTAGGCATAGGCTACAACAAGGCCGCGAAGCTGGTGGAGCAAATGGAGGAGAACGGCCTCATCAGCCCGGCGAACCACGTGGGCAAGCGCGAAATCCTCGTGCCCGAATGATCACTGCCGAAATCCGCGCCGCCGCCGGAGGGCCGAACCGCAAGGGAGCCGGGTCCGGATGCGCCTGATTCCGCTTGCGCTTGCGCTGGCGGTCGCCGCGGCGCTGCCGACTTCGGCCGCTGAGGATTCAGGCCCGGGCGAAGCCGCGCCGATCCTCGAGCGGATTTCGGACTACATGAACGGGCTGTCCACGGCGCAGGGGCTTTTCCGACAGATCAACGCGGACGGAACCGAATCAACCGGCACGATCTATCTGGACCGGCCTTGGAAAGCGCGTCTGGAGTATGATCCCCCCGAGCCCGGCCTGCTGGTCGCCGAGCAGAGGGTCATGGCGATATTCGACCGAAAATCGAACACCGGCCCTGAAAAATACCGGATCAGAGGCACGCCGATCTATTTCCTGCTGGCCGACGATTTCGACCTGACCGACAGCGAGTACCTGATCAGGCACATCGAAGGCAGAGAGACGACGGAAGTGCATCTGCGCAGCCTCACGAAGCGCTTCAGAGGCCATGTCAAGGTCGTTTTCCGGAACGAACCGGTCGAGCTGCTTGGCTGGACCTTCGTCGACGAGCAGGAAAACAGCACGACTTTCGTGCTTGAGGGCTTGGAACAGGATGTCGAGTTGTCGCGCCGACTGTTCAGCATCCACAGGGAGACGATGGAGCTGGAGAAAAGGAACCGCTAACGCCCGGGCTCCGGTCCCGTCAGGTGCAGCGGGCGAGCTGCCCCCTGTACATTCGCTCGCGCGACACGAGGTCGTCAGCGACCGACGTAAGCCACGCTTTCTGCTGGTAAGTCCTGCGCTCGAAACCGCCATGCCCCTCGTGATAAGCGAGGTAATGGTTGCGAACGTCGGACTTCGACACCCCGAACCGCCTTGTCGTGATATCCGTGTACCAGCCCATGAATTCGACGGCATCGCCGAAATTGTCGCGTCTCGCCCGGGCATTCCCGGTTTCGTCGCGGTACCAGTCCCAGGTTCCGTCGAGCACCTGGGCGTAGCCGTAGGCCGAAGACCGCCTCTTCATTGGAATGACGCCGAGGAAAAACCGACGGCTGGTCTTCGCCCTTTGCTCGAATTTGCTTTCCTGCCAGATGATTGCCATCTGCACGGATGTCGGCAGGCCCCACTTCCTTTCGACCTTGCGCATCTCCTGCCCCCAATCCGGCTTGCTGCTCGTGATGGCGCAGGCGTCGTCCAAGTTTGGAGGCGGGTCCTGGTCGACCAGCGAACAGCCGGCCAGAAGCACTACAATCAAGAACTTTCGCATGGGTCCGATTGCCGAAATTCATCAAGGCCACGCCCTGTATACACGCGGCGCTCGTGATTCACAAACCCAATCTCGCGGCGCGGCGTTGCATAGCGGCAGGCGGCGCATGCGCCGATGCGGCTTGGCGACGGAACGTCGGGCCGATTGACTGGGCTCAGGCAATTCCGGCGCTCCGCCCCTTGCGCCGCGTTCGTTTCGTCCGCCGGGGTCCGCCGGCACGAGCTGGGGCGCTGTCGGGTTCGGCGACGGCGTTTACCGAGCGAGCGGCGAGCGGGAAAGCGCAACCTCAAGCGAGAGTCATGGCCGGGTTCGCGCTCATGAGCGCTTCGCCGTCATGCCCTTTGCCACGGTGCCTTTTGGTGCTTGGCGCCGAATTTCCGGCCGCGCTCCGGCTCGTTCGGCAGGCAATGCGGAAAACCTGCCGGCGCGCGGGTGTCGCAAGCGGATTCCAGACAATTCGAAGTTCCGCATCTGAAAGCCGCCATTCGCCGCGTTCACTGGCTTGTCGTCATCTCCCAGCATCGGCTTGAACGCGGTTTCGCCAGCGCGCTTGCCGCGATGTCTCCATGCAAGATGCCGTCAGTGCAGCGATTCTCGAAAATCCCGGCCCGTTTGCCAATTTCCCCAGCCTTGGCGATCAGCCAAGGCGATGCTGTCGAACTGTGCCTTCCGCTGGCAGCCGCGAATTTGTCGTGGGCTCCGCAGAGCATTAGAGCAAATCCGACTTAGAGTGAATCGTTTTTGAATCAAGGTGTTACGCTTTTCGCCTTTGTGCGATTCGAAGTCCGGACTGGCGAAGGAGGCCAATCCGGATGACGAGACCCTGTTCGAATGACCTGCGGGAGCGGGCGGTTGCTGCGGTTCGGGCAGGCGGGAGCCGCTACCAGCACGGGATCGACCCGCGCAGGCTGGTCTTCGTCGACGAGACCTGGCTCAAGACCAACATGGCGCCGCTCCGGGGCTGGGGGCCGCAAGGGAAAAGGCTGCCGGGCAAGGCCCCTTCGGGCACTGGAACACATCGACCTTCATTCCGGCCTTGCGCCATGACCGGGTCAACGCCCCTCGGGTTGTTGACAGCCCAGCCGACGGCGATGTCTTCCGGGCCTATGCCGAACTTGTTCCGGTTCCGACGCTTAGGCCCGGCGATGTCGTCGTCATGGGCAATCTCGGGAGCCACAAGGTCAAGGAGGTGCGCGAGGCGGTTCGGAGCGTCGGCGCACGCCCGCTGTTCCTGCCTCCCCTGCAGAGCCCCGACCTGGACCTGATCAAGCAGGCCTTCGGCAAGCTGAAGCGCCGGATGCGGAAAGCCTGATCGCGATGCAGCGAAACGCTCTGGCGGAATGTCGGAGACATCCTCTAAACATTCAAACCCGGCGAATTCGCAAACTACCTCGCGAACGCAGGATATGCTGCAACCTAAGGTGGATATGCTCTAATCAATTTGCTCGTACGCCTGCGCAAGCTTTGCAAGTCCTTCCCCATTCCGGATGTCATCCCTCTCCACGGGGCGACGGCAGGACCCGTCCGGGGAATTATGAAGCGCCGCGGCACCGCGCGCCTTGCGAATTTCCAAGCGCGCCTCACGATCCGGGAGCAAGGGCCGGGGACCGGTTCAAAGCGAACTGCCGCGCCTTCCGAGGCGCGGCAGCCGGATGTCGAAGCAGGGCTGCCCCAGCCCTGCTTGGATATTCCTATTCGTCGTCGGACGGGGCAGGCTGATGCTTCGCTCCGAAGCTGCCGACCATGCCCTCGTCAGAACCAGAACTCCCATTTGTGAACAAGAACCACGAGCCCGCGACTTCCAGATCGTCATGAGGTCCGTAGAAGGAGCCTGCCCAACGTCCGCCGTGAAAGGTTCTTCCGGATGCCCTCGCATCCCTGGCACCGTCAGCGGCAGATTCGAACGTTCCGGCGTCGCCGATAGGCGTTGACGCAAGGGTGATCCCGTCCGCAGAGAGATGAGCGAAGTTTCTCCATGTCGCGGTCGCGACATCCCAATACTCGACGCCCTTGATGGACCCGGATATGGTGTTGTCTCCGCTGGTATCGGAAATTGTCGCGGTCAACTCCACATCGCCGCGGATTCGTTTGGCCGCGCGAACATCGGTAAAGAAATCGCTATTATCAACCGGGATAGCTGGCGTCGTAAATCCTGTAGTAACGCCAACGAATTTCCCGCTCGAGACCTCGTTGGCACTGCTGATATCCGTGGTCTTCTTCCCGTCTTCGTCCTTGAACGCGTCATAGCCCACGTAGAACGAATGGATCCGGCCATATTGACTTTCATCGGTAAAGCCCGCTTCAGGGGCGAACGTCATGGAGCCGTAGGCCGCGTACTTCAAATAGGTGGCCGAGTCGTCCGACGTGTCTATGCCGCCGCGGGTCGGTTCAAGGCCGTAAGTGGCGCTCAGAAAGTTGGCAAGCCAGACCTCGTAGGTTCCCAGCTTGCTTGCGCGAAAGCTCAGGGTGCTGGCGTCAGCTCGCTTGTCCTGGTTCCTTTGGGTCTCGTGGATATAGAGCGGCGCCGACCAATAGAAGTCACCGTTGCCGTCGGGAGAGGATCCCGGCGCCCCGAAGGTCAAGGTCAGATCCCAGCCGTCAGTGTCGATGCCGGAAGTAAGAGGCGTGCTGTCGCTGATATCCCTCACAACATCCAAGCCGTATGTATACTTTCCACCCAGCTGCACCTGGAGCCCGGTCCGGGTGATCTTCATTCCGGCGATCAAACTGGAGGCGCTTGCTGCCCCAATGCCCGTATCGTGTCCTGGCCCGGACACCCGTTCGCTGCCGGAGCTCGCATGAGTGCTAACATCCCATCCCTTCATCCGGAGCCATTCGCCGCCGGTGGCCTGGCCCTCGGCGATCAGGTATTTTCCGCTTGCGTACTGGACGACCGGAAAGCTGTCGCTGTCCAGCAGGTCGGCATGGTCCGCATCCGTGGCCGCGCCCGTGTTCCGGTTCCTGCGAACGACGCTGAAAGCAGGCGACGGCAACGCCCGAGTGGAAGCCGCCGCCCTGTTGTCCGCCCGCGGGTAGCCCGCCTTCCCTGAGGACCAGGCGCCGGCAGCCGCGACGGTTCTTTCGGCCGCGGTCAGCTTCGGCCCGTCGGCGTCCAAGGCGTCGTCGGCCGCGGTCGCCGCCGCAACCGCGCGCCCCCGCCTGTTCGGGTCGCCGACCGGAGCCGTCAGCGCTTTTATCGTCGCAACGGCTGTTTCAAGCGCCGTCCTCGCTTCCCTGAGCGCCGTTGATGCGGCGGTCCGCTCCGCGGCCGTGTCCGCGTCGCCCGCAAGCGCCACGGCGGCGGTCACGCCCGTCCGGGCCATTGCCAGCGCCGCCTGGGCGTCGGTCAGCGCTTTGTCGAAATCCTTCTGGGGTTGGGTCCGCGTGTCCGTGCCCGGGTCGGCGGGGCCGTCGGGCGGCGGCGCCGCAGACCGGCAGGGCTCTGGCCGGAAAGGGCCGGAGACATTTTCCAAGTCAGCGGCACGACCGTATCGCACAGGCGCGGAAGGCGGACCATCAGGCAGCTGGCCGCGGCGAATCCCATCTCCAAATGGGCCTGCGCCAAAGCCTACCGGAGGGCCACCGCCCACAACGCCAAGTACTTTCTCGACAAGCTGGTCCGCCAGATGCCGTTCGAGGTGAGGGTCATCCAGGTCGACGTCGGGTCGGAGTTCATGGCCGAGTTTGAACAGGAGCGCCGGAAGCGCGGCCTCGCCCTTTGGGTGCTCCCGCCGCGATCCTCCCAGTTCAACGGGAACATCGAGCGCACGGTCGGAACATTGCCTGCGATTTCCACGAATGCTGAGAGATTCCGGACAGCTCAGGCAGGATCAACCGCCTCATCGACGCCTTAGCCGACGAGTTCAACCGCGTCAGGCCATACCGCTCCCTTAACCGCGAAACGCCCGAAAGGTTCCTGAGGGTCGTATCGCGAAACGGATATACCGGAACGGAAACACCCATTCTCAAACCCACGTGATCGGCCTTTGACCGCCCGTCCCGATCATGAAAACGGATTCCGGGGTCGGCCTCGAACGCTGCGTCGCGATTTCCGGCGGAGTCGCGGATGATACCCAGCGGAAGAGGGCGAAGGGGACAAACTGTTTTCGGTGGCGATGTTCCCGCGGCTCAAACTGTCCCGGACGCGGCGGGCATCAAGCCGATGGTTCCGGACACGCGGCACGCCGAGCAGGTCAGCGGGTACAAAACGGAGGTCGGGGACAGCGTGTGGTTGGCGCGGCCAAGTCTGGTCCTTCCGAAGAGGTTCCCGGAGCTGCGGGTGCCGGGCCGACATAAGCGGCAGGCGATCAAGGGTCGGTCGCGGTTCCGCAACCGGGCGCACAAGCTGGCGGATCGCGCGGGCCTGCGGGTGGCGGCACGCTCTCCGACGTCTTCGGCATGAACGGGCGGCGCATCCTTCACAGCGAACTCGCCGCGAACCCGGAGGACGTGCAGTCGCTGCGCCCGCTGCGGGCCATCCCCGGGGTCGGGCCACAGCGGGGGCCGCCCGCAGCCGCAATCCCGGCGCAGGGGAGCGAACGCCCCGAAACGCCTTTCGCCCCCGCGCGACGCTGTGGAAAGGTCGAAATGCGCCCTCATCGTCGAAATCATTAAGCGTTAACAGGCCCTAGTCACGCCCATTCCATACGGTGTGGATGAGGAATGGTTTTTGTGTTTCAAAGCGTCGGTCGTTCATGTATTGAAGATAAGCTGGCACTGCTTTGCTCAAATGTATCAAGAAATGAGGAGCAGTTCATGTCGAACTTTGCTACGCGCCACTGTGGCGAGCAATAAATCAGGAGTGAAGGAGAGATGTTTATGAACACGAAGCTGATGGCGGTCATAGCATGCGGAGCGGCCTTGGCGCTCGGCGCTTGCGCTGGCGGCGCTCCGGCGCCGACGACGCCGACGACGCCGCCCGATGGCCCCTCCGACCCGGGCACGGACACGCGGACCCAACCCCAGAAGGATTTCGACAAAGCGCTGACCGACGCCCAGGCGGCGCTGGCAACGGCCCGGACGGGCGTGACCGCCGCCGTGGCGCTTGCGGACGCCGCGGACACGGCTGCTCTTCGGACCGCCGCATCAACGGCGCTCAGGGAAGCGAGGACGGCGCTTGAAACAGCCGTTGCGACGATAAAAGCGCTGACGGCTCCGGTCGGCGACCCGAACAGGCGGGGGCGCGCGGTCGCGGCGGCGACCGCGGCCGACGACGCCTTGGACGCCGACGGGCCGAAGCTGACCGCGGCCGAAAGAACCGTCGCGGCTGCCGGCGCCTGGTCCTCAGGGAAGGCGGGCTACCCGCGGGCGGACAACAGGGCGGCGGCTTCCACTCGGGCGTTGCCGTCGCCTGCTTTCAGCGTCGTCCGCAGGAACCGGAACACGGGCGCGGCCACGGATGCGGACCATGCCGACCTGCTGGACAGCGACAGCTTTCCGGTCGTCCAGTACGCAAGCGGAAAACACCTGATCGCCGAGGGCCAGGCCACCGGCGGCGAATGGCTCCTGATGCGGGGAGTGGAAATTGGTCCCAAGGGCGCCGGCAACGGCGGCGATGAACGGACTTCAAACGATCAGTATATCGTGACGGGCCACACCGGATCGAGCATGATCGCCGGAATGAAGATCACCCCGACCGGGCTCCAGGTGCAGCTGGGCGGCAAGTGGACCGGCGGATTGGACTTCATGAGGGATTTGGCCGTTCGGGTCCCGGCGAATGCAGCTAACGCAGCTGGCGTTGACGACGAGGGCTGGGATCTGACCTTGGCCTTCGGGGCGCCGGGAGTCGCTCCCGACGGCAACGGCGACTTCTATTGGTCGGCGCCGCTCTATATCCACGAGACCCAAAGGAACCAGAACAAGCAACCTGTATCTGGCACCAATAGCTATCGCGCAAGCAAGCTGGGAACCTACGAGGTCTGGCTTGCCAACTTTCTGAGCGCCACTTACGGCCGTGAACCGACCCGCGGCGGCATACACCCGTCGGACGACTCGGCCACCTATTTGAAGTACGCGGCCTACGGCTCCATGACGTTCGCCCCGGAGCCGGGCTTCAGCGGCGCAGGACAGTATGGCCGGGTCCACGCGTTCCATGTGGGTTATGAAGCATTCGAAGACGAGGATGGGAAGAAGACCACGGATATCAGCAGCGCCAACGCGATCTCGAGCGGGAAATTCGTTGGCGTTACTACAGGATTTACGTTGCCGACAGTCCACCTTCTGAATGACCGCTACTTTACCGACGTTAGCGGGGCCAAACGAATCCGCGGCGATGTGGAGTTGACAGCGACAATTTCCGATACCAGCGGCAACAACAGCATATCCGGGTCCATCAAGGGCGTCGAGTACTGGGACGCCGCGACCGCGTCATGGAGGACCTACAGCGCACTTAGCGCAGATGGAATAGCCCTTGTATCATCGACTATCACCGACGACGGGACTTTCGCAGGAGCAGGCAATTCGGCCCACGATGCCAGGGCGTCGTCCGCCGCCCGAGCTTTTGACGGCGGAACATGGGGGGGCGCGTTCTACGGACCCCATGGCGAATTGGAAGTGGCGGGCTCGTGGTGGTTGTTTGCAAAACATTCCGTGGGTCCTGACGAGGCCTTGATCGGCAGCTTCGGAGCGAAGCATCAGCCTGCCCCGTCCGACGACGAATAGGAACATCCAAGCAGGGGGCGGCGGCCCTGCTTCGACATCCGGCTGCCGCGCCCGCAAAGGCGCGGCAGTTTTTTGGCCGACCGCGCTCTGAACCCGCAGGCACCAGAAGCGGAAACGATTGGGCGTAGCGGCGTCGCCGGGGCTGGTCCGAAACCGGAATCGCCGTCGGAGGTCCGCGGCTTCCCAATCCGCCCGCCGGTGTGCTGCCTGGATCTTGCCGACCATGTGCTTTGCCGCATCCTCCGCCGCCGACCCCGGGGGTTCGAGAAGCCCCACGGGCTCCGGCCTTGGCTGGACGGAGAGTTTCACCGATCAGCTGCCGTATCCGCTACAAGCTAGGATTTCAGGCTGCTTTTGCCCGGGTCCGCGACTTTGAGCTGCGGCTGTGTTTGATAGCCGACTCTGTTTCGTTCTGACCGGCAGCCGACCGGTCGATCCGGTTTCAAAGCGCGGCCAGGTTTCCAGCAGCCGCGCGGCCACCATGCCAACCTGCCTACGCTGCGATAAGGGGTCTCTGGGTCGGCAGGCCGGCGTGACAACGGCACTCGGCCGAGGGATGGACGCCGTTCAACGCTCACGCGGCCCGGGCCGCCCAGGATCGGCGCGTTTTGCACAGGGCATTTGCGACCGTGATGAGCTTGCGGGCAACGGCCGTAACGACGACCTTGTGCGGCTTGCCTTTGTCCCGCAGGCGCTTTGCGAAGATTTCCATATCCGCGTTGTGGTGCGAGGCCACAAGCGCGGCCTGGTACAGCACGCATCGAAGTGCCCGTCGGCCGCCGCCGATGGCCCGTTTGCCGCCCATCTGCCCGCTGTCCCGCGCGACGGGCGCAAGCCCCGCGAGAGCGGCGGCCTTGTCTCCAGTGATCTGTCCGAGTTCGGGCATTTCGGCAATCAGCATCGCGCAAGCCACCGGCCCGATTCCGGGAATGGACCGCAGGATCGCGGCGGTTCCGGCCAACTCGGCATCGGACGCGAGGAGGATCTCGATCCGTTGCTCCAGCTCCTTGATCTGCCGGTTCATCAAGTCTTTGAACTCGTTGTCGAAATCTTCGAAATCGCAGGCCGTTCCGTGCTTCTCCCGGGCCTTGCACTGCAGCGAATGGCGCTTGAGGGTGCCGACAAGCTGCCGACGCTTGGTTGCCAGCGCCCGGAGGTTGCGCAGCTTCGCATGCGGCAGGCGGCGCCCGGCCTCCGGGCGGAACGCCATGAACAGGGCGATCATCTCGGCATCGATCCGGTCCGTCTTGGCGCGCACGCCCAGGCTGGCCGCGAAGGCCTTGATCTGCGCCGGAGGGAGCTGCCGCGTTCCGATCCCGGCCTTGTCCAGGCTCGCCCATAGCAGCCACTCGTGGCCGCCCGTGGCCTCGAAGCAGACCAATGCCCGCCGGTCGCGGGCAAGCCGTTCGAGCTGCGCGTGCCCCTCGCAGGTGTTCGGCAGCCGGAGCTCGAGACCGTCGGGCAGGCCATGGATGTCGAGCATATCGCGCGAGACATCCAGTCCGATGATCGCCGGATGTGGCAGGTTTCCGTCTTCTCCTCCTTCTGGTTCAGTATCCGAATGGCCGCAATCAACCGTTCGAGTTGAAGAGGAGAAGCGGTGCTGGCATGCTGACTTGCGTTCTCTCGGAACAAGAGCTTTTCCGCCATGCACCGCTCCGCTGCCGACCTTGGCCACGGTCGGCAGTGGGAGCGTCTTAGCATGATCGAGATACGGAAGGGCTATGACGGAACCTGCCTCCGGGCCGTCGGCTTCCTGCGCCATCGGAGCAACTTGCCGACAGTTCTGCAAATTCTCCGGGGCATGTCCAGCCGGTTTCGCGGATCGCGCAACTCCCGGCCGAAGCCCCTTCGTGTGTGGACGCCCCCTGAGACGCGGGATCATTCCTTTTACAACACTGATTTGGCCGAGCGCTTTCGACCAGCGGCATCCCGCCCGCTTGAACCGGCTCCCGACGACCCGCTTGCAGGCGCTTTCCACGACGCCGGGCCCGACCGGCAAGCCGCGTTTCCGGCAAGGATCGTGACGCATCCGGTCCTTGCTGGCCTCCCGGTCGCGTGCGACCCGGGACCGGCGATGACGAGATCGACCCGCCCGTTGTTCAATTGCACCTTGATCCGCTTCATCCGCGCCTTCCGCTCAGCCTTGCCCTTCCGCGCTACGCGCTCCAGCCCTCGGCGAGGGTTGGCGGGTGCCTCGGAACCCCGGTTCGGCTGACGATGGCGTCAGCGGGCCATCAAGTGCCCTGAGAGGTACAGGGTCAAAAAAGGAAGCTTATTGACACGTGTGCCGCCTTCCGACCGCGCGCTGCCGATACGGACGCCGGCAGCCCCGCTCCCCCTGTTCTTCCTCGGCTCCCCGGTCTTCCGGTTCCGGCTTTCGGCCGTGCAAGAATGATGGCCTTCGCCTCGCGGGTTTTCACAGCGCCGTCCTCCTGCTTGCCGGGAACGCCCTCGACCTCGAGTGCGGTCATCGGAACTCCGGTGCCGTCGATCCCCACCGGACCCGTCGCGCTCGCGGCAGCGGTAGTACCTTCGCTTGACCCCGGCCTGCCCGCTGCGCGCCGGATCGGGAACTCGGCCGCCCCCGGGCTCCGCCCTCATCCGCGGAAGCGAACGGCCGAACGCCGCTTCCACCGCCGCAAGCAGTGCACCCATCTCCCGGGGCCGGGCCGCCGGGCGCGGACGACACCCGAGCCAGCGGAACAGGCTCAACCCAAAAATTTGGGACATACCCTTTTTCAACAGCCTCCTTGACGCAGAACTGGAGCTCGCCTAGCAGCATTAATCTGTCAGCGTCGTTTTGGCGAAAGCCTTTACTACAAACCATTGTCTTTCGAGAGAGTGTAATGTCAAAAAACAAAAACCGCCCCCTCTACTTCACGAAGCTGTGCTTGAAAACGTTCGTTCATTTAACGAACGGCAGGAGATCACGCTGGTCGATAGTCAAGGTTCCCCGCGTCTTGGACGCTAATTGTTGGAGACAACGGCGTTGGAAAGACCACGCTGCTTCAATGCCTTGCACGCATGCGCCCGGTGTTCAATCTGCCGGACGAAGGCACCGGTACTGATCCGAAGCCGGTCGAGCCGGAGCTGTCGAGAGAAGAAGATAATGGCGTGTTCGATGATTTAGTGCGAGCCCCTGGGGATCACCACGCACTTCTGGAAGCCGAGCTTTCCGTTGGGACGCCTCTAAACGGCGCACAGAGCGCATGTGCCCGGATTATTTCGAAGAAATTGGAGATAGAATATGCCGACACGCGGATTAAGAAAACTACCTGTTCTTGGAAATCCAATCTCGACAAACCTAGCACAGCAGAAGAGCCTTTGGTGCTCGCATACGGTGTCGGGAAGCATCCCAAAGAGCTCGGTGTCAACGGAGTTGACACAACTAGTCCGACCCGGCCATTGTTCATGGTAGAGTCTGCACTCTATGACGCCGAGGAGTTGTTGCTCTTGCTTGAGTTCGGTCAATTGAAAAAGCACCGAGGTGCTGCAAAGCGACTTGAAAGTTTGAAATGTGTGCTAGCGGAAATTCTTCCTGACCTCCATCGCTCCGAGGATATTGAGATTCGCGGTCCGCATTTGCCGGGCGGTCGTCCTGATGAATCTGGAGTTCGGATAAAGACTTACTACGGCGCTGTGTCTCTCAACCAGCTGAGCCTTGGATATCGAGCTGTATTCGCATGGGTAGTCGATATCGCTTGGAGGATGATCGAGCATTTTTCGGATTGTTAAAATCCTCTTAACGAGTCGGCAATTGTTATTGTCGACGAAATCGACCTTCACTTACACCCGCGCTGGCAACGGGATATAAGGATGCATCTAGCCGAGCATTTTCCTAAAGTTCAATTCATTGAAACGGCGCATAGCCCCTTAATGGCACAGGTTTCCTTGGACGCAAATTTGATTATTGTTCAGAATGCAGGCGATCACGCTCTGATTTGTAGCGACCCGGACACTGTAAATGACTGGCGCCTTGATCAGGTTGTCACTAGCGATTTGTTCGGCCTTAGGTCCGCGTGCCCACCTAGGGTAGAAAAGATTTTTAACCGTCGCCAAGAGCTCGCGGAAAAGGGAGAAAAGGGAACGCTTTCAAAAGAAGAGCATGTGGAACTTGAAGACCTGAAGCGGAGAATTCGCAACTTGCCTGCTGAAATGTCTCGAGATGATCAGGCCGCAATGGATATCATCCGTCGTGCTGCGGAGACACTCCGAGGTAAAGGCGAGGCGTCATGATTCGAATTCGCAAGCCGTCGTCAAGACCTGCGGAACTTCAAAAAGGGGATACAAAGACAGCTAATGATTGCAAAGAATATATGAACGGGAAAAGGAAATTTGAATTCGATGCTAAGATTTACGAACACGAAGCTGTCAGGAGCAAACTGCGAGATGCTCAGTACTGCAAATGCTGTTATTGTGAGGGTGAATTCAGTGCATTTGCCTTTGGCCACGTTGAGCACTACAGATCGGAGGGCGGAGTAAGGCAGGATAAGCGTTCAAAAAAACCGCTTGTTCCCGGATATTATTGGCTAGTGCATTCTTGGGATAATTTGCTCTGGTCTTGTCGGGAATGTAACGTGCGCAAGAGTGATTTGTTCCTGCTCGCAAATCCAGACAGGCGGGTTCGTTCACACATGGGTGATGTCAACTGTGAGGTACCGCTTATCGTTGATCGTGGCGGTTCGGACGATCCAAAACTGCATATCAGGTTTGACGACGACCTTGCTGTCGGTATTACGGAAAAACGACAATTCAAGCCATTGAACTTAATCGTAACCGACTGCAGGAACAGCGTTTGGAACATTTGAGTAGAATGGCTTATTTCCTTAAGTCCGCACGCTCAACATCTTGCGTGATGTGCTCTTAACGTTCGTTTGGTATTCCGCCAATGTGCGCACATGCCGAATCGCTTCCACAGACGGAAGCGCCTGTCGCTCCAGGAGTTCGAGGACCGGTTCCCGGACGACGAGGCCTGCGCCGAGCACCTGTTCCGGATCAGGTTCCCGGACGGCTTCGCCTGCCCCAGGTGCGGCGGCTCCCGGGCGACGAGGCTCCAGCGGCCGCGCGGCGTTCACGAATGCCGGGACTGCAAGCGGCAGACTTCAGCGACGGCCGGAACCTTCATGCACCGGTCGCATGTGCCGCGGAAGCGCCGATTCCGCTCCTCCACATCCGCCGAACCGCCGGAACAACACCCGATGCCAATCCCGGCAGGCCGGATTCCTGACGAGCCGAAGCGGCTCCGCGCCAAACCGACGTCGAGAGCAATCAATATTTTGTATCAGCGGACTCAAGGCAATAAGCCTTTTTGACCAAATTCAGGCCTCCCGCTACAGTGCCTGCATTGCCGCGGCCGCACCGCGCCGCGTGGCATTCGCCTTGAAGAGAATGGAAACAATGGGTTTCAAGCCGGGCAGGGAGGAGTGCCTTGCCCGCGTCAGAAGCGATTTGAGACTTGGGCTGCCTGTCGTTCTTGGCAACGGCGCTCGCGCCGTCGCGGCCGTGTCGGCCGAGACAGTGCAGGACGGCAGGCTGCGGGCATTGCTCAAGCTGGACCGGGACGCGGTTCTCGCCGTTACGGCAAGGCGTGCGTCCACGTTGAAGGCACGCGCATACGACGGGGATTTGGCCCGCATCCTGGTCCCGCCGGATGCCGATTCAGATTGGATTCTGGCCGTTGCGGATCCGTCGGCCGATCTTCAGCATCCGATGAAGGGCCCGCTTTCGACGGCGCGAGATGGTTCGGCGGACCTTCATCGCGCGGCGGTCGAGCTTTCGCGGCAGGCGCGCCTGCTCCCTTCCGCAGTAGTCGCGGAAATCGGGAATGCGGCGGAATTCGCGGATCGCTACCGCCTTTCCATTGTCGATTGCGGGAATGCGGGCGACCTGCTGCGGGCGGGCAGGATTCCAAATCTGGTGGCGAGCGCCGAACTTCCGTTGAAGGCGAGCCCGCGCGCCCGGATACACGTTTATCGCCTTGACGCGGACTCCGAGGAGCACTGCGCTGTCGAGGTTGGCGCTCCCTCAAGGGAGCGCTCAGTGCTGGCCAGGCTGCATTCGGCTTGCTTCACCGGTGACATACTGGATTCGCTGAAATGCGACTGCGGCGCCCAGCTGGATTCCGCGCTCAGGGCGATGGCGGCGGAAGGCGGCGGAATCCTAATTTACCTCAACCAGGAGGGCAGGGGCATAGGCCTCGCGAACAAAATCAGGGCCTATTCGCTTCAGGACCAGGGATTCGACACCGTCGAGGCCAACCACCGGCTGGGATTCGAAAGCGACGAAAGGGATTACAGGATCGCGGCCAGCATGCTGAAGCAGCTAGGGTTCTCGTCGGCGAGGCTCATGACCAACAATCCCGATAAGGTCCGCATGCTGGAAGCGGCCGGCCTTGATGTGCCGGAGACCATTCCGCTGAGATCACCAGCGACGCCCTTCAACAGAGGCTATCTCGACACGAAGGCCGAAAAGTGCGGCCACCTCCTCTAACGCCTGGGCAGGACGAGCTTGTCGTGACGCGCTGGTACGCCCGGTTTCGGGGGCGCAGGCTCGCATGCTCCGTCGGACGGGGTGGAATCCGGCGCGACAAGCGCGAAGGCGACGGCGCAACTCCCGAAGGGATCTATGGTCTGCCCGCGGTTTTCTACAGGCCGGATCGGATTCCGGTGCGCCAAGTGCCGAGAGGGAGCATTCCGATCAAACGTTTCCACGTCTGGTGCAACGATCAGGATTGCGCGGAGTACAATCGGTTTCTGGACCGAAAGAGCAGTCGCGGCCGTCGGCACGAAAGGCTGTTTAGGGCGGACAGGCTCTACGATCTGTTCGCTCTTGTCTCTTACAACTGGCCTGAGGCGGTTCCGGGCCGCGGCTCGGCCATATTCCTGCACGCTTGGAGATCGCCGCGGCATCCGACAGCAGGCTGCGTGGCATTTCGGCCCAAGGATCTCCGTTGGATCGTCCGGTGTCTGACGCCGCGCACGAAGCTTTCAACCATGTCAGGATCGAAGCGGCTGGCGCGGGACGGCGAAATCGCTGGAATTGGAAAATGATAATGCAGGAATGTGCCGAAACACGGTCGCTGCCGGGTTTTCGAACGACAGATGCGCCGGGCGCGGACAGCGCCGCCGCCCTTGGAGATCGCGGTGCCGGAGCGGCTCGCGCTCGGCCTGCTGCCCGCGGCGGACTGCTCCCCTGCTGAGGGGGATGGCCGAAGGCGGTCTCCTGGACGGCGCGCGCAACGCCGTGCTGGTCGGCGGCACCGGCAAGAGCCACCTCGCGGCGGTGCCGGGGGTGCATCCGGAACGGCGCCCGCGGGCGCTTCTTCGACACGGTGAACTTGGCGGATCTTCTCGAAGCGGAAGTCCGGGACGGGTGGCCAGCTCCTGTTCCATCTCCTGAGCCGCCCTGTGAGCGCACGTCCGTGATCGTCACGACGAACCTGTCGTTCTCCGAATGGCCATCGGTGTTCGGCGATAGGTAGACGGCGGCGGCCCCGCTCGACCGGCCTGTGCACCACTGTGGGACCGTCGAGACCGGGAACGGGAGCTGGCGCCTCCGGCAGCGCTCGAAAGGCTGATCCGGCCCGGAAGCCGCGCCGCCGCGCAAATCGAAAAAATCGAAAAGGCAGCCCCCCTGCCTCGCCCCGGAGCGCGCAGCGCGGAGGGGCAAGGCCGGGGGCCGGGGCCGAATGTGCGCCCCTTGGAATCCGGCTCCCCAAAGGGGCAAGAAAGGATGCCGACAGAGGGTCAAGAAAGGAAGCTTATTGACAGAGGCCGCCAGGGCTTTCGCTCTTGAAATTTTCCGTTTTGCCTTTCCGCCGGATGGTGGCACTCTTCGGTCAAAACAACAACGAAGAGCAGTGTCCGGAGGCAGGAGATGGATGGATTCCGCTTTATATTCCAAGGGGTCGGCGACCCCCGGAAGAGCAACGCCACGACGCACGACCTGGTTGAAATGCTGGCGATCGCCCTTCTGGCGTCGCTGACGGGCAGGTCGTCGTGCAACTCGTTCGCGCGGTTCGCGCGCGCCAAAATCGAGTTTCTGCGCCGTTTCATGCCGCTCAAGGGCGGCCCGCCGAGCCACGACGCCTTCTCCGACCTGTTCAACGCCCTCGATCCGGAGCAGCTCGGAGCCGCGCTGGCGCTGTTCGCGAAGCGGCTGCTGGCGGCGCTTCCGGACGGCCAGGTCGCGATCGACGGCAAGGCGCTCCGGGGCGCGTTCGCGGACGCCTCGGAGCGCTCGCCGCTGCACCTGGTCCAGGCGTTCGCGCCCGGCGCCGGGATCGTGCTCGGGCAGGCCAAGGTCGACGGCAAGTCGAACGAGCTCACGGCGATGCCGAGCCTGCTGGACATCCTGGAGCTGGCGGGCCGGATCGTCACCGCCGACGCCCTGCACACCCAGCGCGGCACGTCGGCGCGGATCGTGGAGAAGGGCGGGGACTGCGTCCTGCCGGTGAAGCGCAACCAGGCTTCGCTCCACGAAGATGTCCAGGTCTGGCTCTCCGACCCCGAAGCGCTGAAGGAAACGCTTTCATATCAGCATGTTGACGGCGGCCACGGGCGGGTCGAGACGCGCACCGCGACCGTCTCGCGCGATGTGGGATGGCTGCAGGAGCGACACCAGTGGCCCGGCCTCAAAGCCGTCGGCATGATCGAGGCCGTCCGCGAGTTGAACGGGCGGACCGAGCGGTCCGTCCGCTACTTCATCATGAGCCGGGAGCTCGCGCCGGAGCGCCTGCTGGAGCTCGTCCGGAGCCACTGGGGGATCGAGAACCGGCTGCACTGGGTCCTGGACGTCGTGATGGACGAGGACCGGATGCGGAACCGGACCGGGAGCGGGCCGGAGTGCCTCGCCGCCATCCGCCGCCTGGCGCTGAACATCGTGCGCCTCAAGGACGACAAGGAGTCGCTCAAGGGGAGGATGGAAATGGCCTCAATGAGCGACAAGTATCTGATGGGACTCCTGCTGAACGCGGTCGGCAAACTTTGAAAGCGAAAGCCCTGCAGAGGCCGCTCCGCAAACTTCGCCAGTTCGGCATCCAGCTTCGCGTTGATCCGGCCCGCCGTCGGGGCCGAGAGGCCGTGGCGGCACAGCACCTCCGCCGCCTTCGCGACCTTCCGCGTCGAAACCCCGCCCGCATACATCCGCATCAGCGCCGAGACGTTCGCGCAGCGAAGCCCGAAGGGCGCCTCTCCGAACGCTCGCAGCGCTCGAACAGCTCCGTGCCGGACAATCCGTTCCGATCCTGCGGAACCCTCAGCTCGATCCGGCCCACCTGCGTCGTCAAATGCCGCACGCAGTGGCCCGAGCGGTAGCCGGCCCGGCCCGGCGTCCGCTCGCCCTTCGCCGTGCCCAAGACCTCCGTCATCTGCCCCTCAAGAACCTCCTGAAGCGCCGCTCTCAAAACCTGGCGGACCGAATCGCCGCCGGCTTCAAGCTGCGCCTTGAACTCGTCAAGCTTCGAACTGCGATGAACCCCGGTCATGGTGTCGTCCTGTCCTTCGTCAGGGATGGTTTGCTAAACCGCAGGAACTGCCATGGCCGCCTCCTCTCGAAAGCCAATTGCAGAACATCTGAAACAGTACCCTTCCCTTGCGGCCCCAGCCCTGCAGCGGCGCCATGCTGGTCTTGAGCTAGGTCTCGTCGACGAAGACCAGCCTGCGCGGGTTGAGCCGGCGCTGGCGGCGGCGCTCCGCTTCCGGGCGGTCGCGCTCCTCGGCGACCGGGGTCTTCTTCTAGTAGCTGCGTCCCCAGGACCGCAGGGCGCGCCGGACCGTGTCCCGGCTGACGCGAACGCCGCGGTCGGCAAGCAGCTCCCGAAGTTCCGCCAAGGTGGTCTCCGGGCGGCCGTCGAGCTGCGCCAGGATCCGGTCCCGGAAGGGAGCCGGGATCGGCTTGCGACGCCCGCCCATCTTGCCCGCAGCGACCGATTCCGTCTGAGCCCACCTGATCACGCTCGAAGCGGAAACGCCGAACAGTTCCGCAACGCCGCGGCGGCTCCCGCCTGCTCGAACCACGGCAACCGCCCGCTCCCGCAGGTCATTCGAACAGGGTTTCGTCATCCGGATTGGCCTCCTTCGCCAGTCCGGCCTTCGAATCTCACGATGGCGAAAAGCGTAACACCTTGATTCAAAAACGATTCACTCTAAGTCGGATTTGCTCTAAAGTGCGGGCACTACGTTACCCGTCCTCAATGGCCTTACTGAGGAACTTAAACAAGCGTTCGCAATGTCGGCATCTCCGCCGCACCTCTTCTGAATCGATCTTCTCGAGAAGATCGGAGGCATGCCGAATCTTTTGGTAGCGGCCCTTCTGCGTTCGTTCTGTCGCTTGATCGAGGGCATTTGCAACTGTTTTTTTATTCTCCTCTTCGAGGTTCTGTCGCGAAGGGAGCTCATTCGTACGAAAACCCTGATCGTAATAGTCGCTCAAGGCGGCGCGATCAGCGACAATCCAAGTTTCCATTGTCTGAACCATCAGATGGACATGATCTGCTGGTACGCCAGCTAAATCCAATTTGCATTCTTGCCGAGTCCTGAGATGCTCGATAACTGTTGGTGACGTGACGGGTTCCTCGGAATCCACTAGCAGGACGATGATTTTAGACCCGTTGTCAAAATTTCGTTCATTTTTGAACGCTTTGCAAGTTTTGCTCCCATCGCCGCAAAATCTGAGCTCCCACGTCCACTTTTTTGCCTCTGCCGCATCTTTGAGTTCACCGAGGAATGTATTCATTCCGTTTCGGAGATCAGCCTTATTTTGTGCTGTATTTTTTCCGTTCCCACCACCCTCCACAAAGATTGAGACGGTCCTCACGGGTTCCCCCCGATCTCTCCAATCCGCCAAATGTCTCCGAGCGTGTAATCCTTGAGCCAGAACGCAAGCCTTTTGGCGTTGAGTCGCTCGATCTGCGTTCCGGAACCGTTGTTCTCGCACACGAGAACCGACTCGACATTGTCATTCAATTTCGACAACAGCGCATCGGAATGAGTCGTAACGATCAGTTGCATCCGGCTGGACGCTTCAACGAGGATTTTGGCTAGTAGCGACACAGCATCCGGGTGCATCCCGAGCTCCGGTTCCTCCAAGCACATCAGCGACGGAGGAGTTGGCGCGAACAGAGCGGCAAGCACAGTTAGGAACCGCAGTGTGCCGTCGGAAATGCGCGTTGTCGGAATCGCACCGTTTAACCCCCGTTCACGAAGAGTGAGCTCCACGGTGTTGCCGACGATGCGGGGGAGTACGCGCTCGTAACGCGGCAGGAACCGCTTCAGCATTGTGTCGATATCGAAATCGCCCCGATACAGGATCTCATTCAATACGAGCGCGAAGTTCAAGGCATTTGGTAGAAGCTTGTCCGGCGGATCGTTCGTGCGCTGCGGGTTGCGAAGGGCAGAATGCGGGCCGAATGTCCAGTCGCGGAACATTTGAACTTCCTCAAACCGCCTGCCAATCCAAGTTATTTCGGGCAAGCGTTCCGGGTCCCTGCGCCGCGTCAAGACGGATTGATCCGCCAACAGCGACACCTCCTCCCGCTTCAGGCGCCGTTGCGTTCCTTGGCTATCGGTTTCAATATCTTTGATGTTAATGACCGGTTGTCCTCGCTGGAAACGGTAATAGAAATACGGGTCGTCATGCTCGGGCTGAGGCTTCACTTCCTCTATCGCCTCGTCGAACACCTTGACCTGATTATTCTGAGACATGAATTCAAGACGGTAGCGCAATGGTCGGGCAGTCGACGGTGCCGCTTCAGCTGTTTCGAGATCTATCTCCGCTGTGTCCGCAGGGTTTTCGCCTTTCCACAGCCAATCCGACGCAACGCTCCCGCGGTCGCTGATCGCTTTGGCGAAATTAGTCGGCGTTGCGCTGAGAAGATTGAACGCCTCAATCAGGTTCGTTTTTCCCGACCCGTTCGGGCCGATCAGCACGTTCAGCGGCTGGAGATCCAGCGGTTCCATATCGGGTGGAAAGGATAATAGGCCGCGAAATCGGATACGACGAATAAATTGCATTTGAGGTTTCCTTTCAGTTCACTAGCACCGGGCCGTCGGCGACGGCTTCAAGCAGTGCCAATTTCTGACGCTCGATCCATGCTTCGACCTCGGCCGTGTCTCGCAAGGCGGCCCGCTGCGGTGCCACTCGGCGTGCCTGCGGTTCCCGCAGTCGGCACGCTTTTTCGAGGACTCGGCCAGGGAGCACCTTCTGCGGTCCCGGCGCGAAGCGCAAGAAGCGAACCGCCAACAGCGCCTGAACCCAGCCAGCCGCCTCTTCAAGAGTCGGAGACTGATGGTTTCGGCCTCAAGGAGCAACTCGCCATCCGGCGAGCGGCGGAAAATGGGTGTGAGGCGGGAAGCCATAGCGGACGCCATCCATCTCGACGCGGCTGGTTTGTCGGAACAAGCCGGATTTGCCGACAAGTTAGAGCATATCCGACTTAGGTTGCAGCATATCCTGCGTTTGCGAGGTAGTTCGACACCTCCGGAAACCCTGGAGTTTCGCGTGGGCATGTGATTCGAAGGATCAGCAGCTATTGGGGGCCGTGATGGCGAAGCAGCCTGGATTTCGGGACGTCGAGGAGCGCTTGTAAGGAGATTTCGGCCGATGGCGACCCGCTCGAGGCGCTGGACAGGACGGTGGATTTCCAAGGCTATTGTGTATGGACGCCCCCCTGAGACGCGGGAATCATTCCTTTTTCAACCGGCCGGGGAAGCTCAAACGCGCTGCACTTTGAGCTTCGTCTTGAGGTCCGTCCGGCAAAAAGCGTGCAAAAAGCAGGTTTGCTCCGAAATATCGAGCATTTCTCGCGCCACTTCATCGCTTTCGCCGGTCTCCAGGTAAACATGAGTCTCCAGCGGGTCCGCCGCGCCGGCCTTGCCGGTGCCGCCGGACGCGCCGCCCAGCGAAAAATGGCTGTCCTGAACGATCCGGTAGTCGGACAGATCAAGATCAAGCATTTTCACGAAGCGCCCGAACTGGGTCATGAAGCAGAATCCAATGCCTGCGCTGATGTAGCTGTTGGCGTCAGGCGCCCGGCCGAGCCCGCCGTTTTCCGGGGCTTCTTCCGACAGAAAGTTGAATGACGTGCCGTGAGGCGAGTATTGCAGCTGCACGATCTCCTTCATTCCGTCTTCGCGCAGCGTGCAGGTCGCCCCGATGTTCAACTGCCTGTTCTGTTCCGCCGCCAGTGATGATCCGGCAGCGGAAGTCCCGCGCTTGACGGTCTTCTTCGGCGTGACGCCTTTTGGCCAGCAAAGTGCCTGCGTCTCGGCGGCGCTTCCCGGATTCGCAGCGGCAAAGCGACCGCCGGGGTCCGGGTAGACCGGCCCCTCTACCCGCAGCGCCTTTGCCGGTTGCAGCTCGGCTCCGTTCTTCGTCAGACTGAACAGGCTTTCATGTCGGCCGCGCATCAGCCCGTTGAGGGGGGAAGCGTGCACTGCATCCATCAGGAACTGCGTAAGGGCGGCATCGCCCAAATCGCAGTCAATCTCGACCCGGAGCTCCACAGGCAAAGCGCCGCCGACCATGGTGCGCTTCGGCATCGAGCCGGTCATCGTGTAGTAGTTGTCCTGGGTAAGCCTCAACTGTCGGATGGCCACGCCCCGCAGTTTCGCGAGCGCCGTGATTTCGTTCATGTAGCTCGCGATCATGCCCACGCTCAGGAACGCCAAGGGGCAGGGCGCCTCGTCATGCCCGTCGAGGTACGGGCCCTCGTCCGAGGCCAGCCGCCAGACGCGGCCGGTGCGGGAGGAGGCGACCAGCGCTTCTTTTTGAAACACCGAAAGGGATCGAACCCACGTCCGGAGGCTGTCGCCCATTCTTGCATCGGGCGGCGCGATGCCGACATCGTTCGGGTTCGCCAGTTGGTAGAACAGGGGAACGCCGCATTGGGCGAGGGCATTAGGTCCTTGGGGCATCCGGTCGGCTTTCCTTATTCGATGTTCGTTCAATCCGCGCTTCAAACGGGAATGGCAAATTCGCGGCGGCGCGCTGCGCGTTCGAACTGCAGGCGCGTGTGGCCTGCGCCCTTGCCTGCCGCGCCGATGTGTGTTCCGCATTGGCCGCAATCAGGCGGTCGAACAGTTCCATGGCCCATTGCGGTTCTTCTTCTTGAACGGCCGCTTCTCCGGTTGTGCCCCAGCGGTTGCATTGGCATGGAGTGTGAGCCAATGCGGTTTCCCCGCGAATTGCCTGCGCTGCGGGGGCAGGTCCAGGTTGGCGGCATGGCAGTTCTCAGGATCGAAGCGCGTCGGGTTTGGCTGCCGAATAAGCAACCAAATCCGATGCAGTGAGATTCTTGTCGCGTTTTTCAAAAGTCCTGATGTATTCGATCATTGTATGCGAATGTTCCTGCATCATGCCTTCGGCGCGGACAGCGTCGCCTTTTTCGATCGCTTCGAAAATCACCTGATGCTGGGCATTGCCGATGCGCAGCCGGAACAATCCGCGCTCCATTTGATCCGGAGTGTCGCGCACCGCGCGGTCGAACACCATTGATCCGACAGCCAGCATCGGGAGGTGGCTGATCTGGCGGCAGGTGAAGCTGATGCAATCGTTGCCGCAGGCCTCCAGAATCGTTGTGTGGAATGCCTTGTTCGCGGCTTGCATCTGTTGAATGACCGGCGTGTCCAGCCGCCCCAGGCGGATCAAACCGTCGATTGTCTCGATCGCCTGTGCCATCGCGGGCAGCCGTGCAGCCCGGTCGGAAGTCTGGGCCATAAGCCGCGCGGCCAGGCTTTCAAGATGTCCGCGCACCTGAACGGCTTGCAGGATATCCGCGATGGTCGGGCTTTCTATCCTGTATCCGCGCCCCTCGCAGCGGTGGATGATCCCCTCCCGCTCCAGCAGGCGCAGCGCGAGGCGCACGGGCGTTCTCGAAACGTTGTGGGTCTCGCAGAGTCCGGCCTCCGACAAGCGCTGCCCTTCGGCGTAGGCGCCGTGAATGATGTCATGCCTGATTCGCGCAGCGAGTTCGGTATCGATGGAATCCATGCGGCCATACAAATGGTTTGGGATCCCAAAGTCAAGAAATCCAGCAGCCGCGCGGTCCAGCGTTCAAGGAATCTCTTGATTTGGGATCCCTATATCCTGTAGCCTGCGTCCGATTTGGCGGGAATCGGTCGACAGTAGCAGCCGGGAGGCCATTCGGGACCCCGAAGCTTCGGCGATCGCCCCGCCAGCCATTTGGAGGACATGATGATGGCATTCACACGTTTCTGCTAGATCGTCGCGGTTGCGTCCGGTCTCAGCATTTCGGCGCAATCAGTCGCCGCAGAGGAATTGACTGTCGCGACATTCGTGCCGCCGCAGCACCACACGAACACCGTGATGTTCAAGTGGTTCGGCGAGGAGCTGGAGGCTCGCTCCGGCGGATCGCTGACCATGAAGCTCTTCCCCGCCGGACAGCTCGGCGCTGGCCCGGTGCAGCAGTACAAGCGGGCGGTAGAAGGGGTCGCCGACATCACGTTCGGCGTTTCCGCGTACACTCCGGCGCTCTTCCCCAAAACCATGCTCGCGATCCCGCCGGGCAAATCGGAAAGCTCCCGGGAGGCCACCGAGCGTCTCTTGGCCGTCTTCGACGACTATTTGGCCGACGAGTATTCCGAAGTGAAAGTCATCGGTTTGACGACTGCCGCGGGGATCGGCATCGCCGCGACCAAAGACCTTTCCACGCTGGAGGGAATGAAGGGTGCCAAAGTCGTTCCCTACGCCGCATTGACCACCCCGATCATCGAAGCGATGGGCGCGGTGCCGGTCCAGATGCCCGTGACGGAAATGTACACCGGACTGTCGACCGGCACGATCGACGGCGCGTACGCCACCTACAACAACATGACGCCGCCGTGGAATTTCTGGGACGTGGCAACGCATTTCGTCACGAACGTTCCGGTGCAGCACGCCGTGATCTTCGTGGTGATGAACCGCGAACGCTATGAGGGTCTGAGCAACGAGCATCGCGCGATCATCGACGACCTGTCCGGCGGGGCTGCATCCATGAAGCTCGCCGAGAGCTTTGACGGCGCGGACGCGCGGTCCCTTGCCTTGATGAGCGAGACGACCGGCAAGAATTACGAGCTTATCGAAGTTTCCGCCGATGAGCGGGCGCGCATGGATGCGGCCGTCGCGGACGGTCTGAAGGCGATCTTTGCCGACTACGCCGCACGCGGCATTGACAATGCCGAGGAAATTTACAACGCGATCAACCAGTAAGCAGCGGCAGGCCGGGGCAGCGGCCCCGGCCCCCCGCGCCATTGGAAACCCGATGACGGAACAGCGCGAAGCGCTCGGAGCAATCGCGCACATTGACCGGGTGCTCAAATGGCTTTCGCTCATTCTTGGCGGCGCCACCTTGGTGTTCATGACCGGATTTTCCGTCTGGAACGTCCTGATCATGCGCAAGGCGTTGAATTCCCCGATTGTCGGCGCCGAGGATCTCTTGATCCTGTCGCTGGTCGTGATCGTGGCGCTGTCGATCCCCTTGGGCGCGCGGACCGGGGCGCATATCGAGATTGAGGTTTTCGAGTCGCGGATGTCGGCCGCATTTGCCAAATGGTCGATGATCCTGGTCAAGCTGCTCGGCGCAGGTCTTCTTGCCGTCATGGCATGGCGGCTTTGGCACTCAGGCCAAGCCGCCGAGCGGTTCGGAGAGACTACGCAGCAGTTGCTGATTTCGTTCGAGCGGTTCTACTACCTGCTTTCGTTTTCAATCGCTCTCTACGCTGCCGTTCTGCTGCTCGATATCTGGCAGCTGCTGCGCTCGGACAGGGTGACGGCGCTGAAGATCGGCGGTGATCCGCTATGATCAGCATGACGCTGCTAGGGCTGCTGGGGCTCCTGACGCTGTTCGTTTTGCTCGCGCTGCGCATGCCGGTGGCGCTGTCGATGCTCAGCGTCGGGTTTGTCGGCTCGATCATCGCCAATGCGAACAAGTTTATCGCCGTCGGGATGGAAGCGGACCAGGCATGGGCCCGCGGCTGGAGGATCGCCTATTCCAACCTTGCAGGCGAAACCTTCGAGGCCGCATCGAATTTCAATCTGCTGGTGATCCCGATGTTCGTGCTGATGGGCAATCTGGCGGGCGTTTCCGGCATGTCGAACGACCTCTTCACGGCCGCCTACCGCTGGATGGGGCATCTGCGGGGCGGGCTCGCGTCGGCCACCATCGCGGCCTGCGCGGGCTTCGCAGCGCTGTCCGGCTCGTCGCTCGCGTCCGCCGTCACAATGGGGCGCGTCGCCTTGCCCCAGATGAAGCGCTACAAATACGCCGACAGCCTCGCGACCGGATCAGTCGCCGCCGGCGGCACGCTCGGGTTCCTGATCCCGCCTTCAGGCGGGATGATCATCTATGCCGTGCTGACCGAGCAGTCGATCGGGCGGCTTTTCATGGCCGGGATCTTCCCCGGCATCATTTTGACGCTGCTCTTCATCGGCGCGATCTATATTGTCGTTGCCCGTCGGCCCGAGACCGGACCGCGCGGCGACCGGTCGGGACGCGCCGAACGCGTTGCCTCGCTTGCGCGCGCGGTGCCGATCCTCGGCGTGGTGCTGGTGACGATCGGCGGGATGTATACCGGCTTCTTCACGCCGGTCG
This sequence comes from Paracoccaceae bacterium, assembly GCA_965203795.1. Lineage (GTDB taxonomy): Bacteria > Pseudomonadota > Alphaproteobacteria > Rhodobacterales > Rhodobacteraceae > CBDBBY01. The sequence goes on along the minus strand of OZ241915.1, from coordinate 3,304,645 downwards.
AGGCGTCTTCCGTAGGCGCATTTCTTACATTCGTTGTTGCGATGATGCGCCGGTCGCTGTCGCTGGAGGCGGCGCGAACCGTCATTTTTGAGACGATGAACGCGACGGCTACCGTGTTTCTGATCATCATCGGCGCCTTCGTCTTCATTCCTTTCATGTCGCTCACGGAACTGCCTGCTCAGCTGGTCACGATTCTGACCTCGCTGCCGATCGGCGACATCGGCGTCCTCCTGGTCGTCATTCTGGCCTACATGTTTCTTGGCATGTTCCTCGAATCCATGGCGATGCTGGTCCTTACGATCCCCGTGGTGATCCCCATCGCCATCGGGCTCGACTGGGACCTGATCTGGTTTGGCATCATCGTCGTGATTGTGCTTGAAATGGGCATGATCAGCCCGCCGGTCGGAATCAACGTCTTCGTCGTGAAATCCATCGCGCCCGACGTGCCGATGGGCCAGATCTTCCGCGGCATCTGGCCGTTCTGGTTCGCGATGGCCGCGATGATCGGCCTTCTCATCCTTTTCCCTCAGATCGCGCTATTCCTGCCGCAAACGATCGTCGGCGGATAGCGGCAACAGGAGCAGACGCATGGATGCAATGACAGACATCAAGACGATACAGCACTTCATCGGCGGCGATTGGGTCGATGCCGAAGGCGGCGCCACGTTCGAGGATCTGAATCCGCTGGATGACAGCCTCTACGCCCGCGCAGCCAAGGGCACCGGCGCGGATGTGCGCAAGGCGGTCGCCGCCGCCAGATCGGCCTTTCCGGCATACCGGGAGACGACGCCGACCGAGCGCGAGCGCCTGCTGCTGCGCGTGGCCGAGATCATGGAGGAGCGGAAACCCGAAGTGGTCGATTGCCTGATCGACGAGATCGGATCGCCGATTCAGAAAGCCTTGTTCGAGTTCAACAAGGGCCTGACCATGGTGCGCGCGGCTGCGGGCATATGCCGGTACGTTCGCGGCGAGACGATCCCGTCCGACGCGCCGGGCAAGTTTTCAATGACGATCCGCGAACCGCTCGGCGTGGTCGCGATCCTCACTCCGTTCAACGTGCCGCTGATCAAGTGCTCCCGGCTCGTTGCGAATGCGCTGGCGGTCGGGAACACGGTTGTCCATTTGCCGTCGGAACTGGCGCCGCATTTGACGGCGCTGTTCGCGGAAATCGTGGCCGCGGCCGGATTTCCGCCCGGCGCGTACAACATCGTGACCGGCTTCGGGGCCGAGATCGGCGACGACTTGACCGGACACGAGGACGTGGACTTCGTTTCCTTCACGGGATCCACGATTGTCGGACAGCACATCAGCGAGATCTGCGCCAGGAACAAAACGCCCAACACGCTTGAACTGGGGGGCAAGAGTCCCACGGTCATTCTGGCGGACGCCGACCTCGACACGGTCGTTCCGCTGGCAGCGCGGGCGATCTTCATGTTCGGAGGCCAGGCATGCATCGCGTCAAGCCGGTTCTATGTCGAGCGCCCGCTCTACGACGAATTCGTCAAGCGTTTTGCGATGGCGACATCCAAGGTCGGGATGGGCGATCTGCGCGATCCGGGCACCGTCATCGCGCCCGCCATTTCGGAGCGGCAGCGCAATCGCATCAAGAGTCACATAGAGGACGCGGTCGCCAAAGGCGCGAACATCGTCGCAGGCGGCGAATGGGAAGGCAACCGCTGCCAGCCGACATTGCTCACCGGCGTTTCCGACGACATGACCGTCTGCAGGACCGAAACCTTCGGGCCGGTCACATCGATCTATCCGGTCGACAGCTATGAAGAGGGATTGGCAAAGGCGAACGACACGGATTACGGCCTGTCGTCGGCGATCTTCACCAAGGACATCAACCGCGCCTTGCACTTCGCCAGGAACATCGGCGCCGGCATGTGCCACATCAACGGCTCAACCATTCACGACGAGGCTCATGTGCCTTTCGGGGGCAACAAGGAATCCGGCGTCGGCCGCGAGGGGACCGATGCCGACATCGAAGCGATGACGAAACTCAAATGGATCACGGTGCAGCTGTGACATTCACGCTCTACCATCACGGGTCGTCCGTCTGCGCCGCCAAGGTCCGTTTTGCGATGGACGAGAAAAGCCTCGCGTGGGATGGCGTCTACATCGACATCCTCAAGGGCGAGCAGTTCGCGCCGGAGTATCTGAGGCTGAATCCCAAGGGCGTCGTGCCCACACTGGTGCATGACGGCACGGTCATTCCGGATTCCACCGTCATCATCGAATACTTGGACCAGATCGAGCCGGATTCCAGCGTGCATCCGACCGACCCGTGGGAGCGGGCGCAAGCCAGGTACTGGACCAAAGCGGTCGACGAAGACTTGCATCCCGCATGCGGCGCCGTCACGTTCGTCTGCTCGCATCGCCACACCGTATTGAGGAACCTTGGCCCGGAAGGCGTTAAGGAGTTCCTGGCTTCCACGCCGGCGATTTCCGTGACGTCGGATTGGAAGAGCCGGAAGGACGCTTTTGTCCGGCATGGTTTCGAAGCTCCGGGCGCTGCGGAAAAAGTCCGTCTCTACGACCAGTATCTCCACAAGATGGAAACGGCGCTGGGTGCCGGAAATGACTGGCTGGTGGGGAACACGTTCTCGATTGCCGACATCTCGATGACGCCCTACGTCAATCGCCTTGCGATGATGTCGATGCGCGGCATGTGGGAAGGCGGGCGCTTGCCCAATGTCGAACGCTGGTTCGCCCGGATCGAGGCGCGGCCGAACTTCAAGAGGTGCTTCATCGACTGGGTGCCGGAGGACCTCGCCAACGATCTGCGCGAAAACGGCGCCAAGAGCTGGCCCGAAGTCGCGGGAATCCTCGAAATCGCAATCTGAACAAGGATGGGCAAATGGGACGCTTGGAAGGAAAAGCCGCAATCGTAACCGGGGCCGCGCAAGGCATCGGCGCCGCCATGGCCAAAGCGATGGCTGACGAGGGGGCCAAAGTGCTGGTTACGGATGTGCAGGACACTGCAGACACCATGAAGGCCATCGCCGATGCAGGCGGCACGGTGCAAGGCATGAAGGTGGATGTGACGTCGAACGACGATCTCGCGGCTATGGTGGAGTTAGCCAAAACCGGCTTGGGCGGGCTCGATATCATGGTCAACAACGCAGCGATTTTCGCGGCGATCAAGCCGAAGCCGTTCTTCAAAATCGACGATGACGAGTTCGACACGATCATGCGGGTGAATGTGCGGAGCGTGCATCAGGTCATGCGCGCCATCGTTCCGACCATGATTCAGGCAGGCGGCGGCAAGGTCATCAACATCGCCTCCGGGACCTTCTACTACGGACCTCCGGGACTATCGCACTACACCGCGTCGAAAGGCGCGGTCATCGCGCTGACCCGCTGCCATGCGCGCGAGCTGGGCGACAAGAACATTCAAGTGAACGCCATCGCACCCGGGCTGACGGAAAGCGAAGGGGTCAAAGCCAACGAAGGCTTCGACATGGCGCGCGCCCCGACGATCGCCACGCGCTCGATCAAGCGCGAGATGCTCCCGGAGGACCTTCTCGGCACGCTCATGTACCTTGCCTCGCCGGACAGCGATTTCGTTACCGGCCAGACACTGAACGTCGACGGCGGCAAGGTGAACGTATGAGATAACGCCTTGGACAGGGGCACAAATGAGAGCGGGCATTGCGGCCACTTCGCGTCCGGCCTCTTGGCCGCACGCCGCGCCGCTGGCAGATGAACACTTCCGACAACAGCGGATTTTACCGCCCGATTGATTTTGAGTACCGCTGAAGCGGCTTTCCGGGCCTTCCTGTGGGTGAAGACGCGCCCGGCCTTCGCCCGAACCGCCGATTTGCGGCCGTTGGCTTTCGTGGTCCGCGCGCCCAATAGGCCGACCTCGCGGCTTCCGGCGGTGGATACGGCTTTTCAGGCCGTTCCTTTCAAGCCATTCCTCGTTCTCCGCCGAGTGGCAATTGGTGTCCGCGCGCATGTCGCGGCACGTGTTGTCACCTTGGATCGGGCCTTCGCGCAATCGGGTGCCGTCGTCGGCGCTGCCGCTGGTGTGATTCGCGCGGAGTTCGGCTGGATGCCTCGGGGTGGGTCTTGCCTCTGCCATTGGCCTCTTCCGTTTGTCTTCCGGCTCATTCGTTCAGACTCTTACTCTCCGGCAAACGCGGGGCAGTTCACATTTGCCAAAATTCCCAGTTCGAGCAGATCACCGGCGACTAGGCCGCGCCCTAGCAGAACTTGCGCCCGTCGCACGGGAAGCGGACCACCGGCGGCAGCCGTCGTGCGTCAGGCCGCACTTTCCGCCTCGCACCGCAACGCGGATCAAGAAATCTTCACGAACTGCTTGCAGGATAGCAAGCCGTACAAGGTTGTCGTCACGGCCGCATGACCGCCTAAATCAGGCCGCGTTATGCAAACGGACTGACCGGTGGGCGGCCGACCGGCGCGAAACAGAGTCGGCGCTCCGGCATTCAAGATGTGGAATTGGATCGAAAGTCCGGGGTAGATGGCGTTGCGGTGCCATGAGTGTTATAGGCAGCATTTCTTGGCGGAAGCGTTTTTGTTGACACCAAACAGAAGCTTGCCCAGACACATTGTTCAATCAGCGTCGTCGGTACTGAGAAAATCTTCATTTGCATTCCATTGTTGTAGCTAGTGTCTGGCAGAGAACCCGTCGTTTTTCGCTGTACGGCCGGATTTCGGTCGGGCGCAATGGCCTCGACGGGACCCGGCGCGGCGCGTTTCGAGCCGGGACGGAGCGAATCCGGCTCGGGAGGCCGGATTCTCGGCGTCGGCGACGGTTTTCCGGGGGTCCGGCGCGGGCTCCGCCGCCTGCCGCCCTGCGGCCCGCCGGGATTTCGGGGAGGGCGCCGCTCAGGCGGCGCGTTTGCGCCGTTCCGGCCGCAGCCGCTCGCGGTCGCGCAGGACCCGCCCGAGCCGGTGGATGTTGGCGGCGAGGACGGAGAGGCCGACCGCCAGCTCGAACCGGTCCCGCCCGCGCAGCCGCACCCGGCCGAGGCCGCGGTGCTCCAGGCCGTTGATCGCCGACTCCACGCCCGGATGCCTGCGCCGCGCCGCCGCGAAGTCCGGGTCGGCCTCGCGGACCCGGTCGGCGGCGGACAGCCGGCCCTTCTTCGGAAGGGCGTTCACTTCCAGCATCGCGTCGAGCTTCCGGCGGTTCTCCGGGCTATGGAAGCCGCGGTCGAAGCTGCAGGCCCGCAGGTCCGGGAACGCCTCCAGGCATCTCCCGACCAGCGGGACCGCGACATGCGTGTCGCCGCCCGTCCACATGATCTCGTGGTCGAGGATGAACCCGCCGCCGTCCTCGACGATGCACACCGGAACCCCGAGCTCGACGGGCTTGCCGGCCTTGCCCTTGGCGATCCACCGGGTGTGCTCCTCGAAGATCGAGAACAGCTTCTCCCCGTGCGGGACCGCCTCCTCCTTCAGCACCCGGCGGGCGATCTGGAACGCCAATCTCGGCACATGGCCGATCAGCCTCCGGATTTCCGCCAGGGTGCGCTTCGGGCAGCCCGCCGCCCGGAGCGGCCCGAGCGAGCCCTTCGCCTTCGCGGCCAGCTCCAGCGACTTGACCAGGAACCCCAGGACCTCATCCGGCCGGGTGCTCCACCGGGGCGCCGTGTTCACCCTCCGGTACAGCTTCCCCGCCGCGTCCAGGTGGTGGTCGCGCTGCCGCCAGCCGCCGACGCCCGAGGCGCCGCAGGCCCGCGACGCCGCCCGCACGAGGCAGCGGACCGAATCCCGAAGCAGGCCGAAGTCGGTCGGATGGCGGACGTCCGTCTCCGCCACGAACGAGTCACAGCGCCCGACCAACGCTGCGCCAGGCTTTTTTCCCGCGACCTTGTGCCCCGTCGACACGACCAGACGGTTCACCTCCCGAAGAAGCTCCGGCGTCAGAAGCTCGACATTGTCCCTGATGTTCTGAAGCTCGTAGAAGCCCGGCTCGAACCAGTCGCTGTGGCCCAGGAAGGCCTGGATCTTCCCATGCTCGTTCGCCAGCTCCTGAAGGCGGTCGTAGTCGCAGTTCAAACCTTGCTTCAGCACGCCCATCACCAGGATCCGCCAAAGGTGCATCCCCGGGCGGCCCGTGTCCCGGCGGCGGTCCGGAAGGACGTGCGCGTCCAGCAGCCGGAACAGCTCCTCCCGCGCCGCCTTGTCGTTCCAGATCGCCTGGAGCCCGATAAGGATCGCCGGGATGTCGTCCCGGGATTTCACGTTCAGCTCGATCGATCCGATGTCGACCGAGCCCAGCCAGGACCGCTCCTCAACAACCTTCCGCATGCAAATCGCCTCCGAAGATTCCAGGAAAAACGCCGATATCGCGGCGAATTCGGGCGGATCATGCCGAATCGCGGGAATCTTCGCAAGCAAAAACACGGATTAAAAACAGAAATTCAACGCGTTGCGGGTTTTCTGCCAAACACTAGCTAGAGAGGGACATGTCGAAAAAAGCTAGCTGTCCTGTCTACTTCACGAAGCTGGTGCTTGAGAACATCCGTTCGTTCAGCGACCGGCAAGAGCTCATGCTGGTCGATAGCCAAGGTTTCCCTGCGCCTTGGACGCTAATTGTTGGAGACAACGGCGTTGGAAAGACCACGCTGCTGCAATGCCTTGCGCGCATGCGCCCGGTGTTCAACCCGCCCTCGGAAGCAGGCGCAGGTGACCGTCCAAAGCCGGTCGAGCCGGAGCTGCCGAGGGTAGCGGACAATGGCGTGTTCGGCGATCTGGTGCGATCTCCCGGAGATGCACATGCGATTCTGGAAGCCCAGCTTTCCATTGGAACGCCACTAAGCGGTCCGCGATGTGCCGTTAGCGGAACCATCTCGACGAAGCTTGAGATGACCCGCACGAACGGACGCATTGCAGATGTCGATAGTGGTGGAAGTTCCGACTTCGACAACCTGGGCACGACAGAGAGCCCGCTGGTTCTTGCTTACGGTGCCGGAAGGCATCCCAAAGAGATCGGTGCCGGCAACGAGGCCGCAACCGGGCCGATTCAGTCATTGTTCATGGTGGAGGCCGCGCTCCATGATGCTGAGAAGCTATTGATCGGGCTCGAATTTGATCGAATGAAGGGCCATAAAGGCGCGAAGGAACGACTTGACAGATTGAAAAATGTGTTAGCTGAAATTCTTCCTGATTTCGATTGCCCCGAGGATATTGAAATTCGCGGCCCGCTTGTATCAGGTGCCCGTCCCAATGAATCTGGAGTTCGTGTGAAGACTTCTTACGGAACCGTGTCTCTCAACCAATTGAGTCTCGGCTATCAGACCGTATTCGCATGGATAATTGATATTGCTTGGAGGATGATTGGGCATTTTTCGAATAGCAAAAATCCCCTTAACGAATCGGCAATTGTTATCGTTGATGAAATCGATCTTCATATGCATCCGCGCTGGCAGCGGGACATAAGGAAACACTTGGTCAAGCATTTTCCGAATGTTCAGTTCATAGCAACAGCACATAGTCCATTGATGGCGCAGGTTTCCTTGGACGCAAACTTGGTTGTCGTCCAGAACGCGGACGATCACGCTCTTATCCACAGCGATCCGGTTGTCGTGAATGACTGGCGTCTGGATCAAGTGGTTACTAGCGATTTGTTCGGCCTCGGTTCGGCGCGCCCGCCCGAAGTAGAGAAGATTTTCAGTCGTCGGCAGGAGCTTGTCGAAAAAGAAGTGCTCTCGAAAGAAGAGCAAACGGAGCTTGATAATCTTAAACGTAGAATCCGTAGCCTGCCGACTGCAACGTCTCCCGAAGATCAAGCCGCGATGGATATCATTCGGAGTGCCGCGAAAACTCTTCAATCCAATGGACGAGTTTCGTGATTCGTGTTCGCAAACCATCGGCACCTGCGGAACTGAGTGAAGGAGCTTTTCGAACGGCAGGGGATTGCGAAGAATACGATGCGAACGAAGATGATTACGTGAACGGGGAGAAGAGCTTTGAATTCTGTAGGAGCATTTACGGTCATGAAGCTGTCAGGGCCAAGCTGAGAGAAGCCCAGCATTTCAAATGCTGTTATTGCGAGGGTCGTTTTGAGGCATTTGCTTCGGGTGACGTTGAGCATTACAGACCAAAGGGAGCAATGCGACAGGACAAATACTCGGAGCGCCTTTCTCCGGGGTATTATTGGTTGGCGTATTCGTGGGACAATCTATTCTGGTGCTGCCAAGTGTGCAACAGAAGCTGCAAGAGGGAGTCGTTTCCGCTCAAAAATCCTGACAGACGTGCTCGCTCCCATAGGGACAATGTCGACTGCGAAAGACCGCTCGTTATTGATCCAAGCGGCCCGGATGATCCAAAACTGCATATTAAGTTTCAAGACGACTTGGTGGTCGGCATCACGGAGAAAGGAAAAACGACGATTGAAACCATCGATCTCAATCGAGTTTCGCTGCGGGAGGAACGTTTGGAACACTTGGATCATATTCGTGGATTGTTTGAGATTACCCAATTGCAGGAGCTGCGCAGACTCAAACCTGACCTTGTAAAACGGGCGAATGAGATGCTTGAGACGTCGATAAGCCCGCAGGCCAAATTCAGCGCTATGACCGCTGCCTTTTTGAGCCGTAAGCTATAGATCGATCCAACGGAACAGGAGCAAAATCAAGCTGTATCCCGTGCTACGCGGTCGCGGCGGTAGCGGCAGACAAGCAACTTGCTTTTCGAATGAATTCAGGACGGCGTTTGATTTCGTGCGTTCGCCTCGCGTTAGAATGTCGCTGCGACCCGATGCCGAAGAGCGACGAGTATCACAGCGAAGACATGGATGCCGCGCCGCATTTTGGGAAGGTTGCGTCGTCTGCTGGACGCCTGCGGAAACCCTTTGACTCTCTGCATCTTCAATGCCGACGTGATGTATGCTGTGGGTCCTTTGGTGGCTGGAGTTGTTGATCGGCATGCCTTTTCGACACCCTATCGGGGGTGATCGGCGTCTTTTTTTGACCCCTCCTTCGTGCCCGGCTGGAGGGCGGCGAAGGCTCTCTGCCGACGCCCTGCGGACTTTGGACCCGCATTGAGCATTGGGCAGTGCGAGGCGGGAAAGGGATGCTGGCATTGGAGACCGTTGTGAAGATCCGGAATGACCATTTCCGGGACAAGGTTCCGATCAAGGCGATCGCGCGGAAGCGGCGCGTCTCCCGGAACACGGTCCGGGACGGTCCGGAAGCGTTCGGGAGTGCGGGCAAGCGCCAGCCGAAGCAGGGCCTTGGGTCGGGGAGCATGATCGAACGCTCGCGGAGCGGGCGGAAAACCTTGCCCGCTGAGCTTGGAAGCCAGCCAAACCGCTTGATCAAGCGGTTGTCGGAGGGGGGTCAGGTGTTGCCTTTCCGCTTAGTAGCGGCGGCACGGAGACGTCCAAAATGCCGAACATGGAAACCGGCTTGCGTCGTCGGCGATGGGGCATCGTTCGAGGTGTGCCGAGTCGACAACACTCGGGCAACTGCACCACAGAAAGCATTTTCGTTACCAATAAGGTAACGATATTGTACGCATCGACTTTGTGCGATGCGCGCGCTGACTCTAGATTTTCAACTTAAATCATTGATATAATGAAACTATCCTACAAGAACGATAAACTGAAGCTACAACCGCTATCGACCGATCGTTGAGCCGCGCTGCAACGATGGGAGTCGTCTCGACGACATACAGATGAAACCGCAAGGGATAACTGCGATGATGGTTATCGAAATAGCGGATTACCATTGATGGAAGACCAGCGGCCTAAACAAGGGAGTGCTGGAAATGACCAACCCGCCTTACCCATTCGAGCCGAACTATGTGGTGCCGCCGGGATCGATTCTGGAGGAGTGGCTGGAAGATATCGGGCTCTCGCAGGCCGAGTTCGCCAGAAGGTGCGGGCGTTCGCCCAAGCTTATTAGCCAGATCATATCCGGGGACGCGTCGGTCGAGCCGGAAACAGCCATTCAGTTCGGGCGGGTGCTCGGTTGCAACCCAAGCACTTGGCGCAACTTGGAGCTGAATTACCGGGATCGGCTGGCAAAGCTGAACGAGCTTGATACCAATCCTTGGGCCGTCGAATCATTGCAGAAAGTTCCGGAAAAAGAACTTGTTGATCGCGGTTTGATCGAAAAAGCAGATACGTTCGAGGAAAGAGTGAACGCGCTGCTGACTTTCTTCGGCCTTGGATCTTTGTACGCTTGGAACGAACGTCTTGCAGAAAGCTCCGCGGCGTTCAGGAAGCCGGAAGGGAGGTTGAATGCTGAGATTGTCGAAACTTGGCTACGGACCGGCGAATTGGACACGAATTCCCAGACCTGTCAGGAGTTCTCCAAGCCGAAATTCAGAAAAGCTTTGCATGAAATAAGAAATCTTGCCGACAATCCGATTGCCGACGAATATGAATCAATAAGGGAACTTTGCAATCAGGCAGGCGTTGCGTTTGCGATTGTCAAGCCTCTGAAGGGAACCGGACTGTACGGAGCAGCACGCTGGCTGACGCCTCACAAGGCACTGATCCAGCTTAGCTTTCGGGGGATGGTAGACGACTCGGCATGGTTCAGCTTTTTCCACGAGGCTGCTCATTTGCTGCTTCACAGCAAGAAGCAGGTTCATCTGGACTATCGTACCAAAGGGTCGGGCCGCCCAAGCTGCCGAATTTGGAAATGCGAGGACATTGAGCAGGAGGCGAATACCTATGCTGAGGAAATGCTCATTGCTGGAAGAAAGTGGAAGAGGTTCGTCTTGAATTCCGACTTTAGCGCCAGGAAAATCAAGGATTTCGCTCGACACGAAGGGATTTCCCCGGGCATTGTGGTGGGACGGCTTCAGCATGAGGGCCGGGTGCCTTGGAACAGCAGACTGAATTCGCTTAAATCGCGGTACAAATGGAGCTACGAAAAGGGAGCCGCGTAATTCGGCAGTCGCTAGGCCAAGTTCATTTCAACGCGATGCTGCGCGCATGCGACAAACCGGAAAACAGGTGCCCACGCGATTCTCAATTCGATGCGTCCAAGGGCCTATTCTTCGGAATCATGCCGAGTAGTGCGGGGTGCGCTGCGCTGAAGGCAGCGAGATCGCGAATTGCGCCCCTTCCGCGACGAAAGCTTCCGGCAACGGCGGAACGCAGCGGCCTCCAGTCGCGGCGTCGGCAAAGTGCAAGAAGCGCTCACCCGCCGCTGCTCGGGTAGCGCTTACTCGGCGCGGAATCTTCTCCCGAACGACTCCAGCTTCTCCCGCCATCGCGGGCTGTCGATGATCGACTTGTTGACGATTCCGTCGGGCGCCGTGCCGGAAATCAGGTCCATGACCGCCCGGACATCCGCCGCGCCGATCTCGGCAAAGCATTGGTCCGTCCAGCACAGCGAATGCGGCGTCGCGATCACGTTGTCCAGCTGCAGTATCGGGTCGTCGTCGGCGGCAGGCTCCTGCTCGAACACGTCAAGCCCGGCTCCGGCAATCCCGCCGGACCTGAGCGCGTCCTCCAGCGCGGATTGGTCCACGATCGGCCCGCGGGCCGTGTTGATCAGGTATGCGGTCGGCTTCATCAGGGAAATCAGGCGGGCATTGACGATGCCCTCGGTCTGTTCGTTCAACGGGCAGTTGACGGACAGGAAATCCGAGCGGCGGAAAAGCTCCTCGAGGCCGACCATCTCCACGCCGATTTCCGCAGCGGATTCCGGCGGAACGAACGGGTCGTGCGCAATGGATCCCATTCCGAACGGCTTCGCGAGCCTGAACAGCTCGAAGCCGATGTTGCCCAGCCCGAGCGAGCCCAGCGTCAAGCCGACAAGGCCCCTTCCCATGTGCTGCGGCCGCTTCGCCCATCCTTCAGGCCCTTCCCGCGTCAGCCGGTCCTTGATGAAAAGCTTCCCGGAAAGCGCGAGGACGAAAGTCATGATCGCGACGGCTACGGGCCGTCGAACGCCGCTTGGCGTAATGACGAGCGCTACGTCGTTCTTATCGCAGCCCTCCTCGTCGACATTGTCGTAGCCCACTCCGAACCGGGCGATCATCGCTAGGCGGCCGTCCCCGGGGAACCCGTCCGCGCCGAAACGCGCGCCGAGCAGCACGAGCGCGTCGAAGCCCGCCATATCCGCTGCCGCGATCCTGCCGTCGGTCACTGGCACGAACGACCAATCGATTCTGGGATCGTTGTCGAGCGGCGAAAGGTCGAACATCGGAAACGAAGGGGTGCCGTCGGGCTTCACGAAGTCGGCGCTCAATCCCAGCCGGAACTGTTCCATGGGTTTCGTCCTCCTGCGCTTTCAATCGGCGACCGCCGCCCTGATTTCGTCGAGGCCCGCCCGCAGCGCCCGCTGGAAGATCCAGATGTCTCCCAGGTAGCAAATGAAATCGCAGCCGTCCCGGTGCAGCCGCGCCCCTTCCTCCGGAGACGCCACCAGCCGTCCGGCGCTCTTCCCGTGCCTCTTCGCAGCGGCCATGAACGCTTCGACGCATTCCAGGAAGCGGGGATGGCCGAACTCGCCCGGGATTCCAAGCGACAAGCTGAGGTCCAGATGCCCGAGCCAGATGCAGTCGACGCCCTCCGTCGCGGCGATCGAGTCGCAATTCCCGATTCCTTCCTCGGTTTCGATCAGCGCGACGAAGGAGGTTCTCCGGTTGGAGGATGCAACGCCTTCCGGCGCCGGAAGAGGCGAATAATCGTCATGGGCGATGCCGAACGCGCAGCCCCTGGTCCCGTCAGGCGGATACTTGATCGCCGCCACGCATTTCGCGGCCTGCTGCGCGCTTCCCAGCATGGGCGGACAAACGCCTTGGGCGCCGATGTCGCACGCCCGAGCCAGATGGTGCGCCTCCTTGGACGGCGGCCTCAGCATCGTAGCGAGACCTTGGTCATGCAGGCTTCCGAGGAGCGCCTTGGCCGTCTCGAACGAGAACGCGCTGTGCTCCATGTCCACGAACGCGAATTCGCAGCCTGCCGCCTTGAGTATGCGGCCCATTCCGCTGGTTGCGAACTCGCCCACATAGGTGCCGAGTTTCAGTTCCCTGTTCCTGACCAAATCGCTGAAGCCTGTCATCGGTTGTTCCCGCTTTCCTGTTCGGCTTGCGCGCCGTTCCAGACGGCCTTGCCCGTTTCCGTGTCGAAGAACGATGTGCGAGCCAAAGCCACGCCGAGCGCGAACCTCTGGCTCGCCGACGGATCAAGCGCATGCGCGTCAAGCTCCGCCACGACATGCGCGTCCCCGAGGGCAAAGCTGCCGTAGGTTCGCGAGCCGGTCGGCTGCACGACGTCGAAGGCCGCGTCAATCGAGTCGCCGCCTTGTTCGGCTGGATGGAAGTGCTCCGGCCGCACGCCCCAGACGTACGCGCCGTTCGGCAGGCCGATGCCGTCCGGATCGATGCGCGCGGATACCTGCTGGCCGTCCGGCAACGCGATCGTTTCGCCGTTCTCGATCCGCACCCGAATGAAGTTCATCGACGGCGAGCCTAGGAAGCCCGCGACAAAAGTGTTCGCCGGACGCTCGAACAAGCTGAGCGGCGCGCCCTGCTGCTCGATCACGCCGTCCCGGAGCAGCACGATCCGTTCAGCCAAGGTCATGGCCTCGATCTGGTCGTGCGTCACGTAGATGAAGGTCTTTCCGAGCTCGCGGTGCAGCCGCTTGATCTCCTCCCGCATTCCGTCCCGGAGCTTGGCGTCGAGGTTCGAAAGCGGCTCGTCGAACAGGAACAGGTCGGCGTCCCGGACGATGGCGCGGCCGATGGCCACCCTTTGCCTCTGGCCGCCCGAAAGCTCGCGCGGATAGCGGGAAAGATAGTCGCGGATGTGGAGCAGGTCCGCCGCCCATTTGACGGTCCTGTCGAGCGTCTTCTCCTCCGTCTTTCTCGCGCGGAGCCCGAAAGCGATGTTCTCGTAGACCGTAAGGTACGGGTAGAGCGCGTAGGATTGGAACACCATCGCGATGTTCCGGTCGCGCGGGGCCAGGCTGGCGATCGACTTTCCGTCGAGCACGATGTCGCCCGAGGAGATCTCCTCGAGGCCGGCGATGCAGCGCAGAAGCGTGCTCTTGCCGCAGCCCGAAGGCCCGACCAGCACTATGAACTGCCCGGACCCGACGGAGAGGGACACGTCGCTCACGGCGCGGGTCTCGCCGTAATGCTTGTCGACGTTCCTGATTTCGAGCTCGGGCATCCCGCTATCCCTTGACCGCCCCCATCGAGATCCCGCGCACGATGAATCTTTGCATCGTTCCCACGACCAGCATCATCGGCAGCACTCCGAGCATGCTCATAGCGCCGATCTTGGACCAGAAGGTCGACTGCGACCCGAAGTATCCCGTGACCTGGACGGGATAGGTGATGACCTCCGACCTGGTCAGGATCAGCGCGAACAGGAAGTCGTTCCAGGAGAATATGAACGTGAACACGGCGGTCGCGAAGAAGCCGGCCCGCGCCATTGGCATGACGACCTTCCACAGCACCGCCCAGCGGGTCAGCCCGTCGACCAGCGCGCTCTGCTCGAGCTCAAGCGGAATCTCCTGGATGTAGCCACGCATCATCCAGATCACGTAGGGCAGATTGAACGCCGTGTAGAGCGCGATCAATCCGATGTAGGTGTCGACGATCCGGAGAGAGACGAACAGAAGGAACACGGGAAACGCCACGCAAATCGGTGGAATCATCCGCTGGGAAATGATCCAGATCGACAGATGGTCTCCGCCGGTCCTGAAACGGACGATCGAGTAGGACGCGATGAAGCCGATCGCCATCGCGAGGATCGTGCTGATGCCGGCGGTGACGAGGCTGTTCCAGACCGCCCAGGCGTCGCCGTCCCGGAAGAGCGTGATGTAGCTGCTGATCTGAATGCCGGACGGGATCCAAACAGGCGGGTAGGCGAAGATTTCCTCGGGCGTTTTGACCGATATCGCGGCGAGCCAGTATATCGGGAACACGAACAGGACGGCGACCGCGATGGCGCAGGCCAGCCGGACCGCCAGCCGCCAGCCCCGGTCCCAGCGCCTCACCTTGCCACCTCCACGCTTCTGAGCGCCCAGATGACGGCGGCGGTAAGCGCAAAGATCACAAGGAAGGCGATTGCGGACGAGTAGCTGATTTCGAATTCGCGGAACGCCATCTGGTAGGCGTAGATCGTGATCGTTTCGGTGCGGGTTCCGGGACCGCCGCCGGTCATCGTCCAGATCACGTCGAAGACGCGGAACAGGTCCAGAGCGCGGATCAGCACCGCGATGAACATGACCGGAAGGATGGTCGGGAGCACGATGCGCCGGAAGGTCATCCACCAGGAGGCGCCATCGATCTGCGCCGCCTCCAGCTGCTCGCGATCGATGTTGCTCAGCGCCGCGAGCAGGATCAGGAACATGAACGGCGTCCATTGCCACACTTCCGCCACCATGATCGCGGGCCAGACGAGCAGCGGGTCGACCGTCCACAGGATTTTGACCTCCTCTCCCGCCAGCCAGCCGATGACCTGGTTTATCGGCCCGAACCGCTGATCGAACATGAGCCGCCAGGTCGAGCCGGCGACGATCGGGGATATGACGGTAGGAAGCAGGATGACCGCGACGAAAAACCGCTTCCACGGGATCGGCTCAAGAAACAGGACCGCGAGCAGGTATCCGAGCACCAGCTCGATCGGCAATGCCACCGCGGTGAAGCCGACGGTGTGCAGCAGCGATTCCCAAAGCCGGCCATCCTCGAACAGCCGGGCGTAGTGGACGAATCCGTGGAATCCCCGGTCGTCCTCGAACATCGTGATGTTCTGGAAGCTGGTGACGATCAGCTTGATGAACGGGTAAAGCCCGATCAGCAGAATTACGAATATCGCCGGCGCGACCAGCGCATACTTGAACATGCGCTCGCCGCCGATCCTTCGGGCGGTGGCCATGCGTACGCTTGATCGCGGATCGGCCGTCTCGGGACCGGGCCGGGCGATCCGGTCCGGCCCCTTGAAGCGCGATCAGTTGGGATAGGCGTTCGGCTTGCTGGCCCAATCCAGGTAGACCCGCTTCTGCTTGTCCACGCCGATCCTTTCAGTGAGCGCGTCCCACTGCTCGGCGAGGTCGTCGAGGATCTCCTGCGGGTCGTCGCCGGCCCAGAGCCTGCTGATCGACTGCCTGATGCCTTCCTCGTAGCGGTCGGTCTGGATGAGCGACAGGTCGAGCAGTCCTGTTTCGGCGCCGGCTTGGAGCGTATCGAGATACTCCGAGGCGTTCGACCACCGCCCGCGGTACTCCGGGCTGCTGAAGTGGCTCGTGCGGAACGGGTCGCGGAGCGCGAACGGAAGCTGCACCCTCTGAAGGCTGATTTCCTCGCTGTTCATCCATTGGGCGAACAAATAAGCGGCCTCCTTGTTCTGGCTGCCGGACGCGACGCCGAGCGAGAAGCCCACGGCAAGCTCCGGCGATCCTCCGGGCGGAAGCGCGTAGCCGATCTTGTCCGCGACCTTGGTCTCGGGAATCCAGTTCAAAGCCTCCGTGCCCTTTCCGTATCCGGCGGCCCAGCGTCCGACCGGCGGCCAGGAGATCGTCATTGCGATGTCTCCGGCCAGGAACGCGTTGAACGCCTCGATGAAGCCCCACTGCTCCACGCCCGGCGGCATGAACTTGTTCTCCTCCAGAAGCGCGTTGAACACGCCGACGCCGACTTCGGAGTTTATCGTCGCCTTCATGGTGTCGGGGTCGAAGAACCTGCCGCCTTCCACCCTGAATCGCTCCTGCAGGAGGTACTGCGCGTTGCCGGGCTGCCGAAGCATGCCGGCGCCGTAGATGTCCGGCGCGTACCTGTCGGTGATGAACTGGCCGATTTCCGCGAACTCCTGCCACGTTGTCGGCGGCGCGAGGTCGTAGCCGTGCTTGGCCTTGAATTCGGCCATGTTCTCCGGATCTTCGAACAGGTCCTTGCGGTAGTACAGGATCAGGACGTCTCCATCGTCAGGCAGGCCGTAAATCGTTCCTTCGACCTCCATCTGGTTGTCGCGGTAGACGGGGGCGATCAGGGCCAGCTCGTCCCGATAGCCATGCTTGTCGACGAAACCGTCCAGCGGCTCCAGCGCGCCGGCAAGAGCAAGGTCCGGCATCTGGTTCGGCACGACGTTCAGAACGTCGTAGGCACCAGACCCCGCGCGATGCGCTTGCATGATCTTCGTGAACATCTGGTCGAGCGGCGCCTCGATCACGTTGATCTTGATTCCGGTCAGCTCCTCCCACATCGGGCCGGTGAAGTTCTTGGGATCCAGCGGCTGCAGGCCCGCCTCGTAGAACACGTTCAGGGTGGTGCCAGCGTACTGCTTTGCCGCTTCGACCGCCCGATCCGCGGCAGACTGCGCCCAAGCCGTCGACATCCCGGTCGAAAGCGCGATTGCCGCCGCGACCGCCGGCAGGGACGCGATAGCGTTGCTGAATGGTTTCATCGGTTCTCCTCCTGTTTGCCCGCGTGTTGCGGTTCCCAAGGTTCACAAATCTCCCTCACGGATTCAAGCACCGCGTCGGGATCGAAGATCCTGTCCAGCCATCCGTCCCGGAATATCTTCGGGCGAGCGCTTTCGATGGCCTGCAGAGCGCCGTCCGAGAACTTGCCGTCCGGGAACGCGCCGAACGCAATCGCGAGCTCGATCTTAAGGTGTCCGAGGATGAAGTCGACGGCGGCCTGCTTCGGCACACCTCGGCGGATGGCTTCCTCGGTCGCGTCGCGGAGCGCATAGCAAAGGGTTGCCGCGACGGTTTCCGAAAGCGCGGGCTCCAATATCGCGATCTGCTCGACCGTGCAGCGGGTAGCGCGGTCGACGGGGGCGTAGATCGTCCGGGCGAGCTCTTCGCATTGCGGGTAGATTTCCTCCGGTCCGCGCATCAGCGCGCAAACGATGTTCTGCCTCGCGCCTGCTCCGCCGAAGAAGTCCTTCTGCGCCTCCGCCGCGGTCTCGAACGCGAACAACGGCGGATGGCAGGGGTGCGTCACGAATATCGCGATGTCGTCCCGATCGGGCATTTCTCCCGCGTGCGGCGCAGCGGCGTCCAGCACGATCAGCGCCGCTCCGGAATCCAGCGTTTCCGCAATCTCCCGGGACACCTTGCCTATCAGCTTGTCGGGCACGGCAAGTATTGCCGCTTCGGCCCGCGCTGCCGCCGTTCCAAGGTCCACGCATTCGACCGCGACTGCGTCCGACAGGCGCTTGCGCCCTTCAGGCGATACCTCGACATGGCTCACCTCATACCGCGAGCCGCGGAGATTGGCGGCCAAACGGACCCCCATTTTGCCGCCGGCGCCGATCAGCGCGATCTTGTTCATGCGCAGCCTCCGCTCATTGCTTTGCTCTTCCCGACTTCACTTGGCTGAAGAATTCCGGCTCGCCCATCTGGCCTCCCTTCAGCACGATCTCAAGGCCGTCCGCGGCGGCCCGCGAGGAGTGCGCCTTGCAGACGGCAACCCCCGGGGAGACTGGCGCGGCCGCCGTCAGCGCGTCGATGCCGAGCGCTTGGACGCACCTGCCCGCCGTGTCGCCTCCCGCGACCACCACGCGGTCGACTAGGCCTGTTTCGACAATGCTTCCCAAAACGGCCCCAAGGCCGTCGCCGACAGCGTCGTTGGCTTCGGTGTCTGTCCCGCTTGTAGCGTCAACATTTGCCCGGAACTCCCGAACGCAGGGATCGTCGGGGCCCATCGCGGAATGGACTATCGGCTCCCGGCCCGTGTCCAATGCCGCGCGCGCGGCGCTGGACGCGGAATGCACTTCGCGCTCCCATTCCCTTTGGTCGACGGCGAGGGCGGCGTTCAGGCGAATAAGTTGGAACCCCCGATCCTTTGCCCTTTGCAGCTGCTCCGCCGTCACGGGTGAGCATGATCCGGATACGCCCGCAATGCGGCGCGCGCGGCCTGCGGGCCGCGTCGACGCGTGGGCAAGCGCCCCGGTGCTGCGCCAGTGCGCGGCGAGGGCGTACTCGACTCCCTGCGAGCCGATCGCGAACAGCCGCTCGCCCCGGTTGCGCCAGACAAGCCCGCCCGCGGCGGCGAGCGAGGCGTCGTCGAGCACGTCGATCGCGACAATTGGCGATCCGGACGAGAGCAGAACGCGAAGGCGCTCGTCCTCCCCGCCGTTCGCAATGGCTGCCGCGTCGATCAGTTCGATCGGCAGCTTCGTCTGCATGCCCAGGTGAACGCGGACGTCTGCTTCGGTCATGGGAGTGACCGGGTGGCGGCTCATGGTCGGATGCCTGTCGAGGCGGTAGGGCGTTCCGCCGACCGACGCGAATAGATTGCCGAACGCCTGGTAGCGGCGGATGTCGGGTGCCGCGACGATCATCGGATGCCATGCGCCGCCAAGCGCCGGAAGCGCAAGTTCCGCGGCGCGGCCTATCGAGCCGATCCGCGGCGACGAATCGAAAGTGGAGCAGATCTTGTAATGGAAGATCGGCGCGGCAAGCCCCGAGAGCGCCGCGAACATGCCGGGCAGATGCCGGTCCATCCATTCCGTCGTCTTCGAGCGGGCGACGCCCGCTACGCCGATGCCCCGCCGGCCGCCGTGCCGCGCAAGCAGCTCCTTCGACGGCGCATCCATGAACAGGACCGACGGAAGGCCCGAGAATTCGAGGACTTCCATCACGGCGGCGGCGCCGGTGAAATCGTCGCCGTACCATGCGATCAGCGGCCCGTCGGGAAGCGCGCAGCATTCCGTCGGCCGCGAATTCATTCCGGGTTTCCCGCAGCGTCCTCCCACGCCGCCTTCAGTTCCGCCACGCCCGCTTCGGGCCCGTCCTTGTGGCCCATGATTCCGCCGCCCGCCGCGAATATGAGATCGACCGATCCAAGACGGCTGTAGGTCTCCGGAACCTGCCGGGCGGTCTGCCCCGAAGAGAAGACGGGCATGACGATGCAGGGGCGGCGCTCGAACATCGGCTCCAGGCACGCCCGCGCCGATGCGATCACGCTGTCGTCGTCCTCGCAGAACTTGTTCGCAAGCCCGTTCACATGCATGTGGTCCGCGCCAGCCAAGCGCCAGAGCTTCTGCCAAGCCTTGTACGACCAGCCCAGCATCGGGTGCCGCGACAGGTAGCCCCATCCGTTCCTGTGGGCGTGGACGGGAAGCTCGGAATGGCGGCAGAGCTCGATCATCCCCGCCAGCCCTACGGAATTCAGGCTCGCCATCACGCAGGTTCCGCCGACGCGGCGGACAAGGTCGTGCCGCCTGCGCATCTGATCGAGGTCTCCGGTGAGGTTGAACGCGTACATCGGCTTTCGCCCTGTGCGTTCGGCATGGTCGTTCAGCCTGCCCATGACGTGCTCCGCCCGCTCGTCGAAGGGGCAGGCGGGCCCGTCGGACTGCAATTCGTCGTCCTTGATGAAATCGATCCCCGCCTCGGCAAGCGCGAGCGCCAGGCTTGCGGTTTCGGCAGGGCCGAGGCCGACGCTCGGCTTGATGATCGTTCCGATCAGCGGCCTCCCGAACACGGAAGCCATTCGGCGCGTGCCGTCCACTCCGAACGAAGGCCCGGCATAGGCGTCGGCGAACTCCGCAGGCAGCCTGATGTCCGTGATGCGAAGGCCGGAGAACTGCTTCAGCTCAAACAGGTTGCCCGCGACCATAGCTGCCAGGTTGGGAAGGGACGGGCCGATGTTCGCCAGCGGCCACGACAAAGTCGCTTCGGCGACCGAAATCTCCGCTTCGGATTCCGCCGCGCCGGGCAGCGAAGCGCTGCCGCGGGTTCCGGTGACGGCGAAGCATTCGACCCTCGCCGCCGATCGCTCCCTGAGTTCGGGGGTTTCTCCCGGAACCGGGACGAAGGTGCCAGAGGACTGCTCGCCAGCCATGGTCTCCAGCGCAGCGTGCGGATCGACCGGCGTCTCAATGATGTAGTCCGCCTCTATCCTGGCGGGGGACGCGCAGCTGCCTGTTGACCCCAAGGTTCAGCCGCCCGGATCTGCAAACTGAAGGAATGCGGTCGCGTAAGGTTCCAGCGTTATGGGTTCCCGGACTACGCGGGAGGCGTTTTCGAGCCAATGCGGATTCCGCGTCGCGTAATCGAATGAGGCCTTGTCCAGCACGGCGGCGAGAAATTCCTTCCCTGGTCCCGCCAAGCGATGCTCCCAGCGCCCCAGGTTCGTGACGACCGCCCTGCCTCTGCCGTCGACGATGGCTGCGAACCCGTGCAGGCCGCAATACGGGTTGTCGAGCGGATTGTCGTACTGGTCGCTCGTGTTGTCGAATCGCGCCCGCCTGCCGCGCGCCAAGCCCGAAGCGAACCGGAAGACATGGTACAGAGGATAAACCTTTCGTTTGGCCCGTCCGCCGTACATCGGCCTCGGAACCGGCTGGGGCTCGCTGACGATCCCGAACGGGCCCGACGGCGCGGCGATCGACGCGGCCTCGACCGGATGGCCGGCTGTAGCCGCAATGGCTCCGACAGCCCAAGCGGCCGCAAACAGCCCGGTCTGCCGGGGATCGCGCATCGCCATCGGCTGTCGAACGTGGCCGGGGTTGTCGGCGACCGCGGCCCCGTACGGGTTCGAGCGCATTCCGATTGAAACAAGCCCAAGCCTGCAAGGCTTGCCCGGACAGATGGCGGAGCCGCTAGCGAATATCGCCCCGAACGCTTCGAGCGTTTCGATCACCGACTGATCGTCGGCCGCATGCACGATCGGAGTCATCCCGTGCGTGAAAAAATCGCATTCGGCCGGGTCGGGGCGATGCCGGTTGAATTCCGTGAAATTCGTCAGGACGCCGCCGCCGACCCCTGCATTCGGGAAGACGCGTCTTGCCGCCGCCGCGGCGTCGCGAGGCTTGAGCCCCGCGGGCCAAGGGCCCGACGGCTGGTAACTCAGAAGGTACGCCTCCGGCATCGCCGTGACCCGCGCGGGATTGATGCCGGCCGCCGAGAACGCGTCGCTATGCTCCTGGAGGCCCTCTTCAGGAGGCCGGTCGTCGGCGAGCACGACTTCCGCTTCCACCGGAACCCCCAGTTCCGCGGCGAGCTTCGATGCCCTGTCCAGAAAGCCGTTGTTTGCGTCGGGTCCGGTGCGCAGCTGAAGGAACGACGGGCCCGCGTCCTTGACCGTGTGGACATTCCGGTCCTTGCATATCCAGCCGTCTTCGATGGCAAGGCCGACTTCGGGAAATCGCTCGTCGAGAGGATCGGCGGTCACCGGAAAAGGCCGGTACGCGCCGTCCGGCGGTCGGCGCGTGTCGCCGGAAACCGCTACCATCACGGCCTGCCGGACCGTCTCCCCTGCCGGAATCTCGTAAGTGAACGGAACCGTCAGGGGTCGGCAATAGGTCTTGTACGAGCCGTCGGTCCAGTTGCGCTGATCCTCCATCTCGAAGATTTCGCCCTCGAAGGTGATATCGACTTCGACGCTTCCCGCGCGTCCGACATGGTGCCTCATGCCGACAATGTCGAAGGCGGGCTGTCCCGGCGAAATGAGTGCCGGAAAGCTGGTTTTCTCCACGGTGCCGTCCGAATGCCTGACGCGGAGCGGCCTTCCGGCGACCCCGTCGATCGGGTGCAGAACGGTGAACCCGGCGCGGTTCGTCCTGAAGCCGTCCCGGGCGGTCATTGCGATGCGCGCCACAAGCGTTCCGACGTCGCGCGCCATAATGTCCACCCGGCAGCGGAGCGCGCCGCCGCCTACCGAAAAGTCCAGTCCGACCGAGGTTTCGCCGGGCCGCTCCTCTACGGCAATCTTGGGCTTCTCTTGCGGGAGCGTGATCCAGCTTGGGTCCCTCACGGGCCATGCGATTCCCCGAACGACCTCAAGGCCGCACCAGTGGATCCCGCGGACCATGTCGGCACGGAACTCGAACGACAGGTCGCCTAGATCAAATTCCCTGCCCGGGACTTCCGCTTTCGTGGTGCCGAAGACAATTGCAGGATCATTTGCCTCATGCACCGGCTTTCCCCCCTTGAACGACGGATCGGCCAACTAGGGCCTGTTAACGCTTGATCATTTCGACGATGAGGGCGAAGCAAATGAAAGCGGCGTACATCACGTCGAGCTTTTCGAACCTGGTGAAGATGCGCCGGTAGCCCTTGAGCCTGCGGAACAGCCGCTCGACCTCGTTCCGCCGCTTGTAGGTTTCGCGGTCGAAATCCCATTTGTTTTTCCGGTTCGACTTCGGCGGCACGACCGGCGTCATTTCGAGGTCGCGGACGAGCCGGCGGGTCTCGTCGCCCTCGTAGGCGCGATCCATCGCCAGCGGAACCTTGGAGCCCCGCTTGCCGAAGCGCTCCAGCAGGGCCCGGCCCTCCGGCGCGTCGTGGGCCTGCCCGCCGGAAAGGCGAAAAGCCATTGCCATCCAGCCGCTTGCGGCGATCATGTGGATCTTCGTGTTCCAGCCGCCGCGGGACTTGCCTATGCTCTGCGGGCCTCTTTTTTTGGGCTCCGGTGCCGTCGGGATGCACCTTGACGCTGGTGCTGTCGAGGCCGAGGCAATCGAGGTCCTTGTCCGTCAGCTCCTGCTCCCGCAGCGCCGCAAGCAGCCGCGCCAGCACGCCCGCCTCGGCCCAGCGGCGCAGCCGCATGTAGACCGTGTGCCACTTGCCGTAGCGCTCGGGAAGGGCGCGCCATTTGCAGCCGTTCTCAAGAATGTGCAGCAAGGCGTTGATGATGACGATGTTCGGAATCAGCACGTTGCCGCGCTGGACCGGAAGATGGGGATGCAGCAAGGCGTACTGCTCTTCGGTGATGCTGGCCATGATCGGGAACTGCTCGCTTGTTTTTTCCATTGTTGACAACAGCTTGCCACAGACCCGATCTCGACGCAAGCGTAAACACGCCCTATTGCGCCGAATGAATCCAAGTCAACTTGCGACCCGCGGTCGACGGGGGCATCGAAAACGGCAGTGTGAACCGCCCATTGTTTTGCCGGAAAGCGAGGCACCGACGGCAGCAATTGCCGTCGGCGCCGGCTTCAACAGCGGGCGAACGAAGTTCCGCGATCGTTCGCGGAGAACGCCCCAGGCGGTCCGGATTGCCGCCGGAATGCTCTATTCGGGCGCGACCCCGCTCTGCATCATCGCTTGAACGCCGTGCGCGAAAGGATGATCAACCAGCTTGCTGCGAGCGCTTTCGTCGCCCTTGAGGATCCAATCGAACCAATGCACCACGAAGTAATTCCGCATCAGATGGGGAAGGTAGACGTCGTGTTCGCCGTCCTTGACCCATCCGAGAATCTCGTAGGTCTCGGGCTGAGCAATATCAGGGCTGAGCGGAACGCGGATGCCTTGAATGACAGTTCCGGGTTCGAAGTGATCCTTGTCGTCGTCCACCGCTGAAATATGGTTTTGGTCGCGGAACGTCAGGAGCATCTTTTCGGCCGTGGCGCGCTCGTAGGAAGACCGGGCGACCGGTTGCGGATTGTCGGCGGTGGGCCAAGGCTGCTCCAGAGCCAACGGGTAGTTTTCCGTCGGGTCGCCGCCCGTTGCTTGGAACATTTGCCAATGCATCCCCCGGAACACGTTGTGCACGAAGTCATCGTCCGATCCGATCACCTGCAGGAAGGGTTTGCCGACGCCGGCGGGCAGATCACCGACCGGATCGCCCGGAAAACCGCCCCACGGCTCCCACATGCGCGGCATGCCGTTGTTGAAGCCGATGACGGCATCCACATCTTCGTAGAACGCCGCGGCGGCCTGCGAGGTCATCGACCCGAGCGAGTGGCCCATCACCCCGATATTGCTTACGTCGATTCGACCGGCAAACCGACCGCAAAGCGGCTTGCTGTAGCCGCCATGCTCAAGCGCGGCTTTGCACAGGGCTGCGCTTTCATTGAGGTATTTCATCTCGGCAATCACCCGAGCGACATCCGCAACGCGCTGTTCGAACAGATCAGCTTGCGACTGTCCCGACCGCGCGGCGCCGTCCGGCTGGGCGGCGAGCTCCGACATCGGGGGAAATTCGCCGGTCTCGGGAAGGGGCTTGTCGTAGCCGAAGAGGAGCCTCATGAAGTTCGCGAACACGACGGTGAAGGATTCTTGCGCGCGCAACCCGTATATGCGCTGCTTCTCCCCTTCGGATAATCCGAATACCGGGGATGAAGGATCTTCGGCGAACGGGGATGCCGCGCTTTCAGATGTGAGCGAAACGGTCACGACGATATATCCCTGCGACGCCATGTACTCGGCAGCGGAAGCGAAAGTGTGGACAGAACCGCCCAAGCCATGCACAAGTATGATCAGCGGGAAGGCGCCGTCCGCCATGGGCGCATCCAGGAACGCTTGGTAAGGATTTGCGCTCCAGCCTTGAAACGCCATTCCCGCGAGCATTCCGCTGCCGGCGAGCATGTCCACAGGCGTCATCTGCCGACCGGACGCCGCCACAGGCAGCGGAGCCGGGACGGTTGTCGCCGCCCGGTTGGATACGACGCCATCCCCCTTCACTGCAGGATAGTAGATTTGAGTGAAGGTTGTGTGCGGCACGCCTTTCGCAGCCATCTCTGCGAGAAACGCCCGATAGTTGTCGGACTTGTACTTCATTCCCCAAGCATCGAACGGCTGATTGAAGTCGCGGACGAAATTGGGGGCGACGCCCACCGCGAATTCGGCGGGCAGATCGGCGCCGCGCAGATGGCCGTCCGCATGGGCAGGCGACTGGATCAAGATGAACGCCGCGCAAGCGGCCGCAATCGATAGCAGGCTGCGCATGGTATTTCCTCCGTCAATTGCGCTGCGGTTTGGTTCGCCATCGGTCCTTGGTGCGAACTTGAGTGCGTTGACGCCTAATCGTTTCGACCGCTGGTGTGAAGCAAGAAAATGACGGGCACATTGCGTCGAGCCTGTCGAACATCGCAAAGAGGCGCACGCGTCCCTTCGTTAATTGCCGTCCAATCGGGCCGTGCCCCGCCCGATTGGATGGAGGGGCCAGTCCAGCATGCGTCTGACTTCAGTCAGATTTCGTTCGGCCGTCCGGTTTGCCTTCGACTGCTCAACCGTCATCATCCCGACGCCGCGGACAGGCGGGTAGATCTCGCCGCCTTTGCAGGCGTGGTCCATCATCAGCGTTATGTCGGCATCTGACTTGTCCTGGCGTCGCCGCAAGACCCGGCCGCTCGCCGCCCGCGGTCATTTGAACCTTCTCGTGCCGGCCACCGCGTGAATTACCGATGGCTTAGGACGCTCATGCTTTGCGCCGGTTCCATTCGGGCTAACGTTGACACTGGCACTGTCGAGGCAGGGACAGCCAACGGGCACCTTGATTAGATGGCACTTCAGCAGCTTGGCAAGCAGTCGCTCGGGCACGCCTGCCTTTGCCCATCGGCGCAGCCGTGTGCAAAATCCCCGCCGGTTGCGGAAGCGTTCCGGCAGAGCACGCCATCGGCAGCCCGTCCCGGCCAGATGGACGAACGCAGCGACGGCAACCCGTTTTGGAACCCGCGCATTTCCACATTGACCAGGACGATAGAGATGAATCACAGCGCAACGCTCTCTCGCGGTCATGGTCGGCGTTTGCTCCCTTGTTTTTCAATTTTTAACAATAGGTTATCATTGATCGGGCACTGACGAAAGCGTCAACAGGTGCCCGTCCAGCTTCGTGGAGAATGGGCGATCCCGAAGTGTTCACTCAATCCCGTGCCAACGCATCGGACTGATACACGAGAGCGCAACAATTCGTTACAGAATGGGATTGCCCAATAGCAGACCGTTGGATAAGAAAGCATGAAGCTCGCCGGTGCTGTATTTCCCATTAAAGGGGATTGAAGCGTGAATGAAGAATTAGCGGAGAATCCGCGTGGAACACGGAAGTTGGTGGCACTAAAAAATCTTTTTTTGGATCCCAACAACTTCAGGATCGTAGATCACCCTGATTATCAACGTATAAATCATGAAGATATCTTCAAATCCAATGTGCAGCGCCGGACAGAAAACATCATTCTTGGGCGCAATCAGGAAAATGTTCGGGATTTGATCTTGAGCATAAAGGCGAACGGCTGGCTGGACATTGATCAAATTCTGGTCGAACGGAAGAGCAGCGGAAATCTCGTAATCGAAGGCAATCGGCGTATTGCGGCACTCAAGCATTTGCAGCGACGCCACAAAGAGGCTTCCGTGGATCTAGGCAAATTGGATACTGCTATCTTCTCGAACGTACCCATAGCCTTTCATGAGCTTGCAAACGAAGGTCAGCAGCTGCTGATGATGGGGCTCCATCACATTAGCGGAAAGCGTCGCTGGCCTGCCGTGAATCGTGCGTTAGCTATCAGACGTCTGCAGGAACATTTTAACGGCGATGAGGATGCAACGTGCAATGCGCTTGGAATAAGTAAATCGGAGTTCAATCTCTCAACTAGAACGCTTGCCCTTGTTGAGGAGTACAAAGACAGTGACTATGGCGATCAATTCAAATCAAACCAATTCAATCTATTTCAAGAAATTATAAAGAGTGCGCCGATTCGCGAGTGGTTGCAATGGAACCCGCACACTCGCAGAGCCGAAAACGCGATCAATCTTGAAAGAATATTCCGTTGGATGTCACCCGAAATCGAACGGGAAGCCGATGATGGTGAAGACGCAGCAGATGTACGGACCGCAGTAGACCCGGTCTTGACTACGGCTGGCCATATTCGAGAACTTGCCAAGATTATTAACGATCCGGACGCGGTGCATCGGTTGGATGAAACTCGTAGCTTACAGGAAGCCACGCTATCAAGCAATCTTCTAGTAAAAAGCGAAATTGACCGTGCGTTTTCGACGGTTGACAATGGCGTACAGCAGTTGACCAAACGGGTTGGTGATTTAGAAAAAGAGGATATGCATCGGGTCGATCACTTAATCGGCAAACTTCAGGGGCTTGCGTTGGCGCACAAGCGGTCTCCGTTAATGAACAACGAGCGCCTGCCTTGGCACCCGTTCAACGAACTAACGGATTCACAGTTTTCACGTATATTGGTTAAAAGGTTTCGAGGAATAGACGGTCTCGAACTGCGGGATTTAAGGCGCGTCAATCTTGTCGTAGGTATCAACAATTCCGGCAAAACGTCTTTGCTTGAGTCGATTTACCTTCTTGCTCGCCAAAACGATGAAAATGCTTTGTTCGACGTGATCCGTTGGCGGGGACGATTCGAGGAACATCCAGGCAATCTATGGCTTGTGGAACAGATACCAGCTTGCGCCCGGATTGAAGGCAATTTTGACAAAGTTTCGAACAACAATAACGCAACAAATCTTGAAATTCGACGCACGTTTGATTTGGATACGGAAGTTGCTAATCATTCAAATTTTCTTGCAAAGTTGGTTTTTGAATCGAATTATGCTGATCAACGCCAACATACAGATGTGACGCTTTACTCGAATTTGCCTAGACGGGTGAATTATACTGACCGGCGTTGGCTATGTCGTGCGGCATTCACGAGTCCGTTTTGGGTAAGTCGTACTGATGCGCTTTCGGAAGCGAACGAGGCGGCACTGGAGGCGGGAACTAAATCGGATGTCATCGATTTTATTTCAAAACGAGTTGACGACAAAATCGAAAACATTGAGTTGGCGGGCAAGCATAATCGGTTCATCGTAAGTCACTCGGCACTCACCCCGGCACCGGATCTTTCGACATTTGGTGATGGCACTCGTAGGATTTTCGAAATTTGCTTGCTGGTCGCAAGCGTCCAAGGCGGTATCCTGTTGATTGATGAATTTGAAAACGCAATTCATCGGGACCTTTTGGTTCCGTTTGCGCAGCTTGTCCAACAACTAGCTGAAAAGCTTAATGTGCAGATCTTTTTGACTACACATAGCAAGGAAGCTCTTGACGCGTTTGTTGATGGCCACAATCGGATCAAGGACATTGCGGCATTTGTTCTTTCGTCAACGGAGAGGGGGGCCGCCGTGCAACGTTTTGAGGGTTCCGAGCTTCAAGGATTCCACGAAGCATTGGATTTGGACTTGCGGGGGTTGTAGTGAGAGCTGTTTTGGTAATTTGTGAGGGACGCAGCGACGTTGCGTTCGTTTGCAGAAGCTTGATTTCAATTTCTGAATGTCGGCGATTTAATGACGAAATCCGACATCTTCCGTCTCCGTTTGGCGGTTTGCGCAATAGTTCATCGGATGGAGTGATAGTTGAACATATTAAGAAGTCCTTTGGAATTAAAGTTCCTGAAGATGAGCAAAGGCTTCAACGCGCGACGTTTCTGTCGCCGCCGCAGTTTGATGATGCAATTTGGGACTATGAACGAGATGTGATTTACCTAGTGGTGAACTCAGGCGGGCGGGACCAACACGGCGCGATCCTTGATTTGTTGCGACGGGTTTCTTTAGCGTCCCGTTTTCGTGGTTTGGATGTTACTGAGTCCGCGATAGCGTTTTTGTTGGATGCCAATGACCGCGGCGAGGCGACTACATTGGAAGATTTTTGCGGACGGTATGGCGAATTTTTTGGCGGGTTTTCAATCCCTACGCATGCGCGGTGGATGAAGTGGATGAAAACGCCCAAATTTCCGGTTGGAGCGTTTATTTGTAGCGGCAGCGATGGGAAGGGAGGTCTTGAGGATCATATGGTGCCTATTGTTATATCGACTTGGCCGGAACGATTTGAGGCTGCATGTGAATTTGTTGATCAGAATAGACAAGAATCGGATAAGGTGTCTCAAACTCGAACGAACAGACAGAAGGCAATAATTTCGTCTGTCGGACAATTTGATTTTCCCGGCGATTCAATTTATTCTGTGATCAGCGATGATAACGGGATTCCTGACGTCAAGTTCGGCGAGTCGGACGCTTGTAAGGCGTTAGTCAAGTTTTTGCAGGGGGTTCAATGGATGGGCGTGTAGTAACCGAGTCGACGCACTTCTCGATTGCGGGGGCATTTGCCTCGGTTTGCGGCTGTTGTTGATTTGTCGCGGGGTTCATCTGACCAGTCGTTTGCAGACCGGGGAACTCATCCGGTTGGGTTTTTTTCAGGGCACGTCTGATGAAGGCATTCGGTCGTTTGCGGCGCGATAACGGTGGCAACGGTTCGGATGCGTTGCGATGAGCTGCACGGCGGTGTGGGATCTTCCGGCCAATCTGCGCGCGCGGATTGGGGTGCGATTGTCAGCTGTGCTTGATCGGCATGACGAGGCGGCGCATCAGTCACGCGGTCGTCCCGTGGGGAAAAGGCCCGGGAAGGCCAACAGAGGCTGAAGATCCGCATGATCGGAATGACTTGCGCCAGAGCGGCGATCATGCTTGCAAAGTAATCTGCGATGTGGACCGGTTGTGCCGACTCTACAATCGAGCTGCATCCGCTTGTACTCGCTGAGGCCGAAACAGCGCTGACATGTAGCCTAAATCTATCAAATCGAATCCGCAAACCGGCCGAAAGGACATGCCCGCTAGAGCGCGTCCGGTTTAGGTTGCATCATATCTTGCGTGGGGCTGTTGACCCTCCCCCAAACAAACAAAAGCCAGAAACGTAACCCGTTGAATTTTAACTGATTCTCTTTAAGTCGGATTTGCTCTAGCGCATCAAGTCAACCAAAGCGCGAAGCCAATAGTCTGTTGTTGGTGTTGGCCGCCTAAGTCCGGCTCTGTAGAACTTCGCCAAGCGTCTATTGCACGCAACTCAGCCTGATCATTCGATTCGGCAGGCGTCATCGAACGAGAGTCTCGGCGACCTAGGGCGCATGCCGACTCCGGTGCCGTAGCCGAGGTTCATCAGGAAATTCGATTTCCAAGTCGTTCCTCCAAGGAAGAGCTCGTCGGCCTTCTTCTGGTCGAACCCGGACATCGGCCCGCAATCAAGCCCGCATGCCCGCGCTGCGGCGATCAGGTAGCCCGCCTGAATGGAGCCGTTCCGCAAAGCCATCTTCTCGATGGCCGCCTCAGGCAGTTTCGCGAGACCGGAAAAGTCCGCGTGCGGGGCCAAGGTGGGGCCCTCCTCGTGGAACTTCATGTCGTAGGCGATGATTGCGCAAACGGGCGCTGATCGAGTCTGCTTGATGTTTCCGGGAGCAAGCACCTGTTCCAGCTTCGCCTTCGCCTCGGCTGAACGCACGAACACAATGCGCATCGGGCAAAGGTTGAACGAAGTGGGCGCGAGCTTTGCGAGGTCATATACGCGCCTCAGCACATCGTCGCTGGGCACCCGGTCATCAAAAGCCTTGTGGGTTCTTGCGCTCCCGAACAGGGTGTCCAGAGCGACTTGTTCCGTTGCCGTCAACCTTGCGGCCTCCTGTTTCTTGGCCGCAGTGAGATTCTGGCGTTTAGCGGATGCCGTGCCGACCTGCGAACCGTTGGCGGATGCTCTCTATCAGACGAGAGCCGGATAGGAACCGCCGTCCAAGTGCAGGTTCTGCCCGGAGATGTATCCGGAGCGGGTGCTGCACAGAAACGCGAACGCAGCTCCGAACTCCTCGGGCTTTCCCAGCCTTCCTGCGGCGATCGATTTGACCTGCTGCTGCCGCGCCTCCTCGTAGGAGATTCCGTGCCGCGCCATCGCAGCTTTCGCGAGATCGTGCTGGCGACCCGTGTCAAATCTCTCGGGCAGCATGTTGTTGATAGTCACGTTGTGCTTTGCGACATCGAGCGAAAGCGCCTTCAACGATGCAGTCAGCCCCGCCCTGGCCCCGGCTGACATCGTCTGGTGCGGGCGCGGGGTCGTGACCATGGCCGAGGTAATGTTCACGATGCGGCCGAAGCGTCGCTCGATCATGCCCGGCAGGACTGCGCGGATCAGCAAGAGCGGCGCAAGCATATTGCTCTCGAGCGTCCGCAGCCAGTCGTCTGGATCGGTTTCAAGGAACATCAACGGTTTCGGGCCGCTGTTGTTATTCAGAAGGATGTCCGGACCGGGGCAGCGCTCCAGCAAAGCTGCTCTGCCCGCCTCAGTGGACACGTCAGCGGCAACGGATTCCACCGTTGCCGATGCGGCCGCCGACAGCTCGTCGGCAGCTCGCTTCAGCTTTTCCGGATTCCGGCCGTTGACCACCAGTTTCACGCCCTCGAAGGCTAGTGCTCTCGCGCATGCAAGGCCCAGCCCGCCCGAAGATGCGCAAAGCAGTGCCGTTCGGCCCGCGATTCCGAGATCCATGTATTGTTCCTTTCCGCCATGCGAACCGGAATCCGGAGCGGCATGCGCCGCCATCCGCGGACCCGGCTAGGTTCGCCGAAGCACGACGATTCTGTTCGTGTTGGTGCCCTTCGAATTGTTCGCGACGCCCCAGCAATTGGCGGTTTTGGTGAATTTCTGATCATTCACGAGCACCCCCAGACGCTCGAACGGCAGCCCTTCGGCCGCTTCCCAGACCATTCTCTCCAGCAGGACTGCTTTCTTCCGCACTTCGCCGACCTCGAACGCCACGTGCCCGCCCTGCGCCAGAATTCTGGCCTGCTCCCGCAGCACCCCCCGCACCATGGCAGTCCAGGATTTCGCCGACTGGTGCCGGGATATTGCGAGCTTCGATGCGTCGATTCCCGCAAACCAGCAACGAAGCCAGTTGTCGGTCGCGTAATCGACGACATCAAGGAACGGCGGGGAGGTGACCACCAGCCGAACGCTTCCATCCGGGATCTCCGGCGTTGAATCGGCCTCCCCGCAGAACAGCCGATGATCGGCGCGGCGTTCAATCGAACCCTTGCGAAGGAGGGATGCCGATTTCTTCAATACGACGGCCGGAACGTCCCTCCGAGGCGGCGAGGTGCCGAGCCGCTCGTTGATCCGCCGCTGCGACGCCAGAGACACCGCTTGGTTGGGCGGCATCGAGCGGCCCGAGAAGAACCCTTTCGAATGGCCGGAAAGCCTGTTCAACGCAACCATTCGAATCCAGTCGGCGACCTTCCCGAGAGGTGCGGATGCACTCCCCGCTTCAACAGTGTCGATCCAGCTCCGAAGGCTGTTCAGGTCGGCGAGCGTCTCGGGATGGTAGAATGCGAACAAGTGCTCCGGCTCGGCCTTGCCTGTCGAATACTCGATCCGATCCAGCGCTGAAGCGATCTCCCGGATGCGGATTGGCTTGAGGCGCGGGCGCACCAGCATCCGCGAGATAGGGTTGATGTCGTTCCCGCAGGCCCTTCGCCCCATCAAGGCTGCCTGCAGAGGCGTCGTTCCGCGCCCCATGAACGGATCGTGGACCCAGTCTCCCGGTTCGGTCAGGCGCGAGATGAAGAATTCGGGCAGTTGCGCCTTGAAGCACGCCCGGTAGGAGATCTCATGGAGCGGATGGGATTGGCGTTGGGCTCGCGTCCAGAACTCGTTGATGAAGTACGGGATTCCGCTGCCAACGAAGCATTCGGTCCGTCGCCCGTTTCGGCTGAAGGATCTTACGTCTTCGATGAAGTCGGTTCCTGCCGGTTGGCCGCCGGAACCTGCCACACGGTCAGAGTTTGCGCCGCCACCGCCATCGGCCGCGGTCGACGGCGGCACGAGCGGCAAAGGCACCGCCGTTGCGATGCCGATTTCAGGGACTGCGGTTCCGGGTCCCAAGTCCTGATCAAGTTGCGGCATGGCTGCCCGTGTTCGGCGGCGCGCGCCTGCCGCTCCGCATCCTCAAAACTGCGCGCTGGCCAATCGCATGTTCAGTTCCGCCATTCATTTCAGCGGCCGTGCGGCCTCTGGCCGAACACGGCCGTTCCGACCCGGATGTGGGTCGCGCCGAGACTTATCGCGGTTTCGAAGTCCGCGCTCATGCCCATGCTCAGCCCTTCCAGACCGTTGCGTGTGGCTATTTTCACAAGAAGCGCAAAATGAAGCGCCGGTTCATCCTCCTGAGGAGGAATGCACATCAGTCCCCTGACCGGCAGGTCGAGGTCGCGAGCACGCTTGACGAAGCCGTCCGTCTCCGCAGGCGGGATCCCCGATTTCTGGGGTTCCTCGCCTGTGTTCACCTGGACGAAGAGTTCCGGGCACTCGCCGGCCTCTTGCGCCAATCCCGCAATTCTTTCTGCAATTCTGATCCTGTCCACCGAGTGGATGGCGTCGAAAAGCCGGATTGCCTGGCGGGCCTTGTTCGACTGCAGCGGCCCCAACAGGTGCAGCTCGATTCCCGGATGGCGCTCCCTGAGCTGGGGCCATCGGGCAGCGGCCTCCTGCACGCGGTTTTCGCCAAATGTGAGCTGGCCTTGATCGAGCGCCGCACGTATGCGCTCCTCAGGCTGCATCTTGGTCACTGCGATCAGCCGGGTCGAACCCGGCTCGCGGCCCGCGTCGGCTTCCGCCCTGCTCATGCGGCTTCGAATTTCCGAGAGTGACATGAGCTCGCGATTCCGGGGCGTTTCGGGGTCCGGCCAGACTCGCACAAATCGCAGGTTCGTGGAAGCGGCAGCTGGCTCAGGCCCGGCATCCATCGCCGACTGCCGCCGCACGTACGCTTCTTGCGGAAAACGCGGAATTCCCGGATTTCCTGCCGCGCAAGGCTCACCTTCAGCAGTCGGCTGATGCGCCTGTTTGGCGTCTTGCCGTCATCCCGGCTGATGCGCCCTTTCTTGCCTTGATTGGGCGTTGCCGCTACTTTGCAGGCATCCGCCGATGGGGAGCGCGATATGGCTGTTTACCGCTTGCTTGGCGCGGCGCTTTCCGCGGCAGCCGCACTGGCGCTTTCCGCGTGCACGGGATCGGGAGACGGCGCCAGCAGTTCGGACAGGAATTCCGCACCGGCCGAGGAGGAAGGATCGACGGTCTGGGAGCTCTTCGACCAAAGCGGCAATCCCGACGTGGCCTTCCAAGTCAACCGCTACATCTGGAACGCTTCACTCGACGTTCTGGATTTCCTTCCGTTGGATACGGTCGATCCCTTTACGGGAGTCATTTCGACCGGATGGGGCCGCCCGCCCGGCGGCCGGGCGGATTACCGCGCTACGGTTCTCATCAGGGATCCCGCGCTGGATGCACGATCCCTGAACGTCGCTCTCTATACGAGGTCGGGCCCGGCCGACGCCGACACAGTTGAGGCGATCGAGGATGCCATCCTGACCAGAGCCCGCCAGCTCAGGAACTCGGATTCCAAGCTTTGACGCCGCGCCTTCGGCCGGGGACGCAGCAGGAATCATTCGCAGGTGAGCGCAATGTCCGAATTCAGCTTTAGCGAAATGGAGCAGCGCTGGCGCAAGGCCTGGGACGATGCGGGCATATTCAGGAATTCCCGCGACGAAACCAAGCCCAAGTACTATGTACTGGAGATGTTCCCCTACCCGTCCGGCAAAATCCACATGGGTCATGTCCGGAACTACACGATGGGAGACGTGATTGCGCGCTACCGGATGGCAAGGGGCTTCAACGTCCTCCATCCCATGGGCTGGGACGCATTCGGAATGCCTGCCGAAAACGCCGCGATGGACAACAACACCCATCCGGGCGTCTGGACGCGGCGGAACATCGCGGACATGAGGACCCAGCTCAAGCTGCTGGGCCTTTCGATAGACTGGGACCGCGAGCTCGCGACTTGCGATCCGGAGTACTACGGTCAGCAGCAGGCGATGTTCCTCGACATGCTTGAAGCGGGACTGGTCTGCCGGAAGAACGCGATCGTTAATTGGGATCCGGTGGACCAGACCGTGCTGGCGAACGAGCAAGTCATCGACGGCAAAGGATGGAGATCTAACGCGCCGGTCGAACGGAAGACCCTGACCCAGTGGTTCTTCAGAATCAGCGAGTTTTCCGAGGAGCTGCTGGAAGCCATCGACGGTCTGGAGGGCTGGCCGGAAAAGGTTCGGCTCATGCAGCGAAACTGGATCGGCAAGTCGCGCGGGCTGGAGTTTGAATTCGAGACGGTAGGCGCGCCTTCAGGGCATGAAGAGCTGAGTGTCTACACGACCCGGCCGGACACACTGATGGGCGCGACCTTCGCCGCGGTTTCCCCGGATCATCCGCTCGCCAAGGCGCTTGCCGAGAAGGACGGCCGGATCGCCGAGTTCGTGGCCGAGTGCTCGTCGGCGGGCATATCGGAAGCCGATCTCGAAACCACCGAAAGAAGCGGCATCGACACCGGAGTGAAGGTTCGGCACCCACTTGAAAAGGGCAAGGAACTGCCGGTCTGGATCGGCAATTTCATCCTCATGGATTACGGAACGGGAGCGATCTTCGGCTGTCCCGCGCACGATCACCGCGACCTCGAATTCGCGCGCAAATACGGCTTGGACGTCATTGATGTGTTCGAAGCGGTCGAAAACGGATCGCCGGTGGCGGATGTGGCCTTCATTCCGCCGAAGGAAGAGCCGGTCCGCTACATCCGCCCTGTGGCAGGGGGCGAAATCCAGACTAGCGAGGAGGCGGTTGCCTCTGCGATCGCCAGCTGCGAAGCGGCCGGAATCGGCCGCGGAACGACGAAATACCGTCTTCGCGACTGGGGAATAAGCAGGCAGCGGTATTGGGGCTGTCCGATCCCGGTCGTGCACTGCGAGGATTGCGGCACCGTTCCCGAAAAAAAGGAGAACCTGCCGGTCGTGCTGCCCGAAGAGGCGGATTTCAGCGTTCCCGGGAATCCGCTGCAGCGGAACAGCGAGTGGCGCCGCTGCTCGTGTCCCGCCTGCGGCCGGACGGCCTTGCGGGAAACGGACACGATGGACACGTTCGTGGACAGCTCCTGGTATTTCGTCCGGTTCACCGCGCCTCGGGCAAATGCGCCGACGGTTCGGGAGGAGGCGGATTATTGGATGAACGTCGACCAGTACATCGGCGGAATCGAGCATGCCATCCTGCACCTGCTGTACTCGCGCTTCTTCGCGCGCGCCATGCACGTGACCGGCCACCTGCCGGAGAAAGCGATTGAGCCGTTCGACGCTCTGTTCACGCAGGGCATGGTGACCCACGAAATCTATTTGACACGGGACGAGTCTGGGAGGCCCGTCTACCATTTCCCTGCCGACGTCGAGTTCGACGCCAAGGGTGCGACCTTGAAGCGCACCGGCGAGCCGGTCGAAATCATCCGGTCGGCGAAAATGGCGAAATCCAAGAAGAACGTCATCAATCCCGAGGACCTAATCGCGCAGTACGGCGCGGACACGGCGCGATGGTACATCATCTCGGACTCGCCGCCGGACAGGGACATCGAATGGACCACGACAGGGGTCGAGGCGGCCAACAAGCATTTGCAGCGCGTGCTTCGGCTGGCTTCCGAAGCGGCCGGGAGCGGCGAGCGCGGCGATGCCGACGAGGACGAGAAGCTTGCGCGCGCCGTTCACCGAACCATTGATCGCGTGACCCGCGGGATCGACGGGTTCGCCTTCAACAAGTCCGTGGCGAGCCTTTACGAATTCACGAACGCAATCGCCAGGTCGTCGGCAGGCGCGGGTCCGAAGGCCGAAGCGCTAGGGATGCTGGCGCAGCTGATGTCGCCGATGACGCCGCATCTCGCGGAGGAGGTCTGGACCCGCCTCGGCAACAACGGACTAGTGGCGGCGATGGACTGGCCGGTCGCGGACCCCGTGAAACTCTTCGAGGATTCAGTCGTCATGCCGATTCAGGTCAATGGCAAGAGGAGATCCGAACTCGTCGTGGCCCGCGGGACGGAACGCGGGGAAATCGAGCGGCGCGTGCTTGACGATGCGGCCGTGCGTCGGACCTTGGCGGGCGCGACCGCCAGAAAGATCGTCGTGGTTCCGGACAGGATCGTTAATGTGGTCACCTGATCGGCGTTCGTTTCTGGCCCTCGCCGCATGCGCAGGCGCCTGCGGGTTCCGGCCTGCGCTGAAAGGCGGTGGCGGAGATGTCGGGGACCCGAATGGCCAGTTCGGGATTGCAGTCGAAGGAAGACGCGAGGGCTTCCTGCTTGAAGGCTTCCTTCGAGACAGGCTGGGCGAACCGGCGGCCGGTCCGCCGTACGAGCTTTCAGTGACGCTGGAATTCGAAACCCGGGAATCCGCCGCGCCGGGACCGGACGGAGAGGGAAGGCAGACATTGAACGGAACGGCCTCGTTCGAAATCACAAGCAACGAAACCGGCCGCGTGCTGGAATCGGGCGAAGTGTCCAGTTGGACCTCCTGGAGCACGTCGCATCGGACGGCTTCCCTTCTTGCAGCGAGGACCAGCGCGCGGGACAGGGTAACCGAGCAGCTGGCCGAAAGAATTGTCACCCGCATTCTGCACGCGCGGGCGGGCTGGGCGAATTGAAGCTGCCGCCGAGGGATGCCGCGGCTTACTGCCGATCGCCGGATCCGTCGAAATCCGGACTGCTGATCTACGGAGGCGACCCGCTTCGCATCGCGGATCTCAAGGAGAAGGCTGCGCTCGCACTGGTAGGGCCTGACGGCAAGGACGAAATGCGTCTGGTCAGAATTGAATCCGACGAAGTGCGCCGACATCCCGACAGTCTCCACGTCGCATTGAAATCCCAAAGCTTCTTCGGCGGGCAGCGCGTCGTCGTCGTCGAGGGCGCGTCGGATGCGATCGCTGCGGCCGTCAGCGCCGCAATGGAAGAGCGGGAGGAGGGCGACGCGCCGCTGATTCTGACAGCGGGCACGCTTCGTCCAGCGTCCAAGCTGCGCAAGCTGTTCGAGGGGCACCGCAACGCCTACTCCTTGGCGGTCTACCCGAATCCCCCGTCGCAACAGGACATCAGCCAGGAAATCGCCGCCGCGGGCATCGCCCGAACGTCGCGTGCGGCAATGTCCGATCTGCAAGCCTTGGGTAGGTCGATGTCGCCGCAGGCGTTCCGGCTGCTTCTGGAAAAGATCGCCATCTACAAGAGCAGTGATGGCGATGCGGAGCTCCTCCCGGAAGACGTGGAGGCGTGCGCCCCGGGCTCTTCCGAGATCGCGCTCGACGAATTGATTCAGGCCGTCGCGGACCAGCGGTCGGCCGATGTGGGTCCGGCGATACGCCATCTGTCGGAACAGGGGTTCAATCCGGTCACAATGTGCATTGCAGCGCAGAGGACGTTTCGGAACATCTATCTGGTCGCGAGCGACCCCGGCGGACCGCAGGCGGGGCTTGGCCGACTCAGGCCGCCCGCGCTCGGGCCAAGACGGGAGATCATGCTGCGGCATGCGCACCGCTGGGGAAAGCTCGGGGCGGAACACGCCCTGCTTGAACTCTACGATACGGACAGCGCCCTCCGTTCGGAAGTGCCCGTCCCTGCGCTGGCGGCAGTGGAAAGGGCAATGATGCGAATTGCGCTGAAGCGGACATGAGCAAACTGCAACTGATCGGCGACACCCGGAGCCGCGCGTTCAGGGTAAAGTGGATGCTCGAAGAAATCGGAGAGCCGTACGAACACGTTCAAGCGGGCCCGCATTCACCGGACGCACTGGCTTGGAATGTTTCGGGCAAGATTCCGTCGCTGGTCGAGGAAGGCGAGGCTGTTTTCGACAGCACCGCAATCATCCAGTACTTGGCGGACAGCCGGGGGCGGTTCACCCAAAAGCCCGGCACGCTGGAACGGGCGCGGCAGGACGGCTGGACGAACCTGCTCCTGGACGAGTTCGACGCGTGCCTGTGGGCGGCCGCGCGTCACAGCTTCGTTCTGCCGAAGGAGAAGCGGATCCCTGACCTCAAGCCGACTCTGCGCTGGGAATTCGAACGCTCGTCGAAGCTTCTGGCAGCGAGAATGGGCGACGGCCCCTACTTGATGGGCGCTGCGTTCACAGTGCCTGACATAATTCTCGGCCATTGCGCGCTTTGGGCCGAGGTGGCGAAATTCGAGTTCCGGGAACAAAAGATTGCGACCTATCTTGAGCAGGTGCGTGATCGCCCCGCCTACAAGAGAGTGCTTTCGACCCGATAGGGCGGTGCGGTCGGCTTGGAGCGGGCCGCGTTTTGGATTGTTGCGCTCGATCAGGCCTTGCTGCGCACTCGATACGTCGAGACGTCTGCTGCCGGATACAGTTTATGCCCCAGTAAAAAGGGGTGCCTCAACTTGAAGCGCACAGCCGATAGCCGTTTTCCAACGAAGACAGACTCGCGATCTCCGCACCGTTCTTCCGCCGCGCAAGCCGCAGTTTGTAGAGTTTCTGACGATTGAGCCAAAACTCAACAAACATCCCGAAAAAACACTTCGAGCGCAGCGCTGTGTTGGCGGTAGCGGCGCGACGACCGTTGACGATCTCGGTGATGCAGTTCGCAGAAACTTCAACCCGCCGAGACAGCTCTGCAGCGCTCATCCCGAGTTCCTTCAGATCTTCGCGCAGCATGTCATCCTCCGGTGATCATTCCCGGTGGGGACCATGCCGCGGGTTCAAGAGCTGTAGCCCATCTTCCTAAGGTTGGAACCGCTCGACGGAATACGTTTCTTTGCTTCGCTCCCGTCGTCGAAACAATCAAGCGGTAATCGGCCCTAATGCAGGAGACACGGTATTGCATCGATGTCGCGTTCTCGTCTGGATGCGAAGGGCGCATGGCTGCAGGAGGAACGCCTTCACGGATGCGGCACGAAATCAGGATTTCCGGGATTCCGAAGTGTTGTGGTAGCGTTGCCACTGGATGGCATGGCACGGAACAGCGATATGAGCCGGAGTCGTACGAAGAAGAGATGTTGCGTTGTCGCCGGGGCTTGCGTGGCCGCCGTCGGCACCCCGGCCCTCGCGGAGCTTACCGCGGCCGAAGCGGCGGCGGCTTTCGTGTCCGCGGCCGCGGCGGCCGGATACGAGGTAGAATCAAGTTCGACTGTCCAAGGCGAAGGAACGCTTTCGCTTCAGTCAGTTCGGATCGGCGAGGCCGACGAGCCGTTCGGGACGGAATTGGAGCCGGCATGGATCAGGTTCTCAGAGCGGCCGGACGGATCCGTGGCGATTTCGGTTCCGGAGTCGATACCGGTCGACGGAGCGGAATCATTAGCCTCAGGAGCGTTCGACCGAATCTCGACCTCAGGACTTGAATCGGTCCTGCGGCGCGAGGGCGGAATCTGGGAGATCGTCATCGCGGCGGACAAAATCGCCGCGATCGGGTCCGGTGCGACGCAACGCTTCGAAAACGACATCGGAGGCTTGGAATTTCGCATGACGTTGCCGGACGCCGATTCGTCTGCGCCGGTGACGACGTCGGGCAGTTTTGCGCGGTTCGGCATCAACGAGTCCGACCTGGCGAACGGAACTGTGTTCGGGGTCCTTGTCGACGGGGCGGAATGGGACGCCACGATTCAGCTGGCGGAAGACCGCAGGCCCGGAGACGAAGGCCTGCAGTCGATGGAGCTATCCGCCGGATTCGGACCCGTTGCCGCGTGGCAGTCCGTCCAGTCCCGAGACATGCTGCGGTACAGTTCCGCTGGGAGCGAACTGTCGCTGAGGATGGATGCCCCATGGGAAGTTTCGGCCGCGTGGAATGAGAGGGAGCAAGCGGTCACGGTGGCCGGGCTTGGCGGTGTCACCGTGGCATCAAGCAAGTACGCCTTGGACTCCCGCCCCGCGCGAAACGGATCCCGGCTTGTCAGCACGCTCAGGTCGGACGTTGACGGCATCTTCTTCGACGAGGCGACCCGACGCGCATCGGACGTTGTGCGTCGTCTGCCGCAGGACCCCGCATCGCTTCGCTCGGACGTGAGCCTCACGATCCCCGGAGACTTGATGCAGTCCGGGTCGCGGGCAACGCCGCGCAGCGGCGTGCATCGCATCGACATACAGGAGATTGTCTTGAGTTGGGCTGGAGCGAGCCTGACCGCTTCCGGCGAAATTCGTATGAGTGTCGATTACGATTCCGATGAGGACCCGGAATTCCAAGCGCTCTACGTGGATGTCCGGGCCGACGGGGTGCTTTCATTGCTGAGCAAGTTGAGCAGCGCAGGTGCCCTGAGCCGGGAAGAGGCCGCGATCGCGAGTACGCTCTTGGGCACCTACGGGCAACGGATTCCCGGCGAGCGCGACAGCCTGCTTTTCCGGTTCGAGGCCAGGCCCGGTTTGCCGCCGCTGCTTAACGGGCGGCCGCTGCCCAATTGATTCCGGTTCCAGTGTCGCCGGACTCTGGATCGTTTGCGCGTTTCGGCGGTTCCGCCCGGTGTAATCGGAACCCCGCGCCGATTGATTTCGACGCATGACGATATAGATGGCCCGGATCAGGTGGCCGCCAAGCTGCGCACTGCGCAGCACGGCCGTCAGGCGGATAAGCGGGCGAAGGGCACGCAATGTCGGAAGAGCTCTCGAACAGAACGGCGATCCTTGTCGAAGAGGCGTTGAGGCGCGGAGCGGATGCAGCGGATGCGCTTGCGATGGACGAGCAGTCGGTCTCCGTCAGCGTGCTGAACGGCGCGCTGGAGCACGCCGAACGGTCGGAAGGGACCGAAGTCGGATTGCGGGTGTTGGTCGGACCGCGCCAAGCTTGCGTTTCGGGGTCCGATGCAAGGCGCGCGGCGCTGGAGGGCATGGCGGGCCGCGCCGTCGAAATGGCGCGGGAATCCGAGCCCGATCCGAACGTCGGTCTGGCGCGGCCGGAGCAGCTTGCGGCGAAGACCGGCGCCGCCGAACTGGAGTTGTTCGATCCGACTCCGGAACCGCCGCCCGGGGAGCTGGAGGAGTGCGCGCTGCGCATTGAGGCGGCTGCGCTGGCGGTCGACGGCGTGTCCAAGGTCGAATCCGCATCGGCCGGATGCGGCAGGGTGCGCGCCCATTTGCAGGCCAGCAACGGATTCAGCGGCGGATACGGACG
Source organism: Paracoccaceae bacterium (assembly GCA_965203795.1). Lineage (GTDB taxonomy): Bacteria > Pseudomonadota > Alphaproteobacteria > Rhodobacterales > Rhodobacteraceae > CBDBBY01. Next base: position 3,262,246 of record OZ241915.1, on the reverse strand, counting down.
GAACTACCGCTTCGCCGGATGCGCGGCGATTTCCGGCGAAGGCCTTGGAATGGAAACGGACCATTACGGCGAGCAACGGATCTTCGCGTCCGACATGTCGAGTTTCGAGGAGATCGGCAGGACGGCGGGCGAGCGCGCGGCGGAGCGCGCAGGCGCGCGGAAGCCTCGGACCGGCGCGTTCCCCGTGCTTTTTGATCGACGCGTTTCGGCGAGCCTGGTCGGCCATCTGCTTTCCGCGATCAATGGCGAAGCGATCGCGCGGGGGTCCAGCTGGCTGCGGGACGCGCTCGGCATGGAGGTGCTTCCCAAGGGGATGGGGCTGCGCGAAGATCCGCTGCGCCGGAGATCGCAAGCATCCCGCCCCTTCGATGGCGAAGGGCTGCCGACCGAAGCGAAGGAAATCGTGGCCGACGGGATTCTCCAGACTTGGATTCTCGATCTCGCAAGCGGCAGGCGCCTCGGACTCGAGAGCACGGGCAATGCGGTCAGAGGGACGTCCGGACCGCCGCACCCGGGAGTTTCCAATGTCGAATTGACGGAAGGCGCAAAGTCCCGCGACGAGCTGGCGTCGGAAATGGGTGAGGGGCTGATCGTCACTTCCCTGATCGGCGCGACGATCAACCCGACGACCGGCGATTACTCGCGCGGGGCCTCCGGCTTCTGGGTCGAGGGAGGAAGGATCGCCTTCCCGGTCAACGAGCTGACGATCGCAGGCAACCTGAAGGAAATTCTCAAATCCTTGGTTCCCGGGAACGATCCGCAGCCTTTCCGTTCCTTCAGAGTTCCCAGCCTGCTCGCCGAAGGCATGATGATCGCGGGAAACTGAGTCCCATCGTTCCTGTTCCGCTTTCCGCAACGCGTCTGCCGTGATGTCCGGCGGCGATTCGAATAGGATGGAATCGCCGATGACCGGCCTTGGGAGCAACGAAATGGCGAAGAAGCGGCTGCACCTGGTGTTCGGCGGCGAACTGCTGGACCCGGCGAAAAGCAGGTTCCGGAACATCGATGAAGTCGAAGTTGTAGGGCTCTATTCGGATTACGAAAGCGCCTACACCGCGTGGAAAGACGTGTCGCAACGGAATGTCGACAACGCTCTGAAGAGGTACTTCATCGCCCGGCTTCATCGGCTCCTGGACGAGGGCGCGGGCGATAGCCGGACCGAAGTTCTGGATTCCTGAACGGAGCTGGCCAGGAATGGGCGGCCCGCTGGTGCTTGCGGCCTACTTGGCCCTTTCGAGCATCGCCGATCCTGCGGGACGGCGCGTTCTCCGAAGGCGGCTCGAACGCGGCAAGGAGGATCCGGCGCGCGCAAACGAGCGATTCGGCAGGCCGTCGCTGCCGAGACCGGACGGTCCCTTGGTGTGGCTCCACGCCGCGAGCGTCGGCGAGGCGCTTTCGATCCTGAAGCTCGTCAAAACCCTCGGCGAGATCCGCGCTGAGCTTCAGTTCCTCGTGACGACCGGAACGGTTTCCTCATCCAAGGTTCTCGGGTCGAGACTGCCCGCCCGGACTAGGCACCAATTCGTCCCGTACGACCTGCGCCGGGGCGTCAGGCGGTTCCTTGATCACTGGCGCCCCGCTATCGGCGTGTGGACCGAAAGCGAGCTTTGGCCTGCGCTCATATGCGAAACCCATGCGCGGGGCGTGCCCATGATCTACGTGAATGCGCGCATGTCGGCCGCTTCGCACAGGCGTTGGCGGAGGTTTCCGGGCGTTTCGGGCGCGCTTCTCGGCCGCTTCCGCAAAGCGCTGGTGCAGGACGCGGAAACGGCCGGTTTCCTCGTAAGCCTGGGGCTGACCGAGGAGCGGATGGAAGTCACGGGCACGCTCAAAGGCGGTGCAGACGCCCTGCCATGCGACAACGAAGAACTCGCGCGGCTCGCCAGGCGGCTGGACGGCCGCCGGGTCTGGCTTGCGGCATCGACGCACCCCGGCGAGGAAGAGATTGTGGCCGCGGCGCACGCTTCGGCGGCGGAGCGCGTGCGGGGCTTGTTCCTGATCGTGGCGCCGAGGCATCCTGAGCGCGGTCAGCAGGCCGCAGACCGGCTGAAGGAATCCGGAATTCCGGCGACGCTGCGTTCGGACGGAAAGCTGCCAGGCGATTCGGACAGCGCGTACATCGCTGATACCCTGGGCGAGCTGGGTCTCTGGTTCCGCCTCGCGTTCGCAAGCTTCATGGGAGGATCGCTGTTCGATGTCGGAGGCCACAACCCGTACGAGCCGGCCGCGCTTGATTCAGCGATCATCCACGGCCCGCACGTGAGAAACTTCGCGGAAATCTACAAGCGCTTTGGGGAAGCGGGCGGTGCGATCCAGGTGGATTCCGCCGGGGGTCTGGCGGATGCGGTCGTCCGGCTCGCGAATCCGGAAGCGGCGGCGCGGTTCGCGCATGCGGCAGGCGAGGTTTGTTCCCGCGACGATGGGGCGACGGCGCGCGCGGCGGAAGTGGTGCTTTCCTTTCTGCCTCAGGGATCGGGGCAAAACTGATGCGCCAGCCCGCGTTCTGGGACAAGCCTGCCGGGTTCGAATCCGCGGTTCTGGGGCCTGCGGCCGCCCTGTGGGCTTGGGGCGCAAGGCGCAGAATTCGGAGCGGCAAATGGCGGCGGGCCGGTGTTCCGGTTGTCTGCGTAGGCAATCTGGTGGTCGGCGGCGCAGGAAAGACCCCAATGGCGGCCGCGATCGCGCAGCGCTTGGCCGAGGCGGGGATGGCGCCGCACATAATCGCGCGCGGGTACGGCGGGACGGAGACCGGGCCGCTGCGGGTGAAGCACAGGGCCCACCATGCATCGCGGGTAGGCGACGAGGCGCTCGTCCTCGCCGCGTTCGCGCCGACTTGGGTATCCCGCGACCGCGCCGCGGCGGCGGAGCTTGCGGTCGAAGCGGGAGCGGATGCCGTTGTGCTGGATGATGGCCACCAGGACCCGTCAATCGCACGGGACTTTTCGCTGCTGGCGGTGGACGCCGCGGCCGGATTCGGGAACGGCAGAGTCTTGCCGGCAGGGCCCATGCGCGAACGGATCGCGGACGGACTCGCCCGGGCCGATTTGGTAGGGCTTGTGGGCTCCCATTCCGAACGGGCGCGGTTCATCGAGGCTTGGGGCGGGAAGATCGGGATTCCGACCGCGGATGCGCAGCTGAAGCCGCTGCCGGTCGGCATTGACTGGAGCGAGGTGCGCGCGGTCGCGTTCGCCGGCATCGGCAGGCCGGAGAAGTTCTTCGCCACGCTCCGAGGGCTCGGCGCCGAGATCGCGAGGGCGGTTCCGCTCAGCGATCACCAGCCGCTGCCCGATCGCCTGCTGATCAGGCTGGAAAGGCAGGCGAGGGCGCATTCCGCTCAGCTCGTCACAACCGAGAAGGATGCCGCAAGGCTGCCTGCCAGATGGCGTTCGGAGGTTCTAACGCTTCCGGTCCGTCTGGAATTCGATTCGTGGGCGGAGATCGACGCGGCGCTTGAATCCGCCGGGCTGCGCGTGCCGCAATCCGGCGGGACCGGAGCTTAATTCCCCAGCTCGTTCTCAAGAATTTCGACGAACTCCTCGTATCCCATGTTGGAGTAGTTCCTGCCGTTGATGACGAAGCTTGGAGTCGACGTGATGTTGTCCTGCTCCGAGAACTCCTTGTACTTCTGGACCAGCAATTCAGCGTTCGCCTGGTCCTGGAAGCAGACGCTGATTTCCTCGTCCGTGATTCCGGCGGCGCGCCCGATCTCGGCCAGCCGCGTGGCCACCGCCGACGGCTCGCTGAGGCGCGACCAGCTCTGCTGCCGCTCGAACAGGATGTCGACGATGCCGAAGTATTTGTCTTCGCCGCCGCACCGCGCCAGAATTCCCGCCCAAAGGCCGAACCGGTCGAAATAGACTTCGCGGAACACGTATCTCACCGTTCCGCTGTCGATGAATTCGGGCTTGAGGCGTTTGAACACCTGCGTGTGGAACGACGCGCAATGCGGGCAGGTGAAGGACGCGTATTCGAATATCGTGACGGAGGCATCGGGATTGCCGATTTCCATCTCGACGTACGATGGCTGCCCTTGCGCTTGCGCGACGGACGGCAGGCCCGCAAGAGAGGGAATCAGCAGCAGCGGAAGGCCCGCGAGCACCGCCCGCCGGGTCTTCATTCCGGGTTTCGTGAGCATGTTCCCGTCGTCCTCGCGTTTAGCGGCCTCTTGCCAGCAGTCCGCGGCCCAGAGCTTCCAGCTCGCCGCGGAGTGCGGAATCCTCGATCCCGGCCGCCGCCTTTCTGACGGCTTCCAGGCAATCCTCGTCCGGCTCGGCAGCCGGGGCCGGTCCGTCCGCGGGTTCCGGCCTGGGTCGCTGGCGGCCCCGGACCTGGGTGATGCGCACATCCGAAATCGCGCGGAATCCGTGCGCGGAGTTGACCCGTTCGATGATTTCCGGAACCGACATGGCAATTTCCGTCGCCCTGGCGCCGGGCACCAGAACCTTCAGGGTTCCGCAATGGGAATCCCTTCCGTACGTGACGGAAAGCGGCACCGCGGCTTCGGCGATTGACGGCCCGGCAATCTCCCGCCAGCACGTCAATATGCGCGTAAGCGTGAATCCGCGCTTGGCCGCCTCCGGCCCCAGGATGTCCTTCAGGATGATCGACGCCCGCTCGAACCCGCGGCGTCGGCGGTCGGCGTTCTCTTGGACGGCGGTCTTCAAGCCCGTGCGCTTCATGGAGGCACTCTGTATTCCGGCAGCGGTGGAATCTAGGCGTTTCATATCCGAATGTCATGCCGAAGATTGCCCGCAGGAGTTTCACAGTTGCGCGAAGAATCCCTGAGCGACGTCCTGCTTGGCTGGTACGACCGGAACGGGCGCGAGCTTCCTTGGCGCGTCCGCGCCCCGGACGCGATGCCCGATCCCTACCGGGTCTGGCTCTCCGAAATTATGCTGCAGCAGACCGTGGCGGCGACCGTCCGCCCCTATTTCGAGCGGTTCATCAAGCTCTGGCCGACGATCCGCGATCTTGCCTCGGCGGACGATGATCGCGTGATGTCCGAGTGGGCGGGGTTGGGATACTACGCCCGGGCCCGGCGCCTTCTCGAATGCGCCCGCGTCGTCGCTTTTGAAATGGAAGGCCGGTTTCCGCGTGATCGAGCCGCGCTCGAATCGCTGCCGGGAATCGGGTCGTACACAGCCGCCGCCATTCGCGCGATCGCGTTCGGCGAACCGGCGGCGGTCGTGGACGGCAACGTCAAGCGCGTCATGGCGCGCATGCACTTGATCCAAGGCGAGCCCGCCTCCACCGCTAAACTGGTCTCGGAACACGCGATGGCCATGACTCCGCGAGAGCGGCCCGGCGACTACGCCCAGGCCATCATGGACCTAGGCGCGACCGTCTGCAGGCCGAGGAATCCGCGCTGCGACTCGTGCCCGTGGGAAGCGAGTTGCCTCGCGAGGCAGGAAGGCGTCCAAGACCGCATTCCCGAGCGTCGCCGTCGAACAGGCAAGCCGCTCCGCACGGGAACCGCGTATGTTGCGAGGCGCGATGACGGCGCATGGCTGCTGGAGCGCAGGCCGGACGGCGGATTGCTTGGCGGAACGCTCGGATGGCCGAGCAGCGGCTGGGACGGAAGGCGGCGCGGACCTCCCTGCAGCGCCGACTGGCGCAGTCTCGACGACGAAGTGCGCCATGTGTTCACGCATTTCGATTTGCGGATGGAAGTGAAGGTTGCCCGGCTGCCGGACGGCGCGAGCGTTCCTGATGGCATGTTCATCCGCAGCGAGTTGTTCGATCTGGAAAGCCTGCCGTCGCTGATGCGAAAAGCGTACGCCGCCGCGTTGCCCTTCCTTCGCCGGAACGGCGAAACCGCCGCCGAGGGCTAAGGGGTATGGAATGTTCCGTCGCGGTTTTGGATTCCCGCAAGGATTGGCGGCCCCGACAGGATTCGAACCTGTGGCCTACCGCTTAGGAGGCGGTCGCTCTATCCTGCTGAGCTACGGGGCCGTCATCCGCATGCATCCGCGGTGCGAACCCGCCGAGACTAAACGGAATCGCGATCTTATTGAAGCGCCAATGCGCTGACGGGATCCCCATTGGAACATCATGCAGTTCGAGCCCCGCTCCATCCGCCAGCTGCTTGAGCACCCGTACGACGAAGTCGTCGACGTGCGAGCGCCCGCGGAATTCGCGGAGGATCATTTTCCCGGAGCCGTCAGCCTGCCGGTCCTCGACGACGAGGAGCGGGCAAGGGTTGGAACCGAGTATGTCAGGGTGAGCCGGTTCGGCGCCCGCCGGACGGGCGCGGCGCTCGTGGCAAGGAACATCGCCAGCCATCTGGAGGCGCATTTCGCCGACAAAGGCGGAGGATACCACCCGCTAGTGTATTGCTGGCGCGGAGGCATGCGTTCGGCGGCAATGGCCGATGTGCTTACGAAAGTGGGCTGGCGCGTCGACACGCTTGCCGGAGGCTACCGGACCTATCGGAAACTCGTCTCGAACTTCCTGTACGAAGGAACACTCGGCGTCTCCGCCGTGCTGCTCGACGGCAATACCGGAACGGGCAAGACCGAAATGCTTGGCATGCTTCACCGGCACGGAATCCAAACTCTGGACCTGGAGCGGCTCGCGAACCACAGCGGCTCCCTTTTCGGAGCCCGCGAAGGTCCTCAGCCATCGCAGAAAGCGTTCGAAAGTGCGCTGGTCCTGGAGATCGCGGCGCTGGACGAGTCGCGTCCAGTCATCGTCGAAGCGGAATCCAGCCGGATAGGCGACCGGATTGTGCCGCCGCTGCTCTGGAAGGCTATGCTGGCCGCGCCGCGCATTGAGCTTGCTGCGGATGCCGCGGAGCGCGCCCGATACTTGGCCGACCGGTTCAAATTCTTCGAACGCGACCGCTCGCGGCTGCGCGAGAGCCTGGCGCAGCTGGATCGGTTCCACTCCCGGGAGACTTTGGCCGAATGGATGAGGCTTGCTGAGTCCGGAAGCTTGGCCGCGCTCGCGGGCGAGCTGATGGAGCACCACTACGATCCCCGTTACCGCAAGCATCGGTCGGACGGATTGCAGTCCCCGCAAAGGCTGGAGCTGAAGGACCTGTCTGAAGAGGGTCTCGAAAACGCTGCCCGCGACGTCGCGGACATCGTCAAGAAGATCGTGCGCTTACCGGCCTGAATCCGGTTCCGCGCGCGCCCCGCCGCGCTCGACGCGGATGAACGGCTCGCCCGGCATGATTTCGCCGATGTCCGCAGCGGGCTCTCCTGCGCCTCGCAGGCGTTCAAGCACCGCTGCCGCATCGCTTATCGGCACGGTTGCAAGAAGCCCGCCTGCGGTCTGCGGATCGAACAGAAGATCGGCCCGCGGGTCGGCCGGAAGGGACATTCGCTCCGCGGCTCCGCGGTTGGCAGGCCAGATCACGGAACGGACGCCCTTCGCCGCGAGCTCCATCGCGCCTTTCAGAACGCGCACCGAATCCAAATCCAGCCTTGCGGAGACGCCGGATTGCTCCAGCATCTCCATGAGATGCCCGGCAAAGCCGAAGCCGCTGACATCGGTCATGGCGCTGGCGGCGGAAGAAAGGATCCCGGCCGCGCTCCCCGAGGAGCGGGCCATTTCGCTCAAGGCGCCGAGGACGTCCCGGCCGTCGGCAATTCCTCGCATCTCGCCTGCAAGAATCGTCCCTGATCCGATGGCCCGCGTCGCAATGATTCGGGCGCCGGGCCGCGCTCCGCCCTTTCGGACCGTTCGGTCGCCCGCGATCCCGGTCACCGTGAACCCGATCAGCATCTCCGCGCCGAGGCTCGTATGGCCGCCGACTACGTCCGCGCCTTCCGCCCGGAACGCGGATGCCGCGGCATCCATGATCTCTTCCAAGGTCGACTCCAGCATCCGGTCGGGCATTTCCGGAAGAACCACATGCGCGAGCGCGGCCTGCGGTTTCGCTCCCATCGCCCAGACATCGCCGAGCGCATGCAGCGCGGCGATGCGCGCATGCAGCCAGACATCGCCGGTGAGCGGCCTGAGATGATCCGTCGAAATCACTTGGACCTGCTTCTCGAATCTGATCGCCGCTGCATCGTCGCCGCCGCCGAACAGGACATCGCGTCGGGAAGGTTCCGGAAGCCGCCGAAGTGCGCCGAGGAGCGGCTTTCGGCCAAGCTTGGATCCGCAGCCACCGCACAGCGCATGTTCCTCGTGCGGGGCGCCGTCCGTTTTGCCAGCGGCGGCGCCCATCGTCGGCAGTTCCGTCAGCCTGCGCATGAAGCGTCGGTCGACCCGGTCCTTGAACCTCCAGATCCACGGCCCTTCGGCGCCTACGCCGAACTTCTGCCCGACCGCGCTCGCGTCCCCCGTTGACACCAGCCGCAGAAAATCCCTTTGCGGGCGGAACGGCTTCCGGGCTTCTCCGGACAGCGACGCGCGCAGGTTCCTGAATAGAACCGGCGCCTGCCGAACCGCGAACACGCCGGCCTTTGGCAGCGGCGCATCGCCGAAATGCGCGCAGTCGCCGACTGCGTAAGTCGATTCGTCGCTCAGTGAACGCAGGAACCGGTCCACCGATACGAAGCCGTCATGCAGCTTGAGACCGGTCTCCTGAAGCCAGCCCGGAGCAGCCGCACCGGCGGCGACAGCCGCAAAGCCGCACCCGATCTTCATTCCGGAGCCCAGAATGACGCCATCGGAACGGAACTCGTCCGCCGATTCCGAAAGCATCACGGCGATGCCGCGCTCCCGCAGAAGCCGGGCGAGCCTGCGCCGCGTCCCGCCGCGGAGCTCCGGAAGCAGTTCGCTTCCGGCCTCGATCAGCACAATGCGCCTCGGCTCGGGCGATGCCGACCGGAGGCGCCAATCCATCGCCAGCGCCAGTTCGACGCCGGCGACGCCGCCACCGACCACGGCAACCTCCGGAGCAGATCGCCCGCTCGCGACTCCGGCCACGAACAAGTCCCAAGCGTCGGCGAAAGCGCCGAGCGGCTTGGCCGGGTTCGCGTGCTCCCGGAAACCGGGAAGCCCGGCTAGCGACGAGACGGATCCAACATTGATCGAAATGAGGTCGTATCCGATGCCGGTTCGTCCCTCGATCATGACTTTCCGGGCGCCGCGGTCGATGCCGGTTGCGGAGGCCGAAACAAGCCTCGCACGCGCGTGACGGGCGAGCCGAAACAGATCGATCTCAAGCTCGCCGAGGGCGTAGTGGCCTGCGATGTGCCCCGGAAGCATTCCTGTGTAGGGGGCTTTCGGATGCGGGTCGATAAGGGTCAGCCGCGCATCCTGGCGGGGCCTCATTCCCCAAGCCTGCAGCAAGAGGGCATGGGCGTGGCCGCCGCCAATAAGCACGACATCGCGTTCCGGCTTGACGGGTTGGCGCATGGGTCAGGCTGTCGGCCGCAAGCGCGACGCGCCGGGGCTGGGGATCATGGACCTGCGGTCGCGCATCCGGAACGGCGGCAGGCTGATGGCCTCGTCGCTGGTGCCGCCCCTCAATGCCCGTCGGCGGGCGAAGAGGGCAGCAGCGACTCGATGACCTCCTGCGCGGCATCGCGCAGCGCTTCCTCCGCCTCGCGCAGCAGCTGGATCCTGTTGAACCGGTTACGGTCCTTGTCCACCGCGCTGCGCAGAGCGTTTCCGAACGCCATGGTCAGCTCGGTGCCGATGTTGAATTTGCACACCGAGGTTCCGCGGGCGATCTGCGCGCGGGTTTCCGACGCGATTCCCGACCCGCCGTGAATGACCAGCGGCACTTCGGTCACGGCGTCAATGGCCCTCAGCGCATCCATGTCGATCTTCGCCGCTTTCGTCTGCTGCAAATGCACGTTGCCGACCGATACCGCCAGCGCATCCACGCCTGATTCCTTGGCGAACCGCGCCGCCTCCGCGGGATCGCTCATCGCGGAGGCTTCGCCCTGGTCGTAGCCGACGAAGCCGATTTCGCCTTCGCAGGAAACGCCCGCGGAGTGCGCGAGCTCGGCCACCCGCGCCGTCATCTCGATGTTTTCCTCAAGCGGGCTGCGCGAGCCGTCGAACATCACCGACGTGAATCCGCACTCGACGGCTTCGCGGCACTCGTCGAACTCGTACCCGTGGTCCAGATGGGCCACGACAGGAACATCCGCATCCTCGCCGAGCTTTCTGAACATCGATGCGAGAACCGGCAGCGGCGTGTGGGCGCGGCAGCCGGGCCCCGCCTGCAGGATGACCGATGCGCGCGCGGCCTCGGCGGCGTCCACAAAGGCCCGCGCATCCTCCCAGCCCAGCACGACCAGCCCGCCGACGGCGTACCGCCGCTCCAAAGCGGGCTGGAGCACCTCCGCAAGCGTCGCCATCGTCATTTGAATTTCGCGATCATGTCCGCGATTCCGGGAATTGTGTGCACTTGATCCGCGTGGGCGGGCTGGAAGTGCTGAATCAGGCCGCGCTGGCTGTAACCGCCGAGTATCGTGAAGTAGTACATCTCGTATCCTGGAAGCACGACGCAGGGGTGGTATCCTTTGCCTATGCAGAAAGTCGAGCCGTCCACGACGTGGAAGGCTTCGCCGGGCTCCTCATCGCCGTTCTGGAGCAGCTGGAGCGCCGAGCCGCGATTCGGCTTGAACCGGAAGTTGTAGGTTTCGTCGTGGCGGGTTTCGGCCGGGGGCCGGTCGTCGTCGTGCTTGTGCGACGGGAAGCCCGACCACCCGCCGGTTCCGACGGTAAACAGTTCCGACACGAGCAGCCGCCCGACCCGGCCTTGCTGCTTCTGTCCCAGGATGTGCTTGATTTTGCGGTGGGTCTTCGTGTCGTCGGAGCCGTACTGGACGATGTCCAGATCGTCGGCGCGGACGGCGAAAGGCTCGAACCGGTCATCGCACTTCGCGCCTGCGACGAACACTTCCGTGCTTTCCGAAACGCAGCGGAATTCGGCTGCGCCGCCGCGGGAAACGTACGCCCCTTCGGGTTCGCCGTCCCAGACGTCCGTGCCTCGGTTCCCCAGCGACCGGAATTCCTTCCCGCACGCCGAGACGTCCACGGTGCCTGTGGCAGGCACGATGCAGGTTTCGAACCCGGGCACCTCGTAGGAAAACGCCTCGCCTTCGGAAAGCTTGACGATGTTGAAATAGTTCAACGGGACCACGGGGCCGCCCGCGGGAACCAGAGGTTCGTTCCGGTTGTCGTACGGAGGGATATGCATCCTTTGCTCGCTCAGCTTTCCTGGCTGATGGATTCCTGCCGGGAGGCGAGGAACTCCTCAAGTTCACGTGCGTCCGGGCAGGCCGGGGCGCATCCGACGCGCGATACAACGATCGCAGCGCATGCCGACCCCCGGAGCACGCATTCCCGCATCGGCCGGCCTTCCGCAAGCGATACCGCGAATCCGCCCATGAAGGCGTCGCCTGCGCCGACGGGCTTCAACGGCTCGGTCTCGAAGATGCCGGTCCGGAATTCGTCGCCCCCGGCGATGGTGACGGCGCCGCGCTCGCCCATCTTGTGGACGACTGCCTTGACTCCCTCCGCAGCCAGTTCGCGGGCCTTGCTGAGCCCCCGCTGCGGCCCGCCGCCGAAAATGTCGAATTCCTCATCGTTTCCCACAACCGCATCGCACATTCCGCAGACCTGCGCATAGGTCTCCGCCGCAGCTTCGGGCTTCGGCCAGGAATAGCTTCGGAAATCGAGATCGAACACGACCGGCAGGCCAGCCGCGGCCGCACGTTCAAGCGCGCGGAACGACGAGCTCCGCGACGGCTCGGACGCGAACACGGTTCCGGTTGCGATCAGCGCGCCGAATGATTGGTAATCGACAGCGTCGACATCCTCCGCTTCGACTTCCAGATCCGCAGCGCCGTTCCGGTAAAGGACCGCTTTGTAGTCCTCCCAGCAACTCTCCGCGAACGCCAGCGGATTGCTGGCACGTCCCCCGACGACCTTCACGTGCCTCGCGTCGACTCCGTATTCCGAAAGCTGGTTCAAACAGAACCGTCCGATGGCGTCGTTGGAAACGGAAGTGACCAGCGACGCCTGGCCGCCCAGCTTTGCGATCGCTACCGCAATGTTCGCGGAGGATCCTCCCAGATGCGCCAGATAACGGGTCGCGTTTTCGATTCTTGTGCCCGGGGGATCGGGGTACAAATCCATTCCGGCCCGCCCGAGGACCACAAAACTGTTCCTTGCGATGTGCAGACCGGCGGGCATTCGAAACTTCGCGACTTCGTGGCGGGCACCGCCTATTCAAATTGCCGCACGTTGTCGATTCAGCGAAGCAAGAGCTATACCAGCTTGCGCTCGAACGATTTGCGCCAAGACTGCTGGTGGGCGGGCTCGCTCCCTTCCCACGCTTCGAGATCGGCTTCCACCACGAAGTGGGTGCGGGTGCATGTAACCGCCGCGCGCGTTCGTGAGGAGACCTCCCAGTCGCCGCGGGAGAATTTCTCCGTCCAGACGATGTCGCAGCTCGCCGAATCTGGATCGTCGGGATGGATGGAGTAGGTTTCGTCGTGCGTCGACTCGACAGCCCAGCCGTCGTAATCGTCGAACACCGCAATGCCTTCGTCGTCCTGCAACCTGGTTGCGAGACGGCCGGTTCCCATATCGGCCTCGATCGTCCAGGATGCTTTCGGTTCCCGCAGAACGGTCTTTCTGAGCGGCGGCGCGCCTTCCGGCTCGTCGAAGGGCGTCAGGCGGGAATCGCCAGCATCGGGCTTGCGTTCCGGCAGACGGAAAATGCAGCCGGAGGTCCGCAAAGTCGCCGTCACCTTCTCCGGCGAGGGCCAAGCGATCGGCCAATAGGAAGTGGAAACGGAAACCCGAATCCGGCTGCCCGCCGCAAACCGGTGGGCAATCTCGTTCAGCCTGACCTCAACTTTCTGGAAGGCGTCCGGCACGACCGGCTCGGGCCGCTCGTGGCTGTTCCGGTGCGCAAGATTGAGCAGGCCGAATGATATCCTCGAGACGCTGCCGTCCCGATGGATTTCGTTCAAGCAGACCGCGATCTGCCCCGTCGGCTTGTCGCAAGCGAGCTCGAGCTCAGCGATAGGCGCGCCGAGGCATTCGAGATCGGACGAAAGCTCAGGCGTGTCGAAATTGAGAGACCCGCCTGCTTCCACCCGTTGGTCCGCCGCCTGGTCGGGGCTTTCGCCGTGCGGACACCACGCCCCTCCGGCCTGCCCGGTGGTCAGCGGCGAAGAGATCCGGAGATCGGACCCTCCGGCGCGGGACTCCGAAAGCCTCGCCTCCTCCATCTGATAGGTCCGGTCGGCGATGCCGGGCGCAGGCCATGTGCTTTCGGCAACCCAGCGTCCGGGGCGGTGTTCGCACTGAGTGCGCGGGGGTGTGGGATCCTCCATCCAGACGCGCAGAACGGGTTCGTCCATGATGCCGTTCTCGGTGCCTTTCAGCCAATGATCCCACCAGCGAAGACATTCCTGAAGGAATCCTATCGAGGGTCCGGGCTTCGCGAAGTGGGGGTATTTGTGCGCCCATGGCCCCACGAGCCCTTTGCAGGGCGACTTCAATCTAGAGAGCAGCCTGAACACGGCGTTCGAGTAGCCATCGGCCCAACCGCCGACCGCGTAGACCGCGCATTCCACGTCGCCGTAGTTCTCGCAGATGGAGCCGTGCTTGTAGAAGTCGTTCCGGTGAAGATTCTCGAGCCATTGCTCCAGCCACAGCCCGCTTTCCTTGAGCCGCCGGGTCCAGACGTCCCTCCATGCTTCGCCGAGCAGGCGGGGATCGGGCGGCGTGGTGTTCAGCGAGAACATGTAAGTCGACCAAGCAATGTTGTCGCACAGCATCGCTCCGCCCATGAAATGGATGTCGTCCGCGTATCTGTCGTCGGTCGAGCAGATCGAAACGACGGCCTTCAGGGATTCGGGCCGCCGCGCAGCGACCTGCAGGCCGTTGAAGCCTCCCCAGGAAATCCCGATCATGCCCGCTTTGCCGGTGGACCACGGCTGTCGGGCGATCCAGTCGAGCACCTCCAGCGCGTCGTCCTGCTCCTGCTTGAGATACTCGCCGAGAAGCACGCCTTCGGAGTTCCCGGCGCCGCGCATGTCGACGCGGACGCAGGCGTAGCCGTGCCCGGCGAAATACGGATGGGTAAGCGCATCGCGAGGCGCCGTTCCGTCTTGGTACCTGTAGGGAAGGTACTCAAGGATTGCAGGGACAGGGTGCTCTTCGGCATCCTCGGGAAGCCAGATCTTGGCCGAAAGGCGAACGCCGTCCGAAAGCGGAATCCATGTTCCCTCCAAGGTCTTCGTCTTCCGCGGAAAATCAGTTCTCGTCTTCATGGATTTGCGCCGTTCGTTGCGAATTCCGCCACACAATCCGACGCCGACACGAAACAGTCAATGTCGAAAGGCGCAGCGAACAAGATGATCGCGTGCTGATGCCCCCTGAGATTCAGGAACCGTTCCTTGTCCGGCGTCCAGCGTTCGGTCGAGCGTTTTCGTGTGTCCAAGATTTTGCAGACCAATCGTCGAACATCTGCGCGGAAATCAACGTTCATCCTGCAAATTGTTGCGGGTCTTTGCGACACAAATGAAGATCCACCTGTTGACACGACAACTCGCAGCGCTGACCTTCGAGCGGCCCGACCATCATGCTCAATCGTGATTTCCTACCGCTGCGGGCGGACACATGATCCGGTTTGATGTGCAAGGATAGAACAGGATCGAGAAGCAGGTGCAGGGCTTCAGGCATTTCCGTAGTTTTTGATGTAGCGCGCAACCATCTGGCGGCTAACGCCTATAAGCTCTGCGATTTCAACCATTCTTATGCCTGCCGCTTCGGACAATGCGATGGCAAGCTTTCGTTTCTGTTCCGCCGAAAGTGATTGCGGCGGGTGACACGAAGACTCCCGACGCGAGGCAAATACCATCCAAGCAACTGTTGCGGAATTGATCGGCGAATCCTCCAGAAGGCTTTGTCTGCGAACTGAAAATGCCAAGTTTTCGATGTCGGCACCGCTCATTCCGTCGGAAATCGCCGACAAAACACGAGCGTTGCGTTGACCTTCGGGATCGCCTTCGTAAAGGAAGTAATGCCACAATTCCGTGCGAACATCGTAATCGGGAAGATCCATATCGATCTTGTACGGAAAGCGTCGCCAGATCGCGCTGTCGAGTAGATGCGAATGGTTGGTTGCTGCGACGACGATGGAATGGTTGTCCAAGGAATCCATACCTTGAAGAACCGTGTTGACCACCCGTTTCAGTTCGCCAAGCTCGTGCCTATCGTCCCTGAGCTTGGCGATCGCATCCAGCTCATCCAAAAAGAGCACTGCGTTCTTGGCGGGCACAAAGTCGAAGATCCCCCGAATGTTCTTCGCCGTTTCGCCGAGGCGCGATGAAATCAGCGAATCGAGACGGACAACGAACAAGGGCTTGTCCAAGTGCTCGGCCAGATGGCCCGCAAGCAGTGACTTGCCTGTTCCTGGCGGGCCCGACAGCACCAGCGAGAGCCGAGGAGGCAGGCCCTTCTCGATCAGTAGATCGACGTGTCGTGCGTCCTCAAGAAATCGGCCGAGCACGGTTCGAACATGCGCGTTTGTAAACAGCGGCGAGCTCGGTGGATCCTGTTCTTCGACGAGGGGGAGGCGCGAGACAGAATCCACAGGCAAGGCCCTGGAAAGGTTCTGAGCCTGCAGCGGAATCCCCTTCTTGCGGACGATAGCTCGAATCTTCCGCGCCGCATTCTGTCGATTGCTCTCGTCGAGCGCGCGGGCAATCCGGTTGCCGGCGCGCCGGACTCGGACATAGTCGCCCGACATCGCGGCGCCGAACGCTTCGATTAGTTCTTCGTCCATCGTTTTCGTGTTTCGTCAATCGTCACAACGCGAATGTAAAATGAATTCCACCCCTTGACAACCAGTACGGAGGCAGTGCAAACTTTGTGACGATCTCTAGCGGGTCGCGAGGACCCTCATGAATTGCAACAACTTGCCTGTGATTGAGGCTGCAACGGGCGTGCCTTACATTGGGCTGCGAAGGGCGACCAAGGTCAAGGATGCGATAGAGGCCGACCGGAAGTTCGATGCATTTATCGCGGCGTGCATGAAATCTCGAGCTTCGCTCAAACCGAGTCCTGCGATTTGGTTGGGCAACGTCAATTAGCTTGTAGGTTGAAATAGGCCGATATATTGGATACCAAGCACTCACCCGCACCGGTTCCGCCCATAACGATGGGAAAGCCGGAAGCAGCTCGGGTTTCAGCTAAAGAAAACTTGCTGTCGGATCCAATACGAAACTATCCGCCATGCACAAATTCGGCCATAAGGAAAACATGGATTCGCAACGCTCCTAGCACCGACCCGCGGAATTCATTAAAACGATAAGGACGCAAACCATGTTCCCCGTTAAACTCGATATACAGAATTTCCGAGGCATTAAGGAATTGTCGGTTCCACTGGATGACTTGTGTGTGCTCATTGGAGAAAACAATACTGGCAAGTCCACTATCTTGGATGCGTTCCACATTTGCATGACCCGTCCGTACATTTGGCGCGGACCAATCTTCAAAGAATACGATTACCACTTAGGAAGCCAGGATTCGGATCCGTCAACCTGCGATCCGATCAGAATCGTGATCACGTTCGCGGGAAACGAGCAGATCAGGATACAGGAAGAAATTTCGCAACTTATGGCCGATGTAGAACAAATCGCCGATGACGGGACCAGTTGCGTGATTTTTCGGGTCGAGAGCAGATTTGATCGAGAATTGCATGAATTTACACAGGACTATGATTTTTTGGACTTGGCGGGCGAACCGCTTACGGTGTCAAATATGCGGCGTTTAGTCTTAAACCTGCAGAATATCTGGCCGACGTCCCAACTTTCAGCGCTCCGGGATGCATCGAAAGCATTCAGCGCAAGTTCAACATTCTGGCGACCATTCGTCCGGAGTCTGGATATTTCTGAATCCGAAAAGTCCGATCTTGAACGGCAGCTGTTGGAACTGAATAAATTGGTAGTTGAAAAGCACAGCGCGTTCAAGGTTGTCGGCAATCACCTTGAAAAGGTAGCGGAGCAGACCGGAATACGCGGCGCTGGACAAGTTTGGATTGATGCCATTCCTTCGAGAATTTTTGACATACTCTCTCGCGCTCAGGTCAATCTTGCCTCTGGCACAGGTGCGAAGATCCCTGTCGGATTGCACGGCAGCGGCACGCAGAGCATTGCGGTTATCAGCTTGTTCGAGGCGTTCATTAACAGCAAGTTGGAGGAAGATGGCGGCGGATTCCTCGGATCGCGTACGAACCACATACTCGCGCTAGAGGAACCCGAAGCTCATCTTCACCCTTCCGCAGTAAGGTCTTTCGCTAGAAGGTTGCAGGGCCTAAAGGCTCGGAAGTTGATTTCAACCCATTCCGGGGATCTTCTTTCGGAGATTCCCTTTGACAGCATTCGTCGGCTGCGCCGCACGAATGGCGCGATATCGATCCATCGCTACAAAGATGGCCTGCTATCCGATGCAGAACTTAGGAAGCTTGATCATGCAGTCCGGTCCTCGCGCGGAAATTTGCTATTTGCGCGTTGCTGGCTTCTTGTCGAGGGCGAAACAGAAGCGGTGCTTATCCCCGAGTGCGCAAAGACAATGGGATCTGATCTGCATTTGCATGGTGTTTCGTGTGTGGAGTATGCTCAGATTGGAATAGATAAGCTGATCAAGCTCGCCGATCAGTTTGGAATTGAGTGGTTCGCGCTCATGGATGGTGACAGCGCGGGCAAAAAATATTGGAATGCCGCAAAACGCGAACTGAAAGACCGCGAGCAACAAAAACATATTTTACGATTAAGCCAACCCAATATGGAGTTGTTTCTTTGTGTGGCAGGGTTCGATGATGTGTACAAAGGACTAGTCAGCAAACAAAAGGAAGATTTGATTACAGCGGACGAAAGCAAAGACAAATTAAAATATTGCGACCAAATATCCAACGCGCTTGTAAAAAATGGAAAGATAAAGGCAATCATGAAAATCGTTGACAAAATTAACGAAAATGGAAAGCGCCGTGTGGTCCCTGACCTGTTACAGGAGGTTATCTCCCGCGCATGTGAGCTCGCGAGCAACGCACAATGAATCGGGACCTTTCGGCGCTTAATTTCAATCAACTCACTGCGGTCGAGTGGGATCATGGTCCGGTGCTAGTGCTAGCGGGTCCCGGGTCGGGGAAGACGAGAGTTCTAACGCATAGAGTGGTCCGAATAATTTCAGAGACATCAGGAAAACACTTCAAAATTCTCGCATTAACTTTTACGAACAAGGCCGCGGTCGAAATGAGGGAACGGATTGAGGCTTTAGTTCCTGAGTCCGGAAGCAGATTTCTTGCAACGACGTTTCATTCGTACGCCGCGGCGTTGCTTAGACAACATGGGCACCACGTGGGCTTAAAACCGAATTTTACGATACTGACTCAAGATGTCGACAGGCAAGCGATAGTGGATGAGGCCATTCGCCGAACAAACCCATTTACAGTGAACCATTCTGGCGAACGGTTGCTACCGCTGTTCACTCGCCTCACGGAACGTTGCGTACCGGTGGATAGCGTTGAGGACCTGCTAGTGCAGAATGACTTTACAGACCCCGGCGGTTTGGCAAATGCGTATCGATGTTATCGCAAACTTATGATTGAGAGCGAATGTTTGGATTTCGCCGGTCTGATAGCTGAGGCATTTGACCTTTTGAGGACTCGATCAGGCGTGCGGAAGCAGGTGCAACGCGTGTACCCTTTCGTTTGTGTTGATGAGTTTCAGGATACAAACCGCTCCCAATATGAGATTCTTCGTCAAATTGTTGATCCGGAGTCAAAAAATCTGTTTGTTGTAGCAGACGATGATCAAATCATTTTTCAATGGCGGGGAGCAAGTCCCAAGCGGCTTAATGAGCTAATGGAGGATTTCGACGTCAGGCTTCTTCAACTTCCGGAGAACTTTCGCTGCCCGGAAAAGGTCGTTGAGCTAGCAAACCGCTTAATCGCAAACAACCCACGCGTTTTTCCAAGCAGGATGCCTCAGAGTGCATGCAATGTTGTTCAATCCTCAAATTCGGCTCGGCTTCTTCGGTTTCGTTGCGTTGATGACGAGATGTCATGGGTAGCAAAGGATATTGCCAACCTAAATGATGGGGAGCGGAGTAGTTGCGCGGTGCTTGCGCGGACGAGAAAGCTGCTTTCGGTGGCTGTACGCGAACTGGAGCGGTGTGGGATAAGGGGATACCTGCCTGCTCGGAAGGTCGAATTTGATTCTATTCCAATGCAGTGGCTTCATTCGGTGCTGAGATTGGCCAACGCACCGGGAAGCCGTGAGCACCTTCGAAAGGTGTGCAGGACTTTTTTTGAGATAGAGGAAGTTGAGTTAAGTGCCGAAGAAATTGTAAGTCATGCGAGTGCCGAGGATGGAAACTTTCTTCGTAGTTGGGCGATTGCGGCGCTTAGACAGCGCCTGCGCTCGCCCACTGAGGTGCTAATTCGGAGCTGGGTGCTTGATGGCTTGGTCGATAGAATGGATTTTCGAGGGTACATTTTGAATTCATTCCGCTGGGTTGAAGAGATACGCGTTGCGCAGAGCGACGGGGACGATTCGATGGACGAATTTCGATCCGAGCGCGAAACGTGGGAGAATCTTGTCGGCATGATTCAGCGACAATATGGTAAAGACGGCTTAACGCTTCGCACGCTGCTCCATGAACTCGATCTAAGTTCGAAAGCTTCTGAACCGAAGAGAGGCGATGTTCCTTGTTACACCATACATTCGTCGAAGGGGTGGGAGTTTGATCATGTATATCTGACTGGAATGGTCGAGGACCAGCTTCCGAGCTGGTCCGCTATCAAGAAGGGAGATGAAAGCCCACAAATGCAGGAGGAGCGTCGGAATTGCTTCGTCGCAATCACTCGTTGTCAAAAGGTTTTGACGCTTACCTATTCGGACAAAGTGTTTGGTTGGAAAAAGGAGCGGTCACGATTTCTTTGCGAAATGGGGCTGTCTGATTCTGCGCATCCTTGAATTGCCGAATCGATACTACCGGTTTATGAGATTGTGCAGTTTTTGCAGCGCGATGATTCAGTTAGATTGCATCCTCGTTAATAGAACCAACACGGCGGTTTTGCCTAATGCCATCGCGGCGCGGCCTCAAGCCGGCCGGTGTCGCTTGATTTCGCACGGAATTTACCAAGGGACCGGATAATTCGTCCGCCCCGTGAATTCGCACAGGAATGATTCACAATGCATCTAAACTTTGGCACCTGAGTTCAGCGAGATTCAGGACGGTCGCTTTCGGCATTTGCGACCGCGTCGGTCGACCGCTGTGTTTCGATTGCGAAGCGAGAGATAGTGCGACGTAGGCGCACGCGGTATCGGAACTGATCTTTATCGACCTGCAACGGCACGCCGGGCGGCCCTCGATATCGAATCGGAAATTTCCTGTAGTTCGCCTCCGCCTGTTCGGTATGGACATCCGCCGGAAACCATCGAGTCGCTGAAGCCAAATCGGCAACGCCTATATCGACGGTATTCGTGTCAATGGCTGTCTTGCGCGCTTTCAAACAGCGAATTCCGCAATACGACGTATCGCACGGGATTAGACTTCTTGATCACGATGCCGTCGTCGACGAGCCGCCCGATCCAGCGTCTAGCGGTGCTGATCGTCACGCCGAGTTCTGAGGCGAATTCATCGGGTTTCTTGGCCTCGGAAAGCACCCGAACCATGAGCGGGCGAGCAATCCGATATAGTTCATCCGCATGATCGGCGCTTGGTTCGGCGTCCGGCGTACTTGTGCCTCCCGTCGGATGCTCACGTTTTGCGTCGTCAAGCGCAGGTTCGTAGGATCCCGGCTCGGCGGAAAACAATGAATTCTGAAGCGGCGGCAGTTCCGGCTGAATCGGAGCGTCGATCGCTTCCGCCATGCCGTCCGCGTCCGCCGGATTTGGCCATGGAATTGCGCCTTCGCTCTGCAATGCTTCGACACCATCGGATGCCGGTCCCGACGAACGGACATAGACCCTTCCCTTGTACTTCCGCAGTTGCTCGATCGCACCTGCCCACGTGCCCCCGCTGTTCGCTTTCGCGTCCACCACCAGGGCCGCGTCGGCCAAGGCGTAAATCAGCTTGTTGCGCTGCATGGCATGTCCGACCCGGAACGGCGCGCGCGGATCGAAAGGGGAAACCAGAATCAGCCGCCCGTCCAGCAAGAGATTCCGGTGGTCCCGGTTCATGGCTGTCCGTTCAAGGCCTCCCGCAAGCACGCCGACGGTGCTCCCGCCTGCTTCAAGTGCTCCGTTCATTGCGGCCAAGTCGATTCCCTTGGCGCTGCCGGACACCACCGCGCGATCCGCTCTTGCGGCCAATGCGGCGGTTTCCTGGGCGTATTGAATCAGCGGCTCGCCTGCGTTGCGCGGCCCGACGACGGCCAAGGCACTGCGGCCTAAGATTCCGATCTCCCCGCAGCTGTAAAGAAGAATTGGCGCGTCATGCCTGAGCCGCTCCCTGAGTCTCCGGGGATAGGCTTCATCCGCACGGCTTACGACGCGGATTGACCTCGCCTGCCAGTGTCCGAGTGCCTGGCTAAGCAGAAATCCCCTTCCAAGGAGAGCTTTGAGGCGGGCATTGTCCACAACGGCACCGCATTTTTCAATCAACCGGCTCGCATCCGGTTCAAGCAGATCGGCGGGCTCCGCTTCCGCGGCCCGCAGCTGAGAGGCGAGTGCGCGGTATTCTCGCGGCGAAAGGAGTGCTGCCTTCGGCCTGCTTCGACCCACGATCAACGGTGCTGTCAGCAGCAGGACCGCCTTGGTGTTTCCAGTAGGCACTCCGTTCATCAAGCATTCCCAACTGCTGCGAGAGCGAGCGGCCATACCTTGCCGCAGCCGCGTCGGCGAAGCTCCCAGGCGACGACCGTAAAGGTCCAGCGCGAGTCGACGATGTCGTCCACAAGTAGCACCGGTTCCGGCAATATTGCACCACGATGAACATCAAGCGATCCGAGGACATTGCGCGCTTGCTTGTCGCTGTTGGCCATCGATTTCTGTTCGGGACGGTGCTCCGTCTTCGTCAAGGCAGTACGAAATGGAAGCTCAAGTGCTGCCGCCAAGCGCTGCGCGAAATCCGGAACCAAATCCGGACGGCGCAGTGAAGGAACTGCGGTTGCCCACTCGGGAAAGGGGTCTGGTCGCCACTGCCGCACAAGGGTTGCACAGGCTTCCACGAGCTCGTCGGAAATATGCTCGTCAACGTACTTCCCTTGGCGCACCAAGCTTCCCCAGCCGGCGTCTCCCCAGGCGCAGAGCGCAATTCCGGGCTCTGCCCGGTGATCCGGGCTGATCGTTTTGCCCGGAGGCCATTGCCTCCGAGGCAAAATCTTGCGTTTCCATCCACGCAGAAAGGTGATCGCTTTGCGGACGCAATCCGGATCCGCTGATGCGGGCAAAGCCTGTGCGGCGGTCGGGTGCGGGTCGCTTGGATCGCCGTCCAGCGCCCGGATCAGAAACTCCATGTGGCCGGAAGTCAGCTGCACATACTCCTGCATCTGTGCCTGCTCCCTCCGTCGCAATTTCGTCAGTCGGCACACCCGCTCCCAGAAGGCGTTGTCCAGTGTTGCGGCGGTCAACTGCCACTTCGCGCCCAGTTTCGCGACTGGAGCGGGTGATTCCAAGGACAGTAACAGAAGGGTCTTCTGAATGCGGTTGTTGCTGACGTTGGCCGCGGCTTCGATTTCGCGAACCGAGAGGCCGTCAGGCGCATTTTCCAATGCCTTGAGGACGGACTCAACGTCGCTTTGGGACGGAAAAGCACTTTCGATGAAGTAATTCGAGATCTCAACATCTTCCGAGCCACTCAGCAGCACGCCGCAAGCCGCGTCGAGAGCTCGCCCGGCGCGCCCTACCTGCTGGTAGTATGCAACGACAGAACCCGGGGCCTGGTAGTGGATGACGAAGGCCAGATCCGGCTTGTCGAAGCCCATTCCCAAGGCCGTAGTCGCCACCAGCGCTTTCAATCGGTTGTCTAGTGGCTTGTTTTTCACACTTGATTCCCTTATGCGGCTTGTCGGCTCCGCGCAGCTTCGGCGCGGGACGGACAGGAGGCGGGACGATGCGGACAGGCGTTGAATTCGAGGTTTCGGACGAGCAGCGCAGGCGGCTCGAGGCGATCGCGAACGACGGCAACAGCAGGCTGAAACATGCGAGGCGGGCGCGGATCATCCTGCTGGCGGACCAGGGCCTGGGAACGATGGCGATCGCGGCCGGGACCGGCGCGTCGAAGCCGACGGTCTGGCGCTGGCAGGAGCGGTTCATGGAGGAGGGGGTGGACGGCCTGCTCCGCGACAAGACCCGCAAGCCGGGGACGCCGCCGACGCCGGAGGCGAAGGTCCGCGAGCTCGTGGAGACGGCGCTGGCCCCGCCGCCTGGCGGGGAGACGCACTGGACGGTGCGCGCCCTGGCGGCCGCGGTCGGCGTCGGAGCGTCGACGGCGCACGTCATCCTGACCCGCCACAGGATCGCGCCGCACCGCTGGCGGCATTTCAAGATCTCGAAGGACCCGGAATTCGAGGAGAAAACCCGCGACATCACAGGGCTCTACATGAATCCGCCGGACCGGGCGGTCGTGCTGTCGATCGACGAGAAGACGCAGATCCAAGCGCTCGCGCGAACGCAGAAGGGCCTGCCGATGAAGCCGGGGCGGCCCGCCACGATGACCCACGACTACAAGCGGCACGGCACCACGAACCTGTTCGCCGCCCTGAACATCCTGGACGGGAAGGTCATCGGGCGACATGCCGAGCGCCACCGGAGCCGGGAGTTCATCGAGTTCCTCGACCAGGTCGACAGCACGGTGCCCGCCGGGCTGGCCATCCACGCCATCCTCGACAACTACGCCGCCCACAAGCACGGGGCCGTCGGCGAATGGCTCGCGGACCACCCCCGCTGGACCTTCCACTTCACGCCCACGTCCTGCTCCTGGATGAACGCCGTCGAGGGCTTCTTCGGGAAGCTCGCCAGCCGCCGGCTCCGGCGCGGCGCCCACGACTCCGTCGAGCAACTCGAGAAGTCGATCATGGAATTCATCGAACTGCACAACGGGAAGGAGGCGAAAGCCTACAACTGGACGGCAAGCCCGGAACGCCTCATCGCCGCACGGCAAAGAGGGTACCATCTGTCTGAATCATGCCACTAGCAGGGACTGCTCAAGGTCCACCCGGACTCCGCCGGATTGGCTGGAGTAGGATTCGACTTTGATCCCACGCGACTGCAGCCACGCCGCCACCGTTTCGGAATCGCGGACGGTCAGCGTGTAGACGATGCCGCTTCCCGGCAGTTCCGGAAGCCGTTCCGCGAGCCAGGCGAGCCTTTCGGCTTGGCCCGGCATCCGGATGGTTTGCAATGCAAGCGAAGTCCGGGCCAGATCGCCGCGTGAAATTTCCAGGCGCGGCCCCAAAGTTTCCTTCAAGTCAGCGATTACCCGGTCGTTCGCCGTCGCAGTCGTTGCCAAAAGGCGAAGGCTGGGCGGAAGGTTTTCGACGATGCGGCCGATCAGCCGGTAGTGGGGACGGAAGTCGTGGCCCCAGTCCGAGATGCAATGGGCTTCGTCAACCACGAGCACCGAGACCCGATCCGCGATGCCCGCCAAAACCTCGCCTACAAACCGCTCGTTCGCGAGCCGCTCCGGAGAGACCAGCAGGATATCCACCTCGTCGCGCCGCACCGCCGCCTCAACCTCGGGCCAGTCGTCCGTGTTGTCGGAATGAATGGTGACCGCGCGAACGCCCATTTGTTCCGCCGCCGCGATTTGGTTCCGCATCAGTGCCAGCAACGGGCTGACAAGCAGGGCAGGCCCCATGCCGGATTCGCGCAGCAGCTTGGTCGCAATGAAGTAGACGAAGCTCTTTCCCCATCCGGTTCTTTGCACGACGAGCAGGCGGCCCGCTCCGGTCACAACGCGTTCAACAGCTTCAAGTTGCCCCGTTCGGAACTGCGCGTCGGGGCTTCCGACCCCGTTCTGGAGAAGCGCCAATGCGCGATTGCGGTCGAAGCGGAGATTCACGGAATGGATGCCCTCGCACAGGCCGATTGCCGCCCGACTACCGGGTTTGTTCGGGTTGCGGCAAGGGACAGTAACTTGGTTCCGGGATGCGGAAACGAATAGCGGCGGGTTTAGTGCCTCCGGTGGCCAAGTGCCGGCATTGCGGGATCGGTTCGGCCAGAAGATCCAGCAGAGTGTTCGATGAGGAGGTCGGCATTCTTGATACGGCCGCAGCCGCAACCACGCAGCGGACGTTGGCGGACAGCTCTGCCTTCCGCTGTTCGTTGGCGTCTGGTTCTAGGCCGACCAGAAATCAATCAACGCAAATCCAAACGCCGGACGGCTTGCGGACATCCGCGCTGCCGACGAATGCCAATTCGGGATCAGCAGCCTGGGGTTATTTCGGAATACGAAATTTGCGATGCGAATTTGATTCCGACCGAGATCACGCTGACTCATACCGGGAATCTGCACGTTTCCGTTGCTGATCGGGACACGACGAAAGACGGGGAGGCCGCGCAACGAGCTGGGCGGGCCGACATAAGCAGCAGACATGCCTGCTGTCATTAAATTCAGTGGCTCGCATTCCGATCAGTCCGAATCCTTTGGAGCTTCGGTTTGGGCGTTTGCGTCCCGCATCGCGTTTGCCCATTGGGAATCTCAGGCGTGAGCGGTGTTTGGTTCTTGCCGAGGCGCAGTTCCAAACTGCCTTCAACGCGCGGAGCCTCTGGCAAGACGTTCAACGTAATCCCTGAGAGACGGAATCGGGCAAACGAGCTTTTGTTCTGGCGCGTGCTGCAGCACACCGCGTCTGATCATGAGGTCGAGGAACATTTCCGCGTCGTGGTTTTTCGGAAGGCTCTTGGACCCCGGTCCCGGCTGCGCAGCGTCGCGGATGTACGCAAGAGCATCTGCGCGGAGTGCCCCGTTGCCAATTCGCCGGAGAGTTTCGGCAACTAATTCCGGGGCAGCGGTTAGAGGTTCGTCGATTCGTTGTTCGTAGTATTCTTCCCGCGCCTGTGCGGATTCCCGCAGCACTCCAGAACCGAATTGGCTGTCTACTGGTTCGAGTTGTCCGGGCGTGGGTGCCACAAGCAGCTGCGCGACGAGTGCCTGCATGGCGACATGCAGATGCTGCGGCCATCCGCTGCTTTCGTTCGCAAGGGTCTGCGCCCATTGGTCCATCAGACCCGCGCCTCCGCGCACACGGAATTCGGTGAGCATGCGAAGAACAATTTCCGTCGCTTCTCCGAACGCGAGCGCTGAAAGAGTGCGTTGGTGGCCGCGGGAAAAGCGCGAGATGCCGCGTTCTTTGAGGACCTTGCTGGAGTACGCGAGGCCGGCAAACACCGTCAGGAATGGCCCGCCGTGGCTTCCCTTGTGAAGCTGCGAAATGACAGGCAGCACCTTGTCCGCACCAAATTCAGCTAGATCCTGCGCCTCGTCGAGAAACAGAACGACGGATCGTTCCGATGCCGACAGCGCTTTCTGGACGGCGGCGAGCGACAATTCGGCGGGAGCACTTGCGGCTTGGTGCCCTGATTCCGCAGAACCGGACCCCGAAACAACTCCGGGAATTCCGCCGCTTAAATCGGCGCGCGAAGTGGAATGAGTCGTTTCGGAGCGTCGAAACTGCGCCGCAATCGCCGGGTCGGCTGCCTCGGCGACACGAAGCGCAAGCGTTCGTTCGTTGGCAAAATGGGTCAATTCCGTATCGACCACCACGGGTGCGTTTTGCCCGGTATTCCGCCATACCTGTACAAGATGGTGCAGCAACGCGCTCTTGCCTGCGCCCGGCGCGCCTTGAAACAGTATGGTCTCGCCGCCGGCAGGGCGCCAGTGACCTTCCTCAACCCGCTTGCGGATTCGCCTCAGTGTGCTTTCCACCGTTTCGATTTCGGCGGCGCGGCCGCCGAAGAACGGGCTGGCTTCGCGGTCCGGGAGTTCAACGAAGTCCTTGAGAGCATCAAGATCGGGTTCCGCCGCGGCCCTTGCGCGGGAACGGGCCATCACGCTGATTCCTTTTTCTGGATTTCCGCCAAACAACCTATGCAGCAGATACGCTTGCCGCAAGCCGGTGCGCCGGTGCGGAATATGAGTGAACTCGCACGACCAAGCTTTGTGCCGCGTTGCTGACCGCCTCCTCCGCGTCCTCTGAAGAGTGCTCCATACGGGCGAAACCTCCGACCCGGCAAAGCCGTCGCGGCGTGCCGCCGAAATGGTTGAATCCCGCCATCGACGCTGGGTAACGAGTCCATACATTGCTCGCCGACCTCTCGATCGTCGCTCCGAACGGAGTCTCTCTCGGCTCTTCCAGAACCGTCCCTGCGATCACGCCCCCACTGCTGGCCAGCACGGGGCGTTCGAACTCTTGGGCGTCGATCCGGCGAAAGTGTTCCAGCAGCTGGCAGGTGGAAAACCGAAAATGGCTTTGCAGCCAGCGCAAATTGCGTTTTTGGTTCGTGAAGTTCAGTTTGGCAGGCTAGGGTCCACCGCTTCCGGACAAGGTCTTGCGGATCAATCAGACGGCTTGAAGCCCGCGAAGTTCGGGTTAGGCGGATCCGGTGTCAGCCGCTGGATCCAAGAAAGCAAAACTCGAAAACTGAGACGCTGGACGGCATAAACATCGCAATCAGGATGCTATTGCCGATCCGGATTCAATGATGCGGTTTCCAATCGGAGCCCCTTTTTTGGTCGATCTGAGCACCGACTCGGATTCAAGCGCCCGGCGCAGGATTCTTGGCAAGACGATTGATGTAGTCACGGAAAGACGGAATCGGACAAATGAGCTTCTGTCCCGGCGCGTACTGAACAACGCCGCGGCGGACCATATGGTCGAGAAACCGGGCGGCATTGTACTCTTCGGGAAGGCTCATTGATCCTTCGCCCGGCTGGGCAACTTTGCGGATATGGGCAAGCGCATCTTCGCGAGAGGCCTCGTCTCCAATTCCCCGAATAGCTTCCGCCAGCAGGCGCCAAGCAACTGAAAGCGGCGCATCAATTCGACGATCATAATATTTCTCTCTCGCTCGTGCGGAAGCTTGAAGAACGGCAAGTCCGAATTCGCTGTCCACCGGTTCGAGTTGCCCGGGTGTGGATGCCGCAAGAAGCTGCACCACAAGTGCCTGCATGGCAACATGAAGGTGTTGCGGCCAGCCGCAACTTTCGTTCGCCAGCGCCAGTGCCCATTGGTTCTTGAGTTCATTTTTTCCGCGCACGCCGCATTCGGCTAGCATTCGAAGAACAATTTCCTGTGCCTCTTCGGACGCAAGCGCCATTAGCGTTCGGTCGTGGCTGATAGAGAGGCGCGATATTCCGCGCTCTTGGAGCACGGCATTGGAGTACGCAAGGCCCGCGAATATCGTCAGGATTGGCCCGCCGTGGCTTCCTTGGTGGAGCTTCGAAATGACGGGACGCACCTCGTCTGCGGCATATCCCTCGAGATCCTGCGCCTCGTCAAGAATCAGGACGACGACTCGGTTGGAATCCAAAAGCGCCGCCTTGACCGCCGCAAGCGACGGTACCGAGGGAGCAGTTTCGATATGGCGACCTGATTCCGCCACTCCGCCACCCCTCACAACTTCGGGAATTCCACCAGCTACGTCACTGTGCGAGCCTGAATGAATTGTTTCGGAGCGTCGAAATTGCGCTGCGACCGCGGGGTCAGCCGCCTCGGCGATATGCATCGCGAGCGCACGCTCGTCGTCGAAATAAGATGCGTCCGTGTCGACTACAACAGGCGCGTCGTTCCCAGAGCTTTGCCACGTCTGCACAAAATGGTGGAGCAATGCGCTCTTGCCCACGCCTGGCGCGCCTTGGAACAGTACGGTCTCGCCGCCGGCGGGACGCCAGTGGCCTTCCTGCGCACGTTTACGGATTCGCTTAACGGCGCTCTCTACCGTTGCGATTTCGTCGGCGCGGCCGCCGAAGAACGGGCTGGCTTCGCGATCCGGGAGCTCAACGAAGTCCTCGAGAGCATCAAGGTTGGGTTCCGCTGCGGCCCTTGCGCGGGAACGGGCCATCACGCTGATTCCCTGTTTGCAGTCCTGACGCGGATGCTAAGCGGCGGGCGCCTTTGCCACAAGCTGTCCTCATTGGTTGGGCAGGGCGATCATGTTAACCGAAAAGCCGTGCTCGGCGAAGCTGATCCCGTCAAGGGAGCAATTCCATGAACTCCGACGGAAACGCGGACTGGACTTCAAGAAGCGGTGGCAGGAGCGTTTCGGCCACGCCCTCGATTGACTTGCTCAATCGGAGGCTCGGAACCTCGCCCGCTCCCCGGATGCTGACACCATCCGAGATCGACTTGCTGCGGCAGTGCGCGAAGGAGGCTTCCGATGTTGCTGGCGAAGTCTTCGCGAGCAAAGGCAGTTCGTCAAAGAACTGAGGAAGCGGTTCGCTGGCCGGTTTTCGGTGCTCGCTGGGCATCGGCTGCGAAAATCGGTCTGGACATGCCAGGCAGAATTTGCAGAACTATCGGGACATTACTCAATCTGTGACGACAGGGTATGAAATTTAGGAGCATTCCTTGCGATGAGGCTTGGTCCCCAAGCCCCCCGTGGTACCAAGAACCTATTCCAAGCACCTATGACGACGCTTTGGCACAAGGCGAGTGGGCTGCCGAACAGGAACGGAGGCGACTCGGAAAAGGCACCAAGCCAATCGACAATGTTTCTGAATTGATCGTGTCCCAAGGCATTTGGGAATCGGCTATTGAACTTCCAGACAAAGTTCGATGCTTGGTTCTAAATAACAGTGAAATCGGAATTGGAGCAATCATAAATCTCCGGCATTGGGAAACTCAGATACGATTTTCCTATGCACTTGCGTATGCTCATGTTATCCTCGATCGGGATAGCACGGTCGTTGTCTCGTCTGGTTTTCGTCAACCTCAATCTAATTTATTGGCACGTGCGAATGCATTTGCATCTGCTTTTCTAATGCCAAGGATGGCCGTAATCGATAGCTTATCACCAGGCTCCCAGAACATCAAGTTTAAGGATATTAACAAGATTGCAGAAGAATTCCATGTGAGCGAACGTGCCGCGGAACAGCGCCTAAATAACCTACACGTTTTGTCCAAACCAGAAAACCTAAAATTGTTCAAACAAAACGATCTCAGAAACCCGTGCGCCAATGCAATTGGTGTCGCTAATTCCAAACATGAATTCAGGCACCCGAATTTGCAGGGCAGCGACGTCATCAAAAAGATTGCTGCGCTCGCAATGGAGGCTTATCGTCAGGAGGAAATTTCACGCGGGCGAATACTAGAATTGAGTGGGTTACTAGAATTAGATGGAGATGGCCTGCTACGCTGGGCCGATTCAGTGCGTGACAACAATTGATAAGTTCCTTGATGAGGGCAGGGCTTCCAGTCGCATCTAAGGACGCATCGTTCTTGAAAATTTTCAAGAATTGATCCAATGTATTTGCTGAGCGCAACTCTTATCCGCTTCACAGCAACGGATCGTGTTTCCATCAGGACCCCGATAGCTTTCGTGTGCGGTACGAAGCGGTATGCCGATGCCAAATGTTAAGGCCAAGTTTTGGCAGCTAGGGACCAGATCCCGGTGTTTCGACCTTCTTCTGCCCGTAACTGCGTCTGCTATCTTCTTCAGCCAGAACGTTACCGTTTCGTTGCCTATCGCCAAACGATTCTGCGCCGGGAACCGGTGGGCGAGGTTCGCCAGCGGAGTACTGGTGCGCTTCTTTCGCCGGTCATTCGCTTGGACTAAGCACGTTACCGGCGGAGCTTCGGATGCGGATCGGCATGTTCTTTGACCCTCTATCGGGGGGGGGGGATTCGCGTCCCATTATGCTCCGTCTTTCCCGCCGACGGGCTTCATCCGTCCCGGGTTGACCTACTGGTGCTGTTCGGCGTTGGAGCCCGCATTGAGCATTGGGCAGTACAAGGCGGGAAAGGGATGCTGGCGTTGGAGACGGTTGAGAAGATCCGAGCGGACCATTTCCGGGACAAGATTCCCATCAAGGCGATCGCTCGGAAGCAACGGATGTTCCTGGAACACAGTGAGGGTCGTAAAGAAGGTCGACGCAGTGCGTCGATGCAAAACGCTGACGCTGAACTATCGTTCAATACGATTGCGCAGATGCGTCGGACGCAGCGGGATTCAGAGCAGCCTGACGCCCTTGCGCAAGCGCCGGTACGGTATGCGGCCAAGGATGCAGGGGTGGAAGCCAGGGGCTTCCACGAGGATGACGCGCGAAGCAATCGGCTCGAAATCCGCCCTGAAATGCACCGTGCTCTTGACCGCGATGACCGCAAGCTCCTGCGGGTCGATCCCCGCGTGAAGGAACAGGGACCGGTCGACGCATTGAATGCGGGAACTCGTGACCACGACGCGAACATCCGAACGTCCGTCGACGATGCGCAGCGCGGCGACCTGGCCGATCTCCGCCCGGCATCCGGCCATCATCTCCCCTGTGAATTCGAAATTCCCGTCGCCGAGCGCAGCGACTTTGAAGTGCCCTTCGAACGGAGGGTTTTCCGGACCCCCGATCTTTCCGCCGAGCGCCAATTCGATCTCACCGCCGACGCCCGCCGCATGCGCCGCCTCCGCGGCGTCGGCATCGCACAACGCCGCGAGAGCGCAGTCCCGCGCTCCGCCAGCGACCAGCGCGGACAGAAGGCCCGTCGTGTCGGATGTGGCGCCCGCGCCGGAGTTGTCCTGGACGTCGGCCAGCACGGCGGGCGTTCCGGGCTGGCCTGAACGAAGCGCCACCGCCACCGCTTCGCCGGGCGGCAGGAGTTCGGTGCGGAACTCGTTGGCCGCATCCAGGAACGCCTTCTCAAGCGCGTCGGCCTTGGTATCGACCGAGGCTTGCGAATTGCCCGCTGTAACGATTGCCGGTCCGCACTGCTCAATGTCGGCTGGCGGAAATCCGAGCGCGACGTCCGCGTGCGGGTCGCGCAGCGACCGGCAGGGCTCCAGCAGGCCGTAGAGCCGGTCGGCCGGGTGCGAGGTCGTGCACTGCGCATGTATCGGCACGATGTAAGGAAGTTTCCGGAAGGCCGTTCGGGGCTTCAGGCCGGTGGCAATGGCGTCCAGCAGGAGGTTGAAAGCGCGCGCGCCGGTCTCGGCCATGTCGAGATGGGGATACGTTCGGAATATCGTCACGATGTCCGCGGCGTCCGCCATTTCTTCGGTAATGTTCGCGTGGAGGTCCAAGCTGACTGCAACAGGCGTTGCGGGTCCGACGACATCGCGCACCCGCCGGAGTAGCTCGCCCTCCGCGTCCTCGTGCCGGTCGGTGGCCATGGCCCCGTGCAGGTCGAGATAGACGCCGTCGAGCGGCGAAGTTTCAATGATGCGCGATACGATCTTGGTCGAAATGGTTTCGAACGCCTCGCCGCTGACCACGTTTGACGGCTCCGCGCTCGCCCACAGGATGGGAACCAGTTCCGCATGGCCTTCCGCCGCGCGGACCGCGCCGCCGATCGGGATGTTCATGTCCCTGAAGACGGGCAGAACGTCGTCGCCCTCGGTGAGCCCCGGCCAGCCGTCCGAACGCACGAAATCCGCAAGCGACGCGGAAACGGGCGAGAACGTGTTCGTTTCGTGCTGGAAGCCCGCGATGGCGATTCGGGGAGGCTCCAACTTTCCGTCCATTTGCCGGCCTCCTTTCCGGTATCCTGTCCGCGTCGGCGACTTGCTCCGTTCAGCCGCCCATCGGGAAATGGCACATGACGGTCCGGCCTCCCGGAAGCGCCGATTCGGACGGCTCCTTCGTCCGGCAGACATCCTGGGCGTACCGGCACCTCGGATGGAATTCGCACCCGCGCGGGCGGTTGGCAAGGCTTGGAACCTCGCCTTCGATTGAGACCAGCTTCCGCCGCCGCCTCGGATCCGGCGACGGCGCCCCCCTTACCAGGGCTTCGCTGTACGGATGGGCGGGGCGCTCGAAAACGTCGGCGCACCGCCCCTGCTCGACGATGCGTCCGAGATACATGATCGCAAGCCTGTCGCTCACCTGCCTGACCACTGGAAGATTGTGGCTGATGAGCAGGTAGCCGAGGCCGTGTCGGCTCTGCATTTCCATGAGGAGGTTCAGGATTTCACCTTGGACGGAAACATCCAGTCCCGCGGTGGGTTCGTCGGCAATCACAAGAGACGGATTCAGCGCCAGCGCGCGGGCGACGCCGACCCGCCGCGCTTGGCCTCCCGATAGCTCATG
Source organism: Paracoccaceae bacterium (assembly GCA_965203795.1). Lineage (GTDB taxonomy): Bacteria > Pseudomonadota > Alphaproteobacteria > Rhodobacterales > Rhodobacteraceae > CBDBBY01. The sequence goes on along the minus strand of OZ241915.1, from coordinate 3,229,132 downwards.
CGGGTAGCGCGAAAGAAAATTCCGCGGGAGCCGGACGATGTCGCAAAGCGATTGCGCCTGTTCGCGCAGGGAGCCGCGGTTCTGCCGATGAATCCTGAAGGGCTCCGTCAGCAGCTGCTCCACGGTGCGTCTCGGACTCAGCGAGCCGACCGGATCCTGGAACATCATGGACATGTCCCTGCGCAGCCGCTTGTACTGGCTCTGCGTCAGGCCGGTCAGCTCCTCGCCCTTGAATTCTATCGAGCCCCCGTGGACAGGGCTCAGGCCAAGCACCGCCCGGCCGAGCGTCGACTTTCCCGCCCCGCTTTCCCCGACAAGGCCGACGGTCTCGCCCGGCTTCACGCTCAGCGAGACGCCGCAGACCGCTTGGACGAAAGGGTTCCGGGTACCGGTCGCAAGCGACCGGAGCAGCCCCATCATCCGGAAATTCACTTCGAGGCCCTTAATCGCAAGCAACGGAGCCTCGCCCGGAGGATCCCGCTCCTGCGACGCCGGGGGTTCCGGCCCGCCGGGGGAATCCGCGCCGTTGCCGCCAAGCGCGGCCGCGGTCTCGTGGAAGTGGCATCTGACGCCGTGAAGCGCGCCTTCATGAAGGCTTTCCACCCTCGCTTCGGCAGGGCTTTCGGTGCCGCAGACGGATTTCGACATCGCGCATCGGGGAGCGAACACGCAGCCGGGCGGCGGCGCGTGGAGGTCCGGAACGTCGCCCGGAATGGTCGGGAACTCCTTCGATTTGCGCAGCTCCAGCGCGGGGTCGCATTCGAGCAGGGCCCGCGTGTACGGGTGCCGCGGGTTGTGAAAGATGTCGTGGACATCGGCGTGCTCGACGATTTCGCCCGCGTACATGACCGCGACCTCGTCGCACAGCTCGGCGATCAGGCCCAGATTGTGCGAAACCAGCACGACGGTCGAGCCGAACTCCGACCGGGCCTCCCTGATCAAGTGGATGATCTGCGCCTCGATGGTGACGTCGAGGGCGGTGGTCGGCTCGTCCGCGATCAGGAGGGAGGGATCCATCAGCAACGCCATGGCGATGCCGGCCCGCTGGCGCATCCCCCCGCTGAACTGGTGCGGATAATTGTAGATCCGGGTCTCCGCGTCCGGAATTCCGACCCGCCGCATCATCTCGCGGGCTTTCCTCGCCTTCGCTTGGCTTCCCAGCTCCTTGCGGCGGTAGAGGATGTCCGACATCTGCGTCTTGTAGTCGTGCACCGGGATCTGCGAGGTCATGGGATCCTGGAAGACCATCGAGACTTCCTCGCCGCGGAACCCGCGCAGCTCCCCGCCGCGGAACCGGAGTATGTCGGACCCTTGATAGAGCGCTTCGCCGGAAACGATGGTTCCGTTGCTGGCGAGCAGGCGCATGATCGCCCAGACCAGGGTGCTCTTTCCGGATCCGCTTTCGCCGACCACGCCGAGAATTCCGCCCTTCGGGATCGTGACGCTGACGTCCCGGAGCGCATGGACCAAGCCGCGCGGCGTTCGGAAATCGACGTTCAGCCGCTTGATTTCGAGCAGCGGCTCCAAGATCAGCGCATGCCCCGGAGCTTCGGGTCGATCACGTCCCTGAGCGCCTCGCCGAGAAGCGTGAACCCCAGCGTTGTCAGAACCAGCGGAATTCCGCCCGCGATCACGGGCCAGGGCGACGACCGGATCACCAGATAGCCTTCGTTCAGGATCGTTCCCCAGCTGGCGGTCGGCGGCAGAACGCCGAGACCGAGGAAACTCAAGCCCGCTTCGATCGTCACGACCACCGGAACATCCATCGCGGCAAGTATCAGGAGAGGTCCGACGACATTCGGCATCACATGGTGGAACAGCGTCCGGATAGCGCCGGATCCCATGGATTTCTCGGCCAGTATGAACTCGGTGTTCTTCAGCGCGAGCGTGCTCGTGCGCGCTAGGCGCGCATAGCCGGGAATGCTCGTGATGATCACGATGCTCAGCACCAGGTTGAGGCTGGGCCCGAGAAGGGAGACCGCGGCGAGCGCAAGGACAATGGTGGGGAAGGACCGGATCGTGTCGAGCACGAGCAGAAGGCCGTTGTCTAGCCACCTCGGACCGTAGCCTGCGGCCATTCCTATCAGCAGCCCTATCGTCAGCGACGCCGACACGCCTATCGCCGCGACCTGGAGGGCCACGCGCCCGCCGTAAAGGACCCTGGAGTAGATGTCGCGGCCCAGCTGGTCCGCCCCGAGCCAATGTTCGGCGGTGGGCGCGGAGAGCCGGGACGGAATGTCGAGCTGGTTGGGATCGTGGGTGGCGAACACCGGAGCCAGCAGGGCGCTGAGAAAGAACAGGATCACGATCGCGAGGCCGAACACCCCTTGGCCGTTCGCAAGAAACAGCCGCAGCTTCTCCCAATCCTTCGACTTGGGTTCGGCTGCTTTATCCATCGCGCGTGCATCCGCCACTAGAGGCTCCTGCGAACGCGCGGATCAAGGAACGACACGGCCAAGTCGGCAATGAGCGTCACGCAGACGTACATCGCGACGGTCACAAGGACCGCGCCCTGAACGACAGGGAAATTCCGGCTCAGGACCATGTCGTAGATGATTTTGCCGATGCCGGGCCGCGCGAAGATGATCTCCGCGAAGACCGTTCCGGAAAGCAGCACCCCGAACCCGACGCCGATCAGCGTAATTGTCGGCAGTATCGCCACCTTCAGGGCGTAGCGGTAAACGACAGTCCGGTCGCGGAGGCCGAATGCCTTCGCCGACCGGATGTAGTTCTCGCCCATGACCTCGAGCATGGACGCGCGAACCATCCGGGCCAGGTATCCCACCCAGCCGAGGCCGACGGCGAAAGCCGGAAGAACCAGATGGTGGGCTTGGTCGAGCAGATCGCCCTCGTCTCCCGCGCCGATGACAGGGAACAGGTCGAGATGGATCGCGAACGCCAGTATCGCCCAGATCGAAACAAGGAATGACGGGACGGTGATCGTGCCGATGGAGATGACGCCGGTGACGCGGTCGAGCCAGGAATTCGGGCGGACGGCGGATAGGCAGCCGATCGGAATTCCGAGCAGCGCCGCCCAGGCGATTGAAGCGACGGCCAATGCGATCGTGTGGGGAAGCTGCTCCAGGAGCGTGAGGGAGACGCTCCGATTGCTGAACACGTCCGTTCCTAGGTCGCCGGAAAGAACGTTCCCGAAGAAGATGAAGAAGCGGGTCGCGATCGGCTTGTCCAAATGCATCTTCGCCGCGTAGGCGGCTTGGATCTCCGGCGTTGCGCGGGGACCCAGCGCAATGCTCACAGGGTCGCCGGGAATGGCGTTGAGCATTGCGAACAGCGTGAAGATGGCGAGGACGATGATCAAAGCGGACAACCCGATCCGCTTCGCCATGTAGATCAGCATGGGCTGGTTCGCGAAGGTTGCCGCCGCCGGGCGGCTTCGTCCGGCGGCGGCGGTCTAGTTCAGTTGGACTCGAAGTAGGCCAGCTGCATTTCGCCCGAAGGAGCGAACCTGGCATTGAGGTCGGCCCGGTGGATGAACACTTCCGGCTCGTGCGTCAGCCAGACGTACGCTCCGGTCTCCTCCATGATCTCCTGCATGCGCGTGTAGATTCTCTCGCGCTCCGCCGGATCGACCTCGGCGATTCCCCGCTGGTACAGGTCCTCGAACTCGTCCGAGGACCAGCGCTCCCAGTTCCAGATCCCGACCTGGTCGCGGACGAACCACTGCGTCGGCTCAAACGGGTCCGGACCGGATCCGAACCGCATGAGCCAAAGCTCAAGATCCTTCCACGTGTCGCCCTTGCTCTCCTGGCCCAGTTCCCAGAACGGCCCCGCATCCAGCGGCATGACCGTGACGTTCAGGCCGATATCCGCGAGGTTCGCTTGGATGATCGTCGCGGAGAGCACCCGTTCCTGGTTGTTCAGCGTCCGGAGCGTGAGGCTGAGCCCCTCGGCTCCCGCCTCCTGAATGAGCGCGCGCGCCGCGTCGGGGTCGAAGCTGTATCCGGCGCTGCCCCGCTTGCCCACGAGGCCCGGGCTGACAATGCCGTAGGACGGCTCGACAGTGCCCGAGTAGGCCCCTTCGATGATTGCGCTCTGGTCCACCGCGCGCTGGATCGCCTGGCGGACCCGGATGTCCTGCAGCTTCGGGTTTTCCGTGTTCATGCCGAGCCACATGTACTGCAGCGCTCCCGCGGTGGTCAGCGCGCTGTTCGGCGGCAGTTCCTTGACGTACCGGGCGAGGGCGTTCGAGGAAACCTGGGCGCAGTCGAGCTCGCCCGCCTCGAAGGCGAGCGCCGCGGTCTCGTCCTCCGTCACCAAGCGGCATTCAATCTCGTCGAAGAAGGTCTTTTCGCCTGTCCATTCCGGATTGCGGGTAAGCCTCGCGAACTGTCCTTGCTGCCACTCGAGCACGTAAGGGCCGCAGGTGGCGGGGACGTCGTTGGTGAACCTGCCGCCGACAGCCTCGACCGCGGCCTGGCAGAGGATGATGCCTGTGCCGGAAGCAAGGGTCGCGTTCATGAACGGTGCGAACGGCTGGTTGAGCACGATGGTGCCGCTGTAGCGGTCCTTGATGTCAACGCGGTCGTACGCCTGGTAGTCGCCCTTCCATTCGCTTTGCGCCATCCGGTCGTAGCTATACCGGACATCCTCGGTAGTCAGCTCGCCGTAGCCGTTCGACCACATCAGACCCTGCTTCAGCGTGAAGTCGATGTGCGTGGCATCGGGCAGGACGACGCTTTCGGTGAACGGCGAAGGCATCCAAGTGCCTTTTCCGGACCAGGCCGAGTAATGGGCAAGCGACGGCATGCAGCACCAATTGACGTCGTTAACCGGGTGCCCGCCGACGTAGTAGCCGGGATCCAGGCTGTCCAAATCCCTGTTGAACCGGACCACCAGCTTCCGGCCGTCGATCGCGAACGCGGCGCCGGGAAACCCTCCGGCAAAGCCCGCCGTCCCGGCGAAAGCGGCGGCCTGAAGAAAGCGGCGCCTGGAAAATGCAGCAATTTCGGTCATGAACTCCTCCTGATTGCTTGATTGCATTCAAAGTATACTGCGGGTTGCTTGGACTTCAACGCGCCGACGATGCGAGATCCCGGGCGGCATGGCCCGCGCGCCGCCGGGTTCAATGCGCGAACCTTGATTGGACGCACTGCGAAGTTTGGAACGGCTGGCACGCCATCGCAGCCTTCGCGCGAACATCAAGCCGCAGCGGAAAGGCCGGACAAGCCAACGATCGCGGGGAACATGCGCGGGGCGCAATATCGAAGGCCGGGAATCCGCAACCGGCGGCATTGGTGAGCCCGACAGGATTCGAACCTGTGACCACCTGATTAAAAGTCAGACGCTCTACCAACTGAGCTACGGGCCCGCGCCGGGAACGGCTGCAGATCGGCGCCGATTACCGACAGGCCCGCCGATAGTCAACCCGGCTGCCGGCGGCTATACAGAACCGGCCATGGAACAAGCCAAAAATACCGTGCGGTTCAAAAAGATGCACGGCCTCGGAAACGATTTCCTGATTGCGGACTTCCGGTCCGGAGCCAGATCCGTGTCCGGCCGGCTCGCGAAGGCGCTTTCGGACCGCCGCCGCGGCGTGGGGTTCGACCAGCTGGCCGAACTGAGGGATTCCGAGAGCTGCGACGCGCGGCTTGTGTTTTTCAACGCCGACGGTTCGCGGTCCGGCACCTGCGGCAACGCGACAAGATGCATCGCGCGCCTATTGTTCGAGGAAACGGGCAGAGCCGAAGCCGTCATCGAGACCGAAAGGGGAAGGCTGGCCTGCGCGGACGCGGGTGACGGGCTGACAAGCGTGAACATGGGGCATCCGATGTTCGGCTGGGCGGACGTGCCTCTGTCGTCGAAGGCTGACACGCGGTCGCTTCCGATCCCCGGCGGCCCGTCGGCGTTGAGCATGGGCAATCCGCACTGCGTGTTCATCGTGGAGGACACCGATGCCGTCGAAATTGAAGTCCAGGGACCCGAGCACGAACGCAATCCCCTGTTCCCGGAACGGACCAATGTCGAATTCGTCCAGGTTCTTTCCGCGGATGCGGTCCGGCTCAGGATTTGGGAGCGCGGCGCAGGCGTCACGCCGGCGTCCGGCTCCGGGGCCTGCGCAGCCGCCGTTGCGTCGGCCCGGCTGGGCCTCACGGAGCGAACGGTTTCGGTGCATGTCGACGGCGGTGCGCTTCGAATCGATTGGCGCGACGACGGCGTTTGGATGACAGGGCCTACAGCGAAGGTCTACGATGGCGAACTGGATGTCGCCGCATTGGAGGAATCGGCGTGAAGGAGGCCCCGGTCTTTGAAACGCTAGGCTGCCGCCTGAACGCGTACGAGACCGAAGCGATGAGGGACTTGGCGGCGTCCGCGGGCGTGGAAGACGCCTGCGTCGTGAACACTTGCGCCGTTACCGCCGAGGCCGTGCGGAAATCGCGCCAGGCCGTGCGGAAGCTGCGGCGGGCCAACCCCGGCGCGAAGCTCGTGGTGACCGGCTGCGCCGCCCAGATCGATCCGGACGGCTTCTCCGGCATGCGCGAAGTCGACGCGCTCGTAGGAAACAGCAGAAAGCTGCGCCGCGACACTTGGGCGGGAATATCGAAAGGCCTCGGCTCTTCGGGGCCCTCCGACCGGCGGTTTTTCGACGACATCATGTCGGCCAGGGCGTCCGAACCGCCTCCGCCCGCGGCCGGATCCAGATCGCGGGCCTATGTGCAGGTGCAGAACGGCTGCGACCATCGCTGCACTTTCTGCATCATCCCTTACGGGCGCGGGAACTCGAGATCCGTTCCCGCCGAAGGCGTTGTCGAACAGGTCGGCGCTCTTGTCGAAAGGGGTTATTGCGAAGTCGTCCTGACCGGGGTGGACCTTACGTCCTGGGGCGCGGACATGCCGGGCTCGCCCAGGCTGGGGAACTTGGTCGCCAGAATCCTGAAATCCGTCCCGGATCTGAAGCGACTCCGGTTCTCTTCGGTGGACCCTGTGGAGATCGATCCGGAGTTCCTCGACCTTTTCGGATCGGAGCGGCGCCTGATGCCGCATCTCCACCTGTCCCTACAGGCGGGCGACAACATGATCCTCAAAAGGATGAAGCGGCGGCACAGCAGGGAGGACGCAATCCGGTTCTGCGAACAGGCGCGCAAACTCAGGCCGGATGCGCTGTTCGGCGCGGATCTGATCGCCGGGTTTCCGACCGAAACGGACGCAATGTTCGAAAATTCGGTGAGGCTGGTCGACGAGTGCGGCCTTGCGTTCCTGCACGTCTTCCCGTTCAGCCCGCGCGAGGGGACTCCGGCCGCGAGAATGCCGCAGGTTCAGCGGGGCGCGGTGCGCGAGCGCGCCGCGAGGCTTCGCGAAGCAGGCGCGAAAGAGCGGCGCAAGCGGCTGGCCGCGCTTGTGGGCAAAAGGGCTGCGGTACTGATGGAGTCGCCCCGAATCGGACGGACCGAGCAGTTTGCGGAGGCGGCCTTCGACAGCGACCAGCCGGTGGGATCGATCATTGACTGCCTCGTGGCCGGGCGGACGGGCTCCGGACTTGCCGTCGCCGAACTGCCAAAGGCGGTCGCGTCAGCCGCGCATTAGAAGGCGGCGGTATTCCTCGCGCAGCATGTGCTTCTGCACCTTTCCCAGCGCGTTCCGGGGGAGCTCCTCCGGAAACACGTACGCCTTGGGATGCTTGTACCGCGCCAGCTTGCCGCCGAGAAACGCCTTGATCGTCTGCTCGTCGGCCTCCGGGCCGTCCCTGACTACCGCCGCGACCAGGCCCTCGCCGAAATCCGCATGCGGAACGCCGAACAGCGCACTCTCCGAAACGCCGGGAACCTGATCGATGACTTCCTCGACCTCCTTCGGATAGATGTTGAGACCGCCCGAAATCACGAGGTCCTTTGCCCGGCCAGCGATGGTTATGAATCCGTCGCGGTCCCTGCGGGCGAAATCGCCGGTGATGAAATAGCCGTCGGGCGTGAATTCCGCCTTGGTTTTCTCAGGCATCCGCCAATAGCCCGAAAACAGGCCCGGCCCCTTCATCTCCAGCATCCCGATGCTTCCGGCAGCCGGCTCGGCACCGGATTCGGCGTCTCGAATCCGAACCGTCGTTTCCGGAAGCGGGATGCCGACTGTGCCGGGTTTCCGAGGGCCGTCGTAGGGGTTGGACGTGATCATGTTCGTTTCGGTCATTCCGTACCGATCAAGTATTTCGTGGCCTGTCCGGCGTTTCCATTCGCGATGGGTCTCTTCCAGCAGCGGAGCTGATCCGGACACGAAGAGCCGCATGCGGGCCGCAGCCTCTGCATTCAGCTCCGGAAGCCGCATCAGCCGGGAATAGAAGGTCGGAACGCCCATCATGGCGGTCGCGTTCGGAAACGCGCTCAGCACTGCGTCGGCATCGAACTTGTCGAAGAATCTCAGCGTGCATCCTGCCATGAGCGCGACGTTGGTCGCGACGAAAAGCCCGTGCGTATGATGGGTCGGCAACGCATGGATCAGGATGTCGGACTCGCAAAAGCGCCAAAGGGGCTTCAACGCCGCCGCATTCGAGGCGAGCGCTGAGTGGGGAAGCATCGCGCCCTTCGGCCGACCAGTCGTGCCCGACGTGTAGAGTATCGCGGCGAGGTCGCTTGGCGATCGCGGGACGGGGCGCGTGGCTGGGGCAGTCGCGCCCGCTTCGCCGACAAGCGTTCCGCGCCCGTCCCGCTCAAGCGTGGCCACGGAGCGAACGCCGGCGGAACGCGCGACGGATTCAAGCTCGTCGAGTCGTTCAGGGTCACAAACGAGCAGATCCGGCGAGGCGTCCTCAAGGAAATAGCTGACCTCATCGGACGTGTATCCCGGATTCAGCGGAACGAGGACTCCGCCGGCCCGGATGATGCCGAGGTAGGCTTGGAGCGAAGCGACGGATTTGGGAACCAGCAGCGCGACGCGCTGCCCCGGCTTGACGCCCAGTCTGCAAAGCGATTCCGAAATCTGTGTCGCGCCGCTGAAGACCTGCGCGTACGTGGTTTCGCGCCCGTCATCGGCAATCGCGAAGGGATGCGCCGAGTCCAGCGGCCGCGCTCCGCTGAGCGCATCGTAAAGGTGGTTTTCCAATTTCATGCCTTCGACGTTACCGGGGACTGGTGTTCATCCGGACGGGCTCAGGCGTGAGAAACTCGGCGACTCCAGGAACACGTTCTGGCCCGCCGCTCAGGAAGTCTTGGCAAATCCGGAGATTCGCCGTGCGCTTGCGCAGCAAACCGTTCGGCACCGCGTCAATGCCTTCACCCAAGCCAATCACGCTGCCCCATCGGCGAGAAGTTCGGAATTCACGTAATTCTTGAAAGCGTCCGGCGTAGTGAAACAGCGGAACCCTGCATTGTTGGCAAGACTTATTACTTCGCTACCCTCATTGAGCAGAACCGCAACAGGATGAGTCAAATTCTGCTGCAAACCATTTGGCCAAACCAAATCGAATACCGCCAATTGCTCGCCCGACTTGGGATCTGAGTATTCATGCGACAATTCGCCGCCTGCGAATCCCTGTTCCATCGCCCACACATTGAGATCGTTCAGGCATTTCATTTCGATATCGTCAGCCACGTCGCCGACGCTGCCATGTCGCCCTATTGCTTCGAGGCTTGACCTGATTCTAACCGATGCGCCGACGAACTGCTCCTCACCGACATGAAGGAGTTTCGCAAGTCTCCGGTTCGCCTCCTTGGAAAGCAGCTCCTTTCTCGCTTCAAGAAAATCGGAATAATTCTTCATCTTCCATAGCTCGCGGTCGCTAGGAATCCACTGTGATGCGAGTGCGCCAGGGTGCTTACTTTCCACATCTTCAAAGTAATTTTCGGGACGCTTTGCGCTGATCTTCAGATTAGTATCCTTAGTCAAAAAACAGAAATTCGCTAGCGAATTTCTTGCCTTTCTGTTATGGCCAAGCTCCTTTAGCTTCGATGTTGGAAATATATGATGGACTTCAAGCTGGTTCATCTTGCCAAGCATATTGGCCTTTAACGGTATGTTGAGGCCCCAATCCCGCGCCTCGCCCATTCTGGTAAGCATGTATAGTATGGGATAGAAACGTGCGGATGTAAGCCATCCGTCGAAATGGGACCGCTCGACGGGAAAATAGTGAAAAAGTCGTTGATCCTCAATAAGTGCGTTCAGGTCATTGCCAGACTCATTGAGTATCGCGAGGGCCCGTTCAATAGCGGTCTCCGTGGACCCCGAGAACCTGCCCCACATTGCGGCCTGAACGTACCAGAACATAAGCTTGTCCCGCTCAAGCGTTTCGAGCTCGTCTGATTTCATTTCCAAGTAACGAACCATCACAGGTATGCCGTAGCGGCCGAACAGGACACGATGATGATCTAATCCAAGAGTTCCGCCCACAATATTCAAAACTAGATCAATATGGTCGCACGTTCGGGCCAACCCGTCTCTAAATTCGTCGGTGCCCACGTCGTCCAGATGGTGGAATTGCCCCCGCCCGGTTAGCACTGCGTTCACAGAACGCAGCAGCCAGACAATATCGAAATTATAACCCAAGTCGTTCCATCGAGTAAGTTTGCGCTTCATTTCACTTCGGGCTTCTGGCCACTCTGCACAGATCTTCGCAAGCGCAAGATCGCCTTTGGACAGTTTTGTTCCGGCACTGTTCACACGGTTGAATATTTCAACCACTACGTCCAAAGCTTTGTCGCGGCCGGTAACCTCCTCAACATGAAGATCAATGCCGGATATTCCTAACAACTTCGTAAGCTTCGCCATGTAATTTCCATAAGTTTCATGTGGCGTAGCGTTGTCCGCAGAATTGAAAATTGAATCCAAAATCGCGGGCAAGCCTTCATACCCGTTTTGCATCAACGCCGTAACGTCGATCCATAACGGGTCATCGGCCATTTTTACCGGCTGGTAGAACTCAAACTCTTCAGTGTCCAAATGGAAACGAAGCCCGGCAAACACCGCGGGGTTTCCGTCGAAGAATCTTGGGGGCATTCCTCTGAAAACGCTATAAAGGGTAGTAATTCGTTGCTGCCCGTCCAGAATAAGGGTTGCGACGCCGGGCGGCGCATGGCTTTGTCCTCGAAGCGAATTTGCATTCGGCTCGGTCATCCAAACAAGAATTCCGCCGACGGGATAGCGATTATACAGTGATTTGAAGAGTCTACGAATTTGTCCACGGTTCCACACGTATCCCCGCTGGAATACGGGCAATGCAAAATGTCCGCTGTCAACATGGTCGAGGATTGTCGAGATCTTCATTTGCGGGCCTTCCAATATGCTGGGATTCGTCCAAATACAGAGTCCGTTCCGCAGTGCAAAGCAGCAATGCGCGAACGCTGCCGCTAGGCGATCAATGCCACATCGTTTCCGGCCGTTCGTGATGCCGGAAACCGGTCCGTGGGCCATTGGTCCGCGTCGGGGTGCTGGCGAACCGACGGAACCACAAGGGGATCCGCCTGCCGCCCAACGCTCTGAGCCGTGCCCCGCCGACCCGCAGTTTCGACTCCTCCTGCTTGGTCGTCCGTCGCCGCTGCGTGGCGCTTGCGTCGTTTCCGCGTTTGATCAGGTACAGCACGCTCCGGTGGGGCGATCCGAACTTGGCAGGGGGATGCTGCCCGTCAGTCCTGCCCAGCCTTTCGAGCGTCGGCGCGTGGCTTCTGGACGCGCAAAGATTCGAATAGTAGAAGCGCGAATTCCGCGGGGCAGGTCGGCGCGCCGCCCGCGGCGCGGTCTCGGAGACGGAGGCGAATTTGTCGGATGCATCCCATCCTGGCGGCACGCGCCGGGATTTCCTCTACTACGCCACCGCGGGCACCGGCGCGATCGCGGGCGGTGCCGCGCTTTGGCCGGTGATCAACCAGATGAACCCGAGCGCGGACGTGCAGGCGCTCTCTTCGATCGAAGTCGACCTCGCCGGTGTCGAGCCGGGCACGCAGCTGACCGTCAAGTGGCTCGGGAAGCCGGTATTCATCCGGCGACGGACGGCGGACGAAATCGCGGCTGCCCGCGAAGCCGACATGGAAGCGCTTTTCGACCAGCTCGCACGGAACGCCAATCTCGCGGACGAAACGGAGGCGCGAGACGAGTTTCGGGCGCTCGACGAGGCTGGCGAGTGGCTGGTCATGGTCGGCGTGTGCACGCATCTGGGGTGCGTGCCCTTGGGCGACGCCGCAGGCGAATTCGGCGGCTGGTTCTGCCCTTGCCACGGTTCCCACTACGACACGTCGGGGCGAATCCGGAAAGGCCCGGCACCGGAGAATCTGGCGGTGCCGAAGGCCCAATTCCTGGACGAAACCACGCTGAAGCTAGGGTGAGGACTGGACGCGATGGCCGGCATTCCCCACGACCATTACGAACCTAAATCCGCTTTCGCGAAATGGTTCCACTCGCGTCTGCCTATCATGTCGGTCGCGTACGACGCGCTCATGATTCCGACGCCGAAGAATCTCAACTGGATGTGGATCTGGGGCGTCGTGCTGGCATTCGCCCTGATTCTGCAGATCGTGACGGGCATCGTTCTCGCGATGCATTACACGCCGCACGCCGACATCGCCTTCGCCAGCATCGAGCACATCATGCGGAATGTGAACGGCGGCTGGGCGATGCGCTATCTGCACGCGAACGGCGCATCCCTGTTCTTCTTCGCCGCCTACCTGCACATCTTCAGGGGCCTGTATTACGGATCGTACAAGCCGCCCCGCGAAATCTCCTGGATCATCGGGATGCTGCTTTACGCGTTGCTCATGGCGACGGCGTTCATGGGCTATGTCCTTCCTTGGGGGCAGATGTCCTTCTGGGCCGCGACCGTGATCTCCGGCCTGTTCGGCGCGATTCCCGGGATCGGGGACGCGATCCAGAGCTGGCTTCTCGGAGGGCCGGCGGTCGACAACCCGACCCTGAACAGGTTCTTTTCCCTTCACTACCTGCTTCCGTTCGTCATCTTCGGGTTTGTCGCGCTGCACATCTGGGGATTCCACACGACCGGCAACAACAACCCGTCGGGGGTGGAGGTGCGGCGTGAATCCAAGGAGATCGCCGAACGCGACACCGTCCCGTTCTGGCCCTACTTCGTGATCAAGGACCTGTTCGCGCTGGCAGTCATACTGGTCGTCTTTTTCGCGATAGTCGGGTTCATGCCCAACTACCTCGGCCATCCGGACAACTACATTGAGGCGAACCCGATCTCGACGCCTGAGCACATTGTTCCCGAATGGTATTTCCTGCCCTTCTACGCAATTCTCCGCGCGTTCACTTCGGATGTGTGGGTCGTTCAGCTCGCCAGCTTCATCACCGGCGGGATCATCGACGCGAAATTCTTCGGGGTCATGGCCATGTTCGGCTCGATCATGGTCCTGGCCTTGGTTCCGTGGCTGGACACCTCCATGGTCCGGTCCGGGCGGTACCGTCCCATGTTCAAATGGTGGTTCGCTCTGCTGGCGCTCGACTTCGTCGTGCTGACTTGGGCCGGAAGCCGCCCGGCCGAGGGGATCTACGCAATCATTTCCCTTGCCGGAGCGACCTATTGGTTCCTGTACTTCCTGGTCATCCTTCCGCTGCTCGGCGTGCTTGAGAAGCCGCTGGAGCGTCCCGTAACGGTCGAGGAGGATTTCGATCAGCGGAACCCTCTTCCCGCGGAAGCCTTGGACGGCAGGGAGGCGGAGTAACACATGCGCAGTTGCCTCATGTCGAAGGAAATCTTCGTTTCCGCGCTCCTTTCGGGCGCGCTGGCCGCCGGCGCCGCGGTCGCAGCGGGCGGAGAAGCCGAAACGCACGACTATTCGTTTTCGTTCGAAGGGCCGTTCGGAACGTTCGACCAGGACCAGCTCCAGAGGGGTCTGATTGTCTACCAGGAGGTTTGTTCGGCGTGCCACGGCCTCCAGTACGTGCCTTTCCGCACCCTGGGCGACGAAGGAGGCGTGGGCCTGAGCGAAGCCGCCGTCAAGGTGTTCGCAGCGAACTTCGAAGTGTTCGATCCGGAGCTGGAGGATACCCGGCCCGCGCTGCCGACGGACAACTTTCCCGCCAACGATACGGTCGACGCTCCTGATCTGTCTTTGATGACAAAGGCCCGCGCGGGGTTTCACGGCCCCGTTGGAACAGGCCTGACGCAGCTGTTCAAGGGATCAGGCGGGCCCGAGTACGTCGCCTCTTTGCTTCTCGGATACACGGGCGAGGAGAAGGACGAGGCCGGAACCTTGCTTTACGAAAACACGGCGTACGGCGGGGGATGGCTCAGCATGGCGCCGCCGCTTGCCGACGAAATCGTGGAATTTCCTGACGGCTCGGACAATTCGGCCGAGGCACTTGCGAAAGACGTGACGGCGTTCCTCGCCTGGGCGGCGGAACCCAAGATGATGGCCCGCAAGCGGATGGGTTTCACCGCCGTGGCGCTGCTGGTCCTGCTTTCGGCGCTTCTGTACCTCACGAACAAGAAGATTTGGGCGCCGGTGAAGCGCCAGAGGCGCGAATAGCTCCGTCCGGCCTTTCCGCGATCAGAACTTGATTCCGATTTCGGTGTGGAACTTCCGCGCCGTAGTTCCATCGCCGCGGCGGCTGACGGTTCCTCCGAAGGTGTATGCGGCGTTCGGTCCAACCTCTTGGCGGAATTCAAGCTCCGCGCGGCGGCTCCAAGGACTGCGTCCGATCCGGACGGGTCCGAACGCCGTTGCGGCCGAGCCGCCGACAAACCTGTCCGCGTGGAGCGAAGCTGACATGCTGAGGCCGGGCGCGATGTCATGCTCTCTGCCCGCGGTGACCCCGACCGCCGAGCCCTCCGCGGCATCCACGAACACGTCCCCGCCTTCGTTCACCTGCCTCGACGCGCGGACAAACAGGTTCCGGTGGCCCATGCTCACATCGACCGTGCTGGAGGAGCCGTAGTCGCTGCTCCGGTCCAGACCGAAGAACCCGTCGCTGCGGCCGACTGCCGCGGCGGCGAAGAATCCCTCCTCCGCAACGTACCCGCCGCCGATTGATCCGGACTCCTCGCCGATGGACGCAATGGGAAAATAGCCCGAAACGCCTTCGGCGGGCGCCTTCCGGATTCCGGCGGAAAAATCGCCGACACCGAAGGCGCCCGGCCGGCTCATCGCCAAGCGGACCGGCGCGGCTCCCTCCCGGCCGGTCGCGAATTCGCCCGATATCGTCGCGTTGCCGGGGAATGTGAGCCGACGCATCGCCGCGGGGCTGATCAATTCCGCGAACCGGGCATCGGAAACCAGCCGCCATTCGCCGCGGATGTCCAATTCCGTCATGCAGCCGAAGTCGGCGACGCCTAATCCGGTCAGGCCCGGTTGCGGGTCGGCGCATTCCTTGGCCAGCCGTATCAGATCCGGGCCGGTCGTTTCCGGAAAGAAGGCGAGGACGCTGGTCAGCGCCATGGCGACATTGGGCGCGCTTCCCGAGGTGCCTTGAACCCTTCGCACACTCTCTCCGCTTCCGGGCGGCAGGCGGAATTCGAATGGCGCGTACACGCATGCGTTTTCAACGCCGACGCACCCCGTAGCGTTCGGATCGCGCACGATCCTGCCATTCCGGCCGTATCTGTGTCCGGACACGTAGAGCACCTTGTCGGCGTCGATGGCGGTGCGAATCCTCCAGATCATGCCCGTGACGAAAGGGCTGACCGGCACGCCGTCCACATGGACGTAAGCGTTGTTTGCGGGGTCGAAGACGATCCCGACGTGTTCCTCTTGGCCGACCCGCGCAGCATGGAAGAATTCGTCCCGGCCGGAATTGCCGGAAGATTGGACCAGAGCGTACGGCAGCGTGTCGCCGTACCGTTCAACCAGTGCGTAGGATACGGGCTCCACAGACAGCGAGACCAGTTTCGTTGTCGGCGGAAGCCGTTCCAGAAGACTTTCCGTCAACGACAACGCGTCCTCCGTGCCCGGAGTGAGCATTGGCGTGACAAGGGAATACGGGGCGTCCCCGGCTGTTGGATTGCCCAGGTTGTCGCAAGCCTTGACGAAGGAGTTGCAGGCAACCTTGCTTACCAGATGAGGATGGCGCTCCGGGTCGTCGATGCTGGAGTATTCCACTAGGGCAACCATTTGGGCGAGCTCGGCGTTCGTCGCTTCGATTTCGTGGATCGGAAGGCGGTTGACGCCGGGCGCGGCGAAGATGCCGTAATCCTCCAGGTTTCTGGGCGCTGGAGGCGCCGGCGGCGGCCCGGCCATCGGCAGGCCGCCCCCGCCGCCGACCGGCGCGCCGCCGCCGCCACTGCATGCGGCAAGTCCCGCCGCGGCCGCTGCGGCGAACGCAATGCTTCGGATATCCAATCTCATGTCAGCACCGTTTCAGGAATTGCCTCAGTTAAGGGTCGGCCGAATGGCCTTGAATCGCCGCCTTTCGCGCTCGACCATTATCCGTAATGGATTCCGCATTCGATTTGAAACAAGAAAGCGTGACCTTCGGGACGCTCGGAACTCCGAGGCCGTCCGTCCGGTCGGTTCGGCAGGCCGGAGCGGGCATGCGCCGAGGGAGTCTGGATGTGGTCCGGCGCATTGATCGGCATTGCAGGCTCGGTCCGGCCGGAATGATTGGTTGAAGGTTTCAGCGCGCAATCATAAAAGCCAGCAATGTTGGATGCGCCTGAATTGCCGACTTGGCAAGCTTCCTCGGGACGGCTGATCGCGGTCGCGGCCGGCCGGGAGCCCGCGGAGCTTGTGGTTCGCGGCGGGATCTGGGTCAACGTGCAGACCCGCGAGGCGCTCCCCGGGCACGACATCGCCATCGCGGAAGGCCGTTTCGCCTATTGCGGTCCGGACGCCGGCCATTGCATCGGAGACGGGACCGAAGTCGTCGAGGCGCGCGGGATGTTCATGGTTCCGGGCCTGTGCGACGGGCACATGCACATTGAATCGGGAATGCTGACGCCAGCGCGCTTCGCCGAGGCCGTCGCGCCGAGAGGCACGACCTCGATGTTCGTGGATCCGCACGAGATCGCCAATGTGCTTGGCTTGGAAGGCGTCCGGCTCATGCACGACGAAGCCGCGCTCCAGCCGGTCAACATATTCGTCCAGATGCCGTCCTGCGTTCCGTCCGCACCGGGCCTAGAGACGCCCGGCGCCGCCATCACGCCGGAAGACGTCGCGGAGGCGATGACGTGGCCCGGGATAGTCGGACTTGGCGAGATGATGAATTTCCCGGGCGTTGTCGCCGGGGCGAGCGGGCCGCTCGCCTCGATGTCCGCAACGCTTTCGGCGGGAAAGATTGTCGGCGGGCATTACGCCTCGCCCGACCTCGGCCATGCATTCCACGCCTATGCGGCGGGCGGTCCCGCGGACGACCACGAAGGCACGCGGGAGGCGGACGCAGTTGCGCGTGCGCGCCAAGGGATGCGCCCCATGCTTCGGCTGGGTTCGGCGTGGCACGATGTCGAAAGCCAGATCACCGCCGTCACCGAGCGGGGGCTGGATCCGCGGAACTTCATTCTTTGCACGGACGATTGCCATCCCGGCACCCTTGTGAATGACGGGCATATGGACCGGGTCGTGCGGCACGCGATCGAATGCGGGTGCGCCCCCTTGGTCGCGCTGCAAATGGCGACAGTGAACACCGCTTCGCATTTCGGTTTGGAACGCGAGATCGGCTCGATTGCGCCGGGCCGGCGGGCGGATTTTTTCCTCTCGCCGGATCTCGAAACCCTGCCGGTCCGCCGGGTGTTCTGCAGGGGCCGCGAAGTGGCGGCGGACGGCAAGCTGTTCGCGGAGTTTCCCTGCATGGATTGGCCGAAACAAGCGGTGAGCTCGGTGAATTACGGGCGGCGTCTGCAGGCGGAAGATTTCTTGATCGGGGCGCCGGAGGGCAGGAGAAGAGCGACCGCGAAGGTCATCTGGGTTGAAGAGAACCAAGCGCCTACCAAGGCGGCAAAGCTCGAATTGCCGTGCAAGGACGGGATGGCCGAAGGCGACCCGGAAAAGGATGTCTGCCAGGTGGCGGTGGTCGAGCGCCACCGGGGAACCGGACGGATTTCGAACGGCTTCGTCGGCGGCTTCGGATACCGCGGCGCGATGGCGGTGGCCTCGTCCGTCTCCCACGATTGCCACAACGTGATCGTTGCGGGCACGGATCGCGGGCAGATGGCCCGCGCCGCAAACCGGCTGCAGGAGATCGGCGGCGGCGTCAGCATCTGGAAGGATGGAGCGGAAATCGCGTCGGTGCGGCTATCCGTCGCGGGGCTTATGTCGGACAAGCCCGCGGCCGAGGTTGCAGCGGAGGCTGACCGCATGAATGCCGCGATCACTGCCTGCGGCTGCCGACTGAACAATGCGTTCATGCAGCACACGCTGCTCGCGCTCGCGGTGATTCCCGAGCTCCGGATATCGGACCTCGGCATTGTGGATGCAAAACGGTTTGAAATCGTGCCGCTGTTCGACGAGGGCTGAACGATGTCTGGACCGCGCGAGGACGCGCAAATCATCTGTCCGCCGGATCCCGGACACGAGGAGTTCGACGACGCGGCGGCGGCCGTCGGAAGGCTGAAACGGCTTTACGAGGAAGCGGCGGGTTTCCTGCAAGCGAAATTCTCCGATCCGGCGGCGTGCAACATCGGTAACGTTCGCTACCGGGCCTTCTACCCGGAGTTGCGCTTCGAGACCTGCTCGCATGCCGAAGTCGACAGCCGTCTGGCGTACGGCCACGTGAGCGAGCC
This sequence comes from Paracoccaceae bacterium, assembly GCA_965203795.1. Taxonomy (GTDB): domain Bacteria; phylum Pseudomonadota; class Alphaproteobacteria; order Rhodobacterales; family Rhodobacteraceae; genus CBDBBY01. The sequence goes on along the minus strand of OZ241915.1, from coordinate 3,210,531 downwards.
CGCCGAGTACTCCGCGACCATCACCCGGCCCGACCTGTTCGACGCGTATCTCGAGCGGCAGGTCGGCCTTCTGGTCAAGAACCACAGCAGGCCCATCAGCGTCGGATACTCCTCGACGCCGATTCCGCTGCACTTCGCCATCGGGCCCGGTTCGCGCTCGTCTTCGGTGAGGCCGGGCGGAATGACATTCACTTTGCGGGACGTCTTCGACGTGCCGGAGCTCGCGACGACCCACGATGGGATCGTGAACTGCCTCGCGTTCAGCCATCCCGACGGCTCGAAGCCGCTTTCGCTGTTTTCGGCGCAGCGCGTCGATTACTCGATCGCGCGTCTGAAGCACTATACGGCGACCAGCGCCGAGCACTTCCAATCCTTCGTCCTGTTCACGAATTACCAATACTATGTGGACGAGTTCGAGGCCTATGCGCGCAAGGCCTTGGCCGACAAGGACGCGGGGTACAAGTCGCTCGTGACGCCCGGCGATCACGAGCTGAAAGATCCCTCCGGGGAGCTGCCGTACTCCGACACGCTGCCGCAGATGCCCGCCTATCATTTGAAGCGACCGGACCGGAAAGGCATCACGCTCGTGAATATCGGGATCGGGCCGTCGAACGCTAAGACGGCGACCGATCACATCGCCGTGCTTCGGCCGCATGCCTGGCTGATGGTCGGACACTGCGCGGGGCTTCAGCCGAAGCAGCGGCTGGGCGACTACGTGCTGGCGCACGCCTACCTGCGGATCGACGGCGTGCTGGACGACGACCTGCCGACCTGGGTGCCTGTTCCGGCTCTCGCGGAAGTGCAGAAGGCCCTCGAGCGCGCCGTCGCCGAGGTGACGCAGTACGAAGGCTACAACCTGAAGGGGATCATGCGCACGGGCACGGTGGCCAGCACCGGGGACAGGAACTGGGAGCTTTCCGTGCACTCCCGCCACTGGACGCGGCTGTCGCAGTCCAGGGCGATCGCCCTCGACATGGAATCGGCGACGGTCGCCGCCAACGGATACCGGTACAGGGTGCCCTACGGGACGCTCCTGTGCGTGTCGGACAAGCCGCTGCACGGGGAGCTGAAGCTTCCGGGAATGGCCAACGATTTCTACAAGCGCCAGGTGGGTAGGCATCTGCGGATCGGGATCCAGGCGCTAGAATCGCTGCGTCGGATGCCGATGGAATTCCTGCATTCGCGGAAGCTGCGAAGCTTCGAGGAGCCCGCGTTCCGGTAGAGCGGCTCCCGGATCCGAATCCCGCGGAAGCGTTGTCGCATTCGTGTAACAAAGCGTACAAATTTCGCGCCTGACTTGGAAATTCCGGTCTCGATTTGCTATCGGTTCGGAACTTGCAGGAAACTGCGAATCACCGATGCATTGAAAGGATATGAAATGGCTCAGCGTCCCATGCCGAAGTCCGAACTTCTGAGCAGACTCTCCGACGAGGCCGGCGTCACGAAGAAGGACGCGGACTGCGTTCTCACGGCCCTTTTCGACATCGTGTCGTCCGAGGCGAAAGATGGCCGGTCGGTCGCAATCCCGAACATCGGAAAGATCGAAGGCAAGGAACGCCCGGCCGGACAAATCCGAAATCCCAGGACCGGCGAGATGATCCACAAGGACGCGTACGTGGCCCCGAAAATGACGTTTTCGAAAGCGCTCAAAGACGCGCTGAACTGATCGCCGCGGGGATTCCGCGTCAGCGCGGATGCGCGCGAGGGGCCGCCTCCGGAACTCCGAATCCGACATTCGCGATGCGCCGCCGTGCCAGGAAGGCCGTCGGCGCGCGCGAGGATGGCGCGCATGTTTCCGAACGGGCTCAAGCGCGCCGGTCGGCGGCCTCCCCAAGCAAACTGAGACGGATCGCTTTCGGACCCCGGCGGCGTCAGGCGCCGATGGTTCCCCTTTCGCCCCCGGTCTGCCCTCGATCAAGCAGCAAATGATCGGCTAGCACGCAAGCCATCATGGCTTCGGCCACGGGCACGGCACGAATCCCGACGCAGGGATCATGGCGGCCCTTGGTTCGCACGGCTGTCTCCTCGCCGTCCTTTCCGACCGTGCGGCGCGGCGTCAGAATCGACGATGTGGGCTTGACCGCGAAACGGACCACGATGTCCTGCCCCGTCGAAATCCCGCCAAGAATGCCTCCGGCGTTGTTGGAGCCGTAAACCGGACCCTCCGGCCCCGCGAACATCTCGTCGGCGTTCTTGCTCCCCGTCAGGGATGCGGCCCTCATGCCTGCGCCTATTTCGACCCCCTTCACGGCATTGATCGACATCATCGCCGCCGCCAGATCGGCGTCCAGCTTGCCGTAGACGGGCGCGCCGAGGCCTGGCGGTGCGCCGGATACCACTACCTCGACGACAGCTCCCAGCGAGTCGCCGCTCTTCCGGGCAGCGTCCAGGTCGGCGGCCCATTTCGCCGCAGCGTCCTTGTCGGGGCACCAGAATTCGTTCCTGCAGATTTCCTGATCGTCGAATCCGTCGCGATTGATTCGCGCGGAGCCCATCTGGACCAGGTAGCCACTGATCGAGGCGCCGGGCGCAAGCGCCTTGATCACTTCGCGGGCGACTCCTCCGGCGGCGACGCGGCAGGCGGTCTCGCGGGCCGAAGCGCGGCCGCTGCCGTTGTGGTCCCTGATTCCGTATTTCTGCCAATACGTGATGTCCGCGTGTCCCGGCCGGAATTTGTCCTTGATCTCGGCGTAGTCCTTCGACCGGTGGTCCGCGTTCCTGATCATCAGATGGATCGGCGTGCCGGTTGTCCGGCCTTCGAAGACGCCGGACAGAATCTCAACGGCATCGGGTTCCCGCCGCTGCGACGTATAGCGGTTGGCGCCGGGCCTGCGCCGGTCCATCCACTTCTGCAGAACCTCAGGATCAAGCGGGAGCCGCGGCGGGCATCCGTCTACAACCGCGCCAATGGCCTCGCCGTGGCTTTCGCCCCACGTCGTGAACCGGAGCGCCCGGCCGAATGTGTTTACTGACATCGGAGCAACCTCGAACGCCCGGTATGCGGCACTCGCGTCCGCCTGAGCAGGTCCGCTACCGGCGCCGGGCTGCGGGAATCGCGCAAGCTACGCCGCCCGGATCATCACGCGGCCGTTCTCGACCTTCGCCGGGTACGTGTTCAGGTCGACGCATGCGGGCGCCCCCTTCGCTTCGCCGGTGCGGTAGTCGAATCTGCCGTTGTGCTTCGGGCATTCGATTATGTGGTCCATGACGAGACCGTCTTCCAAGTGCACCTGCTCATGGGTGCACAAGCCGTCCGTGCAGAAGAATTCGTCGTCCGCGGAACGATAGACCGCGAAGGTTCGGCCTTCATGGTCGAACCGGATCAAATCCTCCTGCTCGATTTCATCAGGCCTGCAGACATCTAGCCAGCGTGACATTTCCAGCCTCCGATTTGCATGCGGGCGCTTCTATATCGTGAAGCTCGGCGCGGTAAGGCTTCGCCGAAGCCGGCAGCCGCCGAACCATGAACACATCCTCGAAGCGCAATTGGCGCCGCAGCACGGGCAGCATGTCGCTGAACGCGCTCCACATCGACCGGTCGGGTTCGGGAAGATCGTGCTTGATCAGCTCGTGCAGCTTGGGAAGCGCATGGTACGGGACCATGGGGAACATGTGGTGCTCAACATGGAAGTTCATGTTCCAGTAGATGAATCGGCTGACCGGGTTCATGTGGACGGTCCGGGTATTGAGCCGGTGGTCGAGAACGTCGTCGGCAAGCCCTCCGTGCTGGAGCACTCCGGTTACGATGTGGTGCCAGGCTCCGTACAGCCGGGGAAGGCCGATCAGCATGAACGGAAGAATGGAGTTCATCGAAACCGCCGCAGCGGCCGTTGCGGCGTAGATGGCGACCCAGACCCTTGCGACCAGGATTGCCTTCGGCGCTTCCTCCTCGGGAACGTATGTTTCCTCTTCCGGATGCAGCCGTCCCGACGCATTGATGAGCATCAGCCGGATTCCGGTCAGCGTGTCGACGATGCCGAAGAGATTCAGGAACAGTCTGCGGGCCGCGGGCGGGCGCATGACCGCGACCTCGGGGTCCCGGCCGACGATGATCGTATCGGAGTGGTGCCTGGTGTGGCTCCATTTCCAGACCACCGGGTTCCTGAATATCATGAAGGATCCGATGTGGTACACGACATCGTTCATCCACGGGGTTTTGAAAGCGGTTCCGTGCCCGCATTCGTGCCAGCGCGAGTCCCCGGCCGAGCCGTAAAGCACCCCGTATGCGAGCCAGAACGGAACCGACCACCACGACGGCCAAAGATAGGCGGCCGCGCCGCCGAAGAGCGCCAGGCATCCGATCCAGATTGCCGTGTCGCGAATTGCGGGCGCGTCCGTCCGGCGCATCAGATCCTTCAATTCCTTGCGCGGGACATCCGTATGGTACCACTCGGCGGCCGCCAGCCCCTTCTCCACGGCAGCGGCGCCATCCTTTCCAAGCAAGCTGTAATCCCGCTTGGACAAAACGCTCATGCAAAGCGCCCTTTCGTCTGCCTGCCCGTCGGTTTCGAACGGACACGATTTGATCTCACACGACTTCCGCCGACGCAAGTTCGGCGCGCAGCGCTGCGAGCCGTTCGGCGGCGGAGCGAAACGATCCCGGACCGCACCCAAATCCGCAGAAATCTGATATTGCCTGTCGGGAAGAGAAGACACGTTCCGGGATTCGCGCTGCTCGGGAACGGCGGGCGGGTTCCCCCGAACGTGACGGAAGGAGATGAATGATGGCAAGGAAGCTCTTCGTTGAACTGTTGGGAACGCTCTTGCTGGTCTTGAGCATCGTGGGAGCGGGAATTGCCGTCCACGGCCTTTCGGGCGGCGACCCGGCCGCGACCGTGTTCGGCGTCGCGATCGCGTCCGGCATCGTGCTGGGCACCTGCATCCTGATTTTCGAACCGGTATCCGGAGGGCATTTCAATCCGGCGGTCACGCTGTGCTTCGCGCTCCGCAAGGAGCTCGATGCGGGTTCCGCCGCCATGTACCTCGTGGCCCAGCTGGCCGGGGCCGTTCTTGGCGTGATGATCGCGCACCTCATGTTCGGCAACCCGCTGATCGAAATCTCCGGCACGTCCAGAGGCGGCGGCGGATTGCTCGTCGGGGAGTTCATTTCCACTTTCGGGCTGATCGCGGTGATTGTCTGCTGCGTCCAGCACCGCCCGGCAGCCGTGCCGTTCGCCGTGGGCGTCTACGTGTTCGCCTCGCAGCTGTTCATTTCGTCCGGTGCCTTCTCCAACCCGGCCGTGACCTTGTCGCGGATTTTCACCGACACGTTCACCGGCATCGAGCTCGCGAGCGCGATCGGGTTCGTCGTCGCGCAGCTGATCGGAGCGGCCGTCGCCGTTTACGTCTTCCGCTGGCTTCACGAAGACAAGGCGGAGTAGCCGAACGGAATTTGCGGGGAATTCCGCCGCCTGCGGGCCAGGCGGCTTTCGCGTCCGCCCGCATTGGACGCCGCCGCCGGCCGCCGGTCGGGAATCGAAGCCTGCGAACTGGGGAGCAAAGAGGCACTGGGGAAGCAAGAATTGGCCGCAAACGAAACTGCGCCGGAACCGTCGGCGCGCAAGCTGGATCTCATCACGATAGGCAGGGCTTCGGTCGACCTCTACGGGGACCAGGTGGGCGGCCGGCTGGAGGACATGGCGTCGTTCAGCAAGTACATCGGCGGCTCGCCGACGAACATCGCCGCCGGCGCCTCCCGCCTCGGGCTGCGCGCAGCGCTGATCACTCGGGTCGGGGACGAGCATTTCGGAAGATTCGTGCGCGAGCAGCTTGAGCGCGAAGGCGTCGACACGAGCTGCGTGATCTCGGATCCGGAACGCCTCACCGCTCTCGCGATTCTCGGAATCCGCGACGACAGCACGTTTCCGCTGCTCTTCTACAGGGAGAACTGCGCGGACATGGGGCTTTCCGAGTCCGACATCGATCCCGAATTCATCGCCGGCGCGGAGTGCCTGTGCGCGACGGGAACCCATCTGTCGCATCCGGTCACAGAGGCGGCGGTGCTGAAAGCCGTCCGGCTCGCAAGGGAATCCGGAGCGAGAACGGCGCTGGACATCGATTTCCGGCCGAACTTGTGGGGGCTGGCGGGGCACGGCGAGGGGGAAAGCCGGTTCGTCGCATCCGATGCGGTGACGACGAAGCTGCAGTCCACGCTCGGCCTCTTCGATCTAGTCGTAGGAACCGAAGAGGAGTTCCATATAGCCGGCGGCAGCACGGACACGATCGAAGCGCTAAAATGGGTTCGGAAGGTCACGTCCGCGGTGCTGGTCTGCAAGCGCGGCCCCATGGGCGCGGCCGCGTTCGACGGCCCCATTCCGGAAGCGCTTGACGACGGGTTGTCGGGCCCCGGATTCCATGTCGAGGTATTCAACGTTCTCGGCGCAGGCGACGGTTTCATGGCCGGGCTGCTGAAGGGATGGCTTTCGGGGCACGAATGGCCGGTCGCCCTGAAGTACGCGAACGCGTGCGGCGCATTCGCGGTTTCGCGGCACGGCTGCACGCCATCCTATCCGTCTTTTGCGGAACTCGAGCACTTCCTCGAGCACGGAGCCGCCACGCCCGCCCTGCGCAAGGATGAGGAGCTCGAGCACATCCATTGGGCGACGAACCGTCCCAGGAATTGGCCGGACCTGCGCGTGTTCGCTTTCGACCATCGCCCCCGGCTTGAGACCCTTGCAAGCGAGGCGGGGACCGGCCCGGACAGCATTTCGCGCTTCAAGGAGATCTGCCTGGACGCGGCGCTCGCTGTCGCGGAGGGACGCGACGGCTTCGGCATCATATGCGACGAGCGGCATGGCCGGAGCTGCCTGCACAGGGCATCGGGGTCCGGGCTTTGGATCGGCCGGTCCGCCGAGCTGCCCGGCTCGCGGCCGATCCGGTTCGAATCCGAACTGGGTCAGGACTTGGGCGGGCTTTCGGAATGGCCGCTCGAGCATGTCGTGAAGGTGCTTTGCAGGTGCCATGCCGACGATGCCGAGGAGCTCTGGAGCCGCCAAGCGGAAGAACTCCGGCGCCTGTTCGCCGCCGCCCGGCGGAACCGGCTTGAAACCTTGCTGGAAATCATCCCTTCGCAACTCGGCATGCCGACCGGGCCATCCTGCGCAAGAACCGTCGCCAGGCTGTACGATTCCGGAATCATGCCGGACAGGTGGAAGCTTGAGCCTTTGTCAGCGGATGAGTGGCGCGAGACCTGCGGCATCATCAAGGAGCGCGATCCGCACTGCCGCGGCATCGTGATTCTCGGAATGGACGCGCCGTTGGAGGAGCTGACCGGCGCATTCGAGACGGCGGCGGAGTTCGACTTGGTCAAGGGATTCGCCGTTGGACGATCAGTGTTTGGAGCAGCGGCGGAACGCTGGTTCGCGGGCGCAGCGGACGACGAGACCGTTTCGGCGGAACTTCAGCGCAATTTCAAAACGCTTTGCGATTCTTGGGATCGCGCCCGCGAACCGGGGCGCTGAAAGCGGCGATAGCATCACAAGGGACAGGACATGAGTTTCAAATCGGCGGCTGACGCCGATGCCGGGCTCCCTTTGGGCTCGCTGGAAGCGATCGTGTTCGACACGGAAACCACCGGACTCAGCATCGCGAAGGACCGGGTCGTCGAGATTGCGGCAGTTCGGATCGCGGCGGGCCGAATCAAGGACGACGCCTTTTCAACGCTTGTGAATCCGGATTCGCCGATTCCGGCTCCGGCTACCCGGATCCACGGGATAGCCGACGAGGATGTTTCCGGCGCACCGGATTTCGGGTCGGCGGTTGGCGAGTTTTCGAATTGGGCGGGGCCGAAGTTCTTCCTCGGGTACTCGCTGGCCTTCGATCTTGGCGTCCTGGAGGCCGAGCACCGGCGGCACGGGCTGCTCTGGTCGCCGCCCCGGTGGCTGGACGTCCAGCACCTCGTCGAGGGGCTCGACCCTGAACTGCCGGACTGGTCGCTGGACACGGTCGCTGCGTGGTGCGGCGTTTCCGCGGCAGGCAGGCATCGCGCATTGGCGGACGCGCGGCTGACCGCGGAAGTGTTCTTCGCGCTGGTCCCGAAGCTGCGGGCGGCCGGAATCTCGACTTTCGCCGAGGCCGAGCGCGCGTGCGCGAAGCGCCACCGGCAGCTGGAGGGCGGGAGCCACGCGGCGAAGCCTTCGCCTGCGGGAATGGAGAACTTCGACAGCTATCCGTTTCGGAACCGCGTCGGCGATGTCATGGCGTCGCCGCCGGTGGTCGTCGATCCCGGAACGGAACTGCGCGGGGCGATCGCGGAAATGGTCGAACGGCGCATCGGCTCCTTGTTCGTGGCGCCGGAAGCCGGAACCGGGCACGGAATCCTGACAGAGAGCGATGTCCTGAGGGCCGTCCATGCGAATCCCGAAGCGCTTTCGACAGCCGTCGGAGCCATTTGCTCGCGACCGCTTAAATCGGTTTCCCCGAAGGAATTCGTCTATCGGGCCACGGTCGCGATGTCGCGCGGCGGGTTCCGGCACATGGGCGTCGCGGATGACGGCGGATCGCTCATCGGATCGATCAGCGCGCGGGACCTGATCCGCGACCGCTCGGGCGGCGCGGCGGCTCTGGGATACGAAATCGAAACCGCGGAGAGCGTGGCGGACCTCGGCCGGGTCTGGTCCAGCCTTTCGGCGGTCGCGGGCGCCTTGGCCAGGGAGGCGGTGGAACCCCGGATGATCACGGCAATCGTCTCGCGGGAACTGCGCGCGATGACGTCGCGGGCTTGCGCGCTGGCCGAGGCGGAACTCGAAGGAGACGGGAGCGGCCGTCCGCCCGTCCCGTACGCCATGCTTGTTCTGGGGTCAGGCGGGCGCGGCGAAAGCATGCTGGCGATGGACCAGGACAACGCGATCATCTTCGAGAGCGAAGAAGGGACGGACGAGGCCGACAGCTACTTCGCGAAGCTTGGGGCCAAGGTCGCGGACATACTCGACAGCGCCGGCGTCAAACGATGTCCCGGCGGCGTGATGGCATCGAATTCGGCGTGGCGGAAGGATGCTGTCGGCTGGTCGCGCGAGGTAGCGAAGTGGCTTGCGCGAACGAGGCCCGAAGACATCATGAACGCGGATATATTCTTCGACGCGATGCCGGCGCACGGGGATTTCGGCCTGGCGGAACGGCTCCGGGCCGAATCGCTTGAAGCGGCGCGGTCGTCCCGGCCGTTTCTTGCGCTGCTGGCGAGGAACGCGTCCGACTTCAGGGTTCCGCTCGGCTTGCTCGGAAGATGGCAGCTCGACAAGGGACGGATGGATCTGAAGAAGGGCGGGCTGATGCCCGTGTTTTCGGCGGCGCGGGCGAAGTCGCTCGAGCGCGGGATTTCGGCGCGATCAACCGAGCGGCGCCTGAAGGCGCTTCTTGATGCGGATGCGGCGCCGTCCAAGGCGGTTGAAAGCCTTTCGGCCGCCCACGGGATTCTGCTTGAGGCCGTTCTCAGGCAGCAGTTGCGGGACATCGAGAGCGGCATCGCGCCTTCGAACCTCGTTGCGCCTCGCGAAATCGACTATGTCGGGCAGCAACGGCTCAGGTGGGCGCTTGACCAGCTGCGCCGGATCAACGACCTGCTGAGCGTGCCTGCGCAGATCTGAATTCCGGCAGGCGGCCCTTGTTGCGAATTCCCGGTCGGAAGGGATCGGAAGACCGCGCGCTGCCCGAAGTGATTCCGGCGAGAGGGGAAGGACAATGCAAGCAATGATGAGCCTGCTTAGGCGGCCCCTTGGCGAATCCGGCCGGATTCACCGAATCACGCCGGAGAACGCAGGATGGAAATACGTCGGCTTCAGCCTCCACCGGATGGCGCCCGGAGAATCCGCGAGCGAGCGGACCGGACGAATGGAAGCCATCCTCGTGCTTGTCGAAGGAAAGGCGGAAATCTCCGTCGCAGGGAAATCATTGGGAATCCTCGGCGACCGGGCGGACGTTTTCGAAAAAAGGCCGCCGCACGCGGCCTACATCCCGCCGGCCTCCGGCTGGACGGCACGGGCGGCGACCGGCTGCACGTTGGCAGTATGCGAAGCGCCCGGAAAACCTGGGCGAACCGCCTCGGTCATCGGGCCGGAAGGCGTCGTCGAGATGGAGCGCGGGAAGGGTTCGAACTTCAGAAGGATCTTCAACATCGCGATGGAGGACCAGGACGTCGCGGACTCCCTGCTTGTGACCGAGGTGTTCACGCCGCAGGGCAACTGGTCGTCGTATCCTCCGCACCGGCACGACGAGGACGATTTTCCTGAGATCACGTATCTTGAAGAGACCTACTACCACCGCCTCAATCCAAGCCAAGGGTTCGGATTCCAGCGTGTCTTCACGGAAGACGGCTCGCTGGACGAGACTGTCTGCGTCCATGATCACGATGTCGTGCTTGTCCCGGAAGGGCACCATCCGTGCGGCGCCCCGTTCGGCTACGAAATGTATTACCTCAACGTGATGGCGGGCCCGCTCCGCAAATGGCGGTTCAAGAACCATCCGGACCACGCATGGCTTTGGGATTTCGATCCCGGACGGCCAGGCTGACGGATTCCTGCATCCGCCGGAGCTTATCCGACGCTTCGTTCGTCCGCAGGAATTTTGGAACTTGATCCGAAAATTGTTGACAGAACCGGAATCCGGAATCCAATTGCGTGCGCATAGGTGATCGCGCGAGGCTTTCGGGATGGCTGGATCGCTTACGTCGGAGCAGCTTGATTCGTATTGGGAGAACGGGTTCGTGAAGCCCATCAGGGCTTTTTCCCGGAAAGAGGCTTCCGAACTGCGTACGCGCATTGAAGCGCTGGAGCGGCGCGAGGCTGCCGAAAGCCTTCCGCAGGAAATCCGGCAGTATTTCCGGGTGAACGGGCAAATCGTGATTCCGCTGCTTTTCGAAATCGCGAGCGCCAAACCCATCCTCGATGCGATCGAAAGCGTACTCGGTCCGAACCTGCTGGTTTGGTCGTGCGAGCTATTCATCAAGGAGGCTGGCTCGGAAAAAATCGTCACATGGCACCAGGACCTGACCTACTGGGGCATGGGCGGTTCGGACAAGCAGGCGTCCGCGTGGGTCGCCATCACCGACGTGACCGAACAGGCCGGATGCATGCGTTTCGTGCCCGGCTCGCACAAGCAGGACCTGGTTCCGCATGTCGACACCTTCTCGGATAAGAACCTGCTTTCGCGCGGACAGGAAGTTGCGGTTGAAGTGGACGAGCAGGACGCGGTTCTGGACGACCTCGCGCCCGGCGAGATGTCCATCCATCATGGCCGCATTTTCCACGCCTCCGGTCCGAACCGGTCACAGGACAGGCGGATCGGAATGGTGATCCGGTACGTCACGCCGGACCTGGCGCGTTCCTCCGCAACCCGCGATTACGCCATGCTGGTTCGAGGCGTGGACGATTGCGGAAACTGGATCAATGTCGCGCCGCCGAGGACGCTGTTCGGCACCGACGAAATATCCGTTTACACCCGCGTTACTGAAGCGCAGGCCGCGATCCTTGGCGAAGGCGCCGAGCAGGATGTGCCGCTCTACGAGGTAGCGTAGCGCGTCCGGCGGGAAGTGCTGATGCTGCTGGCTTGGGCCCGCGCAAAGTGCAGGCGGCAGCCCACGGAAATTAAACGGGAGGAAGGCTGTGACAACTGAATCTGCCCGGACGGTGTCGTTCGTCGAAATGAAATCGGGCACCAAGGAAGACTACGAACTGCTCGCGGACCGGGAAAAGCCCTACCACGCGCTGACCGCGGACAGGGTGCTTGCGGAAATGGAGCGCCAAGGAGACGACACGCTGTCGGGGTACAAAATCACCAGGCTTTGCCATGGTTTGCAGGCCGCTACCCGAGCCCACCGCGAGGGCGCGGATCTGGACTGGGTCGTCGGGGCTCTGCTTCACGATGTCGGCGACGGGCTCGCCCCGCAGAACCACGACCGGTTTTCGGCGGAGGTGATCAGGCCGTTCGTCCGCGAGGAGGTCGCCTGGGTCGTGGAGCATCACGGGATATTCCAGATGGTCTACTACGCGCACCACTACGGATGGGACAAGAACGCCCGCGACCGATTCAAGGGCCACATCTATTTCAAATCGTGCGAGGATTTCTGCGAACGTTGGGACCAGTCGTCGTTTGATCCGGACTATCCCACCGAAGACCTTCCGTTTTTCGAGCCGATGGTGCGGAAGGTGTTCGGCCGGAAGGCTTACGACCCGGCCGTGCTGAAGCCCGGCGTGGCAGAAGGATTGCCTGCCGTCGGAAAACAGTAGCGGCCCGCATTGCAATGTCGGGACGCGGATGCCCGCGCGGCCAGATTTGTTTTTTGATTATTCCTTTTCCGGCAACCCTTGCGACAATGTAGCCTCAGCGGATAGCTGAATCGCTGCGCTTCCTGATAATTCCTTTTGCCAAGGTTCACTCCAAGCCCGGAACTCCGATGGCCGGATCCGATATTGTGCGAAGTTTCCTTCGTGAAGGCTCAATAACTCGGTTTCCACCATTTCCCGAAAATCTTCGACATCTTCGTCAGAAATGTTGTTTTTTGCCCAGTTGACAACAAATTCAAATGCACGCTTGCGGTTCATGGTCTCGCGCAGGATGATGGCAACTAACTCATGAAGCTCGACCCGGTAACGTAACCTGAACGGGTCTGGCTCGCCAACCGACTGCCGGATCGCTATGCTCTTCGCTGCCGACCGCGCGTATGCCCACAAGAACACATCCTTCAGGAGTTCGTGTTGATTGAGCTCGTATATGCCAAGCAGCGCTTCAACGTAGAGACTCTTAGGCACGTCGGCAAACGTCAATGGCGAAAGATTTGATTTGAACAATGGAATGTTCGCCGCAAGCCTTGAAACCCGTTTGTTCACATCGTCAAAAGCCTGCAGGTACGAGAAATGCGCCATAGCAAAAAACGACTGCTCAAATGGATCGCGAATTGCTTCCGCTTTGTCGAGAAGCCGATTGAAATATTCTTCAATCAAATGCGGGTTCTCTAGAGGGTAATAAACCGATCTACCGATTCCAACCGCTCGGAACCGGAGGCGGCCCCGCGCCATTTGATCTCCAAGCAAATTGTCGGCAAGAATTGAATGAAGATTCAAAATCGTATAACGATTGAAACCAATGTCTTCGGCTGAATTTACTAGAAAATTTATCGCCTCCTTGTGGTTTATAATCATTTGAATTTCCTCCCGATCCTTATCGTCGCCGACGACACGGAAATGAATTAGCCGTTGCGTATCCAGAATTGAAAATGTGTTACCCTCCAAGCGGCTTGAGTTCCAAGACAATTCAATTAATAAACGATCCAATATTCGCTTTGCGTACGTTCCTGCTGGCGACTGCGCAAATTCGGTAATTCGAGCTTCGTATAGGCGCGCCAAATCCTCGTCGTGGAGGTATCGGGTTTCGTTGGGGCGGTATGAATCCAGGAAGTCGGTATTGTAGGAAACTGGCTTTCGCATGGCCATTGGCTGAGAAACGTATTTCCTGATTGCTGCGCCGGCGTCTGACAACGGCACAGGTGCCGAGTCAGCTGGTTTCTCAGTTCTACTGCGGCGGCTGAATGAAGCGGGAATGCGGTATATCGAGGCACGTGCGCTGCCTTCGCGGATCAGCTTGTCGTTGGCGACAAGATGCCTGAGTCGGTACTGCAAGGTTCGCATGGGCATTGGGTTGCCGAGTGCGTCCAGTATTTTGGGCGCCGACATTCCGCCCGGCTTGGCGGCAACAACGTCCAAGATCGCTTGCAGCTGGGTTGCGTCGATATGTTTGGCCATTTTCTTGATTTGGTTGCGTGATAGCCTAATACGCAACCAAATAGAGGATTTCGGCGGATTGCGCAATCATGAGCCGTATTACGCAATATGGATGTGGGTTTGTGTTTTTTGCGCAACAAATCGGGGGGAGGCACCAGATCATGCAAGTAAGTAGGCAATCGCGCCAAATCGCGCAGAAAACATTGCGCGATTCAAGATCGCCGTGCTGGAGCGCGATTGCGCAACTATGGCAAGGAATGCTGAAGCAGTTGGCTTCCAAGTAGCTGCATGGCACCTGATGAAACGCTGTTGCGTTGAACGGCTCTCTGGTTTGGACCTGCGTGGCTGCAACGATCCCTCAAGTGCGCGGCCTTGGGGTAGGGCGCGCGCGGCAGAATCTCATGCTGCCAGTCGGCAGCCAATCACCTTGATTGCGCAATAGCCTATTGCGTAACCAATAAATGTATCGCGCCAGATCGCGCAATCATGAGTTGCGTGACGCAAGTTCGATTTGCTGAGAGGGTATTGCGCAATCAACGTGAGGTTTGAAGAAGCAGGACGCCCGGGCAAACGGCATCGCACTTGCCGACGGGCTGCATAGCTTCCGGACCTGTTCGGACCGGCGGTCGTTTCTGTATACGTCCTTCATGTAGGAAGCCCGCGGATGGGTTGCTGTGATATCCGACAGCCAGTTTCCTTGGTTGCGCAATAACCCATTGCGCAACCTTAAGTTGCGTGATGCAAAATTGTCGTTCTGAAGAGAGCATCGTGCAACCAACGCGCAGGTTGCGAGTGCGGATGATGTCGAGGCCGCGGAATCGTGCGGGGCGTGTCTGAGTAAGCCTTGGCGAGAACCGTACGAAAGCGTTACTTGTTGCGGCAAGTCAACGGAAGACATCGCGCTTCGGGCGCGGGGATAAGGCGAAGGATGAGCAGAATTCGAATTGGGTTGATCGGGTGCGGTCGGATCGGGATGATGCACGCCGCCAACATTGCCGCGCACCCCCGGCTTGAGCTGGCCTCGGTCTTCGACAGCTTGCCGGAAGCGGCAGGAGCGGTCGCCGAGGCGCATGGCGCCAGGCAGGCTCCTTCGGCAGACGCAGTATTTGAATCCGGCGAAATCGACGCGGTCCTGATCGCGTCAGCGACTTCGACGCACGCGGATTACATCGAACAGGCAGTCGCCGCGAAGAAACCGGCGCTCTGCGAAAAGCCGATAGACTTGGACATTGAGCGCGTTAACGCTTGCGGAAAGGCGATTGCCGGTAGCGGCGTGCCGGTGCAAATCGGATTCAACCGCAGGTTCGATCCAGGACACGCCGCCGCCCGCAATGCGCTGCTGTCCGGAAGGATCGGCGATCTGAGGCAGGTTGTCATCTCGTCCCGCGACCCCGAACCGCCGCCCGCTGAGTACGTGCGCGTGTCCGGAGGCATTCTCCGCGACATGACCATCCATGATTTCGACCTCGCCCGGCACATGCTGGGCGGCGAGCCTGTGGAGGTCTTCGCGATGCTGGATCGGCTGGTTGCGCCGGGCATGATGGCGGCGCACGACGACTACGACACGGCCATGGTGTTCATGAGGACGGCGGACGGCATCCAGTGCCACATCAACAACTGCCGTCAGGCCGCCTTCGGCTACGACCAAAGGGTCGAGCTGTTCGGTTCGGCCGGAATGGCGGTCAGCGGCAACAGGAAGCCCCACGAGGCGCGCGTCCATTCGTCGAATTCGACGGACGTCTCGGAGCCGTATCTGAATTTCTTCATCGAGAGGTACTCGGAGGCGTACGTGGCCGAGCTGACAGCCTTTGCGGACTGCATCACCAACGGAACGCCTGCATCGCCTGGTTTCGAGGACGGCAGGCGCGCGCTGCTGCTCGCGGAAGCGGCCTACCTGTCTGTCCAAGAAGGCCGGGCAGTCAGGTTGAAGGAGATCGGCTGATCCGTTCAGGGAGCCGGGAGCATGTTGGCGTCAACCGGGAATCCCGCGCCCGGCACCGGATCCGACGCGAAGCAAGGCGAATCATGAACACGATCAGAATCGGATTGATCGGCTGCGGACGGATCGGGCGGGTGCATGCCGCGAACATCGTCGCGCATCCGCGGCTGGAGTTGGCAGCGGTATTCGACAGCCTGCCCGAGGCGGCGGATTCCGTGGCGGCGTCGCACGGCGCCGAGCGCGCGCGTTCCGCGGAGGAGGTGTTCGAGTCAGGCAGGGTCGATGGCGTGCTCGTTGCGTCTTCGTCCTCCACGCACGCGGATTACATTGAGCAGGCCGTTGCGGCGAAAAAGCCGGTCCTCTGCGAAAAGCCGATCGATTTGGACATCCGGCGTGTCAACGCTTGCGGTGCCGCTATCGCGGATTCGGATGTTCCGGTGCAGATCGGCTTCAACCGGCGGTTCGACCCAGGGCACGCAGCCGCCCGCGAGGCGCTGAGGTCCGGGCGGATCGGCGATTTGCGCCAGGTTGTCATCTCGTCCCGCGACCCCGAGCCGCCGCCGGTGAAGTTCCTCAGTGCGTCGGGCGGGCTGCTGCGCAGCATGACAATCCACGACTTCGATCTTGCCCGGTACATGCTGGGCGACGAGCCTATGGAGGTCTTCGCGGCAATGGATCGGCTGGTCGCGCCCGGCATGATGATGGAGCACGACGATCATGACACGGCGATGGTGTTCATGCGGACGGCGTCCGGCGTCCAGTGCCACATCAACAATTGCCGCCAGGCGGCGTTCGGCTACGATCAGAGGGTCGAGCTGTTCGGCTCGGCCGGGATGGCGGTCAGCGGGAACAGGAAGCCCCACGAGGCGCGTGTCCATTCATCGGATTCGACGGACGAATCGGAGCCGTACCTGCATTTCTTCATCGAAAGGTACTCGGAGGCGTACATGGCCGAACTTACGGCCTTTGCGGATTGCGTCACGAACGGAACGCCTGCGTCGCCGGGGTTTGAAGACGGTAGGCGTGCATTGCTGCTCGCGGAAGCGGCGTCCTTGTCTGCGCGCGAAGGAAGGGCGGTGAAGATTTCCGAGGTGTGCTGACGCGAGCCGCCGATCGGTGGTCCGGCCGATCCTTTGGGGTTTCCGGCGATGCAATTGTTCGGCGGGTAGCGGATCGGCGTGATTCAGCCTGGAAGGAATCCGGCGTTGCGGCGCGGGAATCGGGAGCCTGCCCCCGAGCTGGCGGCAGTTGCATTCCGGCAGCGGAAAGCCAGTAATGCAGGGCGGAAAACGGACTCAGAACGCCCGCCGAGCTCTCGCCGCGCCGCTGATGTTGCGAAGCGATGCGTTCGGGCGGCACAGGCGGAGATGCGAGGATTCCGTGAATTGTCCGGTTGCCGGAACCCCAGCGGCAGGAAATATGCGAATGGATGCTGAAGGCCGCATGGTTCCGCGATGAATGGATTGGAGACTTCCGGAGTCGTTGTCGACGGCGACACGATCAAGGTGCCTGAGTACGGCCCGATTCGGCTCGCCGGTATCGACGCTCCCGAGAACGGGCAACTGGCCTACGACGCGCGCGGCCGAAGAATCGACGCGGGGGAGGCTGCCACTCAAGCGCTGATCGAACGCGTGATGATGCGTCAGCGTGAGGGCTTCAGACCCGTCATTGAAGGCGATGCCGAAAACCGCGGAAAGTACGGCCGCATCATTGCGGGCTTCAGCATGAAGCATCCGGACGGCCGAACCGAGGACATGTGCGCTTGGATGGTCAGGGCCGGGTACGCCGTCGCGGAATACGGCGAACAGTACCGCCACTTGGAACGCATAGCGCAGACGGAAGGACGGGGATTGTGGAGCGGGCAGTGGCAGCGGCCCAGCGAGTGGCGTCGTGAACGGCGCGGAGGCTACGGTCCGGCCAGACGCCCGGTCACTCGCCGCCGTCGCCGCCGGTCGTCCCTTGGCGGGATGGGAGGCTGGATTTCGTTCTTCCGGGCCATGTCGAGGCTGATGCGATCTTTCAAATGAATGCGTTCCGGCATTTCCGCAGCTGAGCCGCAATGCCGTGCGCTCGGCAGGTGCTGACGCATGTGGTGAATGGCCGGCAGCGGCGCGAAGAATGGCGGGTGCGCACCGACGCTTGGCGCCGGGCGCTCTTCAGCCTGATTCCACCGCAAGCCACTGCCGCTGATCGGACGACCGCCTTATCGCGTCAATCGTTTGCTGAATGCGGCAGGCCTCAAGGAAATCCGGAAAGGTCGGCGTGTCCTTTGCTACGGATTCAACAAGTCTCGAAACCTCGATCACTTTCAGGTCGTTGAACCCAAGCTGGTGCCCGGGAGCCGGACAGAACCGCCCGTAGGGCGGATGCTCCGGTCCGGCCTCGATTTTCGTGTAGCCGCTCTTCCGTCCGCGCTCGGTGCAAACGAGGAGTTCGTTCATCCGCTCCTGTGTGAAGCGGATGCTTCCGGTGCTTCCCGTTATCTCGAACGACAAGTCCATGGTCCTTCCGGATGCGGACCAGTTCGCCTCGAAGGATCCGGCTGCGCCGTTCTCGAACCGGATCAGCGCGTGCGCCATGTCATCGACCGGAACGGGCTTCAGGTTCTCGGAGCCGGCGGAATCCGGCCGCTCGGAGACGATTGTCGTCAGATCGCCGGCCACTTCGGAGATCGGCCCGACCAGATGGCGCGCCAGCGAAACCACATGGCTTCCCAGATCCGCCAGCGCGCCTCCGCCCGCAGGCTCGGTCCTGAAGGTGTGGGGCGCGTCCGGGCTGGCGAAATAGTCTTCGGCGTGGCGACCGCGGAATCCGGTCACGTTGCCGATTTCGCCTGATTCGACGATTTCCTTCGCCAGAGCGATCAGCGGATTGCTGAGGAAATTGAACCCGACCACCGTTTGGACGCCCGCTTCCGCCGCGGCCCGCTGCATCCGCAGCGCCCCGTCCGAATCCGTGGCGAGCGGCTTTTCGCAATATACCGCCTTTCCGCGCGCAATCGCCTCGAGCGCGATCGGCTCGTGAAGCGAATTCGGCGCCGTGATCGCGACCAGATCGACATCGTCTGCCGCAGCGAGGGTCTTCCAGTCGCCGGTGGACCATTCGAATCCCAGTTCCGCAGCGTTGCGCGCGGCGGACGGCTCGTCGATGTCCGCAAGGCAGGCGAGCTCGACCCCCACGGGCAGGTCGAACAGCCCGCCGACTGCCCGGAAGGCGTTCGCGTGGCACCTGCCCATGAAGCCGGAGCCAACCAGCCCGACCCGCAGAGCAGGCTTGGCGTCAGTCACCGCCGGGCATCCAATGGCAAAGCGGGTGCCGAGGAACGCTGCTCATCGAATCCTCGGCCACCGCAACTCCGGGGCGCCGGACGCAGCCGCTTTTACCGGCGACCGGTCAGTGAACCGTTCCGCCCATTCTTTCGAACGCGACCGCGATGCCTTGGCCGCCGCCGATGCACATGGTCGCCAGCGCCTTCGAGCCTCCGGTGCGCTCAAGCTCGTAGATCGCCTTGAGCGCGATGATCGTGCCCGTTGCGCCGATCGGATGGCCGAGGGCGACCGCGCCTCCGTTCGGATTGACCTTGGATGCGTCCAGACCGAGGTTTTTGGTCACTGCGAGCGCCTGCGCCGCGAACGCCTCGTTGGACTCGATGACGTCGAAGTCGTCGGCGGAGAGACCGAGCTTTTCCAGCAGCTTTTCGACGGCCGGCACCGGGCCGATTCCCATGGTTTCCGGGCGGACTCCGGCGTGGGCGTAGCCGAGGATGCGCGCCTTGGGCTTCAGGCCGGCCTTCTCCGCCGCTTCGGCACGGGCGAGGACGATTGCCGCGGCCCCGTCGTTGATCCCTGACGCGTTCCCCGCAGTGACGGTTCCGTCCTTCTTGAATGCCGGGCGGAGCTTCGCCAGCCCTTCGGCGGTCGTCGCCTTGGGATGCTCGTCCGTGTCGAACCGCTTGGTTTCGCGCCGGACGCGGACCTCCACCGGCGTGATCTGGGACTTGAACCTGCCTTCCTTGATGGCCGCGGCGGCCCGGTTCTGGCTTTCAAGGGCGAATTCGTCCTGCGCCGTGCGGTCGATCTGGTTCTCCTCGGCGACGTTTTCCGCAGTGATCCCCATGTGGCCGGTGCCCATCGGGCACGTGAGCGCGCCGATCATCATGTCGACCATTTCGGCGTTGCCCATCTTCTTGCCCCACCTCGCCGACTGCATCGAGTGAGGGGAGCGGCTCATGCATTCCGACCCGCCTGCCAATCCGAATTCCGCGTCGTTCAGCTTGAGGGACTGGGCGACCGAAACGATCGCCTGAAGGCCCGACCCGCAAAGCCTGTTCACGTTCATGGCGGGCGTGGAATCCGGTATCCCGGCGTCCAGCGACGCGACCCGCGAAAGATACATGTCCCGGGCTTCGGTGTTGATGACATGGCCGAAAGCCACATGTCCGATCTGGCCGGCATCCGCGCCTGAGCGCTCGATCGCGGCCTTCGCCGCGACGGAAGCGAGATCGATGGGGGCCACCGACGCTAAGGAACCGCCGAACGTGCCGATCGCCGTTCGGGCTCCGTCCAGAACCACGATTTCATCTGACACTGATATTCTCCTGCTGCTTGTGTTTGTCAGGGTGCGCCGAGGCGAAAGCGCGTTCCTTTTCGAGTTCGGAAGCGATCCTTGAGATCCGCTGGTATCCGCCCAGCCCAACGCTCCAACGCCGGGCGTTGTAGAGCTGCGGCACCAGGCAGACATCCGCCATCGTGATTTGATCGCCGTGGCAATACTTGCCCGTCCGGGGATCGTCCAGAAGCTTTTCGAGGGCCGCAAGCCCCTTCGGGATGAACGAACGCATCCACTGCTCGGTGGTGATGGCCTCTCGGGAAGCGGAAACCGCGTGACGCGCAACGGACGAGTTGCAGACCGGGTGGATCTCCATCGCTATTGAATAGGCAAGCGTACGCACCCGCGCTCTCCCGGGCGGGTCGTCGGGCAGGAACCGAGCGCGCCCGGATTCATGGAGGTATTCAATGATCGCGAGCGACTGCGACAAGACCAGACCATCGATTTCGAGCACGGGAACGAGGCCTTGCGGATTGAGCGAGAGATGGGCTTCGGATCTGTTCGCGCCGGCGACGAGGTCCACCGAAGCGCTGTCGTAATCGACGCCCGCGAGCGCGAGGGCGATTCGGACCCGGTACGACGCGGAGGACCGCCAGTAGTCGTGGAGGAAGGCATTCATGAGGTCGTTGTCGCGGAGAGCGGCGAAATCGCTAGGAGCATTGCCGATCAATTATTTGCAAATCCCGCGCATTGCCACAGCCGCCCGCACGAACAATAGGCGCGGCTGCTTCTGAAGTCGCGCGGGCGTTTGCGGGACTCGGCATTGACTGCATGCGGCGGATAGCGAATTAGGTGGTCGGTTGGGGCGCCGCCGCCAGCGGAGCCCGGAAGACGGAGGAGCATTTCCGCATGGGCGAAGACAGGCTGGTGCTGCTGGGCACGAAAGGCGGGCCATCGATCAGGTCCCACGACCGGATGCCCACATCGTCCCTGCTTGAGATCGGCGGCAGGACCTATGTCGTGGACTGCGGGCTCGGGGTCACTCGGAGCTTGGTCCGCGCGGATGCGAACCTAACCGGAATCGACGCGATTTTCATCACGCACTTGCATTCCGACCATTTGCTGGAGCTAGGGCCGCTGCTCCACTCGGCGTGGACGACCGGGCTGGTGAAGGAGGTCGATGTTTACGGGCCGGAAGGAACGCGGCGGCATTTGGAGTGCTTCTTCGAATCGATGCGGTATGACATCGAATTGCGCATCGAGGACGAAGGGCGCAACGACATTCGCGATCTCGCAAAGGTGCATGAATTCGGCGAAGGCGAGATCCTCGCGGGCGACATTTCGGTCAAAGCGCTTCGTGTCCGGCATCCGCCTGTCGAGGAGTGCTACGCGCTACGCTTCAGTTCCGATAGCTGGAAGGTCACGTTCAGCTCCGACACTTGCTATTTCCCTCCGCTCATTGAATTCGCGAAGGGCAGCGACATTCTGGTTCACGAAGCGATGCTGCCCGCGGGCGTGGACTGGGTCGTCGGCCGGGCGCGGAACGCCACCAGGCTGCGCGAGCATCTCGAGGCGAGCCACACCCTGGCAGGCGACGTGGCGAAGATCGCCGAGGCGGCAGTGGTGGGCCATCTGGTGCTCCATCACCTGATACCGACCGACAACCCCCGGTTCGGCGAGTCTGATTGGCTCGCCGAGACCGGCGCGTTCACGAAGCGCAAGGTGACCGTCGCGGAGGACGGGATGGAAATCAAAAGAACCACGCAATGAAACTGGCTACCCTTCCGGACGGGACCAGGGACGGCCGGCTGGTCGTCGTCTCGCCGGACCTCGCGAAATGCGCATCCGCCGCGGCGATCGCGCCGACGCTGCAGGCCGCGCTGGAAAACTGGGTGGCAGTCGAGCCCGAATTGCGCCGCTTGGAGGAGACTTTGGCTTCCGGGGCCTCGGGCGAAGCGTTCTCCGAATCGGAGGCTTTGTCGCCGCTGCCCCGGTCGTACAAGTGGGTCGACGGCTCGGCCTATCTGAACCATGTGGAGCTCGTCCGCCGGGCGCGCGGCGCGACGATGCCGCCAAGCTTCCTGACCGACCCGCTGATGTACCAAGGCAGTTCGGACCGCTTCCGCGCGCCGCGGGACCCGATCCTGGCGGCGGACGAAGCGTGGGGCATCGACATGGAGGCGGAGGTGGCGGTGGTCGTCGGCGACGTGCCCATGGGCGCAAGCGTCGAAACGGCTGCCGACGCGATACTCCTCGTGATGCTGGTGAACGACGTCAGCCTCCGGAACCTGATTCCCGCCGAACTGGCGAAGGGCTTCGGCTTCTTCCAGTCGAAGGCTCCGACGGCGTTCTCGCCGGTCGCCGTCACCCCCGACGAGCTCGGAGAGGCATGGGACGGCGCGAAGCTCTCGCTTCCCTTGCGGGTCGACCTGAACGGCGAGCCCTTCGGCCGGGCGAACGCGGGGCGCGACATGAATTTCAGCTTCCCGGACCTGATCGCCCATGCCGCGAGGACAAGGCCCCTCGGCGCAGGAGCCGTCGTGGGAGCGGGCACCGCATCCAACAAGCTGGATGGAGGCCCCGGGCGTCCGATCGCCGAAGGAGGCGTCGGCTATTCCTGCTTGGCCGAAATCCGCATGATCGAAATGATCGAGAAAGGCGGCCCGGAGACGCCGTTCATGCGTTTCGGCGACACTGTGCGCATATGGATGGAAGACCGGGACGGGCGTTCGATTTTCGGCGCCATAGAGCAGACGGTCGAGCAATACGGAGCCGGATGAATGGCCAAGCAGTTCGCGTCGCAGGGCGATACGGCCGAAAAAACGACGACGTTCGCGGAAATCGGCAGGGGCCTCTACGCGTTCACCGCCGAAGGCGACCCCAACTCCGGCGTCATCGTGGGCGATGATTCGGTGATGGTTGTGGAGGCGCAGGCGACGCCCAGGCTTGCCGGGCGCGTGATCGAGGAGGTGCGGAAGGTCACCGACAAGCCC
This sequence comes from Paracoccaceae bacterium, assembly GCA_965203795.1. Classification (GTDB taxonomy): domain Bacteria; phylum Pseudomonadota; class Alphaproteobacteria; order Rhodobacterales; family Rhodobacteraceae; genus CBDBBY01. The sequence goes on along the minus strand of OZ241915.1, from coordinate 3,187,342 downwards.
GTCACCCATCTCGTGCTGACCCATTACCACGCGGTTCGCGTGCTGGGGGCGTCGGCGTTCGGCGCTTCCCAAGTGATCATGTCCGACGCCGCGCGGGCAATGGTGGCCGAGCGAGGCCTTGAAGACTGGAAAAGCGAATTCCAGCGGTTCCCGAGGTTGTTCGAGGGCCATGAGTCCATTCCGGGCCTGACGTGGCCGACCACGACGTTCTCGGATCGGATGACGGTCTATCTCGGGAGCCGCCGCATCGAGATCATGCATCTTGGCCGCGCGCATACCGCTGGCGATGCCGTGGTCTGGATTCCCGACGAGCAGGCCATGTTCACCGGCGACATCGTCGAGTACCGGTCTGCCTGCTATTGCGGCGACGGGCATTTCGAAGACTGGAACGGCACGCTGGATGCCGTCGCGAACTACCGTCCCGAGGCGATCGCGCCGGGCCGGGGCGACGCCCTGGTCGGGCAGAAAATGGTGGCCCGCGGCCTTGAGGGGACCCGGGAATTCCTGGATTCGCTTTACCGGCCGGTGGTCCGGGTGGCCGGGCGGAACGGCAGCCTGAAAGAGGCTTGGGATGCGGTGCGTTCGGAATGCGACCCGAAATTCTCGGACTACGCGATCTACGAGCACTGCCTGCCGTTCAATGTCTCAAGGGCGTACGACGAAGCGCGCGGCATCGACACGCCCAGGATCTGGACCGCCGAGCGCGACTTGGAGATGTGGGACGCGCTGCAGGGATAGCGGGATGCCGCCGTTCGCTGTTCAGGGCACGGGATTGAGGGCGGCCCATGGCGCATAAGCCGGGAACGTACGAATATGCGTCGCCTCCCGGCATCGCAGCCCCGGAGCCCCGGAAGCAGGTCGTGATCGTCGGTGCTGGGCCGATCGGCCTTGCGGCGGCCATCGAGCTTGCGAACCACGGAATCCCGAGCGTCGTGCTCGATGACGACAATACGGTGTCGACCGGGTCGCGTGCCATCTGCTGGTCGAAGAGGTCCCTTGAGATCTTCGACAGGCTGGGCATCGGGGACAGGGTCGTCGAAAAAGGCGTGACTTGGCAGGTCGGGCGGACTTTCCACCGCGACCGGGAGATTTTCAATTTCGACCTGCTGCCGGAGTCCGGCCACAAGCGGCCCGCCTTCGTCAACCTGCAGCAGTACTATGTCGAGGAGTACCTCGTTGAACGCGCGCAAGCCCTCGATGCGGTCGACCTGCGGTTTCTGAACCGGGTCGAGCGGGTCGAGCGCCGGGACGGCGGCGCGGTCGCGCACGTCAGCACGCCGGACGGAACCTATGCCTTGGAGGCGGAGTACCTGCTCGCCTGCGATGGCGTCAGATCGACCGTCCGCTCGCAGCTTGGCTTGGAATTCGTCGGGGAGCTGTTCGAAGAGCGCTTCCTGATCGCGGACATACGCATGGATGCGGATTTCCCTTCGGAGCGCCGGTTCTGGTTCGAGCCGGTGTTCCACGATGGCCAGTCGGCCCTACTCCACAAGCAGCCGGACAATGTCTACCGGATTGATCTGCAGCTCGAACCCGGTTCCGACCCGGCGCTGGAGAAAGAGCCCAAGCGCGTAGCGTCCCGAATCGAGCATGTCGTCGGAACACAGGATTTCGAACTTGAATGGGTGTCGGTCTACACGTTCCAGTGCCGCCGTCTGCCCCGGTTCGTCCATGGCCGCGTGCTGTTTCTTGGCGACTCGGCGCATGTCGTGTCGCCGTTCGGGGCACGAGGCGGAAACGGCGGGCTGCAGGATGTCGACAATCTGTGCTGGAAGCTCGCGGCGGTACTCAAGAACCGCGCGCCCGAACGGATTCTCGAATCCTACGACCGCGAGCGGATTTGGGCGGCGGACGAGAACATCGCCCATTCGACCCGGACCACGAAATTCATGACGCCGTCCAACGCCATGGAACGGGTGTTCCGGCAAGCGGTGTTCCGGCTCGCAGCGGATCATCCGTTCGCGAGGGCGTGGGTGAACTCGGGCAGGCTGTCCACCCCGTGCGTCTATCCGTCTTCGGGGGACGACGATCCCGCGCTGCCCTCCGAGACAAGGCCGGGCGCAGTGGCGGCCGACGCGCCTCGCGACGGCGGATGGCTGCTCGACTCGCTGGGCGGCGATCCGGTGCTGCTGGGCGTGGGGATGGAGCCGCCGGAAATCCAGGGGGCTTGCGGCGTCGCGCTGAGTCCGAACGATCACGCCCGCGTGCGCTATCTGGGCAATGCGGGCCATGCACTGTATCTGATCCGGCCGGACCAGGTCGTGGCGGCGCGCTGGGTGGAACCGAAGACCGGCGCGGTGGATGCCGCGCTGGCAGCAATATGGGAAGGCAGTTGAATGGCAGGACTGAACGCTTTCGGGCCGGACGGCGAAATCGACCAGATGTACTTCGAGATTGTCGGAGCGTTCATGGGGCTGGACGACAACGACAGCTTGGAGTTCTCCGCTGCGCTGATCGTGATTCTTGCGAACCGCATCGGCGACCAGCAGGTCGTAAGGGAGTCCATCGCCGCCGCGAAACAAGCGGTCGAGGACAAGGTCCGGAGGTCCCGACCGGACGGGCACTGACGTATCGCCTTTCGGCCGGCTTCAGCCGCCTCGGGCGATAATCTCCTCCATCCGCTCGCGCATTTTGAACTTTTGCGGCTTCCCGGTAACGGTCATCGGCCATTCGTCTACGATGCGGAAACGGGCCGGGATCTTGTAATGCGCGATACTCCCTTCGCAGAACCGCCTTAGCGACTCGGGCGAAAGGCTCGCACCCTTCCGCGCAATGACCCAGGCGCACACGATCTCGCCCAGCCGCCGGTCCGGGACGCCGAAAACCTGCGCCGCCTTCACGTCGGGATGCCGGAACAGGAAATCCTCAATCTCCTTCGGAAAGACGTTTTCGCCGCCGCGGATGATCATGTCCTTCAGCCGCCCGACGATGCGGCAGTAGCCGGACTCGTCCAAGACTCCTTGGTCGCCCGTGTGCATCCAGCCGTCCCGGATGCTCTGGCGCGTCATGCCCTCGTCGCCCCAGTATCCGCTCATGACCGAGTAGCCCCGCGTGCATAGCTCGCCCGGGCGGCCCACGGGCGCCGTCCCGCCGTCGCTTCCGATCAGCTTTACCTCGACGTGGGGATGGATGCGGCCCACGGTCGAGCACCTGTTCTCGATCGCGTCGTCGACATGCGACTGGAACGACACCGGCGCGGTTTCGGTCATTCCGTAGCAGATCGTGATTTCGCGCAGGTTCATCTCGTCGATCACGCGCCTCATCGCCTCGATCGGGCAGGGCGCGCCCGCCATGATGCCCGTCCGAAGCGCGGAGAGGTCGTACCCGCCGGATTCGACCAAGTCGAGCATGTCCAGAAACATTGTCGGAACCGCGTAAAGCGCGGTGCATTTCGCCCGCGCGAGCGCCTCCAGCGTTCCGCGGGCGTCGAAGGCTTCGCCGCAAAGCACGATTGCCGCGCCTTTGGTCACGCAGCCGAGGGTGCCCATCGCCATGCCGAAGCAATGGTACAGCGGGACGGGCAGGCACAGCCGATCCTGCTCGGAAAGCCGGATCCGCTCCGTTACGAACCGGGCGTTGTTGACGATGTTCCGGTGGGTAAGCGTGGCTCCCTTCGGGGACCCCGTCGTGCCGGATGTGAATTGGATGTTTATCGGATCGTCCGGGTCGAGCGAGTCCTCGACAGCTTTGAGATCGCTCCGCGACCCGGCCCTTCCGAGTGCCGGAATCACTTCGAACGGCATCAGGCCGTCGCTACGGCTGCCGCCGACGACTGCGGCGATTTCCAAGCGGGGAAGCCTTCGGGACTTGATCGCGCCGGTATCGGGATCGGCCGTTTCCGACAGGGACCGGATCATGCCGACGTAGTCCGAGGACTTGAACCGCCTGCTTAGAATCAGCGCCTTGCATCCGACTTTGCGCAAGGCGAACTCGAGTTCCTGAACCCGGTACGCCGGGTTGATGTTGACCAGCACAGCCCCGATCTTCGCCGTCGCGAACTGGACAAGCACCCATTCCATGCAGTTCGGTGACCAGATGCCGACGTGATTGCCTTTCCGGATGCCCAACGCGAGCAGCCCCAAGGCGACGGTGTCGGTTTCCGCGTCGAGCTCCTGCCAAGTCAGACTCAGACCTTCAAGCGGCATGATCAGCGCAGGCCGCTGGCCCCACTCCGCCGCTGCGCGCCTGAACGCTTGGGGAACGGTCCAGTGCCATAGCGGCGGATGGTCCGGCCCCTTCACGTGGGAAATGCCTCGCTTGATGAATCCGGCTCTGGGATCGCCTTCGCGCGGGCCGCCTTCCGACTCTGAGCTGTTGATGCGCCCTCCGAACTTGGCTTCCGATGCCAAAGGGCGAAGCATCCGGCCGACTTCGCCCCGCTGGATTTGAATCTGCTGGAATCCGGACTGTTCGTCGAGTCCTCAGCAGTTCGCAGCGGGAAGCGGCATGGCGGCGTTCAAGAATTGCAGGTGAGCCGGGTCATAAGCATCAGCACTGGCCCTGTGTTCTGCGTCCCGCCAACGAGGATCCGAAGCGCCATTCTGGCGAATTCCTTCAAGGCGCGCGTAACGCCTGTGCGGGCGAAGAACTGCGTGGAGGCTCAGGTCAGCGCGCGAGCACTTCCGGCAGCCCTTCCAAGCGCGTTAGCCACTTGCGAAACCGCGGACATTCCTCACGGATCTTTTCCAACCCCGTTTCCTTCGCGATCAAAGGGCCGTGAAGGACCTTGTCGTATCGCGGCAATGCGTTCTTTATGCGCTTGCTCGGCGCGGTTTCGGGACTGTCGTTGATGTCTTCGGGCGTTTCGAATTGCCCACGAATCCTCCCAAGCGCCTCAATATTCCAGTCCGCTGGACACCCGGTCGCCCCGAACGCCGCTGTGTCGGAAAACAGCAGACCCTCGAACTCGTGCTTCTGAAAATAGGGGAACACAGCTTGCCGTGAATCCGGGATTTGCTCTTCGATTTGCTGGACGAGATGTTCCTCCAACTCCTTGACTGATCGATCTTCCTTGCGGCGAAAGCCGTAGAAATCGACCAGCGATGTCACGGCGTCGTACCTGCGGCTCAAATCGACCATCTCCGATACGAGTCGTTCGACGCTGACATTGCCGCCACCTGCGCGGCGCGCGCGATTAGGCCGGGTGTTACCGAGAGGGACAGGAATCGATAGAACTTCCGACCGCCACAGATGATCGCTGAGAACCTTTTTGACGAATTCTGTTTCCGTCTTGCCCTCTACGGATATGGCAAGCCGGATCACGGGTTGCCTCCGAGTAGGTTCTTTTGCCAGAGCTCGCCCGTAGCGTACTTTTCCAGCCAGTCTTGATACTCGTCTCCGTCGTGCCGGAGAATCTCCGTCTGCCCATTCCGCAACTCCAGAACGAGAATTTCGTCCAGATCAAACTCATCGACCAGCAAGGGCGACTGGGTCGCCACAATGACCTGCCGATCTTTCGCTAGCACCTTGATCATGCTGCCGACCAGAGCGATGGCGGCCGGATGCAACCCCAGTTCCGGTTCGTCCAGAAGCAACACGTCAGGGAGCATCTCGGGCGGGAGGTTCAACAGCGTCACCAAAGCGAAAAAGCGAAGCGAGCCATCGGAGGTCAGGTGGGCACCGATGGTCTTGTCCATCCCCTGCGCCTTCCACCGAAGCATGACCTTCCCATAGTCTTCTTTGATCTGGAACCGATCGAAGACCGGCAGGGCGCGTTGGATATGGCGGCAAATCGCCTCAAACCGGCGCATATCCTCTTGTTCAAGGCGGAGCAGGACCGCGGCTAGGTTTCCGCCATCCGACCGAAGGTAGGTATAGTCCTTCGCATCCCATTCATCTTTCAATCGCGAATCGTTCGAAGTGTCGTGAAACTGGTACACCGAGCAGCCCCGCAACAGATTGACAAGCACGCGTGCGGTCTTCGGGTTGGCGACGACAGATGATTCGGCCCACTGCGCGGCTTCGACGATCTTTGCCTCAGGATGGCCGCTTCCGAGTTGCGTCCAACCCGCCTCCGTACCCAAACCCTCACGGCTAAATCGAAACGCCTCCTCCACAAATATGAAACGATTCGGCTGTGCGTGAGAGAGCGAGAATCGGTAATCGTTCCGTCCGGCATCGGTCCGCATGGCCAATTCGGCTTCCATCCACCGGCTGATCCTGCGGCCGCCGAATAGCTGGTCGTCAGCACCACCCTGTCTCTGGACGAACTCGTTTAGGCGATGTGGGCCGATCATCCAGCTCATCATCTCGAAGAAGCGAACGAAGTTGGATTTTCCCGAGCCGTTGGCCCCGATAAGCACGGCGGCTCGGGGTATGTTGTCGATTTTGACGTCGGCGAGAGACCGAAATCCTTTGATGTGGAGGGACTCGATCAGGTTCATCATGATCCGCGTTCTTTGCTCTCAATAGATTGCCCTTGGAGCAACCGACCTTCCCCAAGCTTCCGCCTGCGACATTGCAGCAGCGAGTGGCTCCTCTTTACCTGCGCACGGGCGGAATGTGAAATATGCCCGCCGGGATATGGCCTCGCGAGGACTATCCTCGCGTTGCGCAGTGAAGTTTTTCAGCTGTGGTCTGTGATCGGTGAAGCGAACCGGCGAAAGGGCCTCGACAGTCCAGAATGTTGTGAACCCTATGGGTGCATCCCAAGTTTTGGGACAGGCGGCTGCGCCGCGGCAATCCCTCCAATCGCGGAAGTTGGGCCAGCGGATGTTTCCGGCACGGATTTCAATGGCAGGCAGGGAATTGGCGAACGCTTTCGACCAGCGGCGCCCACATGACCCGAAAATTGGGATACCGCACCGGAGTTCATGCCATTCGTCCATCCTGACTCGCGCAATATGCCTTCCGGGGCTGTTCATTGTCCTTGCAAGGAAGGCTTCCAGCCTGCGCGGCATGGACTCCAGACAGTGGCTGATCAAGTCTTCAAGACCTGCAGTTAGAGCATATCCGACTTAGGTTGCAGCATATCCTGCGCTCGCGAGGTAGTTCGCGCATTCGCCGGGTTTGAATGCTTCGAGGGTGTCTCCGACATTCCGCCAAAGCGTTTCGCCGCATCGCGATCGGGATTTCCGCATCCGGTGCTTCAGCTTGCCGATGCCTGCTCGATCGGGTTCAGGTCGGGGCTGCAGGGAGGCAGGAACAGCAGGCGGGCGCCAACGCCCTGCTCGCCGTCAAATGCTGCATCGACAACAACCGCTGGGCTGACTTGGACACCTCCGACAACGGCTTGATTTCGCGTTTTGGTCGGCTTCGCGGGTCGGCGGCCGCGGCATTTCGCCCGTTCCGGCCGGTTTGGAGGTCCGGATTGCTTGATCGGGGCCGCTGCCGGCCTGTTCGGAGTGTCGGGGAGCGGGATCCGGGCCGTTTCCGGCCTTGGCGGGGTCAGGCAGGGGCACTTCGACTGCAGAGCCAGCGCAGCCGGTTCATGTTGCAGCCATGTTCGCGAGCGCGGCCGCCGCCTTGGCGCGGGCCATTCCGATCGTCCGGATCCTCAGCCCCATGCGATCCTTCTGGTGGGCGAAGACATGCTCCACCTTCGCCCGGATCGACGATTTGCGCCCGTTGGCCTTGGCGGTCCGCTTGCCCATGGGGCGGCCCCGCGGCTTCCTGCGGTGGATGCGGCTCGTCATGCCGTTCGCCTTGAGCCAGTCCTCGTTCCGCTGGGAGCGGCAGGCCGTGTCGGCCCACACCTCGCTCCCGGTGTTGGCGGTCTGGATCAGGCCCTCCCGCAGCCTCGCGCCGTCATGGGCGGCGGCGTCGGTGACGATCTGCCGCCGGATGATCCCGTGCTTCCGGTCGATGCCGGTGTGGGACTTGTAGCCGAACACCGGGATGGCGATGTCGACCTGCCCCGCGCCGTCCGGCCGGAGCTTCGCCTTGCGGAACTTGACGGTCCAGCGCGCGTCCGTGTCCTTCCGCGCCGCCTTGGCGGGCTCGTCGGGCCAGATCTCCCGGGCGGTTCGCCCCTCCTTGATCGCGGCCTTCTCCGCGGCGCCGGCGCGCTAGCGCGGAGCCGCGATCAGCGACGAGTCCAGCATCTGGCCGGACCGGGAGATGAAGCCCGCCGCGTTGATCATCCGCTCAAGCTCCGCGGACAAGGCATCCAGCTCGCCCGCCTTGACCGGCGCCTCGCGGAAATCCCACAGCGTGTTCGCGTCCGGAACCTTGTCGCGCAGCTCGAGCCCGCAGAAGCGCATCCAGCCCGGCCGGTCCCGCACCGCTTTCTCTGTCGCTTCGAGCGACAGGCCGTGGCGGCCCTGGAGCACGAGCATCTTGAACTTCAGCACAACATCCAAAGCCGGGCGGCCGCCCTTCGGGCCTCGCGGTTTCCCTGCGGCCCGCTCAAGGATCGGCCGGAACCGCTCGAAATCCACCGTCCTGTCCAGCGCCTCAAGCGGATCGCCGTCCGCCGAAATCTCCTCCGAACGCTCCTCGACGTCCCAAAATCCAGGCTGCTTCGCCACCGCGGCCTCCGCAGGGGCTGCCCGCGTCGCCGGGGGCGCGGCTGCGCTACTGGATCGTCTCGGAGCGGCGCGGCCGCCTGCTACCGGGCGGCCGGATGGCTCCCCGCCGGGGAGACCTCGGGGTCGCGGGGTCCGAAGCGCCGGATCTGGGTCCGCCCGCTGGCAAGAACTGGCGCGGGGAGCTCGGCCGGGCGCCGGCCAAGGCGATCGGATGGGCGCCGGAGCCCGCGCTTCCCGAAGGCACCGGATGGGCGGCGCGGGAATGCGCCTGCAGCGCCCATCCCGACACCCGGATCCGGGACCGCATTGCCCGGATGGGCGCGGCGTGGGAGAAGAGGCCCGGACGGACGGTCCCGGAGATGTTCCCGGGCGAGGCGGAGCGCAAGGCCGCCTGTCGGCTGCTGTCGAATCCGGAGGTGGGCATGGACGACATCCTGGAGCCGCATCTGGAGGCGACGGCGGAGCGGTGCCGCCGCCCCGGGAGCGGGCCGGGGAGCCGGACCTGCCGATGCTCGCGGTCTCCGCCGCCGAGGCGGACCCGCCCGCGGGGGCGGAGCCCGCGTCCTGGCTGCTGCTCGCCAGCCGGGGGGAGGCCTGCGCGGAGGACGCCAAGGCCGCCGTCCGCCGCTACCGCAGGCGGTGGATCATCGAGGAGTTCTTCAGGGTCCTGAAGACCGGGCTGCGCGTCGAGGAGCGCCGGTTCGACCGCGCCGACGATTTGCGCAAATGCCTCGCCTTCGACGCCGCCACCGCCTGCCGCGTCTTCGACATCGCCCGCGCGGCGAGGGAGACGCCGGACGCCCCCGCCGTCGACGCCGTCCCCGAGGACGCCCCCGGAATCCTCCGGATCGCCCTGCGCAGCTGCGGCGCGCCCGAGGGCGCCGCCGGACCCGACCATCCGCGAGTTCGCAGTCGAGCTCGCCCGCATCGCCGGGTTCCAGGCGTCCAGGCGGCAGCCGCTCCCCGGAATCCTGAAGCTCCGGGCCGCGTGGACGATCTTCGCGCCGCAGATGCAGCTCTGCCGGACCATGAAGGCCCACGGAATGATCAACGAGTCAACAGTGGGAAATTGATAGGACCGGGCCCGCGAGGCGGACCCGGAGTTCGCGGCGGCGCGGCGCAGGCATCCGGGCGTGGAGTCGGCGATCAACGGCCTGGAGCACCGCGGCCTCGGCCGGGTGCGGCTGCGCGGGCGGGACCGGTTCGAGCTGGCGGTCGGCCTCTCCGTCCTCGCCGCCAACATCCACCGGCTCGGGCGGATCCTGCGTGACCGAGAGCGGCTGCGGCCGGACCGGCTCAAACGCGCCTCCTGAGCGGCGCCCTCCCCGAAATCCCGGCGGGCCGCAGGGCGGCAGGCGGCGGAGCCCGCGCCGGACCCCCGGAAAACCGACGCCGACGCCGAGAATCCGGCCTCCCGAGCCGGATTCGCTCCGTCCCGGCTCGAAATGCGCCGCGCCGGGTTCCGGCGAGGCCATTGCGCCCGACCGAAATCCGGCCGTACAGCGAAAAACGACGGGTTCTCTGCCAGACACTATGTGGTCACGTTTGGATCTGGTCGGCCCGCCTCAATTGCACAGGCACTTCGATTTATTCTGGCGCTCGTTCAGATCGGCGACCCAAGTCTCCAGCTTCTCGATCTCTTCCCGGATTTCATCAGGACTCGCTACCGTCGGGTTCACCGCGTCCGGGGAACTGTGCACGAGCTTCGAAATCCGCCCGTATGCTTGCCGCACAGTCCTGCAGTCGTCCGGTTTCAGCGCAGCGACTTCAGCCAGCCCGCCTGTTTTTACCTTGAGGTCGAAGCGCTTGACGACCGGGCCAACGGCGTCCGCGACCGCCCGCTCCCACGTGATGCGCAGCTGTGTTTGCAGCCAGCCAGCGGCGATTTCCCATTCGGAATGATCGCCTGCGTCAAATTGGCGTTTCACTTTGTTCAGATGGCTCCGCATGCTCTTGATCGCCTTATGGACAGGCTGGGCGCTCAAAGGCGAACCCTGCTGAACGATTCCGGCAAATTCGGCGTTCCGCTCAACGCACTTATGGGAAATTCCGACCCGTCGGTCGCGGCAAGCTCGATCAAGGGCGAACAGAAAGACCAGGTCATGCGTAAATACGATGACCTGCCTGTACTTCCCTTCTTCGGCCAGCCGGTTCGCGACCGACTCGCGGTGCTCGTGGTCGAGCGAGGACACCGGGTCGTCGAACACGATTGCCAAGCGGCTTCCGGTCGTTGCGAGCTCGGCAAGGAAGACCGCAAGCGCGACGCAGCGGTATTCGCCTTCGCTCAGCACGTCGCCCGCGCGGACCCGGGGCTTCCCGGACAGGCGCACTTGGAAAAGCGGAACGCCGTAGCGGGACTCCGTCCCAAGTTCCGCTTTGAGGTTGGAGAGTTCGAATTTGCCGAACTCCTCCGTGAACCGGTCCCGAAGCGCGTTGGTGACAAGGCGCTCGGCAATTTCGCCGCTTTTCTTCGTGATCCGGTTGGTGGCGGTCTCCTTAAGTACGGACTCCAGCCTGTCGATCGCTTGCCGTCGCTGGATCTCGGCTATTACGCGATCCATAATTGCGGCGAGCAATACACGGTCCTCGAGCTCCTTGAACTCCGCATGCAGCTTTGTGCGCTCGGCGGACTGTTCGGGGTCCCGCGCGGCGGCGAGCCGCTGGTCCATCGCTTTGCAACACCCGTCAATGGCCTCGACAGGCCATGCATCGGCGGCCGGAAGCGGTGCGGAATCCTCGCCATCGCCATGGTTTCGCAGCACGACTTTCATACGCTTTGACAGGGTTCGCGCGGCGCGCCCTGCCGCCGCCGCCAGCTCATCATTGCCGATTTCGTCGCGGATCAAGGTTTCCGCTGCCCGAATGTCCTGCTCCGGAACATCCGCATCCGCCGATGCCTTCAGCGCGTCTTGATATGCCGCCTCCGCCGCTTCTTCACGACGCTTGGTTTCCTCCTGCACGAAGCCTTCGAAACGTTTAAGCTTGGAGGCGGCCTCTTCGCTCAGATTCTGCTGGCAAAGCACGCAGCGCGCACCATCCGAGACAACTGGATACGCCGAGCCGGAGTACGCATGCTGCTCGGAATAACGCCGGGCCGCTTCCCACAGCTCGCGCCAAGCCTCGGAGCCGATGTCGGGCAGCGGATCTTCGGAAAAAAGGTCTTCGGCGGCGGCCGCGGCGGCCTCACGTGCATTGCGGAATTGCTCTCGACTCGAATCAAGATGCCGAACCTGCTCGTCGCTAACAGCCTTCTGAAGATCCCGAATCCTATCGTCGAAGGTCCGAAGTCGGCTTAGCTGTGACTGAAGCCGTCCCGCTACCTTTTCGGGATCATCGCTAAAGTCCGGTCCGAGCGAACGATGCCGCGCCCTGTCCTGGCCGCCAATCTCCGCGAGATTTCTTGCGTGCTCAATGCTGGTTGCCCCGCTCAGGTTCGAAACCAGCTTCCATACTTCCGTGCCGTCATGGAATTGCCGAACTGCAACTTCCTCGCTTTGGCGCCGATATTCTTCAATTCTCTGTTCAATGCGTTTTTTGACTTCCTGGCAGGCGGCCGCGAGCCGCTCAAGAACCAGCATCGGAAACGGCTTGTAGGCGACATCGTTTTTTTCATCGACATGCACGTTGGCGGTCCGGCAGTCGAACACGCCCACCGAAGACAGGAAAGGATCGCCGGGCTCGTTTGGAACCCACTGGACGCTCCATCTCCTGCCGGCAATGCTGAATTCGATTTCGGCGCCCTGCGGCTCATCCGTTTCGGCATAGATGTTCGGCAGTATTCTGCCGTCGTTCCGCGCAACACGCGCTCTGCACATCTTTTTCAGAATCCGCGCATAGCCTGATTTGCCCGAGCCGTTGCCGCCGTACACGACGGTCAAGCCTGACTCGGCGAAAGTCAGAAGCTCGCCAGGCTTCAGAGCATTGACATTCTTGGCACAGCGGATTGCCCGGAGATTGACAGTGGCGCCGGCCATCGAGGGATTCGGGACATGCTCCTCGCCAAGCGGGACGGCACCCTCGCCCTCGTGTATGCACATTTTGGCCAGCTCGTCGAAATCGGCGGCGTCAAGCATCCCGTTTTCGCAGAATTGCCGGAGGGCGTCGCGCTGCCATTTCGGGAGACTGCGGGACCAGGCGACGATTTCTGCCAATGCCTTCGCCTCGCCGTCGGCGAACTGCTGTTTCCCGTTCATGGTGTCGCTGCCGCCCGCCATTTCCCTATGAGGCTGTCCGGGAAACAGAAGCGGCGATCAGCATATTGATCCGGCATGTTCGATTCCGAATCATGCATCCATATGTTGCGGAGAATTCTGGCATATTTTGAATCCTGGGACGGGCTCCTGGACCTTGACCGGTTGCCGACCACTTCCGCGACACCTGCCTTCACACTATCCGGCTTGCCAGTCCAGTTTCCAGCATCGGCCAATCCGAGTTTCAAATTTGCCGGCCAGCATGCCCTCTGCGTTTCGATTTGGCCTTGCCTGTTAGGGTGGTTCGAGGCCATGCGTCAAGGAGGCCGCAAGGAAGTTCTTGACATCCCGTTCGGCATGTACCGATTGGCGCCGGAAATCGTTGAAACGGAAGGCGACCGTCAAACGGCGCTGCTACCGGCGCGGTTTCGGACGCACGCCCCTTGCGCTCGCGGGCGCGGACGATCAGCCAAGTCCTGCGGCTGTTGAGCACAGGATCGAGCGGCCGACCGCCAGCGCAAACCTCTCTCGTCCGAGCTGCGGAAGCCCGGTCGAAGCTGCAGGTCTGCCAGTCCGGGAGCGCCGCCCTGCCGTTTCCCGGCTGACGGAGCGGCGATGTCAGTGTCGCCGCCCGCATGATCCCGCAGCCGAGCACGAACCCGTCGCCGTCCTCGACGATGCACACACGACGATGCACACACGACGATGCACACAGGAATTTTGTGCGCCGGAAGCGGCGTCTCCGCCTTGCGCCAGCTTGCGGAGCCTCGCCGGAAACGCCGGGATGCCGTTCCGCCGGAAGCTCAGCCGTCACGTCGTGTTCGCTTGGCCGTAAAAGCTCTCTGCCTTGCGCCGGTGTCCAACTGCCGCGCCTGCGGACCGACTCGCAAGATGAACACGAACTTGATGGCGTGACGATCCCCGGCCTACCCAAGAAACCGCACTGAGCTAATATTTTGATTGCAGAAAGTATCAATATTTGATATATTCTGACAGTGAATTTGGAGCTGCCTATGCCCAGCGCCGTAAGCCACGTGGACCAGCTGGCCGCGAACGGACGATACTGCTTCACGACGTCCGAAATGCGGTCCGCGCTTGGCGTCTCCGCCGCGGCGACCCGGCAAGCGCTGAGTCGTCTGGAAAGGAAACGGGAGATCGCGAGCCCCGCGCGAGGCTTCTACGTCATACTGCCTCCGGAGTACAGGCGCCTCGGATGCCTTCCGGCCGACCAGTTCGTTCCCGCGCTGATGGAGCACCTCAAGCAGGAGTATTACGCCGCATTGTTGTCCGCCGCCCAGTACCACGGCGCCGCGCACCACCGCCCCTAGGTCTTCCAGGTCGCGCTCCAAAAGAAACGCCGGTCGATCTCCTGCGGTTCGGTCAAAGTCTCCTTCATCGCGCGCAAGCGTCTGATCGACGTGCCGGTCCAAACAATGAACACCCTGCGCGGAAGGGTTCTGGTTTCCACGGAGGAAGCGACCGTGATCGATCTCGTGGGCTACGAGAAGAGAATCGGCGGCCTTGACCTGGTTGCGACAATTCTTTCCGAGCTTGCCGAACGGTTGAATCCCATGAAGCTTGCGGAGGTTGCGCGAACCGCTCCGATCCCTTGGGCGCAAAGACTCGGCTACCTGCTTGAATACGTTGGGGCAAACGACAAGGCATTGCCATTGCGGGAGTTTGTCAAACTGCATGCGCGCAACGTCGCCCTTCTGCAGCCTGACGGCCGCACGGCAGGAACCCGGGTCGCGGGTGACTGGCGATTGCGAGTGAACGCCCGCATTGAGATTGAGGCGTGATCCCGCGCGACTCGATTGACAAATGGCGGAATCGCGCGCCTTGGTCCAGTAACTCGCAAGTGGAGCAGGATCTTGCCCTGAGTCGCGCGCTGGTTGAAATATTTTCCAACCCGACCATCGCATCCGGGCTCGCTCTTCGCGGCGGTACAGCGATCAACAAGCTGCATTTCGAACCGGCTCCGCGCTATTCGGAGGACATTGACTTGGTTCAAATTGAACCAGGACCGATCGGCCGATTCATGGACCAAATGCGCGCCGCACTGAATCCTTGGTCGGGACGGCCGCGTTGGGATCAGACAGATTCCATGGTGACATTCCGATATCGTTTCGATTCTGAAGAGCAGCCGCCTGCAAATCTTCGACTTAAGATCGAGATTAATTCGCGCGAGCACTTCACGGTGTTAGGGCATGAAAAAATTCCGTACCGCGTGGACTCGGATTGGTTCAACGGCAATGCAGAGATCGTGACGTACAATCTTGATGAGCTGCTCGCGACCAAGCTGCGGGCATTGTACCAGAGAAAAAAGGGGCGCGATCTGTTCGATCTCGCTACAGGGCTGAACACGGCTTCCGCAGATACCGACAGAATAATCAACGCGTTCTCCGAATATATCAAGCATGGAGGCGGCCAGGTTTCGCGAATCCAGTTTGAGGAAAATCTTCAGGACAAACTGAGGGATCCGGAATTCAATAGGGATATCAGCCCGCTGCTGTCGGATACCGGTGGGACTCGGACGATGCCGCGCGGATTGTATCGGAACGGCTGATTGCGCGACTGCCCGTCAAGACTTGAAAAGGGAGCTTTTGCCGATTCCATCCCGCCGTAATTCTTTTCTATAATGTGCGCGCATGCCACGATTTTATGGCGATCATGTACTTGACTATCCGATCCTTTTGACTTGGAATTGAGTGGAAGCAGTGGAGTTCGCCATGACCTGTCGTGCCGGTTTCGGCGAATCGCGTTGGCAAGGCATCGGCTTCATGGGGCTTGCCGACATGCTTTGGAACGAAGCTGCTGAGAAGGCGGGGCTCGGGGCGCGGATGATCGGGTGCCGCCGGACTTGGCATCGTGTGATCAGGAAGGCAGCGACGTGACTGCCTGCGTCCACCGCCTGCTTCGTGCAGCGCGGAGGGTTTTGCGGGCCGGAAAAGTGTATTGCCGCGGCGGCCTTGTCAGCGACGAACACGGCTGAAGCCCAGAAGATATTGAGTTTGGCGAGCTACGCATATAATCCCATTGAAAGACGCCAACTGCTCGATGAATCAGCTGCGCCGCGACGGCAACGGCCGCGCGGCGGGTGGAGTCGAGGCCATGAACTCGGGCATCGACGCAGCACGAGGGTTGTTCGGCCCCGCATCCCTGAAGCGAATTGCGCCACAAATGGTAATGGAGCGATAGGACAATAGAATGGACAGAAAAACGAGAAAAGTGCTGACCGATATTATGGAGCAATGCCGAGATAATGACGGAATCTTGGGGTCCTATGACGCGTCGGTCGGCGAGCCAATGATCGAATGGCTTTTCAACGAGGGCTATCTTTGGTCGCACCGGGAACCGATAAAAACATTGAAGCATACCTGCTACGAAGATGTTATGCCTACGGAGAAGGCCTACCGCTGGGAAAAGGATCAGGAGAAGGGGCGGCAAAAGGCAGAGCATCAAGCGGCCGAAATCGAAGCCTATGCCGAAGACGCGCTGAAGCGTTCGCAATCCGAGCTCGCAAAGCTGGCGGTGCTGAAGCGAGAGGCAAACGGGGTTGGCGAGGCGTGGTGCGGTTCAAGCATGGGAGATCACGCGAACGAGTACTACGATGGTCTGGCGCCGGTTCCAGCTGGCGCAATCTGGGACGTTGAGTGGGGTAGGATGGATGTTTCCCTAGTGAATGAAACACGTGGAGATTGGACAACGAGAACCGCTAGCGAAATCAAGGAGATCATTTGCTCGCGCAGCGGCATGACGGAATCGTCGATCACCGAAATCCGCGATAAATTCCTCAAGGTCTTCGAAAGCGTGGAAGGCAGGTTGTTGACCTGCCTTGAGCACTCGCAAGGAGAAGTGTGGGAAGAGACCCGAGCAAGGCTGATTGATGACGTTAAGGGATTGGGTGGCGACATTTCCACCGTGTCGGACGTGGAAGAACGGATGGCTCGCAAATTCATGCCACAAATGTCGCGTGATGCACGAAACATGAGCATGGGGTTAAGGGTCGCAGGCCATCTGCAAGTGCTGGCAGCGATCGAAGTAGTCGACCAGTTGGTACGGGGCGTGCGGAAACTGGGCGAACATGCAGGCACGCTGCGCAATGCGTCGCGAATCTACACTACTAAGCAGCAGGAAAGAACAATGCGTGGATCCAAAGTTTTCGTCGGACATGGCCGCTCCGATACTTGGCGGGCCGTGAAGGATTTTGTGGAGCAAGAACTCGAATTGGAGGTCGAGGAGTTCGAGCGAGAACTCGTTGCCGGCCGCCAGATCAAGGATCGATTGGAGGAAATGCTGCGGAACGCCGGATGGGCCATCCTTGTTGCGACATGTGATGATTCAAGTGGCAGTGAGCCCCGACCAAACGTGATCCACGAGCTGGGATTCGCGCAGGGCCGCTTGGGCTGGGAAAACGCGATCATATTGCTGGAGAAGGGGTGCCAGCTTCCCTCCAATCTTGAAGGCACTGTCTACCTTGAGTTTGAACGCGGTCAAGTGAAGCAAGTGTTTTACGACTTAGGGAAACATTTTTCCGGGAATCGGAATCGCTAATTCGAGTCTGGCACAAAATCCGCAATTTTTCGCTTTTTGGCCGGATCTCGGCTGGCCTCGGGGGCGGCCTCGGAACCCTTCGGGCCCGGAACCAGCCTCCGGTGCTCCGAATTGCTGATCGCCGATTCCGCCTTGGAATGCTTTCGCCGCGAGGGCTGGCCCCTGCTCCTGCGCCCGCTCCGCGGCGAACAGCCTGCCTTTCTTCGGAAGGGCGTTCACATCAGAGATCGCGTCGAGCCGACGGCGGTTCGCCGGGCTGCGGAATCGTCATCTATCGTCAAGGACGGGATCAGCCATTCCGGCGGCACGTCGCGACGGACTCTCCGGGTCGAGGGGCTCGCCCGTCCGGAGCGTTCCGCAGAAAACGCGAAGGAGGCGTTCAGCAATGCCACGCAGGGCTTGGTCGCGTGAATTTGCTTGCATTGTTCCGCATCGGTTGCGGCAAGCGTATCTGCCGAATAGGTTATTTGGCGGAAATACAGAAAAGGAATCAGCGTGATGACCCGTCCCCGCGCAGCGGCTGCGGCGGAACCCGACCTTGATGCGCTCAAGGATTTCGCTGAACTCTCGGACCTTGAGGCCAGCCCGTTCTTCGGCGGCCGCGCCGCCGAAATCGAAACGGTGGAAAGCGCGCTGAGGTAAATCCGCAAGCGGGCTCTGGAGGGTCACTGGCGCCCTGCCGACGGCGAGACCATACTGTTTCAAGGCGCGCCGGGTGCTGGCAAGAGCGCGTTGCTGCGCCATTTCGTGCGGGCATGGCGAAACGCCGGACAAGACGCGCCCGTGGTGGTCGACACGGAATTGACTCATTTTGCCGACGAACGCACGCTTGCGCTCAGTATAGCCGAGGCGGCCAACCCGGCGATTGCAGCGCAGTTTCGACGCTCCGAAACGACTCATTCCACTTCGCGCACCGATGCAGGCGGCAGAATTCCCGGAGTTGTTTCAGGATCAGGTTCTGCGGAATCCGGGCGCCAAGCCGCAAGTGCTCCTGCCGAACTGTCGCTTGCCGCCGTCCGGAAAGCGCTGTCGGCGTCGGAACGATCCGTCGTTCTGATTCTCGACGAAGCGCAGGATTTGGATAAATTTACTGCGGACAAGGTGCTGCCTGTCATTTCGCAGCTCCACAAGGGAAGCCACGGCGGCCCGTTCCTGACCGTGTTTGCCGGCCTCGCGTACTCCAACCGGGTCCTCAGAGAACGTGGCATCTCGCGCTTTCCCGCGGCCACCAACGTACTCTTTCAGCGCTCTCGTTCGGCGAAGCGACGGAAATTGTTCTTCGCATGCTCACCGAGTTCCGCGTGCGCGGAGACATGGAACTCAAGAATCAATGGGCGCAGACCCTTGCGAACGAAAGCAGCGGATGGCCGCAGCATCTGCATGTCGCCATGCAGGCACTCGTCGCGCAGCTGCTTGCGGCGTCCACGCCCGGACAGCTCGAATCGGTGGACAGCCAATTCGGTTTCGGAGTGCTGCGGGAATCCGCGCAGGCGCGGGAAGAATACTACGAGCAACGAATCGACGAGCCACTCACCACTGCCCCCGATTTAATTGCTGAAACTCTCCGGCGAATTGGCAGCGGGGCGTCCCGAGCGGACGCGCTGGCCCACATCCGCCAAGCCGCACGGCCAGGCCAAGGACCCAAGAGCCTTCCGAAAGACCATGACGCCGAAATGTTCCTCGACCTCATGATCCGACGAGGCGTGCTGCAGCGCGCGCAAGCACAAAAGCTCGTTTGCCCGATTCCGTCTCTTAAGGATTACGTCGAACGCCTCGCCGGAGGCTCCGCGCTGGACAAGGAATGAGATTCCGGCGTCTCTAGGAGCGTGCGCCGCAGAAAACATCGTGATACGGGCTGACGGCAGATTTAGCGCCGGAGCTCCGGATGCCGACTACATTTCGACCCTGCAATCCGAAGCAGGGCCGGCTGCTTCCCGCCGACCTCGAGGAATGGCTACCGGAAGGGCATTTGGCCCACCATGTCGACGACATCGTGGACAGCCTGGACCTCGGCGCGCTCTACGCGCCCTACCAGGGGGACGGCAGGCGCAACTCGCCCTTCGAGCCCCGGATGATGCTCAAGGTTCTGGTCCATGCCTACGCGACCGGGGTGTTCCCGTCCCGGAGGATCGCGAGGCGGCTTGAGGAGGACGTGGCGTTCCGGATGCTCGCGGCGGACAACTTCCCGAGCCGCGGGACCATCTGCGAGTTCCGTCGGCGGCACCTCGCCGAGCTGGAGAGGCGCGGCATCGACGGGCAGTCGCGACCGGGCGCGAGGGGCGCGCCGATCTCCGCAAGCGCCCGGCGTCCAAGCCGGCGACGCGGCGGATGGCCGGGAAGCTCGCCACGCCCGAAGGCCGGAAGCGCTACGCGCGGCGCAAGTGGCTGTCCGAGGCGCCCAACGGCTGGATCAAGGAGGCGATGGGGTTCCGGAGGTTCAGCGTCCGGGGGCTGGCCAAGGTGCGCGGGGAGTGGGACCTGGTGTGCCTGGCCCTCAACCTCAGGCGGATGAAGACGCTGATGGTGGCATGGATGGCGGGAATCCGTCCGCGGAAGCCCCGTCCGGACGTCGCGGGCGGAGCAATCGCGGCCCCGGCGGGGCGCGGAAGGCGGCGGGCCGGGATCGCGCAGGCGGCTTCGCCGAGCGCCGGCCGGCGAAATCCGCCCGGCGGCCCCGCGGATGCGGCCGGCAAGCCGAATCGTGGGCTTCCGTTGCCGTTCTGCTGCGCAAGCTCCTAGGAGGTGTCCACACACAATTGCTCTACCTGAACGCTGTCAGCCTTTTGACACGGCAGATGATGCAGTACAGTCTTGCTTGATCAAACAACTTAGCTCAACGAATCACTCACTTTGGTGCGGTCTACAGGTTCAATGACTTCGTTTCTCTGGCGACTTAGGAGAGTATAATGGTACGTAGAGCATTTTTCAGCTTCAAATACAAACCGGATGTTTCGCGAGCAATGGTTGTCCGAAACAGTTGGGTAACACAAGGAAAGGAGGCCGCCGGGTTTGTAGACGCAGCCGAGTTTGAGGAAATAAAGAGACAGGGAGATTTAGTGATAAAGCGTTGGATAAATGGACAACTTTACAATACGTCCGTGACTGTCGTACTTGTTGGTTTGCATACATGTTCAAGTAGATGGGTAAAGTATGAGATAGAAAGGAGTATCAACATTGGCAACGGACTCCTTGGAATCGACATTAGCAAGATCAAAGATCTGTCCGGGAATACTACTGATCGCTGTGGTAAAATTCCTTATGGTTATCCGTTCTACCTCTGGTACAAAGATGACGGCTATAACAATATGGGTGATTGGATAGAGAAAGCTGCAAAGGCAGCGGGTCGTTAAACACAAGAGGCTTGAACTGCCCCGGGTTTCCGGTGGAGCATTTTGTTCAACACTCATGTGGCATTTTTGCCGTTCCGTGCTCATGGAACGTGGCTTCGAGGAAGGCGGGGCAGCCGCGCCTGAGCGGTGCCTTCGACGTGAATACATCCGCTTGAGGCAATCAAAGACCGAACAAGCACGAATCTGCTCCCCGGAAGCCGCAATCCCGATGAAAACCGACCGAAATTCGGCCGGATCCGATCCGCAATGCCGCTTCAGCGCCGATCCAAATCAACCCAGCAATAAAATCCGCCTGTTGATCGGGCGGATTCTTTCGGCACCGAGGGCGTTTTCGGGGTATGGAAACTCGCGCGCGCGATCCAATGATCTCCGGCGACGGCGTTTCCACCCCGCGGTAAGTCATCCTGCCGGAACGGCGGCCAATCCGCCTGGTCTCACAGCGCCTACTCCTCTTGCACGACGATCGGCGCTTCGGATCCTCGAACGACGCCAACTAGGAAGGACAGCTTCCTGAGCGATTGGGCCTGCTTGTCCGGATCCGCTCGGAAATCGTGCCTCGGCGCTCCCTGCGCCCGCCACGCCCCGAAACCCTGATCAAGCAGGATCGTCACTTTCCTGCCGTCGCCGAGCACAAGCGCGTAACTCCGGGCATGGGGAAGCTCGCCGCTGGCGCGCATGTCGATCTCGGCTTCGGGAAGCAGCGATTGAAGCACGCCGCGCCGGTCGGCATCATCATCGAAATTGCTGTAGACGTGCTGTCCTCGTCGCTCGCGTCGGGCAAGGCGCGCGCTCGAAACCCGAAGCGTGCGCAGGGAATTTCCTCCCGGCAAATGCCGAACAACTTCGTAAAGCAGTCGCAGCGCGAGCGGCGTGTAAAGATAGCGGTCGGAATACGCGGCTTCGGTTACGCCTCGTCCGCTCATCGCGGCGATGGTCAACGGAGCCTCTGCCGATTGCAGCTTCCAGAACGCGCGCCCGAATCCGGCTGCACGCCCGTCGAGTCGGTTGCCGACCCGGATTAGCTGGGCGTTTCCACTCTTGAGCTCGATCAGCTTTTTGCTTGACCAGACTTCCGGCAACGCGAGATCCGGCCTTGGTCCGCGGACGAGCGGCATTTCGGCGCCTTGGCCCCACTGCGGACCTGGAACCGCTTCAGCGGCGGACTGGGTCGCGATTGCGGTGCTTTCGTCCGCCGCTTCCACTGCGGCCAGGATAGGCGCGCCGCCCGCTTTCGGCAGCTCCGGGACGAAGCTGAGCCGCGCATGCGCCGCCAGCCTGTGCAGATCGAGCCGCCGCGCCAAGTCCATCAAGCCGTCGGTCAGCGTTCGACCTTCCAGCACGAGTTCCATTTCCACGCCGGATTTCTTCATCAAGGCGAAGCCTTCGGCGACCTGCCAGGCCGCGAGTTCCCATTCGGACGGGGCTCCGTGCAGATAAAGCCTCGCGGAAGCAAGCCGCCCGATCCGCCTTCGGTATTCCAGCCACTCCGCGAGCGGCAGCCCTAGCAACCGCGTTTCCGGCCCGAACGCGCGAAGGCTCGCCGGGATCTCAAGCCGGTCCCGTAGTCTCTTTGCAAGTTCCCAAGCGCCCCTCCGGTCGAGCCGGTTGTTTTCAAAGGCGATATCAGCGCGCAATACGCACGACGGGCATCCTCGGTCGCAATTCTCCGGACAGTCGAGCTTTTCGAGCGCCCGCTCAAGGCAGTCGCGGAACCAGTCCTGCTCCGCCAGCCGGGTAGCGAATCCCGCGCCGCCGGCCGCCCGGTCGTGAAGAAGCGCGGACACGCGAATGTCTCCGCTCGGTCCCGTCGAACTGCCAACGGCAACGCCAATTTCGCGGGCTTCGGTTCCGAGCCGCTCCGCCAGCGCCTCGCGGAGCGCGGCGGCGAGCGCCAAGCCTTGGCCCCTGCTGGCGCCGGGAGCAAGCTGAAGCTCGAATACGTCGGTTCTTGTAGCGTGGCTGAGGCGGACATGGCGCTGGACCCGCTGCGGTTCGGTCGTGCCTCCCGGGCAGCGGCCGTCCCTTCTCCTCGCCCAGTTGGCATCGGCGAGCGGATCATGGAATCTGATGCTGTCCGGCGGCCGTGAGCTGTGCGAGGGCTTGCAAATCTCGGGCTCGGCGCGCCCGCACGCGAGGCAGAGCGCGTAGCCGAATCCGTGCTTTCCCGAACCCAGCGTAACCACCTGCCCGTCCGGACACGCGCGGAAGCGTCCGGCATCTGGGTCCGGCAGCGCCCGCCAAGGCGAACCTGCCGCGGATATGCGGGGCATTTCGAACACCGCATGCACGATGCCGTCGTAGCCGGTGTGCGGCGCTCGGCGGCCCAGGAATCCTGTCGGCCGCAGACAGCGAAGTCTATTCTCGGCCGCGACGGGAACGCCGCATTCCGGACATTGTTCGGGAATGCTGCGGGCAAGGTCGAAGGAACCGCACGAGGCGCACGCCCAGAAGTCTTTGAGATCCTCCAGTTTGGATGCGTCGGCATCGGCGCCCCAAGCCGGAAACACGCCATCGGACCGGTGCACCAAGCCGTCCACGACGACCTCCGTTCCCGGCGCGTATTCGCGTATCGCCACATCAAGCGTGCGCGAGGCCCCGCCTCGGAAATCCCCGTAGGATACGGTTCTGTCATCCGTGTTCCGGCCATGCCCCGAGAGATGGTTGAAGGCCACGACATCGACGGGGAAGCCGTATGACGGCGTGAAGCGGCGCCTTGCCAATTCGCCCAAAAGGAATTCGCCCGACATCCGGCGCGCTCTCAGTTCGAACGCCTTTTTCACCTCCACGTCTTTTGCGGCGTTTTTTCGCTCAAGCAATTCGTTGAATTCGGCGCGCCAGGATTTCAGCATCGTTTCGAATGCCTCGGCTGTGTCGCCTGCAAGATGCGCGGCGCTCCGGCCCTCTAGCGTCGTGCCGCGGGTAAGATCGGCAAGCATGGAACCCAATGCATCGCTCCGGGGCCATTCCCCTCGCAGCGCGGAGAGAAACTCGTCGGCGGCGGAGGGCGTCTCCGAAGCTTGGCCATCGTCCATGGTTGCTCCGAAGAACTCCCCTGCGGATGTCTTCAGGTTCACGCCGTCAGGCAGTTCCCGAAGGAATGCGGCGAGGAACGCGGCGTTCGCGTGCCGCGCGACGAGGCGCCTGCTGTCAAGCCTGACCGCGGGTGCCGGGACCGGCGCCGTCAGCAGCCTGGCGGGTTGATCAAATACAATCCGGTCGAGCGGCTGGTCTCGGCAGAATGTTGCGGCAAACGCCCAAGGCTCTCCCCGCCGTCCTGCGCGGCCGACCCGCTGCCGGTAATTCGAGGCCGACGGCGGCACGTTGCCGTTGACCACGACCTGGACGTTGGGAATGTCCACGCCCATCTCCATGGTCGTGGAGCAATTCAGCAGGTTGATCCGCCCCTGCTTGAACCGGTCTTCGTAGTCGGCAAGCACCGGGCGCGCGATTTGCGCGGAGTGCTCCTGGGCGCGGAGGAACGGTGAATAGGTTGCGATGCGGTCGTGCAGATTGGTCCAGAGACCTTGTTCGCGCAGGTCGTTGACCTGGCCGTCGGATCCGCACCAGAGTGCCGCGTCTTCGCGGCCGCGCTGACCCAGCCCGCCCGGATTCCCTTTGGGCAGGCGGGGCAGCAGAACTTCCGATAGGCGCCGCGAAGGGTCGTAGGGAGAACGGCCCGCTGGCGAGTAGCCGAATATCCGCCGGGTGACCGGGCACAACCAGCCCCGGTCGAGGCGCGCCACCGCCGCGCGGCTGAAGTCGATCTGGTAGGCACCCCCGCCGATGTCCTTGGCGGCCGTCTTGGAAATAAGCGACCAGAGAGCTTCAAGAGCCTCGCCCGCCCTGTCCTGGTCGGCCGGGTCATCCCAATTCCCGCCGGTCAGCCCGTAAACGAGACGGACAATCCGTGAAGGGCCCGATTTCGCGGGAATCGAACTCGGCCACGCCCAGCCATTGATTTGCCATTCGGAACGGTGCAGATCCATTGGGTAAACCGCGTTGGCCTGCCGGCGGGTGCGCGGACTGACGAACCGGAACTTTACCTTCGACGGAATCCGAACCGCCAGGCTTTCCCGGAACACGAAGTCCGTGGCGGCCAGTGCGAGGCCGATCCAGCCATCGGCGTCGATTCCCGCATCTTCGAGTACACGTGGCGGCCGTTCTGCTCGAGCTCGTCTTTCGAGATCCGGGAACGACAGGCGAAGCAGCCCCATCGTTTCCGCATTGTTCTGGACCTTGGGGCGCCGGAGTAGTTCGCGGAGGAGGAACATCTCGGCAAGTGCTCGCGGGTCTTCGGTCATCTCACGGCCGCCGCCAGCTCGATCCCGCCATACATCCGCGGCAAACCCGAATAGCTCCGGATGCTGCGCAAACCCGTCCACCAGTTTCGGCCAAGGAACCGGCTCGGCGACGCCCGCCAGCGTCGCTTCGATGTCCATAATTTCCGACGCAAACAAGTGAGTATCTGTTTTTCTGTATTTCGACAGTTTTTCCTCAAGCCTAGCGCGCTCTTCGCCGACGGGCCCGCGGTTCTCCTGAACGGCATGGTAAAGGAACGACCGGGTCAGGTTTCGTTCCGCTTCCTGCTGCAGCTTGGCTGCGAGCTTCGCGGTGCCTTGGCGGCTGTCTGTGAAGGTGATCCCGCGGCGACCGCCCATCGGCAAGCCGGACTCGCTCAGGGGTTCGGCAAGCAATTCGATTGCCGAAGGGACGGAAACGCCCATGAAAAAGGCCGGACCGTACCGCTGAGGGTGGACGCCGGCATTGTTCGCGCCGGGGCAGCACGCCCGCTCGGACTCGTTCTCATGCAGCGCGACGCTGACATGCCGGACATGCGGAGGCGGCTCGTTGTCGTAAACGGCTCCATCGTCCAGTCCAACAAATCGATCGTTCCCGTCTCTTCTTGCGGGCGACAGCAACGCATTTCCTGACGCGTAGAACCGCTGCTGGAGATCGAATTCAGGATCGGGCTCGGAATCCACTGCGAACTCGTCAATTTCGCCGCCTGCAACCGGAACAAGTCGGGACGCAACGCCGACGATTTCCTGCTTTGCCCGCAAATGGGGCGTTCCGCATTCGCCGCAGCCGAACAGCTCGAATGCGGGAGCGCCACATTCACATTTGTCGCGCTGCCTGAGCCAAACCGCGCCGAAAGCCCATTCCGCATCTCCAGTACGGAGTTCCGGATCACGATATCCGCAATCCGGATCGAGACACACCCATAGCCCGCCCTGCGAGCGGTGGAACAGTTGCGCCCGCCAAGGAAGGAGCCGCTCGCCGGTTGCAGGATTTTGAGCCTGGGCCGCGGCGTCAAGGACGGCCTGGGCTTCCCGTTTGCGCGCCGCGCCGCCCGCACCGAACAAAACTTCCGCCGCGCTGGTGAGCGAAACGCCGCCTTCCGACATCGACCGCTTGAGCTTCCGAATCCGCGGGTGGGACGCCAGCGCGTCCCAAAGGGTCGCCGGATCGAGATTTTCCATGCCTTTTGGATCAAGCGGCGTGTCCTTGCCTGCGCATGGCAGCTCCGGTTTTGCGGGGCGGCCTTCGATCACTTGCGCTCGGCTCTCGCTTACTCCCGCGAGATCGGCAACAAAACGTTTCAGCTTCGCCTCCGTCCTTTTGCCTTCGCTAATTGTTGCCGAGGTCGCCATCAGGCACACGTCTTCGGGCGCGACGCCGAACGCCGCGCGGACGCGGCGCAGGAGCAGCGCCATTTCGGCAGCTTGCGCGCCGATGTAGCTGTGCGCCTCGTCCAGCACGATCCAGCGCAGCAGTCCCCGCGAACGTTCGAGGATGGTGCGGTCATTGGTTCGAAGCAGCAGGTATTCCAGCATCGTGACGTTCGTCACGAGAATGGAAGGAGGGGCCTCGCGGATGTCACGGCGGTTGCCGATTTCGGCTTCCGCGATCCTGCCCTTGTCCTCTTCGTTGGGACTCTCCGGAGTCAGGCCGTTGTAGAGTGCGAAGCTGATCCGGCTTTTAAGCGGTTTTGTCCAAGCCGCGAGCCTTTCGCGCTGGCTTTCGATCAGCGCGTTGAGCGGGTAGAGCAGAATCGCCCTGATGCCGACAAGCCTTCCTTTCGTATCGCTGCGCAGAAGGTCGTCCAGTATCGGAAGCATGAAGCATTCGGTTTTGCCGGATCCCGTTCCGGAGCTGACGAGGGCGGATCGCCCTTCGCTGGCCGCGTGCCAAGCGTCGAGTTGGTGCGTCCACGGCCTGCGGTCACGCGGCATTCGCTCCGTATCTGCCCCGTCCAAGGCTTCGACCAGCTCCGGATGAAGCGGCCCTCCGGAAAGCCCGCCGAGAGTGCAGTCCGCGGGTTCCCATTCGGACGCGGACTCAAAAACCGGATCGGCGAGAAGCGAGTCCTTTTGGCCCGGCTCGCCCGAAAGGCGGCGCAGCAACGCCGCGTTCAGGCCCGGCGAGGCCAGCCTTCCGCGCGCGACCACCGACGATGCTGCGCTGTTGGACATGCGGGCGAGCATCTCGCCCAGACGGGAAGAGTTCATGCGTGGTTTGCTTTCGATTGGAGAAGGGACAGAGCGCACGGCAATGCAGCGTCGAAATATTCCGGATCGACGAGGCGCAGATTGATAAGGGCCAGCTTTTCGGACACGTCCGGTCCGCTCCTCTGTTCCGCAGCCATCTCCGCCGCAACAAGGGGGCCATCGATCAATGCCTGAAGGAATTTGTGGAATCGCTGGCTGTCGGGAGGAGGATCGCGCGGCTGGAGTTTCCGGACGCCCGACGGCAGCCTGTCGAACCGCTGCCCGGCCGCCGTCATCGCATCGGAAAGCCGTGCGCCGGGATCGGGCTGCAGCACCGGCTTCAGCATTTCATGCTGATCAGCATGTGCGAGCGCCCTGCCAATCAATCCGGCATCGCACATGGCCCACCCGAAATGCCCCGCTAGTTCCGGCATGATCGTCAGAATGTCGCTTACCCGCTTGACGACGGCACGATCCGCTTCGGCTTCCACTTCGTCCGGGGCGAAGTATTCCCTCAGCTTCGCTTTGCGTCGCTCTTGCTCGGCGCGCACGGCGCGCACGAATTCCGAAACCGGAACGGACGGCCAGAAAATCGGCGTGCACGCATCGAGCTCGCGAACCTCGATTATTCGCTCCTTCGGAACCTGCATTGCCAAGGCAATCGCTGCCGCCGGCGCTTGTGCGAGCGCACGCACTTCATCAAGCATTCCCGGATCCCCTCCCCGACGAGCAACTGAAATCA
This sequence comes from Paracoccaceae bacterium, assembly GCA_965203795.1. Taxonomy (GTDB): domain Bacteria; phylum Pseudomonadota; class Alphaproteobacteria; order Rhodobacterales; family Rhodobacteraceae; genus CBDBBY01. The sequence goes on along the minus strand of OZ241915.1, from coordinate 3,159,550 downwards.
GATGCCACAATTGATCCCATTCCGCGCTTAGAGGATCCGAAACCAGCCGTCGCCATTTCTCCGCATATTCCTCGATCCGCTCCGCGTGCGTTGTTTCGGGCGGCAGCCCCGCGCTCCAGACGGCTGCGCGCTGGGCCATTCCGTCCAGCTTCGACTGGACCAGCCAAGGGCCGCCGGAACTGCCCAGCAGCAAATTGAGATCGTTCGACGCCCAGTTCGCTTCCTCGACGCACCGGTCGGGACAGGCAGTGTCTACCGCGTGGATGGCCAGCACCCGGCCTTCGCGAATGGATCTCTCGAAGGCGGTTTCGGACGAAATCGGCGCGTCTCGGGCCAGTCCGACACGCAGGATTCCGTCATGGACCTCGGCATTGTTCTGGTAACGCCGTATCTCCAGCCGCCTGCTTTCCCTGTCGACAGCCAAAGAGATATCCACCTGCGCGTCGGGCCCTCCTTGCGCAAGCATTGCCTCGATCAGAGGCCTCTGGGCCGAAATCGAACTTTCGTCCTGAACCGGCAAGGCCACTTCAATCTGCCCCGTCAGGCGCAGCTGGAGGTCGCCTTTCGAACCGGTCGGCACGACCACGCGCCAACCGTGAAGCGTGTCGGGCGTCATCGGCAAGTTCTCTGAAAGCCGCTCTCCGCAAGGGTTGACGATCATGCCCTGCCGGGACGGCCAGTGCCGCTGCAGTTCAAGTGCGCACCCCTCGGCAGGGTTCGATAGCCGCAATTCGATGCTGTTCGGCACCTTCCCCGGCACCGCCAGTGTCAACGAGACGCGCCCATCGGAAACGTCGTCGCTGGATTCCATTCCCCCTGCGGTCATCCGGGCCCGCAAACCGTCCTCAAAGCCGACGGCTTCAAGCTTGACGACACCGGCTGAAACTTCGCGCAGCCTGAGTTGCACGGTTTCGGGAATGCGGACGATCTGGCAATTCGCCAGCGTTTCGCCGTTCCTCAACCATTCCGCGAGCTCGCCGAAGAGTGCCTTGCGGGCCGGCCTTCGTTGAAGTTCGTGCTTGGAGACTGTTCGAAGCGCCGATGTGGCGAAACGTCCCAGATAGGCGACATTTCCGAGATATGCGGGCCTGTTTCCGGAAAGCCTCCATCCAGACAAAATCCTGCCGTAAGGAACAAGTGCCGCTTCTGGCGCTTCCTCCTCGGATCCCGTTTCAATCCGGTACTGCCTATCTCCGAGTCGGAGAACGCCCTTGCCCGAAACGCGCCAGAGTCGACCGCCCGGCGCGGCGTCGGGCTCCGCGAGAGCAAGACCGTCAGCGGCAGCCGGCTCCACGTTTTCGGCGGCAAGCACCCATATGCATGCCGCCCGAGTCTTTCCGCTGCCTGATCGGGGAGCCAGTCGCGTGGAATCCTCGGCATTTCCGTCGGATTCAGCGGTTCCCCAGAACGACGGCGCCGCATCTGCAGCGGGCATGCCCGAATCAATCACGGCCTCGCCTTTGCCTCGGCCATCGGCGTAGGCCACCAAGGAAAAAGGGATTCGCGGATCGTACGGGAATTCCGACGTCCGTAGATTCCCGAAGCGGCGGAGCCGCCATCCGCCGTCCTCCGGCGCAGCGGAATATGCGAGGCCATCGATCGAGCCGGATCCCGGGGGAATCATTCGAAGCCTGAGGCCAACGGCATCCTTGAACAGATCCGCGGGCAGCCATCCGTTGTCATCGAAGATCAGATAGCCACGCCATGCTCCGGACTGATCACGGCGCAATTCGCGCCTGCACAGCGGACCCGAGGCTTCGAACGACGAGTCGCGCTCGGACAGTATTGCAGGATGGATTAAGGTTTCCGCAATTTCTTCCGTCATCCGTAGCGGGAGCGTCGAAACCCAATCCGGGCAATTTTTGTTGAGCCACCGGACTGCGGCTGCATCCGGAAGGTCCCGCGGCAGCCGCGCCCGCAGTTCCGCCAGAAAATACGCGAACCCGGCGAGCAGCCTCGCAATATCTGGAGTCCGGAACACCTGAGGAAGCCGCTCCGCCCAGCGTTCCGCTATCATTTCCAGCCAGGGTTCCGCGGCCGTCCCGCCCTCTGCTTCGACTTCCCGCAGGAGTCCGAGGACAGCATTCCGGTAGTTGCCGGGATCGCTGAGCAGCGACTCTGGAATCCCGCCCTCGGCCATCAGAGTATAAAGAAACTGCCGACCGCCGGTAGAATCACGCCGGACCTTCCGCCCCCACCAGTCAAGCCCCTGTCCCGAGAGCTTCCGGCCCCGATCCTGATCTTCAGTCCAATCGAGGCCTTCGAATACGAGCTCCCATTTGAGAGGTCCTCCGTTGAAATTCCGCCTGATGTGCTCCGCCGCCCAAATAGCGAAGTCCGACGCCGCACTGGGGTTGTGGCGCAAAGACTCCTGCAACAGGATGAATTCTTCCTGTGTGCAGCCATACCTGTGAAGCGGGCGGCAGTCGGGCACCTCCAATCCGTGCCTCCGGAGGATTTCGAAGGCCGCCTTCATGTTTCGGATCCGAAGGTGTTTTGACATAGCATCCAGCGAATCTGGGGCATCATGCGGCGCACTTCAAGCGCTTGTGAGCAGATTCCGATCTTCGAAACCGGAATACGCCGTCCGTCGACCAACCGCGCTTACGGATGGGCAGGAACGCTTGCGGGTACAAGTTCCGAATGCAGTCCGAAAGCACTAAACTTCAGCCAAGATCGCTTGCGCGATGGCATTCCAGCGTGCGTCGCGTCGACGGGTCACGGACGATGCTACATCGCCCTTTGCGGCTTCGAAAAAAAATTGCGTCCGTCTGCCACAATGACCTCGCAGCGTGGAATCCGAAGCGACGCCTACAAGAACCATCTGCCCCGCTCAATGAACATTTTTTGTTGAAGACTCAAAAATATGATTCATTCAATATAAATCAGAACGATAGCCGTTACCGATTCCTCCCCTGCACCGTTCCGGTTAACCTCGCCTCTGAGAGCACTGAAGGCGGCAATCGAATTAATTGCCCAAGGCTAAGTTAGAGCAATGCTGCGATATCGCGCCATTTCGCGGCAGCGGCACTCCCTTGCGAGAACGGTTTTTATTCAACCGGTTTTCCCAATCCGTTCATGCCGGGGAACTGGCAACCCATGTGCGTGACCGTGTTCACCACTTCTCAAATTGTTGTCTGCCAGAGAACCTCCCGTTTTAGGCTGTTCGGCCGGATTCTGGTTGAGCGTAGCAGCCTTGCCGGCCGGGATTTCTAGCGGGAATGGGGCGAATCCGGTTCCGGAGGCTGGTTTTCCGTGTCGGCGCAGGCTCCGCCGCTTGCCGTCTTGTGACCTGCCCGGCTGGATTTACAGAACATTTGAAACAGTACCGCCGAAAGTCGCTTCAGTCGCCACAAGCAGCGCACCCAGCTCCAGGACCGTGCCGTCGAACGCTTCGTCCGCCCCGACGTCGCGGCAGCGCACCCGGCCGCCCTCGCGCCAATACTCCGTGCAAACGCCGCCGGTTCTGCGGGTCGCAGGAGGATGCTCCGCCGCCTCCTCGTCCGTCAAGCTTTGCATATGCGCCACCGTGTCCGGATGGCGGAACTCCGGATCCTGTGTCCTGCCTGCCATGATGTTCTCCGCGGCTCGCGCCCGGATGTGCGGCGCCCGCCGTTCGCGGGTCTTCGGCGGCCGTGCCGGGACCGATCCATCCCGGCCTTCGGAGGCGCGTTTGCAACCCAAAAACGCCGAGTGCGGACGACGACCGAGACAGCGGAACAGGCCCGCCGCCCACAAAAATGGGATGTACCCCACAGAACGTGCCGTCTTGAATTTGATACCGTCGGAGCATATATTGTCACCTAATTTCGTCGGGGACGAGGCCGCTTGGATTCTCGGCACAGTAGCTTGGCACAGATACGGAGCACTCACACATGAGCAACGTTCCAGGAGAAGACCAAACCGGCATTGGGCCTGTTGCCGCGGTGGATGACCCTGCAGAGTTAAGCCGCGTGCCGATTAAGGTGAATGGGATGACTATCGAAGTTACTAGGAATGTCGAGGCTCGCGAGATTCTGACCAAGGCAATAGACGCCGGTGCCATTGAAGGGTCGTTAGACGAGTACATCGTCGAAAGGGTCGAGGAAGTGGGTGAAATCGGACTCGACGAACGTATCACGGTGACGGATCGCGAGGAGTTTGTGGTCGTGCCGAAGGGAAGCACGCCGATAGCGTAGCCGCCGATACCGTCCGACCGGAGAATTCGCATGAGTGTCGATTTTGAGATCGCCAACGAATTGAAGGAATTGGGCTATCTACCCGAGATCGTAGAGGGAGATACGGCCGGAGGCAGACAGAAAGTCGTGATGTTCTCGTACCGTATACCGGCCGGTCGATTCAAAGGCGAGACACGGAGCATCGGAATTTCAACGCAGTGCGAGGCTGTTGGGTATCCTGAAACACCGCCGCATTGGATATTCGTCAGCCCTCCATTGCCTGATACTCGGGACGGCGGAAACCACGGCATAAACAGTTTCGCCGGAAGAAATTGGATGGCATTGAGCCGTCCTCCCGGCTCGTTCTGGGACAGGGTTCGGCATAAGGGAATGAGAGCGTATATCGAGCACCTGTCCAAAGTGTGGGCTCGGATATGAGGCAAACGGATTGGTACGAGGTTGTCTTAACCTCGGAAGCCAACGCCGCGGCTTGTGACCATCTCCTCCAGCATTACCGGCTCGGGAAGCAGCAGGAAGACCTCTGCTTTGGCTTGTGGACGCCTAGCAACGGCGCGGAGCGTAAGACAGCCATCCTCACGGCTGTTTTGCTGCCGACTAGCGGCGAGCGGAACCTTCACGGCAACGTGAGCTACGAACCGGGTTACCTCACAAGGGTAACGCGGGAGGCGATCAAGAGTGGTCAAGGTTTGGCATTCCTGCACAGCCATTTGAGCCCCGGCTGGCAAGACATGAGCGCGCCAGATATCCGAGCCGAACGGGACCGCATTGCGGACACTGCGCGGGCGACCGGCAATCCTCTCGTCGGCATGACGGTGGGAACCGACGGGCATTGGAGTGCCAGGTTCTGGAAAGAGACGCCGTCCGGCAAGTCCAAAGAGTGGTCCAGAAAGGTAAGGGTTCTTGAGAAGTGCCGCCTGATTATTTGGGAACGGCCGATAGCCAAGGGGGCCGACAGACGAAAACAGAGGAGAACTATCGAGAGCTGGGGAGAAGAACGGCAGCGACGCCTAGAGAGCTTGCGAATAGGAGTGGTTGGCCTTGGGAGCGTCGGCAGCGTTGTGGCGGAAGGCCTCGCTCGAACCGGAATACGCGAATTGGTGCTGATCGATCACGACGTGGTGAAACTGCACAACCTGGATAGAATGTTAAACGCTAGCACGAGGGATGTAGGGTGCTTGAAGACTGATGTTGCCGAGAAGTCTGTGCGACGCGCTAGCCCCGCCAGAAACATCCGGATCATCAACCACCGAACGAAGATTCAGGACAGGGTGGCTTACTCGGCGGCGCGGGATTGCGATATTCTGGTATGTTGCGTCGATAGCCCCTCGGCGAGAGACCTCCTCAATCGGATTGCTTACAGGGATGCCATTCCCGTCGTAGACGGTGGTGTAGAAGTACGAACAGACCCCCGAAATGGCAACATGAATGCAGCGCGATGGAGAGCGCACATCGTGAACCCCTATACTGAATGCCTGAGATGCAACGGCCAATACACGTCAAGCGACGTAATGCTGGAGCTAGATGGATCTTGGCGGAACCCGGATTACATCAGAGGACCAGAGCGACGAGGGACGGGCGGGGAGAACGTCTTCTGCCTTAGCCTGGCCGCTGCGAGCGAGGTATTGAATATGACGTTGCGAATGCCAATAGCGGAGGCATGGTGGCCGGTGCAGAAAGGCGTGGAACGCAACCTCGTAACGGGGCGAACCAAAGAAAGAAGCGGCGTCTGTCACGAGAATTGCACGATTAATCATGAAAAATTCCTAGGCGAACGCGGTGAAGAAATTGCTTATTTGATTGACAGTGGAATCGACACCAACACTGCAAATGACATAGGGTAAAGGGATTTTTCCGATGGCAAAGGAAGCAACAGTGAGAAATGTAGAAGAAACTTGGACAGATCTGTTGTCACACCTGACTAAAATTAGCAAGCTCGGTCCAGACCGGCCTAACTTACGCAAGGCAATCCCTTATCTATTTAATTCACTTATTCCAAATTTGATTCTATACGATGACTACCTCCAACCACAACATAGTTTGGTTCACTATACTAAGTGGAAGCACGCCTTGAGCATGTTTTCCAGTGACAAAGAGCGACCTGTATTGCGAATGTATAATTTAGAACACTCCAATGATCCAGAAGAGGGAAAGATAAAACCCAAGGAATGGGAAAAAATCGAAAGAGATGCAAAATGGATTAACAGGGCGCTAAAGAGTGACCTTAATTGGAATAATCTGGAAACTGGAGGAAGCACGTATTGCTGCTCGTTCTCCTCGGGCCCATTCGGCGTCGAGGACGAACTGATGTATTGGAGAATGTACGGCAATAATGGCGAGGGATGCTCTCTGAAGATTATCAAACGAGATGAACTCAAATCCATTGATGAAAGCCGTTCGCTGGAGATAGAAGCGGTACCGATTTACGGCGAATTTAGAATGTACAAGGTACGCTATCGACATGGAATGCATTCTGGAGGAAGCAAGAAAGGAAACGTTAGTCGAACCGCTACCGAAGAAAAAGAAGATCAAATGGTTGCGAATCGATTGAAGGAGATCTTTTATTTAGGTGAGAAAATAGTGAACAATCTGGGAAAAGACGATACTTACTTGCGAAGAATTGTTGCAGGAGGTTTGCGCCAAATCCTCTATGGATATTATCATTTGGTTAAAGACAAGGCCTACGACGTAGAAAATGAATGGAGAATGATTAAAGTCCTTCCGCATCGGAATACAATTCGATTCGATACGCAGTCGAAGAATTTGGTGAAACGGTATATTGAGGGGCCGGGTCTAAATGATTTGCTTATCACCAATTCAACAATGACAATCGGCCCGACGGTGCCTAACGGAGGCGCGGCGCGCGCCTATCTTGAACACTTGGCCAGGAAAAAAGGGATTGAGGGTGTGAAGGTCGTCAACTCTGACAAAACCTATCGACGGGTTTGAGACGTTGGTGCGATAGTATTCGGTGTCTATCAGAAAGCCTCCCGTTTGTTCGCTGTTCGGTCGCATTACGGTTGAGCGCAACATCCGCGCCGGGGCCTTCCGGCGGGGATTTCGAGCGGGGGCGACGTGAATCCGGTGTCGGAGGCGGGTTTTTCGGTGCTTTCAGCGGCTTTCCGGGGTTCCGGCGCAGGTCTGCCCGCCGCACATGCTCGAAAGCGGCGCGATCATCACCATCTTGCGGAAGTCGTGGCACTTCGCGTTGCCTGTCCTGGGATCGTCGACATCTTTGAAATAAAGAGAGAATCTTCCCATTGCTTGCCTCTTGGTTCTGCGCGGCGCGGCTATCGCCGCCGGATCAGGAGAACTTCCTGAAGCAATGGACGCTCATGTGTAATCGCCCTGTGTGGCGAGCTGTTATCAAGAATTAAAACAAGAGAGCAGTTCCCAATCATGGCCAGCATCGCCGAAGAGCGTTGCGCCTTGCTGTATCCCCATCTGCCGGTCCAGCGCGGCAACGTGCTGATTCCGAACATCGTCATCATCAATGCCTTGCCGCACGTTGGTTCCGCTGGCGATGGGACCGCGCCTACGATAGCGACGAGACCCTCCAGCTCGCCCGCGACCGCGGGATGCGCCGGTTGTGCGACGGAAGTCGAACCGGAAAAACAAATTGGATTTCGACCGCGAAACCTACAAGCGGCGGAACGGCACCGAGCGGCTGTTCCGTCGGACCAAGGGCTGCCGGCGCATCTTCACCAGGTTCGAAAAGCTTGACAGGATCCTGACTTCGACATTTTTTGCCGACAAACATCTGTTTTTCCGTGTTTGTGCATTTTCCAGGCACTACATTTCCGCTGTTCGCCGTCGTTCCGGGCGGCCTCACTCGATCCAGTAGGGCGCTCGGGACATCGGGAGTCCCAGGGTCCGGCAGATGCGCTCCATGTCGGGGGTTGTCAATAAGCTGGACACCTCCGACAACGGCCTGATTTCGCGTTTCGGTCGGCTTCGCGGGTCGGCGGCCGCGGCATTTCGCCCGTTCCGGCCGATTGGGAGGTCCGGATTGCTTGCCTGGGGCCGCTGCCGGCCTGTTCGGAGTGCCGGGAGAGCGGGATCCGGGCCGTTTCCGGCCCCCGCGGGGTCAGGCAGGCGCACTTCGACTGCAGAGCCAGCGCAGCCGGTTCATGTTGCAGCCATGTTCGCCATCGTGATGGCCGCCCGAGCGCGGGCGAGGCCGATGGTGCGGACCGCCAGCCCCATGCGGCTCTTCCGGTGGGCGAAGACATGCTCGACCTTTGCCCGGACCGCCGACTTGCGGCCGTTGGCCTTGGCGGTCCGCTTGCCCATGGGCCGGCCCCGCGGCTTCCTGCGGTGGATGCGGCTCGCCGTGCCGTTCGCCTCGAGCCAGTCCTCGTTCCGCCGGGAGCGGCAGGCCGTGTCAGCCCACGCCCCGCTCCCGGTGTTGGCGGCATCGACCAGACCCTCCCGCAGCCTCGCGCCGTCATGGGCGGCGGCGTCGGTCACGATCTGCCGCCGGATGATCCCGTGCTTCCGGTCGATGCCGATGTGGGACTTGCAGCCGAACACCGGGATGGCGATGTCCACCTGCTTCCCGCCGTCCGGCTGGGGTTTCGCCTTGCTGTGCTTGAGTGTCCAGCGCGCGTCCGTGTCCTTCTGCGCCGCCTTGGCGGGCTCGCCGGGCCATATCTCCCCGGCCGCCCGCCCCGCCTTGATCGCGGCCTTCTCCCCGGCGCTGTTGCGCTGGCGCGGAGCGGCGACCAGGGAGGCGTCCACGATCCGGCCGGACCGGGGAATGTAGCCGGCCTCGTTGATCGCCCGGTCCAGCTCCCGGAACAGCTTGTCATGCGCGCCTGCCCTGCTCAGCGCCTCGCGGAAGTCCCACAGCGTGTTCGCGTCCGGCGCCTTGTCGCGCAGCTCGATGCCGCAGAAGCGCATCCAGCCCGGCCGGTCGCGCGCCATCGCCTCGGTCGCGGCGAGCGACAGCCCGTGAAGGCTCTGAAGCACGAGCATCCTGAACTCCGGCACGACGTCCAAGGCCGGGCGTCCGCCCTTCGGGCCCGGCGGCTTCCCTGCGGCCCGCTCGAGGATCGGCCGGAACCGCTCGAAATCCACCGCCCCGGCCCTATCAATTTCCCACTGTTGACTCGTTGATCATTCCGTGCGCCCTCATGGTCCGGCAGAGCTGCATCTGCGGCGCGAAGATCGTCCAGGCGGCCCAGAGCTTCAGGATTCCGGGGAGCGGCTGCCGCCTGGACGCTTGGAACCCGGCGATCCGGGCGAGCTCGACTGCGGACTCGCGGATGGTCGGGTCCAGCGGCGCCCTCGGGCGCGCGCCGCAGCTGCGCAGGGCGATCCGGAGGATTCCCGGGGGCGTCCTCGGGGACGGCGTCGACGGCGGGGGCGTCCGGCGTCTCCCTCGCCGCGCGGGCGATGTCGAAGACGCGGCAGGCGGTGGCGGCGTCGAAGGCGAGGCATTTGCGCAAATCGTCGGCGCGGTCGAACCGGCGCTCCTCGACGCGCAGCCCGGTCTTCAGGACCCTGAAGAACTCCTCGATGGCCCGCCGTCGGCGGTAGCGGCGGACGGCGGCCTTGGCGTCCTCCGCGCAGGCCTCCCCCCGGCTGGCGAGCAGCAGCCAGGAGGCGTCTGATCCACCGGGCCGCCGGAAAGGCCCTCCGATCAACGAAGTCGGTCCAACGGTTGTTTTCGATGCAGCATTTGGTGGCGGGCAAAGCGTCGGCACCTGCTTTCGACCAGCGTTACCCGCGCCACCGAAAATTGGGATGCACCCATCCGGAAGAACCCCGATCACTGGGTTGACATACGGAATTGGTAAGCATATCTCCCGCCGCGAAGCCTTGGGTAAAGATGGCTTAGTGCCCCCCCGAGGCGCAATGGTAGAGAGCCTGCCGCATGTGCGGCGGGCTCTTGTCGTATGGAGCTCGTTCATTGCGAAGAGATCGCAATTCTTGAGGGGCGTTCGCGGAATCCCCTTGGGCTGGTCGCGCCGGCGGCGATTGTGTTCAGACATGGTGTTGACATCGGTTCGCTCGGAAGTAGCCTTGAATGGCCTGACCGGGCCTCGGCCGAGCAAGTGATCGGCTGGCGGTGCTGGCAGGGACAAGTTGAAAGGATAAGCGATGAGGGTCGGGATTCTCGCAGGGGTGCTGTCGATCTCGATCGCGACCTCCGGGCTCGTGTCCACTCCAGCATCCGCCGACGAGGACTTGGCCAAGGTGCTGCTCGGCGTTGCAGTTACCGGGATGATCGCCCACCAAATCGCCAAGCGGAACGAGGAGCGAAATGCCGCCGAGGCCGCGGCTGAGAAGAACGCCACTGCAAGCTCCAACCGGAATTGCAGCAACCCCGTTTGGGACGGCGAGCAGTGGGTGAACCGGAGCGGCCAGAAGTGCGCCGTGCAGACCGCGGCTGCGAGCATGAACCGCACGCCGGCTGTTTGCCTCCAGGAACGCTGGATCAACGACCGGCTGGTCAAATATTTCGACAGGCGCTGCATGCAGACCGCCGGCTTTCGGCTGAGCTTCGACAAATAGCGAAGAATCCGTCCGCTGGACGCAGGATCGCCGGTTCCTCCAGCTTCGAAGGCCCCGACCACTCATTGGAGGTCGCGCGGAGGCGGCAAGGTTGCCGTTCAATAGGAGGCGTTGACGAAGTCGGCAGGGGCGCGCTGGCGGGCCCGGTCGTGGCCGCGGCGGTCGTGCTTCCTGAGTCATGGTCACCGGACGGCCTTGACGACTCGAAGAGGCTGAGCGCAAAGCGGCGCAGCCGCCTTTGCTTGGAAATCCGCAGCGCCGCGACAGTTTGCGTGGCGGTTTCCGGACCGGGCGAGATCGACCGCTTCAACATCCTCAACGCCACGATGCTGGCGATGCGGCGCGCAGCCGGCGGCCTTCGTCCGCCTCCGGATCTGCTGCTTGTCGATGGCAATCGCGTTCCTTCCGGGCTCTCCGTTCCGGCGGAGGCCGTAGTGGGCGGCGACAGGGTTTCGGCGTCGATTGCTGCGGCGTCGATCATCGCGAAGGTGCATAGGGACCGGCTGATGGACGAGCTTGCGGAAACGCATTCGGGCTTCGGCTGGGAACGGAACAAGGGCTACGGGACCAAAGAGCATCTGAACGCCATCCGCGAGCGCGGCCCCACCTGCGAGCACCGAAGGTCATTCGCGCCGGTCTCCGCCGCGTTGGCTCCCGTGCTTGCGAGTGGCTCATGATTCCGGCGCCATTCCGGACTTCCTGCGTTTAGAGGCGCGGCGTGGGTTCGCCCCTTCTGCTTCTGGCCGCGCTCGCGCTCGACGCGCTGGCGGGCGAGCCGGACCCCGTCTGGAGACGCATCCGCCACCCGGTCAAGGCCATGGGCGATTTGATCGGCTGGGCGGACGAGCGGTTCAATCAGGGACGTAGGAGAAGAGCCAAGGGCGCTGCGTGCGCATTGCTGGGTTGCGCGCTGATGGCTGTTGCGGGAGCGGTCGTTGCGGTGGTTCCGGATATGGGGCTGCTCGAAATCCTCGTAGCCGCCGCGATCCTCTGCCAGAAGAGCCTCGTCGAGCACGTCAGGGCGGTCGCCGACGGGTTGAGATACAGCCTGCCGGAAGGCCGGGCCGCAGTCGGACGGATTGTCGGCAGGGACGTGCGGCAGCTTGACGCCGACGCTGTCGGGAGGGCGGCTATCGAAAGTGCTGCGGAGAGCTTTTCCGATGGCGTGGTGGCGCCCGCCTTCTGGTACCTGCTGCTGGGCCTGCCGGGGCTGCTTGCGTACAAATTCGTGAACACCGCCGACAGCATGGTCGGATACCCGAACGAAAGGCACGGCGAATTCGGCTGGGCGGCCGCGCGCCTCGACGACGTGATGAGCTTCGTGCCCGCGCGCATTGCGGCGCTTTTGATCGCCGCAGCGGCGGGCTGCTGGAAGGCCGTTTCAGTCGCCAGGGCGGACGCTCCCAAGCATCGCTCGCCGAACGCGGGCTGGCCTGAAGCCGCGCTGGCCGCGGTGCTCGGCGTGGCGCTCGCAGGGCCGCGGGCATACGGCGGAGTCGAAACCGACTTCGCATTCGTCAATCCGGGCGGCCGCCTCGCCGTCTCGCCCGCCGACATTGATCGAGCGATTGCGGCGCTATGGCGATCATGGTTCGCGGGCTGCGCGGTTCTGGCCGTTCTGGCGGTCGCGCGGTTCTGATCGAACCCGCCGTTTCCCTCGAAAAATTTGCATGCCGTGAACCTTCACCTTTCCGTGAGGGTGCTGTAAATGGGCCGGTCAACCCGGGGCGGCATCCGCCGCCGGGCCCTTTGCGGCCTCGGCCGGGCAAAACTGAACTTTGGAGGACTCATGAAAAAGACTGTAATTGCTGCTGGATTGGCGTCCGCGCTTTCGTCGGCCGCCGCTGCCGAAACCATCGGAGTTTCAATGGCGCTGTTCGACGACAACTTCCTGACCGTCATACGGAACGGGATCATCGCCCATGTCGAAACGCTTCCGGATGTCGACGTGCAGATCGAGGACGCGCAGAACGATGTCGGCAAGCAGCTGAACCAGATACAGAATTTCATCGCTTCCGGCGTGGACGCCATCGTGGTGAATCCGGTGGATACCGACGCGACAGTGGCCATGACCAATGCTGCCGCCGAAGCGGGCGTTCCGCTCGTCTATCTGAACCGCGAACCGATCAACGTGGACGACCTGCCGGACAACCAGGCTTTCGTCGCGTCGAACGAAGTCGAATCCGGCACCCTCGAGACCTTCGAGATCTGCAAGCTTCTCGGCGGCAAAGGCAAGGCCGTCGTGATGGTCGGGGAGCTGTCCAATCAGGCGGCCCGCCAGCGCACGGCGGACATCCATGACGTTCTGCAGCTCCAAATGTGCAACCGCATCGAGATTGTGGAGGAGCAGACAGCCAACTGGAAGCGGACTGAAGGCGCCGACCTAATGACCAACTGGCTTTCCGCTGGCGTGGAATTCGACGCCGTGATCGCGAACAACGATGAAATGGCCATTGGCGCCATCCAGGCGATGAAGGCCGCTGGAATTTCGATGGACGACGTCCTTGTCGGCGGCGTGGACGCGACGCAGGACGCTCTTGCGGCCATGGCCGCCGGGGATCTCGACGTCACAGTGTTCCAGGATGCCGCGGGACAGGGCGTGGGCTCCATCGAGGCCGCCCTGACGCTCGCCAGGGGGGGGGATGTCGACCAGAAGGTCTACATTCCGTTCGAGCTGGTCGTGCCGTCGAACATGGATGAGTATCTGGCGAAGAACTGATCCTTCCGCTTTCACGGATGGATTGCCGAGGGCAGCCAAGTAACGGTTTGCCGCTAAAGCCGCTCCGCCGGGCGATGTCGGATTCGACGTCAGCCCGGCGGACGGCGCGGATTCGGTTTCGCGCTCTGGACAGGATGTGTCGGCATGGCCAATACCACGCAGGCTGAAGCGGTGGCGGGCGCGAAGAAGCGCAAGCGCCCGCACGAGGTGAACGTATTCTTCGCTCTGGTCGGAATCGCTCTGGTTTTCGAGATTTTCGGGTGGTTCGTACAGGGGCAGAGCTTCATCCTGAACACCCAGAGGCTCAGCATCATGATCCTGCAGGTTTCGGTGGTGGGAATCATCGCCGTCGGCGTTACGCAGGTCATCATCACGGGCGGCATCGACCTGTCGTCGGGCTCCATCGTCGGCGCGACAGCTATGATCGCGATGAGCTTTGCGCAGATCGGCACGTATCCCAGGGCGGTCTACCCTGAACTGACCGATCTTCCGGTGATCGTGCCGCTGGCCGTGGGACTAGGGGTGGGGCTGATTGCAGGACTCATCAACGGCCTGCTGATCGCGTACACGAAAATCCCGCCGTTCATCGCCACGCTGGGGATGATGGTGACGGCGCGGGGACTCGCAAAGTGGTACACCAAGGGCCAGCCGGTCTCTTTCCCGACCGACTCGTTCGCCGCGATCGGGGTCGGCATGCGGCCCGTCCTGATATTCCTTGCGGTCGCCCTGCTGTTCCAGCTGATTCTAAGGTATACGAAATACGGAAAGCACACCTACGCGATCGGCTCAAACGAGGAAGCGGCGCGGGTGTCGGGAATCAATGTCGAGCGGCATCTGATACTCGTCTACACGATCGCGGGACTCCTCGCGGCGCTCGCGGGCATGGTCGTCGCGGCGCGCGGCCTGACGGCCCAGGCCGGAATGGGGGTCATGTACGAGCTCGACGCGATCGCGATGGCCGTCATCGGCGGCACCTCGCTTTCGGGAGGCCGCGGCTCGATCATCGGCACCACGCTGGGCATGCTTGTGTTCGGCGTCATCATTTCCGGATTCACGTTCCTGCGGCTGGATGCGTACTACCAGGAGATGATCAAAGGGGTGATCATCGTGGCCGCGGTCGTGGCGGACGTCTACCGGCAGCGCAAACGCCGGATGGAAGCCTGAGGAGAGCGCTGCCATGTCTGAATTCGGCGATGTCATCCTCAGGACGGAAGGCCTGACCAAGCACTACGGCGGCGTGCATGCGCTCGAGAGCGCGGACTTCCAGCTGCGGACCGGCGAGCACGTCGCGATCGTGGGAGACAACGGCGCGGGAAAGTCCACGCTTGTCCGCATGGTTTCAGGCGTCGAGCAGCCGACCTCCGGAAAGATCTTCTTCGACGGCTCGGAAGTGTCGTTCGCGAACCCGATCGAGGCGAAAGAGGCCGGAATCGAAACGGTGTTCCAGGATCTGGCGCTTGCCGACGACCTTGACGTTCCCTCCAACATCTACCTCGGAAGGGAGCTGAGATACTTCAATCTCGGGCCGTTCAGCATCCTGAACGAAAAGCGGATGTTCCGGAAATCGATTGAGGTTCTTGAGAAGACCGGCATCAAGATTCCGGATTTGAAGAACGCGATCGGCAACATGTCGGGCGGCCAGCGGCAGTGCGTCGCGATCAGCCGGTCCGCGAGCTTCGTTTCGAAGCTCATTATCATGGACGAGCCGACGGCGGCGCTAGGGGTCCAGGAGACGACGCAGGTCGAGAACATCATTCGCGGCCTGAAGCGGAACGGGGTCCCGCTGATTCTGATCAGCCACAATCTTCGGCAGGTGTTCAATCTAGTCGATACGATCTGGGTCTTCCGGCGCGGAAGGGTGGTCGGCGCCGTCGATGCGGCCAAGTCCGACGGCAACGAGATCGTTTCGCTCATCACCGGCGTCAAATCCAACGTCCACGAGAACGCCAGCTATATCTGATCCGGTCCTGCATCGGTTCCGGCTGCGGCAAGCGCGGCAGGCATCGACATCCTTTCGATCATTCAGCCGGTTTGGACGGCCGATATGCGGGAGGCCGCCAGCGACTGCTTTGTGCCGGTCGGGCTTCTCTACGACGAGCTTTGCGCTTCCGAGCACAATCTCAGGGCTGCCCACAGCGCGGTCCTGCGGGGCGGCGACTGCGCGTACTGCGCTGCGGGCATGGAAACGGTTGCGAGGCTCTCCGCTGAAGGAATCCCCGTTGTCGGGCATGTCGGGCCGGTTCCGTCAAAGTGGACTTGGACGGGCGGATTCGAGATGGTCGGAAAAACCGCCGAAACCGCGATGCAGGTCTTCAAGAGCGCCACGGCCCGGTGGGTGCATCCTATTTTTGTGGGCATTGAGCCTTTTTCGCTGGGCCGGGTGTCGTCTGCGCTCGGCGCCGGATGCATCCCATTTTTGTGGAAACCGTCTGCAAGCGGACCATCGGGAGCCGGTTCAAACCCTTGGTCGAAAGCGGGTGTCAACGCGCGCTCGCCGTCAAATGCTGCATCAATGGCTACAGCTGGATCGGCTTCCTTGATTGGAGAGCTTGCCACGGCGCCGCCACCTGAACACAAAAATGGGATGCACCCCCGGCCCGGTCACTTGCTGGACTCGGTCCCAAGAGCGGGCTATGCTCCTGAAATGATTACGTCGCACAGACGACTCTAATCGAATTCGTGCTGTCATCCAGCATGCATGTTGGACAAGTCGACGCAATTACGCCAATGATTTTTGATGATACTCGTTGTTTTGCAACCGCTTCACGAACAAGCGATCTACAAATATCAGGCCAATGTCCGCCATGAAGCAAATCCGGATCAAAAATTTCGGTCCCATATCGGACGCTGTGATCAATATCAAAGCGTTCACGGTTTTTGGCGGCGCGAACAACACAGGAAAGAGTTTTGCTTCGCGATTGATTTATTCAATTATCAAGAGTCTGCAAAATGATTTATATAGTCAGCGTGCTAATAGGCTTATTGGCTACCTGCAACACCCGTCATTTATATGGGAAATTGAGGAGTTTGCCAGCAGAAGAAAGAAAAAGAACAAAAAAGCAATTCAAACATTAAATTCAATCTCAACGCTGGCATCTCGGTTAACGGTTGAACTTGAAGAGCTGGATTCCAAGGATTTAAACTCCACTGCAATCAAAAAATTGGTATCGGAAACTATTAATGGAATTGACTCTAAGAGGCATGAGTTAACTGTTGAACAGCCAAATCTTGCACTAGCTGAGATTGTGGAACAACTGGATTCGTATCTTGAAAATTTGCGTTACGTTAATGATCTAATCAATCTTCCCAATGTTCAAGACAATTTCATACACTATCAATTGAAAGAAAATATCGAGCGAGAATTGGGCGGCAATTTTCAAGTTCCAAGCGTATCCACGCTTTTTGGCCATGCTGAATCTACACCAAGCGTGCAGTTCACTGAGGGGAACACAAAGATCGAGTTCGCACTTACGCGAGAGCTTCGAGAGCCAAAGGAATCGCAAATTAAGATCAGAGCTTTGAATTCGATTCGAGAGTATCCAAGTTGCTTGTTTCTAGAGTCACCAGTATATTGGAAATTGGAGACATTATTTGGCAGGTCTTATAGGGCGCTGCGCTTTGAATACCGAGAGAGAACATTCGCGCGTCGCGCGATTGCAGGAGTTCCCGATTATGTGACTTCAATGCGCAAAGGATTGAGCAAGGAATACACCGGAGAAGTTGCATTTCCCAGAATTCTTGATTGGATACAAAGCGTTCTTGACGGGAAAATCGTGGTTTCCCCAAATGGCCAGCTGCGGTTCTCAGATGGGAAGAGTTATTACCCATTGCAAACTACCGCAACGGGCATCACAAATATCGGCATGATTGGACTATTGATTGAACGAAAACTGATTAATGAACAGACTGTGCTGTTTATCGACGAGCCCGAATGCAATCTTCACACCGCTTGGCAAGTCATTATGGCGGAATTGTTGATGAAATTATCCCGGGCCGGAGTGCAGGTCGTTATTGCAACTCACAGCGCTGAAATTCTAAAATACGTTGTCAACTATTCAAAGAGTGATCCGGATTTTGCCAAAGACATTGCAGTAAATCGTTTTCCGGATTGCAACGACGAAGACCAAGACCTCTTTTTGCAGTTGCGTAGAATTTTGGGAGACCTAACAAAACCTTATTCCAATTTATACTGGGACGATACATGAGCGTGTTTGAGAAGTATTGGGGGAGGATTTTGTTAGCCGGAGAGTCAGATCCGTTGAATTTTTCCGCGTATCAACTCGATGACGAGGAATCAGAACCCAACGTTAAAACTGACGCACGAGCAAATAGTTGCAATTGTTGCGATCATTTTATATTTGACAAATGTGGCGATCTCATTTTGATTGAGAACACGAGACTTATGAAAACGATTAAGGCAAAACGAAATGAGTTTAAATTTTTGCAAGACGTGTCGACAGAATTCAGGAATGAATACTTGGAAAACGCTATTAAAATGGAAAACGTCATTAAGGTATATGGCTCTCTGTATATTTTGTATAGATGGGCGATTTTGAACAAAGGCCTAGACTGCACTCCGTCCGGACGCGGGCCGAGAGCGTCAGTTCAATTTTGGCTAGTTGCGAATGATTTTGAAGCGGGTGGTGAGAAAGCGTGGGATGGTTACGAGGCCATGATTCAGAATGCTTTATATGGCAGGCTTGGGCAAAATTTTCTTAAATGCGTGGAGGTCCTTCCGAAGGATAAGTTTTTGAAGAAAATGAAAAAATTGAAAGAGTGACTCATAAGAGTGTCGGAAGGTAAATTTTCGGATCGTTGGTTCCCTGTTTGTGATTTATGCGAACCGATATTGTTGTCGCGACCAAGAGGGCGACGCCATTCGGACATTTCCGACAGCTGCGGGTTTCATTGCCGGGTTAATTTGAAGCGGCGCTTCTAGTCTCGGCGATGATCGGACGAGCTTTGGGCGGAGCGTCACGCGGAGGCGGTGCTGGAAAAGGACATGGACCGCCGCTATCCACAACAGGAAAGCAGTCGAGTCGTTCGACGGGGGTGCCAACGACCTTGAACGCTATCAGGCCCTTGAGAAGGCGTGCGTTCGCGGCGGAGCTGGAGGTGGTGCCCGACCGCGTCGCGGCCGCGATCTCGAAGCGGACCTCTCTGTTCCTGTTCTCGATGGGCGCCGGGGCGGACGGCGACGCGCAGTGCCCGTTCGCCGAGGATGCGCTTGGATACGCGCGGGCTCCGCCCGCGCCACGCGAGGACGCGCCGGAATTTCCTTGCGGAGTACGAACGCCTTCAATCGGAACGAATTGCGGCGTTCCGCGAATTCGCGGCGGACGTGGAAAGCGGCGCATATCCCGCCGCCGAGCATTGCGCCGGGATCAGCGACGCTGAGTTTGAAGCCTTCAAATCGGTGATCGGCAGTTAGGCCTGATCGAACAGGCGCCGGTCTCCAGCTTTCTGAGCGATAACCGAAAAGTGTTGCAGGCTGCTCGCAGGCGGCCAATATAGCGTTCACCCGACAAGCCGGACGGCGGAGAGCGAGTGCGATGATCAAGCAGCCCTATCTCCTGTTTCTTGGCGACGCGCCCGACGCGCTTGCCGCGAAGGTGGCGCAGGGCGTCAAAACGTGGCGGCCCGAGCACGCGCTCGGGCAGTACAGGATGGAGGGCTGCAAGGCCGACCTGCGCATCAGCGATCTGGGCATACGCGAAGCGCGCGAAGCAGGCGCAAAGACGATGGTGGTCGGCGTCGCCAACCGCGGGGGCGTGGTGCCGGACAGCTGGAAGCGGGTGCTTCAGGAAGCGATTGAAGAAGGCCTCGACCTCGCGAGCGGCCTCCACACGCATCTGAATGACGACGCAGCGCTTGCGGAGGCGGCCAAGGCCAACGGCCGGTCGATCCACGATGTCCGCCGGCCGGATCGTTCCTATCCGATAGGAACCGGGCGGAAGCGCGCCGGAAAGCGGTGCCTGACCGTCGGAACGGACGTCTCCATCGGCAAAATGTACGCCTCCTTGGCGCTGGCGAAGGAGCTTGCGGACAGAGGCTGCAACTGCGACTTCCGCGCGACCGGCCAGACAGGGATACTTATCGAGGGATCCGGTGTGCCGGTGGATGCGGTGGTTGCGGATTTCATGTCGGGGGCGGTGGAATGGCTTACTCCGGACAACGCCGAGGACCACTGGGACCTGATCGAAGGGCAGGGGTCCCTGTTCCATGCGTCTTACTCAGGAATTACGCTGGCGCTGATCCACGGCGGAAGCCCTGACGCGCTAGTGCTTTGCCACGATCCGGCACGCCGGGAGATGCGCGGATTGCAGGGCTACTCTCTGCCTTCGCTGGAGGAGCTGCGCGACCTTGCGCTGAGGGTAGCGCGAATCGTCAACCCGGCATGCGAAGTCGCCGGCATCGCCGTCAATTCGAGCGGCTTGGGCGAGGACGAGGCGCGATCGTATTGCGAGGAAGCCGAGGCCAGGATGGGAGTTCCCGCGCAGGACCCGCTCCGGCACGGGGCCGGACGGATCGCCGACAGCCTGCTTGCGCTCTGACGCAAGGGATCTCCGGCCGCGCGCGATTCCCCGGCATGCGGGTATCGGTCGAACGGCAGTCGTTTCCGCTTCGACGGACGTTCGCGATTTCACGGGAATCCCGGACCGTCGCGCATGTGCTGGTGGCGACCGTGGAAGAGGGCGGCTTTTCAGGCAGGGGCGAATGCGTTCCCTACAAGCGGTACGGCGAAAGCGTCGACAGCGTCGCCCGCCAGATTCTTTCCTTGCGCGCACCGATCGACCGGCGCTCATTGCAGGAAAAGCTGCCCCCCGGCGCAGCGCGAAACGCGCTCGACTGCGCCCTGTGGGACCTCGAGGCGAAGCAGTCCGGAAAACGGGTATGGGAACTCGCCGGCCTGCCGGCGCCCGAGCCGCTGGAAACCGCCTGCACCATTCCGCTGGCGGCGGCGGCGGAAATGGGCGAAGCCGCGGCCGAACATGCGGAGCGTCCGGTTCTGAAAATCAAGCTGGGGAGCAGGGACGACCTGCCAAGGCTTGAAGCCGTGCGGAACGGCGCGCCGGCCGCCCGCTTGATCGCTGATGCGAACGAGGGCTGGAGCGCTGGCGAGTTCCTTTCGCTTTCCGGCCGCCTCACGGAGCTGGGCGTGGAGATGGTGGAGCAGCCGCTACCGGCGGGCGATGACAGCCCGCTCCTCGAAACGCGGTTTCCCTTCGCGCTGTGCGCCGACGAAAGCTGCCATGACCGGGATTCGCTTCCGATGCTCAGGGGCAAGTACGGCATGGTGAACATCAAGCTCGACAAAGCCGGAGGCCTGACCGAAGCGATCGCGCTCCGGAAGCAGGCCGAATCCGAGGGATTCAGGATCATGGTCGGATGCATGGTGGGCACTTCGCTCGGAATGGCGCCTGCGGCGCTCGTTGCGCAGGGCGCGGAAATCGTCGACCTTGACGGGCCGCTGCTGCTGGCGGAAGACCGCGCGGCGGCGCTCCGGTACGAGGGATCGAGCGTTCATCCTCCGAGCCGCGACGTGTGGGGGTAGCCGGACGGATCGCGGCTGCGAAGACGCCCGAAGAGGGATCGAATGGAACGTACAGTCTATGTGAACGGCAGCTTCGTGCCGGAATCCGAAGCCTCGGTATCCGTATTCGACCGGGGGTTCCTGTTCGCCGACGCGGTCTACGAGGTCACCTCGGTGCTTGAGGGCAAGCTCATCGACTTCGACGGGCACATGGAGCGGCTGAAACGCTCCCTCGGCGAACTCGACATGGCGCAGCCTATGGGCAGGGACGAGCTGCTTTCCGTGCACCGGAAGCTGGTGGCGAAGAACGAAGTTGAACAGGGCCTCGTATATTTGCAGATTTCGCGGGGCGTTGCCGATCGGGATTTCGCCTATCCGGACGCCGCGCCCACGGTCGTGCTTTTCACCCAGAAGAAGCGCTTTCTCGATTCGCCGGCGATCAAGGAAGGGATCAAGGTCGTTTCGCTCGAGGACATCCGTTGGCGGCGGCGGGACATCAAGACCGTGCAGCTGCTCTTTCCCTCCATGGGCAAGATGGCGGCGCTGAAGGCAGGCGCCGACGATGCATGGCTGGTCGAAGACGGCCATGTGACCGAGGGCACTTCCAACAACGCCTACATCGTGACCCGAACCGGCACGATCGTCACCCGGGAGCTGTCGCACCGGATACTCCATGGAATCACCCGGGCCTCCGTTCTCAAAGCCGCCTCCGAATCGCAAATGACGGTGGAGGAGCGGCCGTTCACGATCGAGGAAGCGCAGCAGGCCTCCGAGGCCTTCATCACTTCGGCAACGAACCTAGTGGTTCCCGTCGTTGAAATCGACGGAATGCCGGTGGGCGAAGGCAAGCCCGGGCCGTTTGCCGACAGGCTGCGGGAAATCTACCTCGATTTCAGCCGGAAATCGGCAATCTGAGCATCCGTACGGGCCTTGGGGCCGCGCCCGGATGCTGCCGAAAGCTGCAAATCGTCGACGGAATCGACGTCGCTGAGCTCTTCCGCGAAGCGGATGCGCTTTCCTTTCAGGCTCTTGAGGGAATCCTCGAGCGCATGCTCGGTTGACCACCGGGCGCCCCGGAACAGCCGTCTCGGAACCGATCCGGTCCTCCGCAGACCCACCATCCAGAATCCGCCGTCGGGAGAGGGGCCGAAAACGGCGTAGCTTCGGCCGAGCAGCCGGAAAGCCCTTGAAACGTGGCGGGCCGAGCAGCCGGGAATGTCGGAGCCGGCGATGATCACAGGGCCGGGCGGCAGGGACGAAAACAGCCGCTTCATCCGGTCGCCGAGATCGCCGGTTCCCTGCGGAACCCGCGGAATGGACTTCGGCCAGAACCGGCCCGCCGCGACCGCGCTGTCGGGCGAAACTGCGAGAACGGCATCCCACCTTTTATCGAAGCACAGCCGCCGCATCAGCGAAAGGAGCTGGCGCCTGTACCAAGCGGCGGCGGCCACCGTTCCGATCCCCTTGGCGAGTCGGGTTTTCGCGCGGCCCGGCCGGGGCTCCTTGACCAGAAGAGCCAAGCGCGGACGGCGGCGGGAGTCAGGCGAAATAGTCTTCAAGAATCCGCTTGTAGACCGCCTTCAAGGCAACGATGTCGGCCACAGGCACGCGCTCGTCGATCTGGTGGATGGTGTCGCCGACAAGCCCGAACTCCAGCACCGGGCAGTGGTCTTTGAGGAACCGCGCGTCGGACGTTCCGCCGGCGGTCGACAGTTCCGGCGCAACGCCGGTTTCGGCCTCGACCGCTCGCGCCACCAGCTCCGTGAACGGTCCCCGCGGCGTCACGAAGCTTTCCGCAGCCGAGTGCACCGACAGCTCCGCGCGCACGCCGAATTCCGCTTCCGTCTCCTCCATCAGCTGCCGGAACCAGCCAAGCAGGCTTTCGGAGCTGTGGCGGTCGGTGAATCGCACGTTGAACGAAGCGCGGCATTCCGGCGGGATCACGTTGCTGGCGGCGTTTCCGGTGTCGATAGACGTGGCCGCGAGCGTGGTCGGCCCGAAATCCGCAGTGCCCCGGTCGAGTTCCGCGGACGAAATCCGGCTTGCAAGCATCGCCATTGCGGCTACCGGGTTTCTCGCGCGCTCCGGATAGGCCGAGTGCCCCTCCTTGCCGGAGATCGCGATTCTCACCGACAGCGAGCCGCGGCGCCCGATCTTGATCATATCGCCGATGCGCTCGCGGGAAGTGGGCTCGCCCACGAGGCAAACGTCGAACCGCTCCCCGTTGCTGGCCATCCAGTCCATGAGCGCGGCCGTGCCGTCTTTCGCAACGGCCTCCTCGTCTCCGGTAATCTGGATCCCGATCGCGTTTCCGCCAAGCCCTTTCCGAGCCAGGTCGGCGGCGGCGGACGCGAACGCGGCGACACCGGATTTCATGTCTCCCGATCCGCGGCCCCACAGGCAGCCGTTCCGGATCTCCGCTCCGAACGGATCGGCGGTCCAAGCCGAAGGATCCCCGGCCGGAACCACGTCGGTGTGCCCGTTGAACCCGAACACGCGGCCACCGCGGCCTTCGCCCGACTTGGCGAAAAGGTTCTTGATTCCGCCCCGGTCGACCCTGGCGCAGCGGAAGCCCGCGTCCCCGAGCACGCGCGCGACCAGATCGATCGCGCCCGCGTCCTCGGGCGTGACCGAAGGACGCCTCACCAGCTCGGCCGCAAGCGCGACCGGGTCGATTTCCGCAGCCATTCGGTTCTTTCCCATCCCAAGCGCGCGGCGGCCTGCCGTTTTCAGTCCCGAAGCAGCTCGTTGATCCCGGTCTTGCTGCGCGTCCTGGCATCGACGGTTTTGACGATCACGGCGCAATACAGGCTGACGCCGTTGCTCGACGGCAGGGAGCCGGAAACCACCACCGAGTACGGGGGGACCTCGCCGTAGCAGGTTTTGCCTGTCGAACGGTCGAATATCCTGGTCGACTGCCCGATGAACACGCCCATCCCAAGCACCGATCCCTCGCGCACGATCACGCCTTCAACGACTTCGGAACGCGCGCCGATGAAGCAGTTGTCCTCGATGATCGTCGGCGAGGCCTGGACCGGCTCAAGCACGCCGCCGATTCCGGCGCCGCCCGACAAATGCACGTTCTTGCCGATCTGCGCGCACGAGCCGACAGTCGCCCACGTGTCCACCATCGTGCCTTCGTCGACATAGGCTCCGAGATTCACGAAACTTGGCATAAGCACGACCGACGGCGCAATGTAGGCGGACCTCCGGACGACGCAGTTGGGAACCGCGCGGAATCCAGCGTTCCGCCATTGCTCCGGCCCCCATCCCTCGAATTTCGAATCGACCTTGTCCCACCAGGTCGATCCCTGCGGACCGCCGCGCTGCGGCTCCATGTCACGAAGCCGGAATCCTAGCATGACCGCCAGTTTCGCCCACTGGTTGACGTGCCAGCTGCCGTCGGAACGCCTTTCGGCCACCCGCACTGTACCCGCGTCCAAAGCGCCGAGCGCTTCCTTGATGGCCTCGCGATAGTCGCCAGCCGTGCCGGGATTGATCGAGTCCCGGGCTTCCCAAGCGGCTTCGATCCGCTTCTTCAGTGCTGCTGTATCCACTTTCGCTTCCTGCGGCTGTCGGGAGCGCTTGGACTTAGGCTAATGGGAACCCGATTGCCAAGACGTTGTCCGAGTTCAATGCTCTCTTCTGCGTTCGAACCATGTCGGAGCGCTCCTCCTGCCGCCCTCGGCCGACGCCGGCAGCGAGGCGGCGCGCGGCGGGAACGTTCGCATTTCCGGAAAGCGCCATCCAGCTTGCCAGCACCGCGTCTCCTCTTCAACACGAACAGCTGATTGCGGCTTTTCGGATCCCGAACCGGAAGGAAGGGAAGACGGGCATCCTGCAACATCCAGCGGTCATCGGCATGGCGGCCGCGCGGTGCCGCAATCAAGCTGCGCCCTGGAACGTGTCGGCCAATCGGCGCGGAACGGAGCCGGCGATCCAAAACAGCTGCGGCTGCGTGGCCGCGGATTATGGCGGATGCAGCCCGAATCCCGGCGCGTGATCAATCCGATTGCCTGCGTTCAAAGCGGCTGGCCGCTCCGGACAAGCGGTTCGGCGCGGACGGCCCGGAATCGAACGACCTGATCCGGAAAAGGAAGCCGCCGCGCCTTGCGGGCGCGGCGGCTGGAGTTCGTCGGGCCGGGGGCCCGGGGGTCAGTTTCCGCCGGCTCGCACCACGTGGCCCCAGGAGCCGTCCTCGCGGACGAGCGCGGCCCCGAAGCCGCCCACGATCGAACGTTCAACGCTTCCAGCCGGATCGTAGTTTATGAGGTAGGCACCGGCCGCCTCCAGCCCGCTGAGCGGCCCGTAGAAGCTGCCTCTGTACGCGCCCGCCGCGAAAGCGTCGGCGCTGCCGTCGGGATCGGCGACGACTCCGTTGAACGATCCGTCGGCCGCAATGTCGCCCTCCGAGAGCGTCACCGTCCCGGTGATGCGCGCGTAGTTCTCCCAGTACCCTTTCGTGTCCCAGGACTCCAGGTTCATGATCTTCCCGCTGATCTTGTTGGTGGCCGCGGTGCCGGAAATCGTCGCGGTCAGCTCGACATCGCCCCGCAGCAGCACGGCATTTGTTGAGCCAGCCGGCGGCGTCAAGGTATACGGAGTAGCCTCGGTCGCGACCAATTCCTGAGCAACGGTCCGGCCCTTGAACTTCCCTTCGGTGATCTTGTCCGCGTCGGCCACATCGGTGACCTTCATGTCTGTCGCGTCCTTGAACGCGTCGTAGCCCACATGGAACGGGAAGATCCGGCCCGACAGAGCGCGATCATCGTCGACGCCTCCACTGCGCGGAACGAAATCGAAGAGCCCGTACGCCGCGTACGACAGATAGGAATTGACGTCGTCGCGCGCGGAGGCCACCGGGTCGTCCGGGTCCTCGAGGTTCGTGTCCACGCCGGCGTGGTTGGACAGCCGCAGATAGTAGGTGCCGATCGACAGGGTCCGCGTGCCTTCCTTTAGCTGAGCTTCGTGTGCAGTCACTTGGGCGGGGGTCGGCATGAGCGCCGCCGTCCAGTAGTGCTCGGCATTGCCTGTGGGGGAGGCCGCCGGCTTCCCGAATTCCAATGCGAGATCGTACGCATTCGACGTGCCGTCGACAATTCGGCCTGCCGTGTTGAACGTGATTCGAAGGTCCGAGCCGGTCCTCGCGCCACTCCCGCCCAAATCAACGGCAAGCCCCGACGGGGTTATGGTCAGGCCGGCCAGAACCTTGTGCGAACTGTCGGCGGCCACCGCGGTGCTGTCCGGGTGCCGCAGCACGCCGGTCGATTCGTGCGACCACCTGACCGGAATGCCCCTCATGCGAAGCCGGTCCCCGCTGCTGCCCGAGCCGTCCTTCATCACGATCTTGCCGTCCTCGTACATGACCGCGGGCAAATTGGCCGCCTTCAGCCGGGTCGCGACATCCTTGCTGTCCTTGATGCGCTCGGTGCGGGTCACGGTGACCGTTGTCCGGGGGATGTCCGTCGCGACCACGGAGGCGCCCGCCCATCCCGTGCTGCCTTCGGCCCTGCGCAGCTTCGCCTCGTCCTCGTCCTCGGCGGCTTCGGCGTCGTCGACCTGGATGGCCGCCGCGCCGATCCTGCCGAAGTCGCCGGCGGGCGCCGACAGCGCCTTCGCCGCCGTCACCGCGGCCGCCAAGGCCGTCCGCGCAGCGTCGATGTCCGTTTGCGCCGCTGTCCGGTCGGCGTCCGTGCCCGTGCGCGCGGCCGCCGCCCTGGCCTCCGCGGCGGTCACCAAGGCCCGGGCGTCGGCCAGCGCCTTCTTCGCCTTGTCCAGCGCGTCGTCGAAATCCTTCTCGGCGGCTGTCCTGTCGTCCGGCGCCGCCGGGTCCATGGGATCCGCCGGGCCGGGAGCCGCCGGCCCCGCGGGCGCCGCCGGGTTGCCGCCCGCGCAGGCGCCGAGAGCCAGCACCGCGCCGCACGCGA
The DNA here is from genome assembly GCA_965203795.1 of Paracoccaceae bacterium. Lineage (GTDB taxonomy): Bacteria > Pseudomonadota > Alphaproteobacteria > Rhodobacterales > Rhodobacteraceae > CBDBBY01. The sequence goes on along the minus strand of OZ241915.1, from coordinate 3,132,676 downwards.
GAGCCGCGATCAGTTTCGTGTTCATGATTTCTTCTCCATCACGTAAATTGCCGAATTCCAAGCCGCAGCCTTGCGCCGCGAATCAGGCGAATTAAATTTGCAATAATAGCCGTGTCAAGGACAGCGAAACGCCCGCCCGGCGGGAAACCGGTTCACGCTCAGGAATTGTAGCGGAATAAACACGCCATGGGGCGGACCTCCGACATTCGGATTCCTACGGAGCCGCCATGCGCCAGCCTGGCGCCTCGCGGCTGCCGAAGACGCGAGCTCCGAACAGCAGTGCCCGCGGCAAGGTGATCACTGCTCGGGGGCCGCGTAGTGTACCGATAGTTCTGCAAATTCCGCCGGGCATGTCCAGCCGGTTTCGCGGCTTGCAACCCTCGGCCTCGCCCCGCAGCGCGAAGCGCGGAGGGGCGGCCCGGCCCGCCGCATGCCCGCCCATTTTGCCCCGCTCCGATTGGTACTGCGATACACCCCGGAATCTTCTGAAGGCCGCCTAGGGCCTGTTAACGCTTGATGATTTCGACGATGAGGACGAAGCAATGGAACGCGGCATGCATCGTGTCCAGCTTTTCGTACTTGGTGAAGATGCGCCGACAGCCCTTGATCCGGCGGAACAGCCGCTCGGTCCCGTTCCGCCGCTTGTAGGTTTCGCGGTCGAAATCCCATTCGGCCCTCCGGTTCGCCTTCGGCGGCACGACCGGCGTCATTTCGAGGTCGCGGACGAGCCGGCGGGTCTCGTCGCCCTCGCAGGCGCGCTCCATCGCCAGCGGAGCCTTGGAGCCCCGCTTCCCGAAACCCTCCAGCAGGGCCCGGCCCTCCGGCGCGTCGCGGGCCTGCCCGCCGGAAAGGCGGAAAGCCATTGCCATCCAGCCTCTTGCGGCGATCATGCGGATCTTCGCGCTCCAGCCGCCGCGGGACTTGCCCATGCTTTGCGGGCCTCTTTTTTTTGGGCTCCGGTTCCGTCGGGATGCACCTTCACGCTGGCGCTGTCGAGGCCGAGGCAGTCGAGGCCCTTGTCCGTCAGCCTCTGCTCCCGCAGCGCCGCGAGCAGCCGCGCGAGCGCGCCCGCCTCGGCCCAGCGGCGCAGCCGCATGTGGACCGTGTGCCACTTGCCGCAGCGCTCCGGACGGGCGCGCCATTTGCAGCCGTTCTCAAGGATATGCAGCAAGGCGTCGATGATGACGATGTTCGGAATCAGCACGTTGCCGCGCTGGACCGGCGGATGGGGATGCAGCAAGGCGCAACGCTCTTCGGTGATGCTGGCCATGATCGGGGACTGCCCGCTTGTTTTTTCCATTGTTGACAACAGCTTGCCACAGACCCGGTCTTGACGCAAGCGTTAACAGGCCCTAATTCAACGGCCCCGATATGGACCCTGTCCGCGCGTCTCCATGCGGGCCGGGGGCAAGCATCAACGCGCCGCACCGACGGGCCAAACACGCGAAAGCGCTCGGCCAAATGCCCAGTGCTGCAGAAGGAATGATCCCGCGTCCCAAGGGGGCGTCAACACACAAGAATTCTGCCGGCGTGCCGGCCCGGGATTCCGAAGTTGATCGGTCTCCGGCGCTCGACCTGCATTCGGGAGCCTGCGGTCAAGGAGACAGTTCGCCTCGCGCTGTCGGTCCAGCGGGAACAAGTCGGGATCAAGCGGCCTGGTTTGGAAAAGGAAACTGCCGCGCCTTGAGGCGCGGCAGCCGGAGTTCGCAGGGATGGGCCCGGGGGATCAGTTGCCGGTCAGCAGCTCTTCGCCGTACAGCACGTTGCCGTAGGTGCCGTCTTCGCGAACGCGCGCCGCGCCGAAGCTGCCCATGAGCGCCCTCGTCCCGGTAATGTCGCCGCTCGACAAAACGCCGGCCACGTACCAAGTTCCGGCAGCCTCCAAGTCGCTGAGCGGCCCGTAGAAGTTGCCTTGGTAGAAACCTGCGCCGAAATTGTCGATGGCATCGGGGTCGGTGATATCTCCGTCGAACGACCCATCGACCCCAATGCTGTCCTGCTCAAGCGCAAGTTCGGTGAAATACGTGTAGTTTTCCCAATACCCTTTCGTATCCCACGACTCCAAGTTCGTGATCCTCCCGCTGATCAGGTTGTCGGCCGGGGTGCCGGAAATCGTCGCGGTCAACTCGATGGCGCCCCGCAGCATCAGCCCGCCGCCTGCAGCGCCAGGCGGATTCAATCTGGTTGAGGACCCTCTAATCACCAATTCCTCAGCAATGGTTAGACCCTTGAATTTCCCTTGGGTGATCTTGTCCGCATCGGCCACGTCGGTGACCTTCATGCCGTCCTCATCCTTGAAAGCATCGTAGCCAACATGGAAAGGGAAGACCCGAGCGTGATCAGCGGTATTGATCGCGGAGGAGAAAATCGGGACGAAATCGAAGAGCCCGTATGCCGCATACGTCAAATAGGAATTATCGTCGTCGCGCACTGAGGTCATCGGGTCGTCCGGATCCTCAAGATTCGTATCCACGCCTACATGGTTGGACAGCCGCAGATAGTAAACGCCAATTGGTAGGATCTGCGTGCCGTCCTTCAAAAGCGTGGGATCCGCATCCACCTGGTCATCCGTCGGCATGAGCGCTGCAGCCCAGTAATGCTCGGCATTGCCGGTGGGCGAGGCCTCCGGCCACCCGAAATTCAAAGTCAGATCGTATGCGTTGTCCGTGCTGGCATCAATCTCGGTGTCCACGTCAAGTCTCATGTCCGTGCCAATGTTTCGGCCTCCCCCCAAATTGATGACAAGTCCCAAGGGGGTTATTTCCAAACCTGCGAGAACTTCGTTGAAGTACGCGTTGGTTGCGGTGGTTATCGGAGCGCCATCGTTGTCATCCAAGGCTCCGTCGGAATCTGCCAGCCTGGACGGAAACCCCCTCATGCGCAGCCGGTCCCCGCTGCCGGCCAGGCCGTCGGCCACCACGACCTTCCCGTCCTCGTACATGACCGCCGGCAATCCGGCCAGCTTCAGCCGAGTAGCGACATCCTCCCCGTTTCTTACGCGCTCGGTGCGGATCACCCAGACCACGGTCCGAGGGATTGCCCTCCTTGCGAGCGGAACCGAGCTTGACCATCCGATGCGGGCCAGGGCCGCGCGCAGCTTCGCGAGATCCACTGCCTGGGCAGCGGTCGCTTCGTCAATCAGGAAGCCCGCCCGGCCAAGCCTGTCGTAGTCTCCGGAAGGCGCCGCCTGCGTCAGCGCGCGCGCTGACGCCACGGCGTCCGTCAAAGCCTTCTGCGCGCCGTTGATGTCTGCCAGCGCCGCCGCCCGGGCCTCGTGCGTGTCCGCTGCGGTCGCGGCGGCATCGGCGTCCTGCACCCTCCGCCGGGCGGCGGCCAGTTCCTGTTCGGCATTTTCCAGCGCGGTGTCGAAAGCCCTCTGCGCGTCCGTCCTGTCGTCTCCCGGTGTCGGCTCCGCAGGATCAGGCGTCGTGCCGCCGCCGGAGCAAGCGCCGAGAGCCAAGGCCGCGCCGCACGCGAAAGCCAAGAACAGTTTCGTTTTCATGATTTCCCCTCCGTCATGGCAATCGCCTCGTTCCCCATCGCAGCCTCACGCGGCGTAGAACAGCTTGGAGACCCGCGATGGAAGCATCGGAAGTATTCGGGTTGAGACTGCAGTTTGCAATACCCTGCCGGGTCCGCGCCTGTCGTGATGCAGGCCGGGGCTGCCGAAGGCAGCACGCCGAAACGACGTCGTGGCCCGGCGGCACAGGGGGATAGGCAGCGGGCCCGCGGCGGCGGAGGGCGGTGGGTGCATCCAGACAATCGCTCGGCCGCCGCCGCGCTTTCCGAAGCACAACGGCCATGCCGAGCATGCAGCGGGAACCCGCCCTGCGAATTCCACGAATGCCGGAGCATCCCGGACGACTTGGCCGAAGCCAGTCGCCTCGTCGGCGCGTTTTCGCGGGCGGGTTCATCCGGACCCGGCCCCGAGCTGCCTCGAACTCCGGGCGCCGGAGCAGCTCCTGAAGGATGCGGCATACCGGGACGGAGTCGAAGCGGGAGTGTCAGTTGCCGAAGCATTCACGCGGAAGCCCGGCCCGGCATGCAGCGCCGGAAAACGAAGCGGCCCGCCGTTGTCCGCGACACGAAAGCAGCCCAACAGTCTGGACAGCGAATGCAGAAATCCCCGAACCCGGACGGAAGCTCCGTTGCCGATGCAATGGCGATTGCGGTTCAAGCCCGGGCACGGCCCCGTTCGGCGGAGCGTCGGGCTCGCTTGGCGCGCCGCCCATGCTCGCGGGAGTTCCGAGGAAACGGGGAAGTCCGGTCAAACGCAACGCTTGGACGAATTCCGGGTCGCTGCGTCGCAGGCGGTTCGGCGCGGACGGCCCGGAATCGAACGACCTGATCCGGAAAAGGAAGCCGCCGCGCCTTGCGGGCGCGGCGGCTGGAGTTCGTCGGGCCGGGGGCCCGGGGGTCAGTTTCCGCTGGCTCGCACCACGTGGCCCCAGGAGCCGTCCTCGCGGACGAGCGCGGCCCCGAAGCTGCCCACGATTGACAGGTCGGCGGTGGTGTCCAACGCAGTGGAAGGCACGAACCAGGTTCCGGCGGCCTCCAGGCCGCTGAGCGGCCCGTAGAAGCTGCCTTTGTAGAAGCCGTTTGCGAAGATGGTACCACTGCCGCCATCAGGATCGGTGACAACTCCGCTGAACGACCCGTCGGCCCCGATGCTGCCCGATGCGAGCGCCGCGGTGGTGAAATGGTCGTAGTTCTCCCAATACCCTTTCGTGTCCCAGGCCTCGAAGTTCGTGATCGTCCCGGTGATCGTATTGTCGCCGGCGGTGCCTGAAATCGTCGCGGTCAGCTCGATATCGCCCCGCAGCATCCGCGCCGTGCTGCCTGAAGCGCTTGGCGGCGTTAATACCTCCGAGGCGGCGTTCGACCTCGCCAATTCCTCGGCGATGGTTCGGCCTTTGAACTTCCCTGAGGTGATCTCGTCCGCCTCAGCCACGTCGGTGACCTTCATGTTATCCGCGTTCTTGAACGCGTCGTAGCCCGCGGCGAACGGGAAGATCCGAGGGCGATCGGCGTCCGCGGCTGTCAAGGTGGAACCTGCAACGAAATCGAACAGCCCGTATGCCGCGTACGACAGATAGGAATTGACGTCGTCGCGCGCGGAGGTCACCGGGTCGTCCGGATCCTCGAGGTTCGTGTCCACGCCGGCATGGTTGGACAGCCGCAGATAGTAGGTGCCGACCGGCAGGGTCTGCGCGTCCGTGCCCGTGCCTTCCTTCAACACGGAAGCGGCATCCACCTGGGCGGCGGTCGGCATGAGCGCCGCAGCCCAGTAATGCTCGGCATTGCCTGTGGGCGACGCCGATGGCCTCCCGAAAGTCAAGGCCAGATCGTTTCTGTTGACGGTCGTGGCTGCAATCGCCTCATCCGGATCAATTTTCAGATCCGGGCCGGGGTTCGCGCCAGCATCGCCCAAGTCTATGGCAAGTCCTGCGGGGGTTATTGTCAGGCCAGCGAAGGTTTCATCGAAGTAATCGTCGGTTGCGAGAGTTATCGCGGTATCGCCGGTGTCCTGCAGGCCTCCACCGGAAGCTCCCCATCTCATCGGGAAACCCCTCATGCGAAGCCGGTCGCCGCTGCTGCCCGAGCCGTTCCGCATCACGATCTTCCCGGCTTCGTACATGACCGGGGACAATTTGGCCACCGTCAGCGCAGCCGCGAGATCGTTCCCGTCGTCGGCGTAATTCGTGTCGTCGACGGTCTTGCGTGCGGTGCGAACCACGCCGACCTCAGTCCGAGGGATTGCCCTTGAGAGCAGGGCGGTGCCCGCCCATCCCGTGCTGCCTTCGGCCCTGCGCAGCTTCGCCTCGTCCTCGTCCTCGGCGGCTTCGGCGTCGTCGACCTGGATGGCCGCCGCGCCGATCCTGTCGTAGTCTCCGGAAGGCGCCGACAGCGCCTTCGCCGCTGTCACCGCGGCCGCCAAGGCCGTCCGCGCAGCGTCGATGTCCGTTTGCGCCGCTGTCCGGTCGGCGTCCGTGCCCGTGCGCGCGGCCGCCGCCCTGGCCGCCGCGGCGGTCACCAAGACCCGGGCGTCGGCCAGCGCCTTCTTCGCCTTGTCCAGCTCGTCGTCGAAAGCCTTCTCCGGGGCCGTCCTGTCGTCCGGCGCCGCCGGATCCGCGGGATCCGCCGGGCCGGGAGCCGCCGGCCCCGCGGGCGCCGCCGGGTTGCCGCCCGCGCAGGCGCCGAGAGCCAGCGCCGCGCCGCACGCGAGAGCCGCGATCAGTTTCGTGTTCATGAACGATTCTCCGTCATTTCGTTATCGTTTCGGTGTGCCTTACTGTCCTTGCGCTAGTGCCGGATTGGCAAGACCGTGTTCCCACCAACTCGGAGCATCAACAACGTGTCTCATATGGAATGAACCTCAGCGTTCGCGCGACCGGCGGCACCTTTGGACAATAGCGTATAACATACGGGGGGGGGTAATCCAATGTCCAGACAATGGATGGGCGCAGGAATGTTGGGATTCCGCAACTTGCATTCCAGACCCCGGCCAAGATCTGCAGCGGGAACACGCAAATACGGTAGATGCAAAAGGTTGAGCGGTCGATGCGCAAGCGCGACATCTGCCGCGGTGCGTGTCGAGGCTGCCAAAGGCGGTTCCGCGAAGGGACGTGCTGGCCCAAGGGAACCGAGCGATCGGTAGCCGACCCCGTTCGATTGGATGGCGCGGCCAATCCGGAATGCACCCGGAATGCACGCAGACTCCATCGGAAGCACGTGCGAGCATTCGCGGTGTGGCTATTGGGCACCCAGCACCTCCTGGCACCTGCCGGGAAGATCCGCCATCACATAGTCGCGCGCGCCGCGTTTCTTCGGCGGAGGATCGGCTTCGGGATCCTTCGGCTTTTCCAGCCAGTCGGGATAGGCGGTCACCCACCATTGCAGCGTGTCGTCGCAGCCGTCCCCGCCCTTGGAGAGTTCGGCAACCGTCGGCGTCTGCGTTACGCAGTCCGCTGCGCCTTCGGGGCACTTCAAGCGCACGTGGAAATGGTAGTTGTGCCCGTAATAGGGGCGGATCCGCTGGAGCCACATGCGGTCGCTGCCAGCTAGGCTGCACATCCGAACCTTGGCGGCGGCCGCCACGAATATGCGGTCCACGCGCGGGTCGCTCGCCGCAGCCTTCAGGATCCGCATGTGGGAATCCGACCAGTTCCCGTTGACGTCCCGCTGGTCTTCCGTGCGCACCGAAATCGACGAGATTTCCTCGCGCCTTTCGCGGCTGAGGCTCAGGCTTTCGGGCGGTAGCATCCAGATGTCGACATCGAGACCGATCTGGTGGGACTGGTGTCCCGAGGTCATCGGGCCGCCTCTCGGCTGGGACATGTCGCCGACATAAAGCCCTTTCCAGCCTGCCTCCACGGCTTCGGCGCTGAGATCCTTGATGAAATCGACCAGAACCGGATGGCCCCAATTCCGGTTGCGGTTCAGCCTCATCGCCTGCCAGGTCGGGCCGGTTTCCTCGAGCTGGATCCCGCCGGCCATGCAGCCTTTCGCATAGCTCCCGATCGCCGCGGGCGATTCCGAGGTAGGGCCCGAGGCCGCGCCGAACAGCTGGTTGGCTTTGACTTCCTGCGCGTCGGCCGCCGTCGCGGACAAGGCCGCTGCCAGCGCAAGCGCAGGCAGCGGCACGAACATGCTGCTCTTCATTCTTCTTTCCATTCTAGTTTCGCCAAGGGTTGGAATTTGACAAAGCGAAGCAAAACGAGGCCGATCAGGAAAAGGACGATGATCGGCGATACGCCAAGCCTGAGATCCTCCGTAAGCCGGGTCGTCAGGGCGATCAGGGAAGGGGCAAGAAAGGCAGTGGCCTTGCCGGCGAACGCGTAGAGTCCGAACGCTTCGGTCATCCGCTCGGGATCCGACTGGTTCACCATCATCGTGCGGGACGCTGACTGGATGACGCCCCCGGCGGCGCCGATAGCGCATCCGCATATATAGAACACGGCGTCCGGCAGTCCCGAGCCATCCGCCACCGGGATTCCAAGCACCGTCTGCTGGGACGTGGTCACGATCACAAGGCAGACCGCGGTCAGGACCAGAATGCACGCGGCGATTACCGCCTTGGGGCCGAACCTGCGGTCGGCGAAGCCGCCTAGCCAGGCGAACAGCGACCCGGATACAAGCGTCACCACGCCGAACGTGCCGATCTGGATGATCGACCATCCGAGCACGCCTGCGGCGTAGATGCCGCCGAAGGCGAACACGCCGTTCAGTGCATCCCTGTAGAACATCGAGGAAGCGAGGTACGAGAACAGGCTTGGATGCTGCGGAAGCTGCCTGATCGTCCTTGCCAGCCCGGCAAGGCTTTCCTGAGCCGCCGAAGTTCTTCCCGAATCCCGGACCCACAACAGGAAAGGGATCATGAAGACCACGTACCATGCCGCCGTGAATGGGCCTACCGACCGCGTTCCCTCGCGCATTTCCGCGTCGAGGCCGAATATCGGCGGCGAGCCAAGCAGCGTAACGCCGTCGCTGTTCTCGGCAAGCAGCGCGAGCATGATCATCAGGGAAATCAGGCCGCCGACATAGCCGAACGCCCAGCCGGATCCGGAAATCACGCCGATCTCCTTTTCCGATCCCAGATCCGGAAGCATGGCGTTCGTGAATGCGGTTGCGAGCTCGAGGCCGATCATGCCGATGCCGAACGCAAAAAGAATCCATAAGACCTGGCCCGATCCGGGAACCGCCCACCACAGGGCGAACGATCCGAGGACGTACATTGCCGAAAACGCGAGTATCCAGCGGAGCCTCGAGCCTCCGGCGTCCGCCATGGATCCCAGCACGGGGCCCAGAATCGCGACGGCAACCCCGACAGCGGCGAGCATCCAGCCCCAGTATTCCTGCGCGAGAACCGGATCATCCATTACCACTGATGTGAAATACGGCGCGAATATGAACGTAAGCAGCAGCGTGAAGTAGGGTTGGCTCGCCCAGTCGAAGAACATCCAGCCCCAGACGCGCTTGCTGATTTTGGCCACCGGTCGAATCCTTCCGCAAGGAGCAGTAGATGGGCACAATAAATAGCGTCATGTCAAGGTACTATGCGGACATGATGTATGCCTCCAAGGCGAATTCGGCCTTCAAAGCGTGCCGACGAGCTGCAAACGGGGGTGCGGCGCGCGGGGCAAGCCGTTGCGTTTGCCGAAGTCGGCGTGCCGTCCGCGTCCCTTGCGGGCTTGCATTCGCAATGCCTAGAATCTAGTCAAATCGTGCAATCACGCCGGAGCGGGCGATGCAGACGATCATTCAAGTTCTAATGTTCGTGCTGGATATCGCGTGGGTGATCGTCATCATCCACGCGGTCATGAGCTGGCTCGTGGGCTTCAACGTCCTGAGCTTGAACCAGCCCATCGTAGCGCAGTTCTGGTATTCGCTGGAGCAGCTCCTGCAGCCGGTCTACAGCCGGATCAGGCAGTTCCTGCCCCGCACGGGGCCTGTCGATTTCGCTCCGCTGGTTTTGATATTCGTGATCTATTTCGTCCGGATTTTCGTCCAGAACAATTTGCTGGGCTATTGACCCCAAACCCTGACGCCTTGCGCAGCGCTTGCGGAAGGCACGATTGTACATGCCGACGCGCAAAAGCGGATGCAGTACAACCGGGCCATGCTGCAGGCAATGTTTATGAGCACGACCTCCGCTTTGGAGTGGGCAATTCCAATCGTTCGGTCTTCAGCCCCATGCACTTTTCAGCTGGGCAACGACATGCCCGGCCTTTCCCCGAATCACCGATCAGCACGCGTTGGCGTTCGGGAACGGTTGCGCGGCTTCGCGCGTTGCGCAGCAGATGCGGCTCGCCGTGACGCGTCGATTGAGCCACGCTTCTTCCGATGTCCTACTGATGAAATCGTATGCTTCACGGCACGTGTTCTCCAAATTGTTCCTCTCAGTCTTGATCTTTGCGACTCGTTTCTGGCTGCTTCCAACCGGCTGCTGAACTGCTGGATACGTTCCGTGATGTCGTGAATAGTTCCTTCTAGTGTTGCGAGCGTCTCCATTAGCGCCACGCAATCGTCCTGGATCCGCTTGACCTCATCATTCATTCCTCGCAGCCTTCCGGATGTTTCCTCAAGCGTCGCCCGATGCATGTCAACTTCGGTCCGCAGCCGCACCGACTTCTCCTGAAGCCGATCCCGCGCCTCGGCCGCCATTCTCTCTATGTCTTCTATCGTGGCCTCATGATTTGGCACCTTGACCTCGCGTTCCGCAGCGGGTGTCTCATGTCGCTCGGCAGTATCCTCCGCCCACTGCCCGTGTGTTACGCGGTTGGCTGTTTGAGCCTTTGACGTCGTAAGCCCTGCATCGTTGTGCAGAACCTGCGTAGTCGGCCTATCGGAATTCACTTCCTTTCGGCTCGCATCTCTGATCATGACCCTCTCATTGGTCGACGTCTGCAAACCCGTATCCTCATCAAAATGTTCATTATCGTTTTGTTTGTCCTTGGAAGCATAAATTCTGCTTGATGGCCTATCGCTCATGACTTTCGTGCTGCTCGCCACCGAAAGCAACGGTAGCGATGGCATTTGGCTTTCATCTACAAGCGATTGATCATTCAACCGCCGTTTTGCAAGAATGCTTTGACCGAAAGTCAGCCTAAACCACTGCCACACCGAAGTCCTCGATATGTATTTTTTTTCTTGCGGCTCAAGCACCCCGATGCCCTTTAGTGCCAAATTTCCATTCCACATGCCGACCGCATCTGACTGCCCGCGGGGCGGTCTCCAACAGGAAACATCGGGATAGGAATGGCTTTCTGCGCTTGCCCCTCGCGCGATGTTTGCCATTCGAATCGCCTCCGATCTAAGGTATTCGATATCTTGAATTTTCCATTCAGGTTCATGCTTTGCTAGAGTGCCTAAAAGCGCACCAGACATTGTAGCGATCGTATCGGTATCGCTGCCCAGTTCATTTGCCACGTTTACCAAAGCGTCGGCGACATCTTTTGGCGAATACAACAATGAAAGCGCCAACGCGGCCAGCGCAGTTTTGAACCCAGAGCCACGAAACTCTTCGGAGAGGCAACCTAGCCGCTCTAAGACATCGTGATAAATTAGGCTGCGCTTGCCCGCGGAGTCCGGTGTTTCAAATGCTTCTTTGACTAGTGCAATATCTTGAAACGCGCCCTTTTGAAGTGCGCCAATAGCGTCTTCGAAACTCCAGCCAGACTCTCTTTCCCAAGCAGGCATCCAAAACACAGGCAGTGTTGGGTCGTCCTTGAAGATATCAGGCAGTCTGCCCAATTCTGAAACAAATCCTCTAGCGATTTCAATGGATGGGATTTCACGTTCGCGCAATACATGCCAGATGCAAAGAGCATGAAAAACGGCGCCGCAAAATCCGTGAGGGTGTCCATGTGTCACAATCGCGTCGCTCATTACACGACGCAACATTTCATCACGCGACACAGACGCACTTGCACTCCACACATGAGGTTGAATCCTCATCGCAGCACCGTTGCCGCCGGCCTTGGTGTATTTCTGGCGATCAGTAGAAAAGAAATTTGTATACCAATTAACAGTTCGCTTCGATAAATTCTTTGCAGCAGCCTTAGATCCAATTCCGGCACCCAAACAGTATCCCTGCCATGATGTAACTTCAACTTTTGCGAAAGCCTCGACGTCGAAAACACCAGTTCCCCGAATTGATCGTGACACACAAAGCCGAAGTTGAGTGTCATCCGAGTACGCTCCAACCGGAAGATCGACATTAACGCCGGATTTCCCTCCGATGTGTCTCCGCCAAGTTACCGGTTCTGTAACTCTCTCCTTTCCAGTTCTGCGTCGGACGCCGTCTACGCCGTGAGAAAGCTCCGTGATCCATCCAAGGGCGTCGCCCGCTGTCGCCCAAAGCGACGAGTTCACAACGGCGGTTTCGTATTCAGATTGCCCGTACGAGGCAACCGGAGCATCGGTTAGGTCAGTCATCAATTTTTCCTTCCAACATATTTCTCGGGCTGCAAAACGACGTCGACGCCATTATAGTTGAAATCATTCAGCAATCCTACAACGATGTCCTGCTGGTTGACTTCCTCAACATACACCGTGTTGAGATAATCGAGGCTGAGTCTCTCTGGATACAATACCTCCGCTTGCTCACACGTGGGCAAGTGGTCGGGCCTCGTTTCCCTCGCAACTGTCCACGGCATTCCGTCTCGTCCTTTAGCCAGTCGGGGAATTTGCGGTGCAAACAACGCCTCAAATCCCTCCTCGCCGCGCGCTCGGCAACACAAGTCATAGCCATTATTGGTCGTCGCAAATCTAACCCCATCATGTGTCATGATCGATGGATCAAAAGCAAAAATACACCACCAAACGTTCGCACCGCTATGCCATCTTCTGGATATGTCAAAAAACCGCTTATTAATTTTTGAAATAGATAAATTCACAAATCGAACCCAGTCTTCCGATTCGTCAAAAAGCGCAAACTCCTCCGGCCTCACCAAGGCGTTTAACTTGAGAACATGACGAAGATGTTTGTTCTCCTGTAAATATGGGCGTGACAACAGGTGTCTACATTCCAGCGCACCAACAATCCCGTGATTTGTAGTAAAATGCACAACTTCCGTTATGCATCGACGTTCAACAGCAGTCTGCAAAGTCATAGTGCAACCCTTTCGAAGGTACCCGTTGCAAAGTATCTTGTCAACCGTGACTCCTCTCCTGACTTGTACCCAATAACAACCTGCTTTCTGGCACGTGCAATCGCGACGGCAAGCAAGCGTCTGAGAACTTGAATCTGATCCGTCAAATTTTCGTCGTCAAAGGGCGTGTTCCGTTGATTGAAGCCAAGGACAAATACATAATCAAATTCAAGACCCTTTGCCGAATGGAACGTGGACAACGCAACATTTTCGCTACCCCGCGGCCAATCGCGCCTTCGTTGCATGTCGACATATTTGATATCAAATTTGCTGAGTTCGCTTTTGATTGCATTGAACCAACCACCCCCTTGGGGTTTTAAAAAGGCTACTGTTTCGTGAGTCAGTTCGATATTGTGGCAAATGAAATTGATCGCCCATGAAACTTGCTTGTTGTAGCGACCTATAACTACCTTGGGACGCGGTCCGGATGACGTTGCCGCATTGAGGTCGGGGAGAACCCCGTCGGCATCGACGGATATCCCATTCAATATCCCGCGTGCGAACGCAGCGATTTCCTTAGTATTTCGATGGTTCTCGCGCAATAGATGCGAACGGTTGGCCGCAATGCTTACGCCAGCTTCGATCCATGTGAATCCGCGATCGTAAATTCGCTGGACAGTATCTGTAACAAAGATAGCAGCATGATCACGTGCCAAATGATGATTGACGGCGCGAATTTGATTTGCAGAAAAATCTTGACTTTCGTCGACTGCAATAATGTCGTAACCGAGGCAGGAGATATCGTGAGTCATTTTGATCGCCAGGCGGTTCCAATCGATCCACTTGTTGCTGTCAAGATGTTGACAATATGGGTAAACGACTTCGTTCAAAATGCGCCGTCTTAGATCTGCATCTACTCGGGGCGATGTTCCGCGGCCTGTGCGCTCTCTTGTAACGTAGTTTTCAAGCTCGTTGGGCTTGAAACGCCCAAGAAGATATTCAACTTCGCCCATGAGATAACGCGAATCAAGCCCAGCGAACCTCGTGGCCAAACCGCACAGAGCGGCACGGGCGGCGTCGGCTTGGACGGAGCCTATACGAAGTTCGCTCATCGCCCACTCCGCAAATGTATAGATCTCTATTTCATGTCCCTTACCCGTAACCTGTGCTTCAATCAATGCGCTGACATACCCGGCAAGCGCTCTATTGAATGTGAGCAGCAGTGCTCGGACCGCGCTTTCATCGTCAACGCGGTCCTTTCTTGCGCGCATCAGGTTCACCAACGATGCAAGGCGCAAGATTGCGGTTGTGGTCTTCCCGCTCCCGGCGGCGCCTCGTATCAACTCCGCGCCAAGCTGGTTCGCGCTAAAAATTCTGAGCTGCTCCGGCGACGCCCGAATGCGCTTCAAGTGCTTCAACACGGCCTCGTCAGCAACGATGTTTCCAATTCCATATTACGTTATCCGGATAGAGGAACCCATAATTTCGTATAAGCGTTGAAATTCTGATCCCTAATGTCGTGCCGCTGGCCAACGTCGGCGCAAGTTGTGTTTGAATGAGAAACATACAATTCATTGAATCGTTGGACGAGTTGCCGGTTTTGGCCGCGAGGGTTACCCGGATGCGGCATGCGGAATGTGATCGCGCTGCTGTGTCGGTCCGTTTTCGACTGCGGATGTCATGCTATGCGCAAGGATTTGGGAATATGGCCTTGGGAGATCATGATTCCGGGAGAGTATAGAACGGGTTACGCCGTGATTTCGACCGGCTTTATCATTTCGCTAACGAGCGTGTGGTGGTTTGGACGATGCTCGGCCACGGCGCCGACGGCGTAGAAGGCTGATTCGAAGAGCCTTGGAGAGGCCGCAACAACTCGGAACCCGACTCCCGAGCTGCCGCGGGAAGTGAATTGGATGGATTGCGCCGACCCGGCGCCAAGCGGCGGCAAAGGTGTTTGGCGCGGCGATTCGTTTGCGGTGGAGATGGATGTCCATCGTCCGACCGACATCAACCTGCTTCTCGGCTTGATTCGCTGCTTGGTGCGGGAGGCGTCGTGGGTCTGCGGTGGCTTCGGCGGCAGGCGGCAGCGGGGCGATCGCCTGTTCCGAGAGGCGGACATTGCGTGCCGGTGGTGCTCGCGCTCAACGGAGGTTCGGGTGCTGCTGGAAAAACGGACACATCCGCAACGGCGTGATTTCGCAATTTGACCGGCTGGGCTGCTCAATGTGCATGGCTTTCGTCCGTTCCGGAGACCGCGGCCGATTTTTCGACCGCCGTGCGGCCGCCGATGGTCCGCCTCCGGCGGACAGCGGATCAAATCTTGAGGCGCTTGGGCGTCAGGGCGTCCATTACGTGGGAGTTGATCGTCTTCAGGCTTCGCAGCATGTCGATGTGGAAGGTCGAGGACGACACCGCGTCCGGATGTCTGCTTGCGATCCTGATCAGGTGGGCGCGCAGCGACCGGCGCTCAATCTTCCGGATCCTGTTGTGGTTCAACAGGACCGACCGCAGGATTTCGGGATCCTCGCTTACGATGGCGGAGAGGGCGTAGCCGAGATTCTCGCAAACCGCTGCGTGCATGGCTTCGATTTCCTCCAACCCGGTATCCGAATACGCGGCCCCGGCCTTCCGGCGCCGCTTTTCCGGGCCGAGTATGTCCTGGTCGATCACGTCTCCTATGTGCTTCAGGTTCGTCGCGAGCAGCAGCGCCTCCACGGCGCGCTTTCTTTCCGGCGCGCCTTGAAGGTTCGCCAGCAAAGCGGCCAGATGCGTCTTGATCTCCTCGTTCAGCTGGTCGACCGCGAACTTCCGCTCCTTCAGAGTCCTTGCCAGTTCCCGGTCGCCGCGTTTGACCGCATCCATGCAGTCGACCAGCATTTCCTGAACGAGATCGCCCATCCGCAAGGATTCCCGCGTCGCCTCCGACAGCGCGAGCGGAGGATTCGAGAGGTTGGTCTCATTCAGATAGCGGGGTCTGGCCTCGTCGGAAGGCTGGTCGTCCTTCGGCAGCAGCGCGCCGCATAATCGGCAGACCGGATTCAGCAGCGCCAGTCCGATGCCTGCGGCGGCGGCGTTCAAGGCCAAATGAAACGTCAGAAGGTCGTCCTTGGGCGAACCGAAGATTTCGAAGACCGGCCCGTAGCCGATCCACAAAGCCGCGCACGCGGCGAAAGAGACGATGGCCCGCACGATCAGGTTGCCTAGCACAGGCAGTTCCGTGTCGCGGCCCTTGTTCCTGTTGGCGAGCCACGGCAACAGGCCCGACCCGATGTTCGCGCCCGCAGCCAGGACGGCCGCAGGCACGAACGGTATAATTCCGTCTCCCGCCATCGCGGCAACGATCAGTATGACCGCCATGCTCGAGTGGGCGGCTAGAGTCAGGACGACGCCAATCAGCAGAAGGACGCCACCTTGGTCGCTGAGCACCGATACCACCAGCGACATTTCCGGCGTCGCGGCAATCGGCTCGAACGCGCGTCGGATCAAGCTCAGCGAGAGCAGCACGAGGCCTACGCCGAACAGCGCCCGGCCGACCCACTCGGACATCTTGCGGCCGGAGACCTTTGCAGCCACGATTCCGGCGACGAACAATGCCGGGGCAATCCATTCGGAACTTCGGGAAATCACTTGGATGGCGGCGGCCGCGCCGACATCCGCCCCCAGGAGGACGGCGGTTGCAGCGGTAGCCGGCACGATTCCCGCGCCGGCGAGCGCGGTCACAAGGTAGGCCGTCGCCATGCTGCTTTGGGTCAGAGAGGTCACCCCGAAGCCGAACATCGATGCTGCGAGGCGGTTTTCCGAATGCCTGTGCAGCCCGGCGGCCAGCCGGTCTCCGACGATCTTGAGCACCGAACGGCGAACGTTCCCTACGCCCCAGAGGAGCAGCGCGACGCCGCCTAGAAGGCTGACCAGCGTGATCAACTTGATCGCATGCGCAACGGAGGGGCGCTGCAATAAGGTTCTGGAAGCGCAAAGGCGGGGGGCAATCCGCTCGAACCGGAATGGCGGGCGCAACGCGTCTTGCAGCCGGGCCTGGCGGGCCGTGCGACTGTCCGGATTCGAGGGATGGATGGGATGCTTGGCGTATCCGTAAGCCGCCAAGCTGCCGGGATCGAAATCTCCACGCGCCTTTCAGTGGCTGCCTCTGCGGGCCGCGCGAAACCTATCATTTCTGCAGCGGAAGGAAAACCGCCGAGCGATTTCGTCAGCCAGCGCGTTGAATTCAAAGGAAGCGTTCAGCTCCGCTTCATGCCGAATCCGTCTTCGGCCGCCGCTCCGGCCGCTATCGCGCGAAGGCAGCTTGATCCCGCCAAAGCTCGCGGACCCTCGCATCGCGTCCGCACGCCTTGCGGTAGAGCTTGTACGCCTCAGATTGCCGCTTGATCCCGAATCTGGTCAGCACCCGGTTCCCCCCGAGATAGTAATCCTGGTGCTTGTCGGCGGCGCGGCTGAATTCCTCCAATTCGAGCACTTGCGTGACTATCGGCATGCCGAGAGAGACCTCGGCCGCCTCCTTCGAAGCTTCGGCAGCCGCCCGGTCATCGGGAGCCGTCGTGAACACGGCGGTCCGGTAGACCGAACCGCGGTCGCAGAACTGGCCGCCCTCGTCCGTCGGGTCGACGCTTCTCCAGAAGAGATCCGCAAGCTCCCGGAACGACACCACGTCCGGGTCGAACTCTATTGCGACAGCTTCGTAGCGCCTCGAGTGCTTGGAGCCGGCCGGTTGGCCGCTTCCCGCCTGCGCGACCGCGTATCCCGAGGTCGTTGCAACGACGCCCTCGACGGAATCGAAATCCGCCTCCACGCACCAGAAACAGCCGCCCGCGAACACGGCCGTTCTGGTGTCGGCCGCGGTTTGAACGGAGAAGGAAGCGGCCGCCGCGAACGCGGTTGCCGCCATGAGCGCCCGTCCAGCCCGGTAACGCATTCGGAATCCCCTTTCGTCCCTGTTCCTGCCGCCCGGGGCCGCCGATGGGTGCGGAAGGCGCCGCGACACGGCGCCGGGCATCTCACTCCGCCTTGGCATCCCTCATTCGGCGAAGCCGCAGCCGAAGCGCGTTGAGCTTGATGAAGCCCGCCGCGTCCTTCTGGTCGTACGCGCCCGCATCCTCTTCGAACGTTACGTGCGTTTCGGAATACAGCGAATTCGGCGAGCGGCGCGCCACCGTGCTTGCCCGTCCCTTGTAAAGCTTGAGCCTGACGGTGCCGCTCACCCATTCCTGGCTCTTGTCGATCAGCGCCTGGAGCATTTCCCGCTCAGGACTGTACCAGAACCCGTTGTAGATCAGCTCCGCGTATTTCGGCATGAGCCCGTCCTTGAGGTGCGCGGCTTCGCGATCAAGCGTGATCTGCTCAATGCCCCGATGCGCCTCCAGAAGGATGGTTCCGCCCGGGGTCTCGTAAATGCCGCGGGACTTCATCCCGACGAACCGGTTCTCGACCAGGTCCAGCCTGCCGATTCCGTGCCGGCCGCCGATTTCATTCAGCCTCGTCAGCAGCGCGGCGGGCGGGAGCGCCTCCCCGTCGACCGACACCGGATCGCCGGTTTCGAAGCCGATCTCGACGTGCTCGGGCCGATCGGGGGCATCCTCGGGATGCGCCGTTCGCTGGTAGACGAATTCCGGAGCCTCGGCGGCAGGGTCCTCCAGAATCTTTCCCTCCGACGAAGTGTGCAGGAGATTGGCGTCCACCGAGAACGGGGCTTCGCCGCGCTTGTCCTTGGCTATAGGTATCTGGTGCAGTTCCGCGAATTCGATCAGGCTTGCGCGGCTGGTCAGGTTCCATTCGCGCCACGGCGCGATCACCTTGATGGACGGGTTCAGCGAATAGGCCGAGAGCTCGAAACGGACCTGATCGTTGCCCTTGCCGGTCGCTCCGTGCGCGATAGCGTCGGCTTCCTCTTCCGCGGCGATTTCAATCAGGCGCTTTGCAATGAGCGGGCGGGCGATCGACGTTCCGAGAAGATAGCACCCCTCGTAGACAGCGTTCGCTCGGAACATGGGGAATACGAAGTCGCGCACGAACTCTTCGCGGAGATCCTCAATGTGGACGGATTTGGCGCCCAGAAGCTGCGCCTTGCGCCTTGCAGGCTCCAGCTCCTCGCCTTGGCCCAGGTCTGCCGTGAAGGTCACGACTTCCGCATTGCGCTCCGATTGGAGCCACTTGAGGATGATGGAGGTGTCAAGGCCGCCGGAATAGGCGAGCACGACCTTCTTCGGTGAAGGCATGCACAAGGCTCCATTTACGGTTCGCCGCAGCGCAACGGGGCTTTATTTGGTTTGGCGCTGCCGCGCAACGCGGCGCCGGATCTTCGGAAGCGGTCCGAACTTGCGGAGCGAGGGGCGCGGACACTCGGAATCCCGGCATCCCGCAGGTAATCTTGCCGATGCGGGCCGTGCATTCCGGCCGGAGCGCTCAAGCGGCGCGCTCCCGCGCCGCGTTCGCTGCAGTGACGGGCGGGTCGGAAATCGGCAGCGACAGCAATGACGGAATCGGAAACGCTGCTGCGGGCGATCCGCGGTCTCCTTGCGCGCGCCGATTCCGGCTCCTCGGATTACGATTTGACATTCCCCGGCTCGAGGGCGGCATCGCCGGGCTTGCGGCCTGCCGGCGTGCTGCTGCCGCTGGTCGAGAGGGATGGATCGCTCAACGTGATTTTGACGAAGCGCGCGGCGGATCTGAAGCACCATGCGGGACAGGTGTCCTTTCCCGGCGGCAAGCTGGAGCCGGGCGACGCCGACGCGCGGGCCGCGGCGCTGCGCGAGGCGCGGGAGGAAATCGGACTGGAGCCAGGAAACGTCAGAATTCTCGGCAAGTGCCCGGACCACGAAACAGTAACCGGCTATCTGATGTCTCCGTACGTCGGTGAAGTCCTGGAGCAGTTCGAACCCGTGCCGCAGGCGGAGGAAGTCGCGGAAATCTTCGAGGTCCCGTTCAGGCTATTGGCGGATCCGGCGAGCTACGAAGTGGAAGAGCGGGTCGCTGCGGGGCAGCGCCGCCGGTTCTACGTGGTTGAATGCGGACCCCACAGGATTTGGGGCGCTACCGCGATGATACTGTACCGACTTGCGAAGAGGATGCCGGACGGGGCGGAGGCCGGATGAAAATAAAGAATGCCGACGGTTGGTGGGATAGGTCGGGCATCCGCGGGATCTTCGATGAATTCCGCAGCGCCGGACACCGGATCTTCGCTGTGGGCGGCTGCGTAAGGAACGACCAGCTCAGGGTGCCCGTCAGGGACGTGGATTTTGCGACCAGCGCCCGGCCGGAACAGGTAACGGAGTTGGCGGCGGGCAGGGCTTGGAAGACGGTGCCGACCGGAATCCGTTTCGGGTCCGTCCTCACCGTTGTGGACGGCAGCCCGTTCGAAATTACAACTTTCCGGCGCGACGTGCAGACGGACGGGAGGCATGCCGTTGTCGAGTACGGCGGGAGCATTAAGGAAGACGCGCTGCGCCGCGACTTCACGATGAACGCCCTGTATGCGGGCTTCGACCGGCAAATCATTGATCCATTGAAAGGGATTGAAGATCTGAAAGGCGGGCGGGTCCGCTTTATCGGCAAGCCTGCCGAAAGGATCAGGGAAGACCGACTGAGGATGCTCAGGTACTTCCGGATGCATGCCTGCTACGCCGCGGAGCGAAGCCGTTTCGACGAGTCTGCATTGGAGGCCGTTGCCGCGTTCGCCAGCCAGGTCCGGAACCTGTCCCGGGAGAGGATCGGGCGGGAATTCATCTTGCTCCTGGAGGCCGACGATCCGTCGCTTTGCTTGGAGAAAATGGAATCCGCGGGCCTGCTGGGGCACATGCTGCTGGGAAATTGGAGAGTCCGCGCGGCGATTTCGCTGACGGAGCTGGAGCAAAAGCATTCCGTGAAAGCGTCCGCATTGGCGCGCTTGGCAGTGCTAAGGGGAGGCGACTCCGCCCGGCAGCTCAGGCTTTCCCGCGCCGATGACCGGAAGCTTGCCCGGATCGAGAAATGGGCAGGCACGACGGAATCGGCGGCATCCCTGGCGCACCGGCTTGGCAAGGACGAAGCCGTCGATGTCCTGCTGGCCCGCGCAGCCGTCACGGACGCTCCTCTGGCAGCGGGATTCATGGAAACCGCGGAAGCGGCGGCGAAAGCCGAATTCCCCGTCTCTGCGATGGATCTTGCGCCGACATTGGAAGGTCCGCGCCTCGGCCAGGAGCTTGAGAGGCTCCGCAGGCTGTGGATCGACTCAGGCTTCGCGCTCGGTCGGGAGGCGCTCCTGGCGGAATCCGCAAAGCGGATTTGACAACTTGCACGGAGATGCGGAGGCGCAAAAGCCGAGACGCGCCCGGCCCCACGAGCACGAACCCGGGAAGTCCTGCCGTGAAAGGCCTCCGGGGCTGCCGTGCCGGGCGCATCGGTCCGGCAATGGTCGAATCGGAATCACGGAATATAATGCTGCGAGGAATCCAGAACGGCTCCGAATCCAATTGTTCTATCATCGCGCGCCCGGTTGGCAGGCCGCCCAGTTTCCGGCGCCGCTTCGGATGCCGCGCCGCTATCGCCCGGCGACCGGCATTCCAAGGCGGCGCTTGGCCGATTTCCCGGAAGCCTGAATGAATCTCCCGAAGCTGGTGGATGCCTACGCGCGGGCGGGCTCGCCGCCGCCGCGCACGCTTTGGCGCTTCTTCAGCTGGTGCCTGAAGGGATCGTTTCTTCTCATTTTCCTCGGTTGCCTGGTATCGACGCTGGCCGGGGCGATGGAGGTTATCTCCGTTCTTTTGCTGGGCCTTGTGATCGACGCCGCGATCGAATCAGGGCGGGAGATGGTGTTCGAGGAGAACGGAGTCCTGCTTGCCGCAGGCATCGCTTTCTTTCTTGTCGCCCGGCCAATCGCGTTCGGCGCGAGCTCCGCAATCTCTTCGATGCTTGTCGCGCCGAACATCAGCGCCCAGGTTCTTTCCCGGCTGCACAGGCATACCTTGGAGCAAGCGGTATCGTTCTTCGACGACGATTTCGCGGGCCGGATTTCGCAGAAGCAGCTTCAATCGTCGCGGGCCATCTCCGATACGGTCGTTGAATTCGTCAATGTGATCTCCTTCGCGGTGGCCTCTCTGGTCGCGTCCGTTGCGCTTCTTGCGGCCATAGACGCCGGGGTCGCGGTCGTGCTGGCGTTCTGGCTCGTGCTTTATTTCGGAGTGATCCGCTGGTTTCTTCCGCGCATCCGCGACCGTTCGCGCTCGAGGGCAGGCGCGCGCTCCATGCTGTCGGGCCAGATTGTCGACACCGTCACGAACATCCGGACCGTCAAAATCTTTGCGCACAGCAGCCACGAGGATCGAGCCGCGCTGGACGCGCTCGAAGGGTTCCGCCTTCGCGCGCTCGATTTCGGCAAGGTAGCGACCGGATTCCGGTTTTCGCTGATGACGCTTTCAGGCCTGCTGCCGGTCGTTCTGGTCGGCGGGGCGCTCATGCTTTGGTCCCAAGGGGCGGCAACCGCCGGCGACATCGCCGCCACTGGCGGCGTCGCGATCCGGATCGCGCAGATGTCCGGATGGGTGAGCTTCGTCCTGATGGCGATTTACTCCAACATCGGCGAAGCCGAGGACGGCATGCGGACTCTGGCGGTGCCCCACAAGATGGTCGACTCGCCGGAAGCGCGCGATTTGCCGCGCGTTCGCGGACACATCGAATTCGAAAACGTCTCGTTCGAATACGAGGAACGGAAGGGTGCGCTTTCGAAAGTGGATCTCATCGTGAAGCCCGGCGAGCATGTCGGGCTGGTAGGCGCATCCGGAGCGGGCAAGTCGACGCTCGCGGCGCTGCTGATGAGACTCTACGACCCCGACGAAGGACGCATCAGGATTGACGGCTTCGACCTGCGGACGGTTACGCAGGACAGCCTCAGGCGCCAGATCAGCATGGTCACGCAGGATACCGCGATGTTCAACAGGCCGGCGATCGAGAACATTGCGTACGGCAGACCGGGGGCGACCAGCGAAGAGGTCGTCGAGGCGTCGAAGAAGGCCGAGGCCCACGAGTTCATCCTCCAGCTGCGCGACCAGTTCGGGCGGACCGGCTACGAGGCCTTTCTGGGCGAAAGGGGCGTGAAGCTGTCTGGCGGGCAGCGCCAGCGGATCGCGCTTGCGCGCGCGGTGCTCAAGGACGCGCCCATACTGGTTCTCGACGAGGCGACGTCGGCTCTGGATTCGACCGTCGAGGCTTCAATCCAGAATGCGCTCCGGGCGGTCATGGAGAAGAAGACTGTGATCGCGATCGCGCACCGCCTGTCCACGATCCTGTGGATGGACCGGATCGTTGTGCTTGACGAGGGCCGGGTCGCCGAGCAGGGCACCCACGACGAGCTCTTGGCGCGGGGCGGGCTGTTTTCACGTCATTGGGACAAGCAGCTCGGCGGCTTCATCGGACTGGACCACGCCGCGGAGTAGTGGCCGCGGGACGCGACGCTGCCACTTGGACGCCCGGCTGCAGCTGCCAATTCACGCAGACGGTACGTCGTCAAATATATGCTTGCCAGCGTATGGGCGGTTTAATTCTCAATTTTGCTTCAGTGCGCCCTCGCGCTCATCGGCCCTTTCCACAATGAAATTCATTAGGCTGGGAATTCCGGCCTCGCACGAAACTTCGTGCCCAATCGAACTCCAGACTAACCCAAAATCTCGAAGCGCATCTTCGAACCATGCCGCCGGGTCAATCCCGCCGCGCTCCTTCGCAAGTGCTTTCAATTCCGGATCAATGCTTCGGAGGACGGTGGCTTCGAACGTGCCGGCAGAAATCGATTTCGTTCCCTGAGACACAAAGCGTCGGGCGACAGCTTCAGCCGCGGGCAATATTCCCGCCCGATGAAGCTCCTGATATCGGCGGTCATAGTAGTCGTTCGCCGCAGCCTTGAATTCCTTCAAGGCTTCCTTCAAGATTGCGTCGCCGATTTCGTTGCCGCATCCCAGCTTGTCGGGTTCCTCTCTGGCGGCCCCGTGCAGCGCGCGCCCGACAACTTGAAGAAAATAGGGATAGCATTGCGCCTCATTAACCGCCTTGTCCAAGGTATCTGCGTCTATGCCGTAGCCCATCCACTCCAAGGGAATTCGGAGTGCCTCCCGCGCCGCCGCGTCGGCGATGAGCCCAATGCCGATTTTTCTTAAACGATCCCAAAATGTGGCTTCGATTCTGTTCAAGCGCGCTGAAATGTTCGGGGTGCCCGCAAGGATCAGCAGCAACGGCCGACCATCGCCCGCAAGCACTTGCACATCATTGAAGAATGCGCGAGCCGAATCCGCGTAGCGATCCAGCGTATGCGCCTCGTCAATCAGCATCACCAAGCCATTCTCGGAACACCTCTTTTCCAAGACAGGTCCCAGCAACTTTTTTGCGGCCTCCAGACGCGAAAAGCCTATTCCCGATCCGAGCAAGTTTATGCTGGCCGAAAACCCTTCGTCGGCGAGAGCCGAGAACACTCCTGGATCCGCAAGCGCGCCGACGAGATCCTGATATGATTCGAAGCTTTTTTGATTCAATACTACACATTTGATTTTTTTGTAGCGTTCACGAACTTGCGTCTGCGCCCATCGGAGCAGCACTGTCTTGCCGTTGCCGCGCGGACCGATCAAAGCTATGTTTTCCGTTGTTTTTAAACCCGCTTCCAGATCGTCGAGTGCCGACTCGATCATGTTTTTTTCTTTTTCGCGTCCGGCCAAAACCGGAGGGATAATTCCTGCACCGGGCGTAAACCTTGCGTCGCGGGGCTCGTTCATGCTGGGCTGTACTTTCGCTACTTTCGCTTCAGTCTGGCGTGCAGATAATATCATGAATTTTGGACCGCTCCAACCAGCTGACCGAAAGCGGGTGCGGTCAAAAATTTTTTGGTCTCACGGGACGCCGCTGGTTAAAAGCAAGCGCCACCCCCTGCTCGCCAACATATATTGTATTGAAAACAAACGCTTGGCCAACTGTCTGGATCGGAGATTTGTCACGCCGCAGCCGCCTGACCGAAAAATTTGCGCCGCACCCACGGAAAGCGGAATAGACGTCAATTTCTACGTGGCCGGGCGGAAACGGCGAGGTCTGCCATGTTATGACAAGAAGGTCTGAACAACGTGTTTAGGCGGTGCGTTAGGCGGAAGTTCAGCGGAGGGTTTTCGGACAACCGCTTGAATGCCCAGCATTTGTCATGATTCCGGACATGCGACTTCCGGGCACAATTTGCAGGCGGGAAAGCGACCAGAATGCGCCCTATCCCATTGCTGCAAAAGGATAAAAGA
Source organism: Paracoccaceae bacterium (assembly GCA_965203795.1). Lineage (GTDB taxonomy): Bacteria > Pseudomonadota > Alphaproteobacteria > Rhodobacterales > Rhodobacteraceae > CBDBBY01. Next base: position 3,107,835 of record OZ241915.1, on the reverse strand, counting down.
GGCAACGCGGCTTCAAAATCGCACGGCACTTCCGGTTAGGGCTTCGTCGGCCCGATGCCCGATCATCCGTGCCTTGCGCAACGCGGCGCGCCCTCCAAAGGGAAAGCAGGACGGTCGTTGTTCAGCGCTTGTCATGAACTTGGTAACTTCAACCGTTGTCCGACGCGTGCGCGTTCGCAGCATCGTAAGCTTCGACCAGCCTGCGCGCGGTCAAGCCCACTGATTCGGCGTCGGCGCCCGGCTTGTACAGGCTCGAGCCGATGCCGAACCCGTTCACTCCTGCCGCAAGGGATCCTGCAAACGTCTCCGATCCGACCCCGCCGACGGCGTACAAGCGGACATGCCGCGGCAGAACCGCGCGGATCGCCGCGACGCCTTCGTCGCCGATCAACGAATATGGAAACAGCTTCAGCGACGTCGCGCCCGCGTCCAGCGCAGCGAAGCACTCGCTGGGCGTCAAGCAGCCGGGAATCGGCGTCATGCCTTGTTCGATCGCGCGCTGGACAACGCTGCTGTTGAAGTTGGGGCTTACGCAAAGCTTTCCGCCCGCGTCGGACAGCGACGCGACCTCCTCCGGCTGCGTCACGGTTCCGGCGCCTATCGCTGTCGCGTCGCCGTGCGCCTTCGCAATCCGCTCAATGGAAACGAAAGGCTTCGGGGAGTTGAGCGGCACTTCGATCATTCCGATTCCTGCCGTGACGAGGGCATCTGCGATGGCGACGGCGTCCTGCGGCTCCAAGCCTCTCAGAATCGCGATCATGCTTCTCAATTGCGCACGCCCTCCTCGTGCCAGGCTCTTGCGGCGCGCAGACCCGCGAGCGTGTATCCGGCCGCGTCCGGAATTTCCGCTTGCACGCCAAGCTTTCGCAGGGCGGATCCGTACAGGCCGCATATCCGGCGGTCCCCGATCAGCGCCAGCTTGCCCTCTTCCAGAAACGGCGATGCGGCGCGGATTTCCGCGACGACAAGCATCGCCGACAGCTTCGCGCTGAGGATCTCCGGCTTGGCGCCGAACAGCAGGTCCTCGGCTCGGAGCAAGAACGCATCCGAAAGCGGCCGGTCCGGGCCTTCAAGGCGCTGTTCGACCTCCGCGTCGAAGCCCTCCATGCGGAATTCCCCTGCGCCGACGGAATGCTTAAGCACCGAATGGCGGGTCAGCAGCGAATACAGCTCGCCTGTAATGAAGGACTTGAAGCGCTCGACCTTGCCCGCCCGGATCACGACCCACTTGGTGTGCGTTCCCGGCATGCACAACGTGCCTTCGTATCCGGGCCGTTCGGCCAGCAATCCTGCAATCTGGGTTTCCTCGCCCCGCATGACGTCGGGCGGATCCGACTGCCGGAGCCCGCCGGCAATCCGGACCTTGATCCTTTCATCGAATGTTGGTGCCCGGGCGAAGGAATCCGGGGCCAGCGGCTCGCAAGGCACCTCCCGATAGGGCGCTTCCGTCCAGCCTTGGCGCGCGCCGACCATTCCGCAGGCAAGCACCGGGGTCGAACCGCATTCAGGCAGCCAGCCTCCGACGGTTTCCAGAAGCGCCGGTTCGAACTGATCGGGCCGAAGCGCGGCCATGCCCTTTTCGGCCGTCGCGCGCGCCAGCGGGCGACGGCCCGCGTCCATTGCCCAAGCGCGCAGATTGGTTGTTCCCCAATCGACCGCAATCCAATCGAGGGATTCAATGGCCACTCTGGTTGTCCCGGCTGACGCGAACTGCGCATATTATGCTTGGCGCAGCTGCAATGCGAATTCATGGCCGACGGGGGTGCAGCCCAATTTTCATGGTATTGCGGCTGCACCGCGACGATCGCCGCGAACGCGAAAGTCGAGCCGATGGTCGCTTTCAACGAGGAATTCAATGGCGGGCAGGGCGCCGGCGCGCGCTTTCAACCGGCGGCGCACCGCGCGGCCCGAAGCTTGGGATGCCCCGAGAGCAGCGCCGGAAAACGACGCAGGTTGCCGCTGCCAACAGCAGGAAGGCAGCCGAATCGGACGACGGGGAGTGCCAAAGACCCTGAACCCTGTCAATGAATTGACGGCGGACATGAAGCGCCCTACGTTCGGGCGAGTATCCGACCGTTTGCGCCGACAGGCTGCGCGGCGGCGGCATGCGGCTCGCCAAGCGCCGAGGATTTCTCTTGCGACGGGGTGCAGGCGATGAGCGAGCAAACGCTGGCGGGATTGTCCGAGCGGTTGGCGAGGCGCGAGGAACGGATGAACACGCATCAGGCGACGCAGGAAAGCGCCATGGACCGGCTGCGCGCCGATTTGGCGGAGCGCGATTCGGTCCGCGATACGGGGATTTCAACGCTCGGAGGTGCCATGGATCGACTGCGCGCCGACATGGCGAGGCGGGATGCCAACATGGCGGAGCGCGATTCGGGCCGCGACGCGGGCATGTCGTCGCTCAAAAGCGCCATGGACAGATTGCGCGCCGACATGGCGGAGCGGGATGCCGAGCGCGATGCCGACATGGCGAAGCGCGATGCCGAATTGGCGAAGCGCGATGCCGAATTGGCGAAGCGGGATGCCGCCCGCGATGTCGACATGGCGAAGCGCGACAAGGACAACACGCGATGGCTGATCGGCATGTGGGTCGCTGCAGTCATCGTCCTGGGCACCTTCTTCAGCGCCTTGATCACCTGGCCGCCCTGATTCCGGAGCAATGCCTGCGTTCGCAAGCCGAAGATGCAGGCACGGCATCCGCGTTTTCCGCTCGCCGCAAGACATGTCGTTTCAACTCCGATCGGCGACATTGCCGATGCGGTTCGCGTGCGGATCGATCATGCACTCCCGTCTTCGCCGGCGCGGCCCGCCCGCTCATCGGGTCGGCAAACTCCACCGGCGCAATCGCGCCGAGCGGATCATGATCGGGTTCGGATGTCTCAAGCGCTCCGCTTGGCGCGGCGGGGCGCGGGCCGCGCAAGCTTTTTCACGCTTGGAACGGCGGGGAGACCTGTGAGGGCGCATCCGAACGCGAACAGCCGGTTCACCCCCGAAAAACGGGATGCGCCCGCCCGGCGGTTGCGCGATTCAGGGCCGGATGAGGATAAGTAATGGAACCATTCGACGTCTCGGCGGTCGGCTTTCTTGTGCTCGATACCCTTTGCACTCCGGCCGATGCCATGCCGCCGAAGGGAGGCGCGACATTCGTCGACAGCATGACGATGACGGTCGCAGGAACCGCAGGGGCGGCAGCTCTCGCTTGCGCAATTCTCGGCTCGAAGGTCCGCATCGCGTCTGAGGTCGGCCGCGACCCTATGGGCGATTGGCTGGTTGCCGCGCTGGAAGAGCGCGGCGTCGATACGGCGCTGGTTTCCCGGAATCCGGACATCCAGACATCAATGTCGATGCTTCCGATAGGCAGCGACGGCGCGCGAGCGGCCTTCTTTTCGCCGGGGACGTGCCGGACGTTCACCTTGGACAAGTCCGGACTCGAGGCGGCCGCAGAGGCGCGGATTGTGCTCTTGGGCGGCACCGGCCTCCTTGACGCTTTCGATGGCCCGCCGTCCGCCGAACTGCTGAAGACTGCGAAAGCGCGCGGTCGGATCACCGTGTTCGATCTGATTCTGGCCAATGCGGAAACCGCGCGGCTGGTCGAGCCGCTGCTGTCTGACATCGACTACTTTGTTCCGTCGATTGAAGAGGCGGCGGCGATGTCCGGCGAAAGCGAACCTGCGAAAGTCGCGAAATGGTTCAAGGACAGGGGCGTCCGGAACGCAATCCTGACCCTTGAGCGCGACGGCGCGTTCGTCGACCCGGAACGCGGAGAGCCGTTCCGGCTGCCCGCGCACAAGGTGGACCTGGTTGACACCACCGGCTGCGGCGACGCGTTCACCGCCGGAATTGCGGCGGGATTGGCGAAAGGCTGGGACATCAGGAAATGCGCTCGCTTCGCGAATGCCGCAGCGGCTCAGGTTGCAATGGGCCTTGGCTCGCAGGGTCGGCTCTCCGGCTTCGAAAGCACGGTCGAAGCGATGGACACGTGGCCCCTCAGGGATTGAGCCGTCGTTCCTGACGCCGTGGCCTCCCTTGTCAGCGACAGCGCAGCGCTCAGCTTGTTCTATTGATTGCGAACTCGGCGGCTTGCCGCAGCGCGTCCGCCTTGCTGCCGTAGGGCTCAAGCGCGTCGCAGGCGCGCCGGATCAAGGCTTCGGCCCGGCTCCTGGATTCCTGCACGCCCAGGATTGCAACGAAGGTCGCCTTGTTCGCGTTGCTGTCCTTCCGAAGCGGCTTGCCGACCAATTCGGGGTTTCCGGTGGCGTCCAAGAGGTCGTCGGCGATCTGATAGGCAAGGCCCAGCGCCTCGGCGTAGCGCTCAAGCGGCTCCGGGTCGGCCCCGGCGAGCAACGGACCCGCCCGGCACGACCACGAAATCAGCATGCCGGTCTTTCGGGACTGCAGCAGGGTTGTCGTGTCGAAGTCCGCATTCCGCTCCGCCGTTTCCGCTTCAAGATCCATGGCTTGGCCTAGCGCCATTCCGGCGGCGCCGGCGGCCTCCGCCAGCGAACGGGCCAAGGACCCGCGGATATCCGGGTCCGCGCATGTTCGGCTGTCACAGAGGATCTGGAACGCCAAGGACTGCAAGGCGTCGCCCGCGAGGACGGCCGTTGCCTCGTTCCACGTGACGTGCACCGTCGGCATTCCCCTTCGCAGGTCGTCGTCGTCCATGCACGGTAGATCGTCGTGCACAAGCGAATACGCGTGGAGGCATTCGACTGCCGCCGCCGCGCGCACGGCGCCGGACGCCGGAACGCCGTGCAGCGACGCGCCCTCCAGCACCAGGTAGCCGCGCATCCTCTTCCCGCCTCGCACGGCGTGGCGCATGGCGTCGATCAAGCGATGCTGCGGCAAGTCCGCCAACGCGGAATCCAAGCAAGCATCGATTTCCGATTTCGCTTTGGCGAGGCCTTCAAGAAACATGGGACCCGCCAGCCGGTCCGCTCCTGTCGTCGGCCTGCCGGTTCGCAATTCGCGTCCGCGGAGCGCGGCTATCCTTCCATGCTTTCGCCGAAGCGCTCCGTCCCGGAAGGCGTTCCGCTGGAATTGAGCGTGATCTGTTCAACCTTCTCCTCGGCCGACTTCAGAATCTTCTGGCAGTGGGCCTTCAAATCGCTGCCGCGCTCGTAAAGGCTGATCGATTCCTCCAGCGGCGCGCTGCCTGACTCGAGCTTGGTTGCGATGCCCTCCAGCTCCTTGATGGCGTCTTCGAATGAAAGCTCGTCTATTCGCTGCGGATCGCCCATCGTCATCTCCCCATCAGCACTTCAAGGTGCGTAGCCACGGACGAGGAAAGCGCTTCGAGGTCGTAGCCGCCCTCAAGCGAAGAGACCACCCGGCCATCGCAGCACGCGTCCGCAATATCGCACAGAGCGCTTGTTGCCCATGAGAAATCGGCTTCCTCAAGCGCCAGATTTGCCAGCGGATCCCGCCGGTGGGCATCGAATCCGGCGGATATGATAACCAGGTCGGGATCCTGCGCCTCAATACGCGGCAGTATCTCCTTTTCCATGGCGCTGCGGAATTCCCGGCCCCCGCTTCCCGGGGCCAAGGGCACGTTCACGATCTGGCCGAACTCGCCGGTTTCCGACCTGCTGCCCGTGCCCGGGTAGAGCGGCATCTGATGTGTGGACGCGAACAGAGCCCGCGGCTCGCTCCACAGCAGATCACTCGTGCCGTTGCCATGGTGGACATCAAAATCGACAACCGCCACCCGATCAATTCCGCATGCGTCGAGCGCGTATTTGGCGCCGATCGCCACGCTTCCGAACAGGCAAAATCCCATAGCTTTCGATGTTTCCGCGTGGTGTCCGGGCGGACGGATCGCGCAGAACGCATTCCTAGCCCGGCCTTCCAGCACCAATTCAATGCCCCTTATGCAGGCTCCCGCTGCTCGGAGGGCGGCCTTGAACGATCCGGGCGACATGTGCGTGTCAGGGTCGAGGCTGGCGAATCCGGATTGCGGCGCGGCGCTTCTGACGTCCTTCAAATAGGCTTCCGGGTGGACGCGGAGGATATGTTCCTCCTCGCACTCGGGAGCCTCCACCCGGACCAGCGCGTCGAATGCCGGATCATCCTTGAGGCGCGACAGGATCGCTTCGAGACGGGCAACACGCTCCGGATGGCCATGGGGCGTTACATGGCCAAGGCAGTCGGGATGGGTGATCAGCGCAGTCGCCATGGCATTCGACCCTCGTCTTGGAAAGGAATTCCGGGAACGGCGCCAAGTATCGGCTTTGCAAGCGAGCCGCCACCCGGACGACTGCCGACTCCGCCTTAGGGCCTGTTAACGCTTGCGTCAAGATCGGATCTGTGGCAAGTCGTTGCCAAGAATGAAAAAACAAGCGAGCAGTTCCCAATCATGGCCTGTATCACCGAAGAGCAGTACGCCTTGCTGCATCCCCATCTTCCGGTTCAGCGCGGCAATGTGCTGATTCCGAACATCGTCATCGTCAATGCCTTGCTGCACATCCTTGAGAACGGCTGCAAGTGGCGCGCCCTTCCGGAGCGCTACGGCAAGTGGCACACGGTCTACATGCGGCTGCGCCGCTGGGCCGAGGCGGGCGTGCTGGCGCGGCTGCTTGCGGCGCTGCGGGAGCAGGAGCTGACGGACAAGGACCTCGATTGCCTCGGCCTCGACAGCACCAGCGTCAAAGTGCATCCGGACGGAACCGGGGCCCAAAAAAAGCGGGCCCGCAAAGCATCGGCAAATCCCGCGGCGGCTGGAACACGAAGATCCACATGATCGCCGCAAGCGATTGGCTGGCAATGGCTTTCCGCCTTTCCGGCGGGCAGGCCCACGACGCGCCCGAAGGCCGGGTCCTGCTGAAGCGCTTCGGCGAGCGGGCCGCCAAGGTTCCGCTGGTGATGGACCGCGCCTACGAGGGCGACGAGACCCTCGAGCTCGCCCGCGAACTCGGGATGACCCCGGTTGTGCCGCCCAAGTCGAACCGGAGGAACAAATGGGATTTCGACCGCGAAACCTACAAGCGGCGGAATGAGGTCGAGCGGCTGTTCCGCCGGATCAAGGGCTACCGGCGCATCTTCACCAGGTTCGAGAAGCTCGACGCGATGTACGCCGCTTTCCTCTGCTTCGCCCTCATCGTCGAAATCATCAAGCGTTAACAGGCCCTAGTCCGGCACCAGCATGTATCCGGTGCCGCGCACGGTCGCCAGGTAGCGGGGATTGCGGGGGTCGCGCTCGAACTTGCCCCGCAGGCGCGACACCATGACGTCGATCGCCCGGTTCTGCACCTCCGATTTCCTTCCGGTGACCCTCTCGGCAAGCGTCTCGCGGCCGATTGGGCTGCCAGGGGATTTTGCCAGCCGCTTGAGGATGATCACTTCGGATGAGGTCAGCCCGACAAGCTTCTCTCCGTGCCAAAGCTCGCCCCGCTTGGAATCGAACGTGAACTCGCCAAGCGACAAGCGCGCGCCGGGCTCGGCTTCATTCTCTTCCTTCGGCGACCTGCGGAGGATGGCCTCGATCCTGAGAAGGAGTTCCTTCGGATCGAACGGCTTGGGAACGTAATCGTCTCCGCCCGCGGCCAGCCCGTCGATGCGGTCGGCGACTTGGCCTTTGGCGGACAGGAAAATCACCGGCGTGTCGATCGATCTCCGCAGCTTGGCGGTCAGGCTGATGCCGTCCTCGCCGGGCATCATCACGTCCATGATGATGAGATCGACGTTGAACAGTTTCAGGAGGAGCGTAGCCTGCTCGGATCCGTCGGCATCGCTGCACCAGAAGCCGTTTCTGACCAGGTAGGCTTTCAGCACCTCCCTGATGCGCGAGTCGTCGTCGACAATCAGGATGTGGGCGCTATCGGCGTCCGGGCGCATTACTTGACGTTCCTGGCTGGGTTTGCCGCGTTCCCGGACGTTCTGAACTGCGGGTCCATGATGTGCTCGAGCACGGTTCGGAACCCGGCGACCGCGTCGGGCCCGGCCATGCTGTACGCCTCGCGCATTCGACGGCGCTGGGTGTCGGACAGCTGCTTTTCAAGCTGCACGCCCTTTTCAGTGAGATGGAGATGGCGGGTCCGCCTATCGCTAGCGCCCACCTTGATCTCGACAAGCCCGTCAATCACCAGCTTTCGCAGAACGCGGTTCACCGACTGCTTCGACACTCCGAGAATTGCGATCAGGCTGCTTACCGTCGTGCCGGGATCGCGGTTGATGAAATGGATCGCTCGGTGGTGCGCGCGTCCGTAGTCGTGCTCCCTGAGAATCCTGTCGGAGTCAGCCGTGAATCCCCGGTAGGCGAAGAACATGGCCTCAATCCCGCTCCGGAGCTGCTCGTCCGTCAGGAACAGAAGATCTGCGCCGCCTGCCGCGCCGCGCTTTCCGAATTCGCGCATTCCGACCTTCACCGACCGCGATAGCCGCGACAATATGTCAACCTTGTTGACATTTCAATTGCGAATGGGTACCCGGTGCGAGGCTGCGGGCCGCGCTTCGGCGCTTTCCCGAAGCTGGCAGGCGCCGCCGCGCGCGACTGGAAGGCGAAGGGCAACCGGCATGGCAGGACCTTACGACGACCGCGACGGATTCATCTGGATGGACGGAACGCTGGTGCCGTGGCGGCAGGCGAACGTCCATATCCTGACCCATGCGATGCACTACGGTTCCTCTGTATTCGAAGGGGAGCGCGCGTACGGCGGAAAAATATTCGAGAATCGCAAGCATACGGACCGCCTTCTCGAGTCGGCACGGCTGCTGGACATGCCGGTCGACTACACCGCCGAAGAGATTGAGAGCGCGAAGGCCGCCGTCATGGCCAGGAACGGATTGACGGAAGCCTATGTTCGGCCAGTCATTTGGAGGGCGGTCGGAGAGGACATGGGGGTTGCCGCCCGGAAGAACAGCGTCCGGATTGCGATCGCAGCTTGGGACTGGGGCGCCTACTACGGCGACGCCAAGCACAAGGGGGCAAAGCTCGACATCTCCAAGTGGAAGCGGCCAAGCCCTGAAACCATCCCAAGCCAAGCGAAGGCCGCCGGCCTGTACATGATCTGCACGATCTCCAAGCACCAGGCGGAAGAGAAAGGCTGCTCGGATTCAATGATGCTGGACTATCGCGGCTACGTCGCGGAGGCGACCGGCGCGAACATCTTCTTCGTGAAGGGCGACGTCGTTCACACGCCGCTGGCGGACTGCTTTCTGGACGGCATTACCAGGCAGACCGTGATCCGCCTGCTGAAGGCCCGCGGTGTCGAGCTGCGGGAGCGGCATATACTCCCGGACGAACTGGAGAGCTTCGAGCAGTGCTGGCTTACGGGAACGGCGGCCGAGGTCACGCCTGTGGGCAGCATCGGCGACTACAATTTCGATGTCGGCCCGCTGACCCGCTCGATCGCCGAGGAATACGAAAAACTGGTCAGGTCATAGATATCGAGCCGGTCGGCGAAGCGCCGTGCACGTTCGAAACGGCGTTCGAGCCCTGCCGGGCGGGAACACCTGCTCTCCTGCGTGCTCGCCCTGCCTCTGCGAGCCGCCGCAGCCCGGTAATGCGACAGAAGGGCGTAAGGAATCGGCCGAAATTAATCCGCTCAGACTGCGAAAGCAGCATGACGGGATTTCAACCGCAGCCGAATCGGTATATCGTGGTGCCGAACAGCTACGAAGCCTTCGCCCAAATGGGGAATCAGCAGCCGACGCTATAGGATTTTGATTCGTGCGGATTACGACAACCCTTGTGATTGGCAATTGCTGGGATCACGATACTGGAGCCGATTTGCAAAGGAAAGGAACAGGTTGCTGAATGGGCACAAACCGTAATCACAGTGAATTCTGCATCGGTGCAAATTTTATTCTGGCGCCCTGTCTAGCAATGCGCGATAGTCGATCATGTGGAGACCTATTGGAGCAGACACGTCAAGTCAATCCCGGGAGCGGATCTAATGGCGCGCAGTGATCTCTTAATAAAGCTTGTTAAAGCCAGCGTTTCGGGAGATACAAATTCGGTTCGCAAAGTGGTCGATAGTATAATTGCTGAAGAGCGGGTCAAACAGCATACTATACTGGCGGACCGGCTAGAGAGTGCTGCCAAACCGAATGGAAGCGTTCCGCCCAATGCACGCCACTGCAACCGGGTCGGACAAAAGGGACGCGAATTCGTTGCCGAGACCACGCCTTGGCGGGAGCTCAATGATCTAATTCTGACGAATGATTGTCGAATCGCTGTCGATCAATTGATTGAGGAGCAGCGTAGGACGAGCTTGCTTCGTGCTCACAGCCTCGATCCAAGACATAGAGTGCTGCTTGTAGGCCCCCCTGGAAACGGCAAAACTTCGCTTGCGGAGGCGATAGCGCATTCGTTGTCGTTTCCTTTCTTCATAGTCCGCTATGAGGCCATGATCGGAAGTTATCTGGGTGAAACTGCGAGTCGATTGAAAAGCGTATTCGACTATGTGCGCACAACTCCTTGCGTTCTCTTTTTTGATGAATTTGATGCTGTTGGAAAAGAACGGGGCGACGTACATGAAACCGGAGAAATCAAGCGCGTCGTCACTTCCCTATTGATGCAAATTGACGAGTTGCCAAGTTATTCCATCGTTATTGCTGCAACAAACCATTCAGAACTTCTTGATCGAGCCGCTTGGCGACGTTTCCAGCTTCGTTTACACTTGCCTGCTCCCGGCGAAACGGAATTGAGGAAATATTTTGAAAAGTTCCTTGTGTCGATTGAGCGGCGTAAAGGCATTTCGGCTGGAATGATTGCAAAGCGTCTAAATATTTCCAGCTACGCGGACGCAGAAGCGTTTGTGCTTGATGTCCGTCGGCGCGATGTAATGGCTATGAATGAGCGTCCTTTCAAGAGAACCATTGAGGAGCAACTGAAACTCTGGGAATCCCGCGCCCTGCCCTCGCACTAGTATGGCTGAACGACCGCTCCTTGCGATGCCGCGTCCACGAATACGCGATTCCAAACGAACCGGCTTTCCTCAGGAAAAAATTCCGGCCGCCGGGGTTGACCAGCAGGCAAGAAGGATAGGACCGCGATTTGATGCGCTTGAGCGGGCGATCAGAAATCCTAATGCGCTGGCGGACCTCCGCGACGACCCATCTGCAATCGTGCCCGAGCGTGCACTCGTGTTTGAGTTGGCAAGTAGTGTCGTAGATTTTTATCAGGCGATTCGCGGCGTTCCTAGTCTTGAATTCCTTGGCGAAGACGAGGGGGATGCTGAATCTGACGATATCTTTTTTGAACGAAATAAAGACGATCAGCCTCTTATTCACAAGCGCGTTCCGCGTCGTCTGTATTTCACGATGCCGGATCATGCTGCGCTGGGGCAACTGGTCAGCCTTTGGCATCGGTATCGGAATGGAGACCCGCCTGAACACGGTTTTGCGGAATGGACGAATGTATTCGGCCATCTTGTGGATGTTCGCCCTTGGGGACCCCGAGACCGGCTGACCGAAGAGACTGTATCTGATTTCGAAGAGACTCTTCAGGCAGAACCGCATTCGCCTATCCAGCTTGAGGTTGAATTCTGGTATAGAAGAAACTTACGGCGTCGAAATAACATTGAAGGCGCCTTTTCAGCTAAGTTGGAGGAGATTGGTGGATCGGTGATAAATCGTGTTTCGATTGAAGCCATTTGGTATCATGCTGCTCTCGTAATGCTTCCATCTGCCGCGATACGACGCCTGATAGATCAGCCCGAATCTGGTCTAGCCGCAATTGACGATGTGATGTCTTTGCGGCCGCAGTCGCTGGTCGAAGGACCGGTTGACGGCGACCTTGATGATTTGGCCGAAGTCGGCTTTGCGACGGAGCAAGCGCCGCACGATGAACTAGGTGAGCCAATAGTAGCGCTTCTCGACGGAATGCCATTGGCGCAGCATGACTGTCTTTCTGGTCGATTGGTGATAGACGATCCAGAAAACTTTGGAGACGAATATCACAGTGCGGCTGATCAGCGCCACGGCACAGCCATGGCGTCTTTGATATTGCATGGAGACTTGAATGGGCCAGAAAGCGATCCGATTGTTGCAGGAAAACTCTATGTTCGTCCTGTTATGTATCCGCAGTATAATCCTATCGGTAGTGCAACGGAGGGCATGCCGCCGGGCAATCTTTCCATCGACCTAATCTGGCGCGCTTTCATCCGAATGTTCGAAGGCGAAGGCGGCGATGAGCCAACTGCGCCAAGAGTTTGCCTTGTAAATCTCTCTCTCGGCAATCCGAAAAGGCGGTTCGCGGGTATAATGAGTCCATGGGCTCGTCTAATCGATTATGTTTCTTGGCAATACAATGTTCTGATAGTTGTCAGTGCAGGAAACATTTTGGATCGTCTGGAATTGATAGGTGTCAGCAATTGGATGGAATTCGAAAACGCAAGTACATCAGATAGGCAAGCGATCATGATTCGCTCAATCCTACAACGCCGAGCGGATCGGCAACTGCTTTCCCCATCCGAAGCAATTAATTCTTTGACTGTTGGTGCCGCCCACCGCGACCATGTCCAACAACTTGGATTTCTTCCGCTTTCCATAAATCCGCATGAGAATCCATTTCTTCCCAATATGAGCTCTGCATTGGGAACAGGATTCAAGCGCTCAATCAAGCCTGAGATTCTTGTTCCTGGGGGTGCAGAATACATTAGTGCAAGCAGCACTAATGCTCCAATCAAAGTTCGACCAACGGCGCCTCCGGGAAGCAATTTTGGAATTGGAGTTGCGAGCCCGGGCCCTACCGGTCAAACCAATCGCAGCGCAAACATGTCCGGGACTAGTGTCGCGACCGCATTGGCAACACATAATTCTCTTCGCATTCTTCAAATGCTGAGAGAGTTACCGAACAATCCTTTACACCCCTTGGTGCATCCGAGGTTCCACGCCGTAATCCTGAAAGCTTTGGTTGTGCACAGTTCCTGTTGGGACTGCGATACTGTGGCTACGCTGAGATCGGTCTTAAATGAACAGTCGAAGCTTCACTGGGAGCATGAACGCGACGAAATTGGCCGATTTCTTGGCTTCGGCTGTCCTAGGTTCGAAAGGGTGATCGATTGCGCGACGAACCGGGCAACATTGTTGGGATGGAACTTAGTTGGATCCAAGGAAACGGATCAGTTCGCGGTACCGCTTCCACCGGAACTTGACGGACTTGGTGGATTCCGAGCGCTGACCGTCACGATTGCGTGGACGACGCCAATTACGCCCGCCCACCGCGCATATCGCTTGGCAAAGATTGAAGCAGGTCCTGGCGGCGACAAGAATTTTTCAATTGGCGTGAAGACCGTACAGCACCAGCCCTCACATAACGCCGTCGGACGAGGTTCCGTTTATCATCGCAGATGGGAAGGCAATGACGCTGCAGGTTTCGTTGACGGTGGAAATCTCTTGCTGAACGTAACTTGCCGCCCGACTACGGGTACTCTGGATGATCAAATTCGTTATGGGGTAGTTGTGACGCTGGAGGTCGGGCAGGATGTAGCGGTAGATGTCTACAATGGCATTCGGACGCGAATAGAGGGCGGAATAGGTGTGCAGCCGTAACGTCACAATTGCTGTTTTCTGAATAACTGTCGGATTAATTACATTTTTTCCTTTGCGAGATTTTCTACGAGCAGAGCATTATAGCTTACTCCTTACCTCCCGCCGGTGTCCTGCCCAGTACCATCTGCGGTGAGGCAGATCGGAGTAGATATTCGGGCCCGCCGCCCGCTATTCAGGGGCAAACAATCGAGATTGGATCGATCTGTCATTAAATTTCCTTTCTGATCCCCTGTCGGCATCCATTTTCCTCTCCAAGAGGCGGAGCCCGCGGAGTAATGATCATTTTTTTGTTCCCTAGGTGCCGTCTAGTGTCCGCCTTGAATCTTCAGAAAAGAATCAACAGTTCCATTTAAGAATTTCCTGATTGGACAAGGCATTTGCAACAAACCAATAGCAAAGACGAGCCGGAACTCGAACTTGCGGCGGCGTCAGCGCGGTTCGGGGATTCCACCCGTCAAGATCTTGATGAGCCAGTCGGTGTCGATGTTGCCTCCGGACAGGATGACGCCGACATTCTCTCCCCGAACCGAGTCCCGCTCCTGCATCACCGCCGCGAGAGCTGCGGCACCGGCACCTTCCGCGACATTGTGGGTTGCCCGGTAGTAGAGGCGGATTGCATCCGCGATCGCCTTTTCAGAAACTTCGACAATCCGTTCCGAACCTCCGCTGATTACGTCCAGCGGCTCCTTGAACGGCACCCGGACGGCGACCCCATCCGCGAACGTGCTGGCCGAGTTGGTCTCGACCAGCCTGCCCGCTTTGACCGAAAGCGCGATTGTCGGAGCGCCTGCCGAGACGACGCCGACAACCTTGGTATCCAGACCGAGCGCGTCGCGGACCGAAATCATCCCGCAAATCCCGGAACCGCACCCGACCGGGACGTATACAATGTCCAGCTTCGGCCCATCGGAAAGCAGCTCGAACGCGCAGGTCGAAACGCCTCTGACCAGCTCCTTGTGGAACGGAGGGACGAAGAACAGGCCTTCTTCGCGGGAAATCCTTCCGGCCTCGATGCGTGCCTCGTCGAAGTCCGACCCGAATTCGATCAGGTTGGCGCCGAACGAGCGCATCGCCGCGTTCTTCTCCGCCGAGTTGCCGCGCGGGACCAGAATTCTTGCTTCCATCCCTGCGGCCGTCGCCGCGCGCGCCATGCTCTGGCCGTGGTTGCCGCGCGTTGCCGTGACGACGCCAAGGCAATCCGGGCGGGTCTTTCTCAGCCAGCCGATGAACGTGATTCCGCCCCGGATCTTGAACGCTCCGGTGGGCAGGTGGTTTTCGTGCTTGACCCAGACCTTCGCCCCGGTTGCCTCCGCCAGCATCGGCCAAGCGATGTGCGGCGTCGGCTTCAGCCGACTGCCGACCATCGCCGCGGCTTCGTCGATTTCCGAACGGCTCAGCATTGGTTCGCGGTACCAAATACCCTTCGTTCGCGCAATTCGGGTGGCCAGAACCTGCGTCGGAAATCACCGATTCGTGGCATCAAGCGCAAACCAATGTTAGGTGGCGCTCTATCCGGCCGCACGCTTCCGAACCCGGCGCTGAACGGCCGATGGAGGTTGTCGCGCGGATGAAGAGCTTTTCGCAGTCGCCGACGGACGACGGCTTTGTTCAGAACCCGTACCCGTTCTACGATCTGGCCAGGCAAGCGGGCGATCTCTTCCACTGGGTTGAGTACGACCGCGTCTGCGCGGTTTCCTACCGCGCAGTGAACGCGCTTCTCAGGGATCGCCGGTGGGGCCGCGAGATTCCCGACGAATTCCGCCGTCCGGTGCCGGAACACCTTGAACCGTTCATGAACGTCGAGCGGCATTCCATGCTTGAGCTGGACCCGCCAGAGCACACCCGTTTGCGCGGCCTTGTTTCCAAGGCGTTTACGACCAGAAGGGTGTCCGATCTGGCCCCGGCGATCGAAAGCATTGCCGACGAGCTCGTCCGCGGCCTCGATGGCGAATGCTTGGAACTCCAGAAGACCTATGCGGAAAGGCTGCCGGTCCTTGTCATCGCGGGAATGCTTGGTGTCCCCGCAAGCATGGCGGGGCAGCTTCTCGAATGGTCCCACAGGATGGTGGCCGTCTACCAGGCAGGCCGGGACAGGTCGTCGGAGGAAGGCGCCGCCGAGGCGGCAGTGGAGTTTTCCGAGTTCATCCGGCACGAGATCCGGAAGAAGCGGGAACGGCCGGCCGGCGATCTGATCAGCTCGCTGATCGCCGCCGAGGAAGACGGCAGCAAGCTGACTGAGGACGAGATGGCATCGACTTGCATTCTTTTGCTGAATGCGGGCCACGAGGCGACGGCGTATTCGATAGGGAACGGCGTCAAGGCGATCATCGAATCCGGACGGCGTCCTGCCGAACTCATCGCGCCGGAAGCCGTCGCCGCGACCGTCGAGGAGGTCCTGAGGTTCGATCCTCCCCTCCACATGTTCGAGCGTCACGCCAAGCAGGACTTGGAAGCGTTCGGCCGGAAGTTCAAAAGAGGCGATACCGTTGCGCTTCTGCTGGGCGCCGCCAACCGCGATCCGGACGCGTTTCCGGACCCGGGCAGTTTCGAACCAAGCCGTCGGATATCCGCCAACGTCGCTTTCGGCGCCGGAATCCATTTCTGCGTGGGCGCGCCGCTGGCCCGGCTGGAGATCGCGAAGGCTCTTCAAATGTTGTTCAGCCGGTTCCCGGAACTCCGATTTGCCGAGCCGCCGAGATATGCGGACCGCTATCACTTCCACGGGTTGGAGGAGCTGGTGGTCAGACAATGACCGACCGGCGCTGGTTCCGCTCGCCGCGGCGGGCGGCTTGAATATTTTCTGTTGCGTCCACATATGCGAATCGGCATCCTTCATCCGCCGCGACCGCGGCGAAAGCTGGAAAGGAGGAAACTGTTCTGTCCAATGAGACATCGGCGGCCGAAGCTCCGGCCGCAGTCGGGATCCTGTCCACGGATTCCCGAACCCGCGCATCCGGCGACAAGCTGTTGGGCCACATTCTCAAATCGCTCGACGACGATAATGCCGAGGATGTTGTATCCATCGATTTGCACGGCAAATCCGAAATGGCCGACTACATGGTGGTCGCCTCCGGCCGGTCCACTCGCCAAGTGACGTCGATTAGCGAGAAGCTCATCGACAGGATCAAGCATGATCTGGCGCTTCCTACCCGCGTGGAGGGAAAGGAGCACGGCGACTGGGTCCTCATAGACGCCGGCGACGTGATCGTGCACGTTTTCAGGCCGGAAGTGCGCCAGTTCTACCAGCTTGAGAAGATGTGGATGGATCCTGGCGCGGATGCCGCAGCGCGCTGAATGCGCGTCAGAATCTGCGCGGCGGGCCGGTTGAGGTCCGGACCTGAAAAGGAATTGACCGACCGTTATCTGGAACGGTTTGACAAGCTCGGACGAAACATCGGCCTCGGCCCTTCCGAGGTGGTCGAGTTCGACCCGAACCGGAGAGCTCGCGGGGCCCCGCTGTCAAAGCTTCTCGGCGGCCGGTCTCCCGGCTCGGTGGTCTGCCTGCTCGACGAGCGCGGCGCCTCGCCGACCAGCGCGGGGTTCGCGCATATGCTGGACGGCTGGAGAGGCGGCGGAGCGAAGGAGTTGACGTTCGTGATCGGGGGGCCGAGCGGACTCGGCGGCTGGGCGGAATTCGCTGAGACCTCTGTCTCGCTCGGGAATTTGGTGTACCCGCACAAGCTTGCGAGGGTGATGCTCGCGGAACAGCTCTACAGGGCTGCCACAATTCTCGGCGGAGGGCCGTACCATCGGGACTGATCTGAATCGGCCCATCTCGGGCGCGGCCAACGAACGCGAAGCGGCGGCGTTCAAGCCGGTCGTCCTCTGCGTCCTCGACGGTTGGGGGCTGAGAAGCGAACGCCAAGGAAACGCGCAGGCGCTCGCCCGCACGCCCGTCTTCGACGAGCTGATGGCGGAGTGCCCGAACGCGAGGCTGAAGGCGCACGGGGATGCGGTCGGGCTTCCGGAAGGAAGCATAGGCAACTCCGAGGTCGGCCATCTGCACATTGGCGCCGGGCGCACGATATTGATGGAGATGCAGCGCATCAGCTCCGCGATCGCGAGCGGCGAGTTCCGTACGGCACCGGCGCTGCGCGAATTCGAGAGCGCGGTATTGGCTTCCGGCGGGCGGGCGCATGTCGTCGGGCTGGTTTCGGAGGTCGGCGTCCACGCGCTCGGGACGCATGTGGTCGAAGCCGCACGGGCTTTGGCGGCTTCCGGGCTTCATGTTTGGGTTCATGCGCTGACCGACGGGCGCGACACTCCGCCGGGCCAGGCCGCGGAACACTTGCGCCGCTTGCAAGATGGCTTGCCGGAAGGCGTTCGGATCGCGACCGTGGGCGGTAGGTATTTCGGAATGGACCGGGACCGGCGGTGGGACCGGGTCGAAAGGGCTTGGCAGGCCATCGTCCTCGGCCGCGGAGAGCGGTCGCCTACCGTTCTGGATGCCGTTGAAGCGGCCGAGGCGCGCGGCGAAACCGACGAATTCATCCTGCCTTCCGTGATCGGGGATTACGCGGGTGCGGGCGACGGGGACGGGTTCTTCATGGCGAACTTCCGCTCCGACAGGATGCGCCAGATCGCGGCCGCGATCGCAGACCCCGGGTTTCGCGAATTCGATGTCTCGAATCGGCGGCGGCTGTCGGCCATGCTCGGGATGGTGGCCTACTTCGAGGACCGGAAGCCATGGCTCGGCGCATTGTTCGAAAAGCCGGAAATCGCGGGCGCGCTCGGCGAGTGGGTGGCAAGTCACGGCCGGACCCAGTTCCGGGTCGCCGAAACGGAGAAGTACCCGCACGTGACTTTCTTCCTCAGCGGCGGGAAGGAGCGGCTGGAGCGCGGCGAGGCGCGGCACATGGCGCAGAGCCCGAAAGTCGCCACCTACGACCTTGCTCCTGAAATGGCCGCCGCCGAAGTGGCGGATCGACTGTCGTCGGCAATCCTGGACGGCTTCGATCTTGTTGTCGCGAATTTCGCCAACCCGGACATGGTCGGCCACACCGGCAGCTTGAAGGCGTCAGTGAAGGCCTGCGAAGCCGTCGACAAGGGACTGGGCCGCGCCGTGCGCGCGATCCGGAAAGCGGGCGGCGCGATGATCGTCACGGCCGACCACGGAAACTGCGAACTGATGATCGACCCGGAAACAGGCGGGCCGCACACTGCGCATACGACCAGCCCTGTTCCGGCGATCCTTGTCGGCGGGGAGGGAGGCGCGCGTCTGCGCGACGGCAGGCTTTCGGACTTGGCTCCGACGCTGCTTGAACTGATGGGGCTGCCGAAATCCCCCGCAATGACCGGCGAAAGCCTCATTTTCCGTGTTGAATGAAGGCCCGCCGGGTGCGGGCGGGGAATTCCCTCGAACGCCGACCGCTTCCGCCGGGGGCGCCCGTTTCGTTTGCGGGTCCCCTGCCGCAGTGATAAAAACCCCGGCTGTTGCGGCGCGCGGTCGCCGGTTCGCTGCAGTGTGAAGCGGCCATGCCTTGAAGGCGCGCTCCGCGCATGCGAATTGGAAAGCCATCGGAATCAGGATTGACCGCGCGGGACGCGACCCTCCCGCAACAGGACGCGGCAATTCGGCTCAAACTGCGAAATCGAAGATCGGACCATGAGAACGCTTACTGCACTTCTGCTCGGCGGCGCCGTCGGCGCCGCTGCAACCGTCTACGTTTCGGCCCCGCTGATCGCCCAGGATTCGCTGCAGGAACGAACGGTTTACGAAAATCTGGACCTGTTCATCACGATCTTCGAGCAGGTGCGGGACAACTACGTGGAAGAGGTCGATCAGACTGAGCTCACCGAGGGCGCTGTCAACGGAATGCTCTCGTCGCTTGACCCGCATTCCTCCTACCTGTCGCCCGCGGCGATGGAAAAGCTCGACGAGCAGGCGTCGGGGGAGTTCAGCGGGCTCGGAATCGAAGTCACTCAGGAGCACGGTTACATCAAAGTGATATCTCCCATCGACAACACGCCAGCCGCCGAGGCCGGGCTGCAGCCGGGAGATTTCATCACGCAGCTCGACGGCGACCCGGTGCTAGGCCTGACGCTCAGCGAAGCGGTCAAGAAGATGCGCGGACCCGTCGGGTCCGACATCACGCTCACGATCGAAAGAGAGGGGGAGGATGCGCCGTTCGACGTGGTCATCACAAGGGCGACGATCAAGACCCCGAGCGCAAGAGTGCGCCTAGAGGATGATGTCGTCGTGATCCGGATCACGTCGTTCAACGAGCAGACGATGAACAACATCGAAACCGGGCTTCCCGAGACGCTCGGCGAAGCGGGCGGGACGGACCAGGTCATCGGCGCGGTTCTGGATCTGCGGAACAATCCCGGCGGGCTGCTGACCACAGCGGTCGAGGTTTCGGACGCGTTCCTCGAGACCGGCGAAATCGTTTCCATCCGAAGGCGGGACGGGCAGGGCGCCAAGCGATACGAGGCTGAGAACGGCGACCTTCTCAACGGATTGCCGATTGTCGTGCTGATCAACGGCGGCTCCGCGTCTGCCTCCGAAATCGTCGCCGGCGCGCTTCAGGACCATGGCCGGGCCGTCGTGATTGGAACGAAAAGCTTCGGCAAGGGTTCCGTGCAGTCGATCGTTCCGCTGTCTGAAGAGTTCGGGGCGCTCCGGCTGACGACGGCGCGCTACTACACGCCGGAGGGACGGTCGATCCAAGCCCAGGGGATACTTCCGGACATTGTAATCCAGAGACAGATTCCGGCGGCCGAGGACGAGGAATTGGAGGACGAGGAGCAGTCCTTCTTTTCCGAGGCCGATCTCGACAGCAGCTTGGAAAGCGACAGCCTGATTGATGACCAAGAGGCCGTTGCGCGCGAACAGGAGCGGCTTGAAGCGATGGCGGAACTGCGCCGCAGCGATTCCCAGATGGCTTACGCCATCGACCTCCTGAACGGGCTCTCCACGTTGTCGGCTACGAGGTAGGCCCTTCGGGCGAATGCCTCGAAGGAAGCCGTCCGCATGGGCATCGCGCCCGCCCCGGTCGGCTACGACAAGCTTCCGTACAGGCCGTGCGTCGGAATCATGCTGTGCAACAAGCGCGGAGAAGTCTTCGCAGGCAGGCGCATCGATGGCGCGCGCGACGCTTGGCAAATGCCGCAAGGCGGCATCGACCCCGGCGAAAGCCCGAAGTCGGCGGCACTGCGTGAACTGCGCGAGGAGACCGGGGTCGTCCAATCGCTGGTGGAGCCGGTTTCGAGCATCGACCGGTGGGTGCGCTACGACCTTCCCGACAGCCTCGTGCCTTCGCTATGGGGCGGGAAGTTCCGGGGCCAAAAGCAGAAGTGGTTCCTGTTTCGATTCGTCGGCATCGACGCCCAGATTGACATTGACACGGAAGAGCCGGAATTCTCGGAATGGAGGTGGCTGCATCCTGACGAGCTCGTCAACTATGCGGTTCCTTTCAAGCGGCGCGTCTATGAGAAGGTGTTTCTAGCGTTCGGCCCGCTGCTTTAGCTTGATGAACTGCGCCTTGAACCGCCGTCCGGGATGCCTTTGGACGACACGCGTGCGCTGATGCCCTCCTTGCGCGGCAAAATCGACACGAAATCCTTGGCGCTCGAAATCGGAGTCTCGATGGCAAAATTCCTCACCGGCCGGGAACATCTGCACTACGGCCTTTGGGAAGGCGGGCTTGAGCCGTGCGCGGGGAACCTGCTTGAAGCCCAGCAGGCGTATACGAGGAAGCTGCTGGGCATGCTTCCGCCCAGCCGCTTGAGCGTGCTTGATGTGGGCGGCGGCGCGGGCGAAACGGCCCGCGACCTGTCCGAGCTCGGGCACGAAGTCGAAATCGTCGTTCCGAGCGCGTTCCTGGCGGAAAGGTGCGTTGCCAACGCGCCGTCGGCCGCCGTCCATCACTGCAGGTTCGAGGAATTCGACGCCGGCCGGCGCTTCGACATCGTGCTGTTTTCCGAAAGCTTCCAGTACATACCGATTGATGTCGCGCTCGGGAAGTCGGCTGAGATTGCAAACGGCGACGGCTCAGTGCTGATCGCCGACTGTTTCCGAACCGAGGCATTCGGGCAGGACCATTCCCCGGACAAGGGCCTGGTTGGCGGAGGGCATCGGCTGTCGGCATTCCGCGCCGCAATCGCGGAAAGCCCGTTCGGAGTCGTTTCGGAAGCGGACGTCACGGAAGGCGTCGCGCCGTCGGTGGAGCTTGAACAGGACTTTCTGAATCTCATTGGAAGATCGCTGCGGCTCGTCGATGGCGGGCTGAAAGCGGCCTTTCCGCTGCGGCACGGGATTGCCGCCGCCGCGTTCCGGGCCGCTGTCGGCCGACGAAAGCGGGCAAGGCTCGGGCACCGGCTGCACGGGCGGGACCGGAGCAAGGAGGCGTTCTGCAAGTACAACAGGTACTTGTTTCTTCGATTGTCGTTCAAGAGCGGCCAAGTGAACGGGTGAGCCGCCCGCCGCAGCACCCCCAAAACACATGTTGCGCAATCGGAACTCATGTCTTAGCATGTTGCATTAGAGAGTTAGCGGAAAACTCCAGATGGAAGGAACGAGAACATGACTCTAGCACTTAAGCGTGCGCTCGCGTGCGGCTCTGTTGCCCTTTTGATGCTTGGCGGCTGCGCCATGATGGATGACGACGCAGACATGGACGCCGAGATGGAAATGGAAATGGAAGACATGGACATGTCCGAGGACGAGCCCATGGACAAGGTCAGCTGATCATTCGATTTCGGCAGTTGGAGTTGGTGTGACCGATTAGGCTGCCAACCTCCACCAGTTCTTTTCCGCCGCCTTCCGGGTTCCGAACATCCGGGGGCGGCGGTTGTCGTTCTGGCTGGAGCGCGCCGGTCGCGCCCATGCCCTGCAGGGCACGGAACGGCCGAGGTGGCAGGCGCCGACAAGGCTGGCTGCGCGACGTTCACGCGCATCGGAGCGCTTCCTGAAAATCAGCGAAAGAATATCCCGGGCGCCCGAGTCCGGAACGGTGAAGCTGAGCCAGATCGCCAGGGATCTGAAGGCCGCCGGCCGCGAGGTGTTCGGACTCGGCGAAGGCGAGCCTGATTTCGACACGCCGCCGCATGTCGTTGAAGCAGCCCACAAGGCGGCGTTGCATGGGCAGACGCGCTACACGTCGGTAGCGGGAATCCCGGAGCTTCGCGCGGCCGCGGCTGAAAAGCTGCGGACGGAGAATTCGCTGCAAAGCGATCCCGCGAACGTGGTTGTCGGCACAGGCGCGAAGCAGCTGATTTTCAATGCGCTTCTGGCGACTCTGGACCCGGGGGACGAAGTTGTGATTCCGTCGCCCTACTGGGTAAGCTATCCCGGAATGGTCCGGATCGCGGACGGAACGCCTGTCGTCGTGGCCTGCGATGCAGCTGCCGGGTTCAAGCTGCTGCCTGATGCGCTTGCCGCCTCGATAGGCCCTCGAACCCGCTGGGTCATTCTGAATTCGCCCGGCAATCCCTCCGGCGCCGTCTACAGCATTGAGGAGCTTGCGGCCCTCGCTGAAGTCGTGCGCAGACGTCCGGGCGTTTGCGTCATCAGCGACGACATTTACGAGAAGATCGTATTCGGGCAGGCGCGGTTCGCCACGATGGCCGAAGCCGCGCCCGACCTCGCGGATCGAATCCTCACGGTGAACGGCGTTTCGAAGTCGCATGCCATGACCGGATGGCGGATCGGATACGCAGCCGGTCCGCAGGATCTGATCGCTGCGATGGTCAAGCTGCAAGGTCAGTCGACGACCAACGCCTCGTCGGTCGGCCAAGCGGCCGCGCTGGCGGCGCTGACCGGGCCGCAGGATTTTCTGGCAGCGTGGCGCGATGCGTACGAGCGCCGCAGGGATCTCGTTTGCGAAATTCTTTCGCGGATTTCCGGCTTGTCCCTGTCCCAGCCGGAGGGCGCGTTCTACCATTTCGTGAATTGCGCAGAGCTGCTCGGAGCAACCGCGCCGGATGGAACCGTGCTTGAGGACGACGGCGGCTTCTGCGGGCATTTGCTGGACACTGCAGGCGTAGCTGTCGTGCCGGGGAGCGAATTCGGGACGCCCGGCCACTTCCGGCTCTGTTTTGCGAAATCGGACGATTTGCTTGAGCGTGCGTGCCTGCGAATTCAGGACGTCGTGTCGCAGCTGAGCTGAGTCGCGGGCCGGGGATCTCCGGCACTGCCAGTGTCGGCACCACCGACGAGCTTCATTCCTCAAAGAAAATCCATCCGCGGCAACGGCTTGGCTGGCCAGCGGAAGCGTTCCTTCAACGATCGAGTATCGACCCCCGCGAACCGAACAGAAGAAGAGCCGGCGACAGTGAAAAATAAATCGGCCCCGGCCATTGCGTTCGAGTAATGTTCATGCGACGCACATGGATGAAGTATCGATTTGCGAATCACATGCAGCACTTGTCTAGGCATCCGATGCAGCGACGGAACGCAACACCGGGGATTACGCGTTCCAAGCGCCGTCGCTACTTCTGCGCCAGAGATTCTGGCGAATTGCGGGCTCGCGCACCCATGAAGGCCGCACATCGGCCCTCGGGCCGTTCAAGGAAAAATTAGCGATGTCAAAAATCATACATGAAATAAGGGATCCAATTCACAACTTTATTAGATTGAATAACGACGAAAGGGCGCTCCTCAATTCAAGGCCACTGCAACGGTTGCGTCACATCCATCAACTTGCACTAACATTTCAGGTTTATCCTGGCGCGTCGCACAAGCGATTTGAACATTCTTTAGGAGTAATGGAGCTTGCGAGCAGAGTGTTCGATGTGATTACAAACCCAAACAACGTTACCGATAGAATTCGTACACTTCTCCCAGAACTGAGAGATCCCGAAAAATTGACATACTGGCGCAGAGTGCTACGAATGGCGGCATTATGCCATGATATTGGCCACCTACCGTATTCTCATGCAGCGGAGCATCGCCTATTGGATTTCGGCACAAAGCATGAGCATTTTACAATGAAAATTATTGAAAGTTCTGAACTGCAAGAAATATTTTTGAATTTAATCCCTCCAATCATTCCGGCGCATGTAATGAAACTAGCGGTAGGAATGGACATCGCGGAAGATATTGAATTCTCAAATTGGGAACGAATTATGTCAAATATCATTATTGACAACGCCTAGGTGCCGACAGAATGGATTATTTGTTGCGCGATTCATATCACATAGGTGTTGCGTATGGCAAATTCGATCATTTCCGATTAATCGACTGCATTCGGATTCTTGAGGGTGGCGAAGCCGGAGGTTCAGCGGAAGGTATAACGCCGGAACTTGGAATAGAATTAGGTGGAATACATGCGGTTGAGGCACTAGGTATTGCGAGATACTATATGTACAAGCAGGTTTATCTTCACGCAATTCGTAGGATATACGATATACATTTGGCCGACTTTCTGGTTGAATGGTTGCCGAACAAGCGGTTTACCAGAGATGCTGAGCAATTGCTTAGTTTAACGGACAACGAAGTGAATGCGGCCCTTTATCATTCTCAAGGTTGCGGGAATGCAAGCAGCGTTCATGCGCAGCGCATTGTTAAAAGAAATCATTTCAAAGTCGTATATGCGCCGGCGTGGAATGCTGCCGAAATAGGTGGTGGTGGTGTAAAATCGGTTTATCGCGAATTAATTACAAAATTTGCGGAGAGCTCATTGAGAATGGATCATTTTGTCGAGAAAAGTCAAATGCGAGATATGCCAGTACTGGTCAATGGCGATAGCACGGTGTCGTCAATAAATTTATCGGAGTTGCTGGGTATGCCGCTCGTGGCGGCGGTTTCTCGAATTTACGCTGACGGATCGATATATGAACAGGTCATGAACTGGCTGAGCGGCCAAGGCTATCGATCCAAAACAAATGCAAAAATCGGAGGATAACGATGGAATATCGGCATGCGGTTTCGTTGGTTTTGCGTACGATGAACAAAATGTGGGAAAGCGATAGTTGGTGTGGCGAGACCCATATTCAGAAGAATGTGTATTTGTTGCAAGAGTTGATGGAAATTTCTTTTCAGTGGAATTTTGTATTGTACAAGTATGGGCCATTTTCTTTTGATCTGTCGTACTTGATTGCCGAAGTTCATAGTTGCGCGCTCGTTGAGCTGGTTCCGGAATGGGGGTTCCGGCCAAGGATTCGGGTTACAAAACTTGGGGAAGACTTTTTTAGGGAAGATGATGAGTTGCATTGCAGGTTGGATGGACAAATTGAGTTTGTGGTTCGGGAGCTTGCGTCGAAGAATGTAGATGAGCTTGAAGGGTTAACAACTGGATTATATATTTTGCGGAGTAAAAGATACACAGATCCAGCCGTGCATGTGCGAGGTGCTCGGCTGAGCCAGTTGAAACCGCATATCAAGCCTGTGGCGGCTAATGCGGCTATCAAAAGCGTCGATGAACTTGTTGCAAGGGCACAAACTGTCATTGTAGAATAGATACTCGGATATAAAAGACGTTCATTTATCTAGTGCGGCGACTAATCGGTTTATGGTGCATTGGTTTTCGTCGAGGAGCAGCCAATTTTATAAGGACCCGGTATGTCAAGGGATTTGGTTCCGTGCGTGAAGCTGAACTTTACTGATCGTGCGCCGTGGTGTCGGTTGCGTGGAGCGAGAGTCGGTGGAGACGCTGAAGGACAAGCGTCTCGAACTTCAAGATCGATTTGTTGGGCTCCGACTTCTGGAATGGCTTGCGACGCAGGCTGCACAGCCGGGAGTTGCGGTATCGATGCATCTTTGTCTCAGGCGGGCATCCGTATTCGGCGGCGGGCGGCGGCAAAGCCCTATGGCATCTGGGAGCGATCCAGTGCCGTGCCAAGGGAATCGAACTTTGAACAGGTTCGGACAGTACTTGACGGCTTTGCGGTCCCGGCGTGTACTTGGAATATGGCTAAGCAAAATGGGTTGCGTCGACGCGGCCGGAAACGTGCTACAGCGGCTCCTGCCGCAATCCGCAAAACGGATTACAGGCGGCTTCGGCATCCGTTCCGCCCGCAGGACGCCTTCACCGACGACGAAGTCGAAAACCTCCATTCCACGGCCCTCAGAGTCCTTGAGGAGCTCGGGATGAAAATCCTGCTTCCCGAGGCGCGCGATCTGTTCGCCAAAGCGGGGGCAAGCGTCGAAGGCGAAACCGTCCGCATCGGGCGCGACATCGTGGAGGCGGCCCTCAGGCTTCCGCCGAGATCCATCCGCCTGCGGGCGGCCAACCCGGACCGGGAGCTGGACTACGAGGAAGGCTCGATGATCTTCATGGCCGGCGCAGGGTGCCCGAACGCGACCGACTTCGAGCGCGGGCGCCGGCCCGGATCGCTGCGGGACTACGATGAAACCATCAAGCTGGCCCAGTCCTTCGACGTAATCCACATGTTCGGGCCCTCCGCCGAGCCGCAGGATGTGCCCGTCCAGTTCAGGCACTACGACATGATGCGCGCGCAGCTGGCATACGGGGACAAGCCTGCCTTCGCTTACTCGCGCGGCACGAAGCAGGTGGAGCAATGCTTCGACATGATCCGGCTGGCGCACGGACTGGATGACGCGGAATTCGCCAGCGGCGTATGGATCATCACGGTGATCAACACCAACTCGCCCAGGCTGCTCGACCGGCCGATGGCGCAGGGCGTTATCGATTTCGCCAGGGCCGGGCAAATGTCGATTATCACGCCGTTCTGCCTCGCGGGCGCCATGGCGCCGGTCACCGTCGCGGGCGCATTGACGCTCCAGCACGCCGAAGCCTTGGCCTGCATCGCGCTGTCGCAGCTGGCCAAGCCGGGCGCGCCCGTGAGCTACGGCGGCTTCAGCTCCAACGTGGACATGAAATCCGGAGCGCCCGCTTTCGGAACGCCGGAGCATGTCATGATGCAGATCGGTTCCGGCCAGCTCGCGCGCCGGATAGATCTTCCTTGGCGGTCCGCAAGCGGGTCGGCCGCCAATACCCCCGACATGCAGGCCGCCAACGAAACGGTCATGGGGCTATGGGGAGCCTTGATGGCCAATGCGACCGTGACGCTGCACGCGGCGGGCTGGCTCGAAGGCGGGCTTACCTTCGGCTACGAAAAGTTCATCAATGACGTTGAGTCGCTCCAGATGATCGCGGAGCTTGCCGGCAATTTCCGCGCCGACGATGCGGAAATCGGATTCGATGCGCTCCGCGAAGTCAAGCCCGGCGGCCATTTCTTCGCCGCCGCCCACACGATGGAGCGCTACCGGACAGCGTTCTACAATCCCCTGATTGCCGATCTGAGCAATTTCGGGAACTGGACGGAATCCGGCTGCAGGACCTCGGCGGAGCGAGCGACGGAAACGTGGAAAGCGACGCTGGCCAATTTCGTTCCGCCGCCGACGGGGGAACAGGCGGATGGCCTCCTCGAGGAGTACATCGCGAAAGGCAGGGAATCCGGCGGCGCGCCTCCGCTGGAGTGAATCGTCGGAAGGAGTCCCGGGCATGTTCCAGCGCGGCGAGATCGCCTACGAGCCGATCGATCTTCCCGACCGGGCGGACTTCCCGGATGGCGAGATGCTCGAGAGGGCCGGTGCCTTTCGTGACCTCATGAGGCGACGCCATACGATCCGCGACTTTTCGGACAGGCCGGTGCCGCGCCCGGTCATTGAGGAGTGCGTGCGGACGGCCGGAACCGCGCCGTCCGGCGCAAACCACCAGCCTTGGCATTTCGTCGCGGTCTCAAGCCCGGCGGCGAAGCGCCGGATCCGCGCGGCGGCGGAGGCCGAGGAAAGGAAGTTCTATGCCGGAGGTGCCGGGGACGAATGGCTCGCCGCGCTGGAGCCGATGGGCACGAATTCCGACAAGCCGCATCTCGAGGCCGCCTCTTGGCTGATCGTCGTGTTTGCTCAGCGATGGGGGCACTTCGACGACGGCGCCCGCTTCAAGAACTACTACGTCCCGGAGAGCGTCGGCATTGCGACGGGTTTTCTGCTGGCCGCGCTCCATCACGCCGGTCTGGCGATGCTGACCCATACGCCGAACCCGATGAGATTCCTCAACGGCCTGCTCGGGCGGCCGCCGTCTGAGAAGCCGGCCATGATCATCGCTGTCGGACACCCGGCTGCGGACGCAACGATCCCCAAGGCGGCCAAGATCAAGAAGCCGCTTGAACGGATCCTGAGCGTCGAAACCTGACTGGGAGGCAGTTCCGGCGAAGCAGCCGTAGCTTCTCGCGAAGCGGGTCAGAAATGCTGCCGGAGCCTGGCGACGCTGTCGAGTTCGGCGGCGAGCTTCCTTCCGTCGGCCTCGTTCAGTTCAGGAATCGGCGGAAGCGTCCGCGCCCAGTCCCTTTGTCGGCGGTACTCCGACAGGACGGCCTTCGTGCCGCTGACGTTGTTCACCGAGGAAATCGCGTTCCGCAGGGC
The DNA here is from genome assembly GCA_965203795.1 of Paracoccaceae bacterium. Lineage (GTDB taxonomy): Bacteria > Pseudomonadota > Alphaproteobacteria > Rhodobacterales > Rhodobacteraceae > CBDBBY01. The sequence continues at coordinate 3,079,007 of OZ241915.1, read as the reverse complement.
ATCGATTTGGCTGTCGAGCTGACGGCGAACTCCGGTGTCGGTTTCCCCGATGCGCGCCGCCACGACCGGAGCGGTAACGTTCGTTGTCGCCGAAATGCAGCCCCATCCTCCGGCGTCCAGATTGGCGGCGGCGAGCACTTCCGAACCCGAAAACGCTTCGAATCCTGGAAACGCGCTGATGAACGCCTTGGTGTTCTCGAAATCGCCGCTGCTGTCCTTGATGCCGACGAACACGCCGGGAAACGCTTCCCTCAGCCGACGGGTGAGGCCGAGGGTGAATGGCACCGCCGACATCTGCGGAAAATGGTAAAGGAAAATTCGCGGCGACCGGGCGCCGAGCGCTTCGGCGAACATCGCGAAGAACCGGAACAGCCCGTCTTCGGGCGGGTTCTTGTAATAGAAGGGCGGCAGCATCAGCAGCCCGTTCGCGCCTGCGTCCAGCGCGACTTCGGCAAGTTCCGCCGCGTCGCGGAACGATGTCGAGCCGGTGCCCACGATCATGCGCTCCATCGGGATTCCAGCCGTCGCCATCGCTTCGATGACCTCGCGGCGCTGCGCCGCGCTCAGCGAGTTCGCTTCGCCGGTCGTGCCGAGAGGCGCGAGGCCGTCGCAGCCGGACGCGAGCAGCCACCGGCAATGCTCGACCAGAAGCTCCTTCGAGATATCGAAATTGCGGTCCACCGGCGTGGCTACCGCGGCGAACACGCCCTTCGGCGCCGTGCGGTCGTCTGTCATTTCGGTTCCTTTGCCGCTGCTTCAAGTTCCGCTGCCAGCATTCCGGACAGCGAGTCGGCCGACATGCGGTCGCTTGCGAGCTCGCCGATCAGTGACCGGCGCCGTTCCGCATTGAGCACGCCCGCGGTAAGCGCGCTGAACTTCGACTGGATTTCCTTGCGGACCATCGGGTGTCCGGGATCTCCGAAGGGATGCTTCACGAGCTTGCTGAGCCGTCGGCGCCCCTTGCGCATCGCGACCCTCGCCGGTGCCAGCGCCGGAAACATCGACTCCATCTCGTCGTCGAATTCCACGCGGATTCTGCCTGCCAAGTCGAGCACGTCCTGGTCCGACATGAGCGCGGGATCCATCGGCAGCAGGGATTCCGGACCGCGCACGACCGCCGCCGCGACGCAGAACGGAATGGAAAACTGGGCGTCGCTTTCAGTTTGCGGGGCCGGATCGTTCCCAAGCTTCGCCGCGCGCTCGAACGTGCGGATTTCGATTTCCGCGATGTCCGCGGCGCGGGCCTGGTTGTCGCGGCAAAGGGCGAGCGCCCCATCGATCGCGGCATGGATCCACCGGCAGCATGCGTAAGGCTTGAAGAACAGGCCGCCCATTGCCGAGAAGGTGCCGAGATCGCTCGTGAGGCGGACGGGATCGTAAAGCACGTTCTGGTCGAACGCGGACGGGTAGCCGTTGAAGCCGTTCTCCGCGAACAGAACCGCCGTCATTCCGGAGACGACGGCCCACGGAATGCCTTCCTTGACGTCCGATCCGGCGAAGCCGTGGTGCTGCGCGGCGGCAACGCGGGGAGCGTGCTGTTCCGCGATCAGGATCGCGTCGGCCATGACAGCGGGATCGGCTCCGCGCAGGCGTGCGTAGGCTGCCGCGGCGCCGGCGCCGCACCAGCGCCCGCTGGCCGTGGACGGATGATGGCCGGGGTTTCTAGAGAGCGCGATCCGGACCGACGCCTCGTAGCCGATCACGACCGATGCCAGCAGCTGGTCCGCGTCCGCGCCGCTCTCTTCCGCTCCCGCCAACGCGGCGCTCACGACGGCCGCGCCCGGATGGCCTGCCGACCTTCGATGGCCGTCATCCACGTCAAGCGCGGTCGCGGCGGCGGCATTCGATCCTGCCGCCGCGATTGCCGCAACCCGCAGGCCGGAAAACCAGACCGCCGAATTCCCGGAGGCGGACATCGGAATCATTGCGTTCCGCACAGCCCGCGGACCGGCACGTTCAAATCCGGCGGCGGCCGCGCCCGCTGCGTCAAGCACGCAGTCGCTGGCGCGGTCCTTCAATTCGACGGGAACGCCGGATGCCGGCGTGCGGGCGGCGAACTCCGCCAAGCGGCTGATGGCCCGCTCCTTCACGGGCGCCTGCCGCCGACGAATTCCTGCCGGCCGGCGGTCCGCGGCAGCAATCGGAAGTTCGGCGCTCGCCCGCCGCTAGGCACCTGCCTCACCCCACAACGGAAAAGCTGCTCTCCGGATTGATTTCGCGCTTCCGGCTGCAGTACGCCATGTCCAGCGTGTAATCCATGTTCGGAAGCGGGTACCGGTAGGGCTCCGCGTCGTGGTCGCGCCCTGATTCGCAGTATTCGATGAGCCCGTTCATCATCATTCCGACGACCGGCGCGTTCTTGAACTGGTTGCCGCTGGTTCCGACCGCCATGTAGAAGCCCGCGAGATCCGAGCAGTCGTAAATCGGGATCCAGTCGTCCGTCACGTCGTACAGGTCCACGATTCCGCGGACCGAGTTCGGTATGCCCATTGACGGGAAGCGCTGCGCCGCGCGCAAGGCCTGCTGGCGGGCCTGTTCCGTCAACTCCGTGTCGTACTGGTCCGGGTCGACCCATTCGAGCTCGTCGCAATCCGGCTCCTCGCTCCCGATCAGGATGTTGTTGCCGACTTCCGGGCGCCAATATCCGCCGATGTCCGCGTCGGAGCCGATGTATCCGCAATTCTCGAAATCGAAACCTTGAGGGGACGGCACGTGCGCCACCTCGACCCGGAGGGCTTTCGTGCCGATGTTCATTCCTTCCGCAACGCCGGCCAGCTCGTTGACCTTGTAGGAATGCGGTCCGGACGCGTTCACGACGACCGGCGCATGCACGGCTTCGCCCGTGTCGAGCCTGACGCCCGACGCCCTGCCGCCGGATTTGAGGATTCCGACCACCCGCCTGTTGAGAAGGATTTCGGCGCCCTTCCGCTCGGCGGCGCTTGCGATGTTCAGTGTGGCGAGCTGCGGGTCGCTGACGAAGCCCGCCTTCGGGAAGAACAGCATGTACCGCATTTCGCCGGCGGCCTTTCCGAATTCCGGATCGTCCGCCCTCTTTGCCGGGAAGTACTCCCCGGCATCGATGACCGGGAGCTTCGCCCGCATCTTTCTCGGGGTCCAGACCTCGTAGGGAATTCCGATTTCGTTCGCGATGTCCTCCAGCTTCGCGCCGTAGCCGTTGCTTTCGTAGCAGGAGTACAGGCAGCCGACCTCGCGGTACCGCGCCAGGGATTCGCCGTCCGGCGCGCCGAGGTATCCCGGCCAGTTCTCCCAGTACTGGTAGTTCGCCAGCGCAAGCGCCGCGCCGTCCAGCGTGGAGTAGTGCGTCCGGATGATCGCGCACGAGTTGCTGGTCGATCCCGAGCCGACGGCGCCGTTCTTTTCGACGATGAGCGCGCGCCTTCCCGACTTCGCCTGCTCGTACGCGATGGCCGCGCCGATGATGCCGCCGCCGATGATGATCGAATCGTATTCTTTTGCCATGGTTCCACCGCCGCAAACCGGAATGCCGCTCACGCTCGTTTAGTTTCCCTCGACCTTCCCTTCAACAATCCAGCGCGCGCGTTCGGCGGGCTTCGCTATCCGAACAGGACATCAGGCAGCCAGAGCACAATGCCGGGGAACGCGGTGATGATCGCCGCCGAAAGCAGCATCAGCAGGAAGAACGGGAAGGCGCCGCGGGCGATCGTGCCGATCGGCTTTCCGGTGATGCCTTGGAGGACGAACAGGTTGAAGCCGATCGGCGGCGTGATCAGTCCCAGCTCGATCATGACGACCAGGAAGACGCCGAACCAGACCGGGTCCCATCCCGCCGCCGTGATCAGCGGCAGCGTGATCGGGAGCGTCATCACCATGATCGAGAGCCCGTCAAGAAACATCCCGAGGATGATGTAGAAGACTCCGATCAGCACGATCATCCCGATCGGCCCGAGCTGGAGATCGGCGAGCAGCGCCGCGATTTCCTGCGGCACGTGGAGATACGCCATTGAGGACGACATGAAAGCCGCCGCGACGAGGATGGTCACCACCATGCAGGTTATGCGCGCCGCGCCGGCGAGCGAATCCAGGAAGATCTTCCACGTGAACTGCTTCAGGACCACGACCAGCGCCAGGGAGGCCGCGAATCCGAGCGCCGCCGCTTCCGAAGGCGTCACGATTCCGGAATAGATTCCGCCGAGCACGACAAAGACCAGCAGAAGCACCGGAAACAGGTTCTTCAGGCTTCCCAGCAAGTCGCTGACCCGAAACTTGGTTCCGTCGTCCGGCGCGATCGCCGGGTTCCGATAGGCGCGGACCGCAATGTAGGCCGCGTACAAGGCGGCGATGAGCAGTCCGGGAAGTATGCCCGCCGCGAACAGGTCGGTAATCGATTCCTCGGCCAGCACGCCGTAGATGATCATCGAAATCGACGGCGGGATCATCAGGCCGAGGCTTCCCGCGCCCGCGAGGGAGCCGACCGCCATGTTCATGTCGTAGTCCCGCCTCGTGAGTTCCTCCAGCGTGATTTTCCCTACCGTGGCGGTGGTGGCCGTGCTTGAGCCGCTCACCGCAGCGAAGATCGTGCAGCCCGCCACGTTACAGTGCATCAGCCTGCCGGGAACCAGATTCGCCCAAGGCGCTATGCCCTTGAACAAACGCTCCGATATGTCCGTCCGGAACATCAGTTCGCCCATGAACACGAACATCGGGATTGCGGCGAGCTCCCAGGTCGATGCCGTCCGCCACATGGTGCCGCGCATGATCGAGCCGATTCTCGGCAGCGGAAAGTCGAGCAGGAAGTGGAGGCCGGATATCCCGACCATGAGCAGCGCCACGAAAATCCAAACGCCCGCCCCGAGAAAGAACGCGAGGAAGAGAATCGTGGCGACGGCTAGCGCAAACGGATCCACGCTCGGCGGCCTTCCCTATTCCAGGCGGAGGTCGGCCTCGCTGGCGGCGCGGAGATCGACTTGGCCTGCGAGAATCCGGATGAAATACGACAGGAGCTGCACGAGGAAGACCGACAGCCCGACAACCATGAACAGCTCCGGAAGCCAAAGCGGAACGCGGGCGATGGTCTCGGAGACGTATCCGCGCTCGAAATTGCGAGCCATGTTCTTGGCGAAATAGAACAGGGCCATTCCCGCGCCGGCCATGCCGCAGAGCGCGCAAAACACTTCGATCGCCGTGCGGAACCGGCTCTCGTGCGGCACGGCCGCGATCAGCAGGTTCATTCTCAGAAGGGTGCCTTTGGCCAGCGACTGGCCCAAGGCGAGGAAGCTTGTCGCCGCTATCCCGTAGCCGATGAGCTCGTCCATCACGTAGGTGGACGACGCGAAATACGTCCTGAGAACCACCTCGGTAAGGATAAGCAGCGTCATCGCGATGATCACGGCGACGGACGCGGCCATTCCGATGTCGGAAAGGATGCGGGCGAATTTGTGGAAGAGCGCCATTGCCGGCTTGCCCGGTTGCGGGACGCCCGGTTCGCGGGCGTCCCGCCGGAGTTGTTTGTGCCTACTGGCGTTCCGCTAGCAGGTCTGCGTAAGCCGCGAGGATCTTCTCGGCCTCTTCCGGGCCCATCAGCTCCTTCCATTCGTCGATCGCCTGCTGGCCGGCCGTCTTGAGTTCGCTGATCAGCTGCTCCGGAACATCAATGATGACGGTGACGTTCTCGTCCTTGAGCCGCTGAACGTTGCCGGAGATCCGGTTCTCGATGCGCGCCCAAAGCTCGTCCTCGACCTCGCTCGCCGTATCAAGGACGATCTGCTGGAGGTCGTCGGGAAGCGAGGCGAACACGTCCGAGTTCATGTGGACCATGTTCGATCCCATCGTGAAGTTCACGTAGTGGAAGTGGTCGAGATACTCCGAGAACTTTGCCGACAGTCCGCCCTCGGCCGAGGTCAGGACGGCCTCGATCGTGTTCGTCGAAAGCGCGGGCACCACGTCCGCCCAGCTCATCTGGATGGCGGAGGCGCCCAGATTGTTCAGGGTGATGGTGCCGTTCTTGTCGTAGGTCCGGATCTTGAGCTGCGCCATGTCGGCGGCGGAGTTGACGACCTTCTTCGACCAGATGCCGACCGGGGTCCACGGCTCGGTGAAGAGAAGCATTTGTCCGCCCTTCGCGAACGCCTCGTCGTACCACGGGCGCGCGGCATCCAGGAGCGTGCGGCTCTGCAGCGGATTCGTCGCGACGAACGGCATGTTGTTCAGCAGAAAGATCGGATCGAATCCCGAAAACACGCCCGTGTAGGTCGAGGCGATCGGCACGGCTTGGTCCTCCACAGCCGCCCAATGGTCCTTCGACTTGTAGCCGAGCGAGCCGCCGAAGTGGTTCGTGACGACAATGCGCCCGCCGGAGTTCTGCTTCAGCCTCTCGGCGAAGATCTTGTCCGCTTCGCCGGAAACCGATGTTTCGCCGTACTCGTTCGGCATGTCCCAGGCTATCTCCTGGGCGCCGGCGGCCGATGCTGCGATCACGGCCGCGGCAGCGGCTCCAAGCAGCTTCGGCGCCCGCATCAAGATGTCGTTCATTGTAATGGATCTCCCTGTTTTTGAGTTTGGAATCCGGTCGAAGCGCGGTGTCAGAGGCCCATCTGGGCGAACATCGCGGCGGCCAGCGGGCTCGACGGGTTCCGGTATTCGCCCGCTACGAAAACATGGTCGCAGTTCCCGACTTCGAGATAGCTTGCGTCGTGCCCTTTGCTACGGCAGGCGTCCACGTACACGCGGGACTGCCTCCGGAACTCGTCGGTTTCGCCGCCTCCCACCGCGACCACTGTCGGAGGCATCCGGTCAGGCACGGAGTTCACGGGCGAAAGGCTCCTCGCCTCCTCCTCGTCCATGCGCAGATCGGCGTTCAGATAGGAGAGCCGGATTGGCTCCAGGTCGAAGAGCCCGCTCAAGGGAAGGGCGCTCTTCACGATGTCGCCTGGAAGGCCGAGAGGCTTCCAATCGGTGGCGAGCAGAATGGCGGCCAAATGCCCGCCAGCGGAATGCCCGGTTACATGGATGCGGTCCCGGTCGGCGCCGATCTCCTTGGCGTTGCGGTACGTCCAGGCGAGCGCCGCCCGGTTCTGCCTGACGATTTCCGTCATCGTCACTTCCGGGCACAGATCGTAGTTGTTGAGCACGACCGCGGCGCCGGCCTCGACGAACCGCTCGGCTACATAGCGGAACATCGCCTTGTCGAACGAGCGCCAGTAGCCCCCGTGAATGAAGAAGGCGACCGGGGCGTTTCCGTCTCTGCCGGGCCAGACGTCGAGCGTTTCGCCCGGGGAAGCTCCGAACTTGACGTCGAGCCTGCAGTCGAATTCGCTCACCATCCGATCGTTCACCGGCTGGTAGGAGGCGAACGTCTCGGCGAAGTGCGGGCACCGCCTCTTCATGTCGTATTCGAGGTCGAGGCCTTCCTGGTCGTAGGGCCCGTAAGCCAGCTCTGGCAATTCTTGCCCTCCCGAAGCCGAAAACGCCGGACGGCGCATACTACCGCCGCCGGGCGGCTGTTGCAAGGCTGATATATTTGGAATATATCGGAAGCGGGTGATCGGTGGAGGCACGGGCGTGCTGGTCAGAATGGCGTTCTGGAAATGCAGGGAGGAGAGCTGGGGGGAGGACAGCGCGCTCTTCGCTGAGCGCGCCGCGCCGATCCTGCAAAGCTGCGACGGCTTTGTCGAGGCCCAGCTTCTCGGCGAAGCCGGAGGCGAGGACCGCATCGCTTTTTCGATCTGGAGAGACTCGGAGTCCCACGAGCGGTTCGCCGAGGGCCCGGATCTTGCAGCGGTCACCCGCATGTTCGACCACATGTACGTGGACGGTCACCGGCCGGTCGCCAAATCCTTCGAAATCAGGGCGCGGTGCGAACGGAAGCCGGGCCCGGGCCGCGCGGAGTGATTTCCCATGCTTTTGGATTTGCCGACCGCGGCCCGGTACAACGCTTGGGCGAACGACAGGATCTACAACGCCCTGTCAAGGATCGGGGACGCCGACCGGAAGAAGGACCGGCGGGCGTTCTTCCGTTCGATCCACAACACCATGAATCACATTCTGCTGGCCGATCTCATCTACAGGGAGCGGCTTGAGAAGAAGCCCACGTCATACACTAGGCTCGACGAGGTTCTCTACGACGACTTCGCCGAATTGGAATCCGCCCATCGGAAGAACGACAGCTGGTATGCCGAATTCTGCGCGACGCTCGACCCGACCGCGCTTGAGGGCGAGCTCAGGTTCAAGGCCGTGGGCATGGACAGCGACGAGTATTTCGCGCTGCCGCTGAGGCTCTGCCTGACGAACCTGTTCCAGCACCAGATCCACCACCGGGGCCAGGTGCACCACATGATCAGCCATGCGGGCGCGAACCCGCCTCCTGTGGATGTAGTGAAGTTCGGGCGCGGCGACGTGGACGAATGGACGGGGCCAGGCTTCGGGGCCTAGTGCCGGAACGCGCCGGCGCGGTCGTGATCGGAGCGGGGCAAGGCGGGCTTTCCACCAGCTGCCACCTTGCGCGCTGCGGAATCGAGCATGTGGTGCTCGAGCGAGGGACCATCGCCGACAGCTGGATGAACCGGAGATGGGATTCGTTCTGCCTGGTGACTCCGAACTGGACCATCAGGCTGCCCGACTGGAAGCGCCTCGGCGCCGACCCGGGCGGGTTCATGCCTCGCGACGAATTCGTCGGCCGGATGCGGGACTGGGCGGCCGGATTCGGGGCGCCGATTCGCACCGGCGTGGAGGCGACAAGGGTTCGGCCTTCCGGCGCGGCCGGCCCCCGCTTCATTGTGGAGACTTCGGCCGGCGACATCGCCGCGGATTCCGTCGTCGTGGCGACCGCGACCTACCAGGCGCCGAAGGTGCCCGGGATCTCCTCGGGATTGCCCGACACCGTGCTCCAGCTTCACGCGGAGGACTACAAGAATCCGGGCCAGCTTCCCGACGGCGCGGCTCTCGTGGTCGGATCCGGACAGACGGGATGCCAGATCGTCGAGGATTTGCTGAGGTCCGGGCGGACGGTGCATTTTTCCGCAGGCCGGGCCGGACGGCTTCCGCGGCGCTACCGGGGCAGGGACTGCCTGGAATGGCAAGCGGAAATGGGAACGCTGGACCGCACACCGGACCAGCTCGGGAATCCTGCGGAAAGGTTCCGCGGAGATCCGCATGTCACCGGGCGCGACGGGGGCGCCAGCGTCGGCCTTTGGAACTTCCACTCCAGGGGCGTCCGCCTGCTTGGCCGGACGGAGTCCGTTGACGGGGATCTGCTCAGGCTCGACGGAAGCCTGGCGGAGAACATCGCGCACGCGGACCGCTTCGCGGCCGAGATCCGCGCCTCGATCGATGCGCACATCAAGGAGACAGGCCAGTCGGCGCCGTCCGCCGAAGCGGACCCGCAGGACGCGGATTGGCCGGAACGGGTGCCGGTCCCGTCGGCGCGGACGATCTCGCTTGAGCGATCGTCGATCCGGACCGTCATTTGGGCGACGGGGTTCGGATACGACTTCTCGTGGATCAAGTTTCCGGTTCTCGACGGCTCCGGCTATCCGGAAGCCCCGAACGGCGCGACGCGGGTGCCGGGACTCTATTTCTGCGGCCTCAACTGGATGACCTGGAGGAAGTCCGGAATCCTTTACGGGGTCGGCGAGGACGCCCGCGCGGTCGCGGACCGGATTGCCCGCGAGGGCCGGATCCCGGCGGAACCGCTTCCGATGGAGGCGGCCTGAATGCATGTCGGGGTGGACGTAGGGGGAACGTTCACAGACATCTCCGTCAGTCTCGCCGATGGCGGCGGCCTGCTGCTTCACAAGGTCGCATCTACGCCGGAGGCGCCCGAGCGCGCGGTTGTCGACGGCCTTTCCGAAATTCTGGAGCGGAACGGGCTTTCGGCGGCGGCGGTCCGGCGGCTGGCCCACGGCACGACCGTCGGAACCAACGCCCTCATACAGCGCAAGTGCGGAAAGGTCGCGGTCGTGACCTCGGAAGGATTCCGGGATCTGGTCGAAATAGGGCGGCAGACCCGGCCGACCGTGTACGACATGCACAAGGACCATCCGCCGCCTCTGGTCGATCGTTCCGAACGGCTCGAAGTGCCGCAAAGGACGCTCGCGAACGGAACTTCCCGCGTCCCTCTCGACGAGGAGGCGGTGGCGCGTGCGGCGCGCGCGCTTTCGGAAAGAGGCGTGGACTGCGTCGTCGTATGCTTTCTGCACTCCTACGCGCATCCGGAAGACGAGAACCGCGCCGCGGAGATGCTGAGGGGACTCCTTCCCGATGCCGTTTCCGTGCTGACATCCTCCTCCGTTTATCCGGAGTTCAGGGAGTACGAGCGCTTCTCGACAGCGGTGCTGAACGGCGCGCTGCTTACCGTTGTCGGCCCGTATCTGGATCGCCTGGCGTCGGGGGCCGAACGGCTTGGAATCCCTGTCGAGGTAAAAATCGGCCAGAGCTCGGGTGGCCTGATGTCCGTGCGCATGGCGCGGCAGCTGCCGGTGCGCGCATGCCTTTCCGGCCCGGCGGCCGGAGTCCAAGGCGCGTCCAGGCGGGCCGCGGGAATGCCGAAGGTCATTACTCTGGACGTCGGCGGCACGAGCGCGGATGTCGCGCTGCTGCTGGACGGGCGCGCGGCCGAGGTCGGCGAGCGGGACCTGGCGGGCTTTCCGATACGGATTCCGGCGCTGGATGTCGTCGCGGTCGGCGCCGGCGGAGGCTCCGTCGCATGGGTCGGCCGTGACGGCCTGCTGAAGGTCGGGCCCCGCAGCGCGGGCGCAGTCCCCGGCCCCGCCTGCTACTCGCTGGGCGGAACGGAAGCCACGCTGACCGACGCCAACGTGGTCCTCGGACGGCTGAACCGCGCGGCCCTGCTCGGGGGCAGGATGCCTATCGAATGCGGCCTCGCCGAATCCGCAATAAGCGGACTTGCCCGGCAGCTTGGAGCATCGGCCGAGGAAACCGCTTTGGGGATCGTCCGGGTGGCATGCGCCACCATGGTCAAGGCCATCCGCTCGGTATCTCTGGAGCGCGGCCACGACCCGCGCGAATTCTCGCTGTTCGCCTACGGCGGAGCGGGCCCGCTCCACGCTTCCGACGTTGCCCGCGAACTGGGAATCCGGCGTGTGGCTGTTCCACCGAACCCGGGAATCCTTTGCGCGGAAGGGGCGCTGGGAGCGAATCTCGCCGCGGATTTCGTCTCCGCAGTCTTTGTAGAACTGGATGCGCGGAGCATGCCCGAATTGCGTGCCCGGATCGGCGAGCTGGAATCCCGGGCGCGCGACTGGTTCAAGCAGGAGAAGGTCAAGGACGCGGACCGGAGATGCGTCTGGACGGCGGCAGTGCGGTATTTCGGCCAGAATTTCGAAATCCAGGTTCCGATCGATCCGTTGATGCCGGATCAAGAACTCGCGGACCGGCTGCGCGCGGACTTCCAGGACGCGCACAGGTCCAGCTACGGCTTCGCCTCTCCGACGGAGCCGGTCCAGCTGGTGCATGTCGCGGCAAAGGCGGTCGAGGCGCAGGAGCTGCCGCCTTTGCCTTTGCCGGAACCGCGCGGAACGCCGCGGCCGAAGGAATTCCGGAAAACCATGTTCGGCGAGGACGGATTCATTGAGACTCCGGTATTCGATCGCCGGGACTTGGGCGCGGGCGCGCGGCTTGAGGGGCCCGCGATCATCGAGCAGATGGACGCCACGGTGCTGGTGTATCCGGAGTGCTCCTGCGTGCCGGACGACCTCGGCAACCTGTTGCTGGAAATCGCGGAGCAGTAGCGTGGCGGTCCAGGCGATCGAGGCGGAGATCCTCCGGCACGCGATGTCCAGCATCGCCGACGAAATGTACATCGCGTTGATGAAAAGCTCCTACTCCACGAACATCAAGGAGCGCCGGGACCACTCGACCGCCCTGTTCGACGCGTGCGGCCGGGTCGTCGTGCAGGGAGAGAGCATGCCGCTCCATCTCGCCTCGATGCTCGGCTTGGTCGAGGTCGTTCTTGAGAAGTACGGCGCCAAGGGGATCCGGCCGGGCGACATGTTCATATCCAACGATCCATATGTCGGCCGGGGATCGCATCTGCCCGACGTGGCTCTCGCCGCTCCGGTGTTCCATTCCGGAGAGCTGGCGATGTTCGTCTGCAACATCGCCCATCACGCGGACATCGGCGGAATGGCGCCGGGCTCGATGGCCGGCGGGATGACGGAGATTTACCAGGAGGGGCTGCGGATTCCGCCCATCCGCCTGTTCAGGGATTACGAGATCCTCCAGGAAGTCATGGATCTGATCCTGCTCAACGTCCGCGTTCCCGAAGAGCGGCGCGGAGACTACAATGCCCAGATCGCGGCCAACCAGCTGGGACTCCGCAGGTGCCGGGCTCTGATCAGGAAATGGGGCGGAGGCCGGATTCGCGAGGGATGCGACGCCATAATTGCCGCGGTCGCCAAGAGAACCCGGCTTGGGATCTCGGAGCTGGCCGATGGCGAGTACGAGTTCCAGGATGTCGTGGACGACGACGGGGTGTCGCGCACGGACATCGGAATCAGGCTGAAGATCACGGTGGCCGGCGGCCGGATCGAGTTCGATTTCTCCGGCACGGATTCGCAAGTCGAAGGGAACATCAACGTAACGAAGGCAGGCCTCCAGGCCAGCTGCCTGTACTGTCTGAAGGTGCTGCTGGATCCCGACTGTCCGCAGAACCACGGCATGCTGGAGCCCGTGACGATAAAGGCTCCCGAAGGGTCCATTGTGAACGCCCGCTTCCCCGGCGCGTCGGCCGCGCGGGCGCAGACCTGCCAGCGGATCGTGGACGTGATTCTGGGCGCGCTTGCGCCCGCATGCCCCGACCGGGTCATCGCGGCGGGGAACGGCGCGAACACCTCCGCGGCTTTTTTCGGACAGGATCCCGGCGGAAAGTACTACGTGTACTTGGAGACGCTCGGCGGCGGCGCTGGCGGACGATCCTACAGGGACGGCACGGACGGCGTTCAGGTCCATATGACCAACACTTCGAATCTTCCGATCGAAGCGATGGAGCTGGAGTACCCCCTGATGATCGAGCGGTACGGATTCGTGGAGGAATCCGGCGGGCCGGGAACGCATCGCGGCGGGCTCGGGCTGCGGCGGGACTACCGTCCGCTCGGCCATGAAACGACGTTCTCGGGGCAGGGCGAGAGGTTCGTCAACGAGCCGTGGGGCCTGTTCGGAGGCCGGCCCGGGTCCGCCGGCCGGTTCGCTGTCGTCAAGGACGGGGGCGGAGAAGAGAGACTCGCGAACAAGCCGTCCGCGCTGAAGGTCGGGCCCGACAGCTGCGTAAGCGTCGTGACGGCGGGCGGGGGCGGATACGGGGAGAGTTCGGGGAGAGCCTTGACGGATCTGAGGCGCGATTTGGAAAGCGCGAAATATTCGCTGGAATTCCTGGAATCGGAATACGCTCAGGCGCGCGGCGGCCGGCTGGAATGAGCGGCGCGAACGTCGGGGATGAAGCGTTCGGCATCGGCGCCCGCAAGGCGGGCGGCGCGTCGCTGACGGACGCGGCGACCAGATTCCTGCGCGACCGGATACTTGATCTGACCTTGGAGCCCGGCGAGCCGATCGAGGAGAAATCGCTTCTCGGGAGGTTCGGCCTGAGCCGCACGCCCGCACGCGAGGCGATCAACAGGCTGATTTCGGAAGGGCTTGTTACGGTCCGGAGCAACCGAGGCGCCTTCGTGGCCCCGATGGATCTCGAGGGGCTCGTCGCTCTGCTTGACGCCTACGTCCTTGCGGAACGCATGGTCGCATCGGTCTGCAAGCTCGAGCATCCCGGGCTGGCCGACGATCTTCGGCGAATGCAGGCTTCGTTCGTGAGGGCAGCCGCGAAGATGGACCTGCTCAGAATCACGGAGATCAACGCGCGGTTCCACGGCAGAATCGCGCGAGCCGTGGAGAACCGCTTTGTCGAGCAGTATTCGGGCGATCTGCACAATCTCGCCCGGCGCGCGTCGTTCTACATCTACCGGCGGCAGTCCAGGGAGCAGGGAAGCATCAGCGAGCCCGGCGACCGAGTGATCGCCCAGCACGAAATGATCATTGCAAGCATTGCCGAAAGGGACAGGGATTCGCTGGTCTCTGTCATGACGGAGCACGCGCTTCTGTTCCGCGAGCGGTTCGAGGAACTGCTGAAGAGCTCCGGTTTCGAAACCGCGGAGTTTGCGTCGGCCGGCGGCGGCTGAAGGACCCGGCGGCGGAATCGCGCCCGCGGCGGCGCGGCTTTCCTGCCGGACGGAGCGATCCGAATCGCCGCCGGCCCTCGCGGATGTCTGGATTTCAGGGCCGGCCGCTGCTCAAGGTCCGATGCACAGCGTCCTTCCAGCCTTCGTAGGCCCGGCTCCGCGCGGCGGGATCCGCCTTCGGTTCGAACCTCCGCTCAAGCGACCAGCTTGACGCGAATTCCTCCGGCGGCGGGCAAAGGCCGGACTGGAATCCTGCGAGATACGCCGCCCCCAGCGCGGTCGTTTCCGTGACCGCGGGCCGGTCCACCGGCGCGTCAAGCTGGTCCGCGATCGCCTGCAACGTCCAGTCGCTTGCGGCCATGCCGCCGTCCACGCGCAGGATCGACGCTCCGAGGCCGGGGGCGTCGGCCGCCATGGCCTCGTAGAGGTCGCGGGTTTGGAACGCCACGCTTTCCAAGGCGGCGCGGGCGAATTCGGCCTTGCCGCTGTTGCGTGTCAGCCCGAAGACCGCGCCCCGGCAGTCGGCGTCCCAGTAGGGAGCGCCGAGGCCCGTGAACGCGGGCACGATGTAAATCCGCTGCTCCGTGTCGGCGGCTTCGGCGAGCGCGGCGGTTTCGCCCGCCTCGGCAACGAAGCCGAGCGCGTCCCTCAGCCATTGGACGACAGCTCCGGCAATGAAGATCGACCCCTCCAAAGCGAACGTGGTTTCGCCGTTCAGCCGGTAGGCGGTCGTGGCAAGCAAGCGGTTCTTCGACCGCATCCGAACCCGGCCGGTGTTGAGGAGGGCGAAGCAGCCGGTGCCGTATGTCGACTTGAGCATGCCGGGCCGGAAGCAGGCTTGTCCAACCGTCGCGGCCTGCTGGTCGCCCGCGACGCCGCGGATGGGAAGCGCGCGCCCGAAAATCGACGGATCGGCGGTTCCGAACTCCGCCGCGCTGTCCAGAACCTCGGGGAGCATCCGGCGCGGAATCGAAAACGTCTCCAGCAGCTCCTCGTCCCAGTCGCCTGCTTCCAGGTTGTAGAGCATCGTGCGCGACGCGTTCGTCGCGTCCGTCACGTGCGACTTTCCGCCTGTCAGCCGCCAGATCAGGTAGCTGTCGACCGTGCCGAAGAGCAGGCGGCCGTCTTCAGCCCGCTGCCTCGCGCCCTCCACATTCGAAAGGACCCAGGAAAGCTTGGTTGCCGAAAAATACGGGTCGAGGAGAAGGCCCGTCTTTTCAGTGACCGTTTCTTCCAGCCCTTCGGCACGCAGCTTCGCGCAAGTTTCCGAAGTGCGCCGGTCCTGCCAGACAATCGCTTTGCATGCGGGCGCTCCGGTGTGGCGATCCCACACGACCACGGTTTCCCGCTGGTTGGTAATTCCGATTGCAGCCAGCTCGTCGCCGCCTTGAAGGGCGCTCTTGCAGGACTCGATCGTTGTCGACCAGATTTCTTCGGGATCGTGCTCCACCCATCCGGATTTCGGAAAGTGCTGCGTGAATTCCTTCTGCCCGACGGCAATCGGATTCAGCTCCTGGTCGAACAGCAGCGCTCTGCTCGAGGTTGTTCCCTGGTCGATCGCCAGAATCCGTCCCATTTGGCGTCACTCCTTGGCCGTCCATCCGGTTCCGCGGCGGGCGAGCCGTCCCGCGGGCCCGCAATCTCCCGGAACCGGCGCCGAGGGCGCTACGGGCTTCCTCGGGCAGGCCGCACACTGCAGCGCAAGCCGGAAAAATTGCCGAAAACGCGCCGTTCCGCATCGTCCGTCCGCGAGGCGGCCCGGTTCTTGAAATGCGCAGCCGCCTGATAGACACTCGATCCGGAGACCGTCCAAGAGAGGAGACAGGATATGAGAACTCGCGCCGCTGTTGCAACCGCGGCCGGAAAGCCGCTCGAAATCATGGACGTGAACTTGGAGGGACCGAGGGACGGCGAGGTCATGGTCGAAATCAAGGCCACCGGGATATGCCATACGGACGAGTTCACGCTGTCCGGCGCGGATCCGGAAGGCCTGTTTCCGGCGATACTGGGGCATGAAGGCGCGGGCGTCGTCGTCGATGTCGGGCCCGGCGTCACGTCGGTCGGCAAGGGCGACCATGTCATTCCGCTCTACACGCCCGAATGCAGGGAGTGCCCGTCCTGCCTGTCGCGCAAGACGAACCTGTGCACGGCCATCAGGGCGACCCAGGGGCAAGGGCTGATGCCGGACGGATCGACGCGGTTCTCGACGCTCGATGGCGACCCGCTGCTGCATTACATGGGCTGCTCCACCTTCTCGGCCCACACTGTGCTGCCGGAGATCGCGGTGGCGAAGGTGCGCGAGGACGCTCCATTCGACAAGATCTGCTACATCGGGTGCGGAGTGACGACCGGGATCGGGGCGGTGATGAACACCGCCGGCGTGGAGCCCGGCGCCCGCGCGATCGTGTTCGGTCTCGGCGGCATCGGGCTGAACGTCATCCAAGGGCTGAAGCTGGCCGCTGCCGACATGATAGTCGGCGTCGATGTCAATTCCGGGAAGAAGGCTTGGGGCGAGCGGTTCGGGATGACGCATTTCGTCAATCCCAACGAGGTCGAAGGCGATCTCGTACCCTACCTCGTGGATTTGACCAAGACCAAGTCCGATCCCATCGGCGGCGCCGACTACACGTTCGACTGCACGGGTAATGTGGAGGTGATGCGGGCGGCGCTTGAGAGCAGCCACCGCGGCTGGGGCCAGTCAATCATAATCGGCGTCGCTCCCGCCGGCGCGGAGATTTCGACCAGGCCGTTCCAGCTCGTTACCGGCCGCGTCTGGAAGGGGACGGCGTTCGGCGGCGCTCGCGGACGAACTGAAGTGCCGAAGATCGTCGACTGGTACATGGACGGCAAAATCCAGATCGACCCGATGATCACGCACACGCTTTCGCTGGGCGACATAAACGAGGGATTCGATCTCATGCACGCGGGCGAATCCATTCGTTCCGTCGTGGTCTACTGACGGTACTGCCAGCGCGAAGGCGGGAGAGGGATCGCGTCCGCGGCGGCTTTCAAAGCGTGCCGTGAGCGGGTGCGAAGTCGGCAAATGAAGACGAAGGCGAGCAAGCGATCCAGAAAGCCTGTTCTCGGGTCGGCGGTCGGGATTCTGCTGGCCGCTTCCGCCGTCGCCCTTTCGGCGTGCTGGGACCCGGGCTTCGACTGCATGACGCTCCGGGAGTACGACAGGCTTGCCGCGACAAAACCGGTGCTGGTCGGCGTGAAAGAGAGCTTTTCGACCGGCGAGATCGTGAAGGAGAACCCGTCCAACTGGATGACCGATGCGGAGTTCACCGGCGAAGCCTGCACAGTCTCGGTCGAATTGGTCGACGGGAGAGCGATCGCTAGGGTCAGTTTCGTGGAGGAGCCCGTAGAGCTGGTAGTCCCTCTGAGCAACCGCGACTTCTACATGGGACTCGTGAACCGCGAATTCGCTCTGGTCGTGCAGCAGGTTCCGGAAGGCGCCGGCGCGTCGCTCGTGCCGTTCGGGGAAGACGGGGTTCTCCAATACGGCGCTTGCGGAGAGCGGGGCAGCTGGTACCGCGACTGCCACGTCGCGCCGGCGGCATCTTGACGGCCGGGCCGCCGCGTTCCGGCCGGCCTTTTCCGCCGGCGGATTATGGACCGTCAGTTCCATGCATGGCGCGCGGGAGGCGAATCAACGACGCGGTTCGCGGGCCTTGTTGAATTCCCGAAGCCTAGCGAACACGTCCACGCCGATCTGCGAGTAGACGTCAAGAAGGTCGACCAGGACCCAGTTCTCCCGGATGAGCCCGTTTTCGCACCGCCAGAAGTCCAAGCTCCGCATCGTGATCTTCTGTCCCGAAGGCGCGATGCCCAGCCAGCCGTCGCCGGAAATCGTCATCCTCATTCCCGGCCACGCCGTGAATCCGACGTAGGGGCCTTCAGCGAACAGATTTCCCTTCCCAAGCGTGCCCACACGGTCGGGCATGGCGTTAAGAAACGGAATCTGATGCCAGTTCCGGAATCCGTCTATCCCCCTGCAGGTCCCGATTCCGGAGGGGCCGTACCAGCTGCACCGGGGATGCCAGTAATCCGGCAGCCGCATCGCGGCTGCGCCGCCCTTCGCGAACTCGCCGAGCGCCGCAAGCATGTCCGATACCAGCTTCAGGCTTCCGGCGGTCTCCTGATCGTCGCTGAATTCCAAGCTCAGGCCGTCCTGCGTCGCCGGACCTGGCACGTGCCATTCCCTCCCCAAGCTTGGTGCCATCGGCCATGCGCCCGCCTGAAGCATCACCTCGGGGATGTCCCATAGCGCTTGGAATTCGGCCGCCTTGCGGTCTTCGAACCTGAAGAACTCGTGGAAGCGCATCGAAACCTGGTGGCCCGTCGGCGGGATGTCCAGCCACGGGCGCATGAACGTCCCTGTGTAGTATCCCGCGCAGCCGACCCAGTCGAACCCCGTAATCGACCGCCCGGCCATGGCGATCGTCTCCCGCCGCTCCAGATCCGGAATGGCGGCGTGCAGCGGGAGCAGCGCATCGGCGAACAGCGCTTCAGGGCCATCGAGCGTTTCAAACGGATGGGCGAGGTGCACGTCGGCGTTCTCGTGGAAGACCTCCGCGATGCGCCGTTCCGCCTCCGCAGGATCGAAGTCGTAGAGAGCGGCCCGAAGCGGAGCCAGCGCGCTTTTGTTTTCAGCGTGAATTCCAGCGGCCATTGAATCGACCTTCGCTTGCGCCCAGCGGCCCAATTTCCACGGGCCGCGGACTTGGCATTGAATTCGGAGATTGGCAATGAGCCGGGTCCGAGCGGTTTCATGCGGGCGGGTCCCGGACGATTCCGTGCGTCCGGTTTGCGGATACATCGGAATCGGCCGTAAAAACCGGAGATTGCAAGGATACGGGCGCGACGCGGATTCGGGAAATGCACGCCATCCAGATCGGCTTCGACGATGTCGATCACCTCCTCGACTGGCCTGCGCTGGCGGAGCGTCTCGGCAGCTTCCATTCGCTTCCCAAGGCGCAAATCCGCGACATGCTGGTTCGGCAGGGCGGCAACACGGTCCTGTCCCGCCTCGCTTGGATCGACGGTCTGGGATGCGGTGTGAAAACGGCGACGATTTTTCCCGGGAACTCCGCTTCCGGGAAACCGACCGTCAACGGCGCGATGGCGGTGTTCGACGCGGAGCATGGCGAAGCGGAAGCGTTCGTCGATTTCCACTTGGTGACGAAATGGAAAACCGCCGGCGATTCGCTGCTTGCGGCACGGCACTTGGCAAGGCCGGAATCGGAACGCGTGCTGATCGTCGGCGCGGGAACCGTGGCGCGCTCGCTGGTCGACGCGTATTCATCCTTGTTCGAAGGTGCTCGGTTCTCGGTGTGGAACCGGACGAAGGAGAATGCCCGGCGGCTAGCGGCGGATGTCGGGGCCAAGGTCCGGATCGAGGTCGCCGACAATCTTGAAGAGGCCGTCAGGGCTTCGGACATCGTTTCCTGCGCCACGATGTCCGAAGAGCCTCTGATCCGGGGGGACTGGCTAGCCGAAGGGACGCATCTCGACCTGATCGGCGCTTACCGGCCGGACATGAGGGAAGCTGACGATCAAGCGTTCGCCAAGTCCCGCGTCTTCGTCGACGCAAGGGAAACCACGCTGGACGAAATCGGCGAGCTCATTGCGCCGCTGAAATCGGGCGCGATCCGCCGGAGCGACGTTGTTGCGGATTTCTACGATCTGAAGCATGGCCGTTTCCGTCGCGAAAGCAGCGGGGAAATCACCTTGTTCAAGAATGGCGGCGGGGCGCATCTGGACCTGATGACCGCCAGGCAAATCATCGACGCTTGGAAATGCCGCCGGAACGGCAGCAGCCGACAACAAGCCGCATCAGCCGGAGGGCTTCCATAAGGCACGAATGCTGATGTCGGCAGCCGAAACCGCAGTCCTTCCCGGATTCCTCCGCCCGTATCGGATTCCCGAGCTTGTCCGGCTGGGTAGGGACTTCGACGGCGGCTACTTGGTTGACAATCGATGCATCGGCGACGCCGACTGCGTCGTGAGCATCGGCATTTGCGATGATTGGAGCTTCGAAAAGGACTTCAGGTCGAGATCGCGATCCCCGATCGTCGCGATCGACGCGACAACCTCCAGATGGCTGTTCATCAGGAGGTATTGCAGGGAATCGCTCAAGGGCTTTCTGAAGGGGCTTGTCGGCAGGAAAAACAGGGACGACCCCCGTCGGCACAAGGCGCTGTTGAAGGATTACGGCGAGTTCTTCCGGAACGACAACCGCCACATCCGGAAGTACGTGGCAGGCGTCCGTGATTCGAAGCACATCACCATCGACGACATTGTGAGCGGCTTGCTTCCGCAAGATTGCGGCCGGTTCCTTTTCAAAATCGACATTGAAGGCGGGGAATACGGGATTCTGAACGACATCTGCGCGGTTTCCGGCAGACTGACCGGGCTTGTCATGGAATTCCATGACGTCCCAAGCCGGATCGATGAAATACGCGGGTTCCTGACGGACCTGCCGCTCAGTCTTTGCCACATCCATTGCAACAATTACGGCACGATCAGCGATCGCGGACTCCCGGAAGCGATCGAGCTGTCATTCACCGCGCACGGGGTCGGCGGCGCGCGCGTGGAGGCGCTTCCCGGTGCGCTGGATAGGCCGAACTCGCCGCATCTCCCGGAAATCGAAATCGCATTCGAGTGATCGGACGGATCCGCTCGGCGCGGCGATTGCCGAGGCCGCGTCAGCCTCTGGCGTAATCGTCCTCGTATCGAACAATGTCGTCCTCTCCGAGGTAGGATCCGGTTTGCACCTCGATCAGCACCATTCTTTGATCACCCGGATTCTCCAAGCGGTGCCTGGCTCCGAGCGGAATGTAGGCGGATTCGTTCGCTTCAAGCAGGCGGGTGCTATTCCCGATTGTGACTTTCGCCGTGCCCTCCACAACGATCCAATGCTCCGACCGGCACCGGTGGCTTTGCAGGCTGAGGCGGGCCTTGGGGGTGACGGTGATCCTCTTCACTTGGAACTGTTCGCCGGCCGACAGCGTCTCGAACTGCCCCCACGGCCTGCGCGAAAGGGGAAAGCGCTGAGCTTGCGGGACGCCTTGCTCCACCATCTCCTCCACCGCGCGCTTCACGAGGGCGGTCGACTTCCGGTCTGCAACCAGGACGGCATCAGGCGTTGCGACCGCAATGATGTCCTCGCAGCCGACGCCCACTAGGCGAAGGTCCTGCTCCTCCGAGCGCAGATGCGAATTCCTGCAGCCAATGGCGGTAACCGGCCCTGCCGTGGACACGCCGTCGCCGTCGCGTTCGAGCTCCTGCCAGACGGACTGCCAGTCGCCGAGGTCCGCCCAGCCTGAACCGCATTCGACAGTCCATACGTCCTGCGACTTCTCCATGATCGCGAAATCTATCGAATCCGATCGGAGTCTCTTCCACGGCTCCTCGGCCAGCCGGTAGAACTGAAGGTCCCGCTCGGCGTCGGCGACCGCCTCGCGGGCGGCGTCGACCATGTCGCCCGCATGGGTCTCGAAGGCGCGGATGATCGCATTGGCGGAAAAAAGGAAAATCCCCGAGTTCCACAGATGCCGGCCGGACGCTTGGAAAGCTTCCGCGTCCTCCAAGGCAGGCTTTTCGACGAAGCGCTCGATCTTGGTCGGCGCGCCAGGCCGACCGCCGTCCCGTGCCGCGGGAAGCTCGATCCATCCGTAGCCGGTCTCCGGGCGGCTCGGCGTGATACCGAAAGTGACGATGGACCCGCCCGCCGCGATGTCGGCTGCCGTTCCGACAGCGTCGGCGAATTGCTCCGGCGATGATATCCGGTGGTCCGACGGCGTCACGAGCATCAGGACGTTGCCGAATTCACGCTCGACCAGAATGGCGGCGGCGAGCACGGCCGCCGCTGTTCCTTTCGGGGATGGCTCCAGCAGGATTTCGAACGCGGCCGCGTCGGCTTCGACAAGCTGCTCAAGGGCGATGAACCGGTAGGGGGCGGAGGAAACCACCAGCGGATCAAGGAATTGCGGTCCGGAGAACTGCGTCGCGGCGCGCTGGAACAGGCTCCGGGAATCCATGGATTTGGAGAACTGCTTCGGGAACGCGAGGCGCGACATCGGCCATAGCCGGGTTCCGGAGCCCCCGCAAAGCACGACAGGGATGATCTTCTTGGGCATCTTGGCAGGCAAATCCGCGTTTCTGGTCACCTTGGCCGACCGTCGACGGCCGGGTTCCGTTTTCGGGGAATTCGGCGCCGCTTCCAAGCCCGCTCCGTGCGGCATCCGAACCCGCGGGCCTTCGCCGGGAGGTCGGCAGGCTCCGAGCCCGGTTGCGGCGAATTCCAAGTGCTTCCAGCCAATATGTCCGATGGCAACGGCCGGATGAAAGCTGTCGGAAGCCGCGCCGTTCAACGTATCACAAAACGTTGCGCACCTGCGGCGGGCCAAGCGGGACCTCCGCCGCGTCCTCGGCGCTTCTTCAATGCCGGGCGGCAGGCGGGCGCGTGGATTCCGGTTGGCTGAGCCAGCTTGGCGCAGGCCCGCGACGCAGGTGTCAGGATGCCAGCTTCAGCTGTTCCCGGTAATCGGCTTCCGCCATTTCCTTGACGAGCTCCTCGAATGATATCCTGGGCACCCATCCCAGTTTCCGCCGGGCCAAGTCGGCGTTTCCGAGAAGCGAATTGACTTCGGCCGGCCTGAACAGGTCGGGATCGACGACGACGATGGGTCTGCCCGACTCATCGTATCCGACCTCGTCGACGCCGCTTCCTTCAAAGGTCATCCGGATGCCCAGCTCCGAAGCGGCGGCCCGAAGGAAGTCGCGGACCGAGTGCTGCGTTCCTGTCGCGATCACGAAGTCCGCGGGATCGTCCTGCTGAAGCATCAGCCATTGCATCTCGACATACTCTTTTGCGTGTCCCCAGTCGCGCAGCGCGTCCAGGTTTCCGAGCTTGAGTTGGTCTTGGACGCCGATCTTGATTCTTGCCAGCGCGCGGGTGATCTTTCTCGAAACGAACGTTTCGCCGCGAACCGGGCTCTCATGGTTGAAGAGTATGCCGTTGGTCGCAAAAATTCCGTAAGCTTCCCGGTAGTTGATCGTGATCCAGTAAGCGAAGAGCTTGGAGACGCCGTATGGGCTTCTCGGATGGAACGGCGTCGTTTCCGATTGCGGAGTCTCCTGAACAAGGCCGAAAAGCTCCGAAGATGAAGCTTGGTAGAACCTTGTCTTTCCGGCCAAACCAAGCGTCCGTATCGCCTCGAGCAGCCTTACCGGACCCAGCGCGTTAAGGTTTGCGGTGTATTCCGGATTGTCGAACGATGTCTGGACGTGGCTTTGGGCCGCCAGATTGTAGACTTCGTCTGGCTGCGCGGCATGCATGATCTGCGTCACACGGGCGCTGTCGGTCAGGTCGCCTTGGTGGAGGACGAACGTTCCATCGCGGCCGTGATCCCCGTCGATCAGGCTGGAAATCCGCGACAAGTTGGAAAGCGAAGACCGCCGAAGTATTCCGTGAACGACGTAGCCTTTGCCAAGGAGCAGCTCCGACAAGTAGGAGCCGTCCTGTCCCGTGACGCCTGTAATCAGCGCAACCTTGGATGCCATTATGAGTCCCCCTTCGGCCGAGCCGCGTTTCGATTCAAAATTTCAAGGATTTCGGGAGTGACCCCTTGGACGGCAGGGTGCCTAACGGCGCGGACATTGACAGTCAATGATATGGAGACTGCGCAGCGCCGCGGCGGTCTCGGCATTCGCTTCGGATCGCTCCGCCTTTTGGGTGCTTCTAGCCCGGACCGTCCGCCGTCGGAACCATGACTGCGCCTTTGTCCGAAACGTTCAGGCTCCGAGTGGAAGCGGGTGCGCTGAAGTCCGATTCCGCGCAGTTTGCGGCGGTAGAGCAGCTTGACGAACTCCGGAGCCGCGTTCAGCAGACCGAACAGTCCGCGCGAACGCTGTCGAGGATTCTGAGGAGAAGCAAGGATAGGCCGGAGAAGGGCCTTTACCTGTGGGGCAAGGTCGGGCGGGGCAAGTCCATGCTGATGGACATGTTCCATGAAGCCCCCGGCACGGAGCGGAAGCTCAGAATCCATTTCCTGGATTTCATGCAGCGCGCTCACGAAGCGCTGCACGAGGTCAGGCGGACGGAAGTGGACGACGCGATACCCCCGGTGGCGCGCCGGTTCGCGGAGCAGGCAAGAATCCTTTGCCTCGACGAGATGCAGATCGACGACATCGCCGACGCGATGATTGTCGGCCGCCTGTTCGACAGCCTGAACATGCACGGGACGATTGTCTGCACCACGTCCAACTCCCATCCCGACGAGCTGTACAAGGACGGGCTCAACCGGCATTTGTTTGAGCCCTTCGTGAACTTCCTCAAGGAAAACATGGTGGTGCACGAGCTTGCCGGACCGACGGACTACCGTCGCGACATGCTGCGGGAAAGCAAGACCTATTTCACTCCGGCGGACGGGGCCGCCGAGGCGGCGATCAACGGAATCTGGGACGGACTTTCCGGCGGGCGTTCCGAGGAGCGCGTGCTGAATTACAAGGGAAGGGAGGTGCGGCTGCCGAGGTGGTCCAACGGAATCGCCAGGTTCAGCTTCTGGGAACTCTGCGGCCAGCCGCTGGGCCCGGGCGATTTCCTGACGATCGCAAGCTCGATCCGGCTGTTGATGCTCGAAGACATCCCGTTTTTGGGGCGGTCGAACTACAACGAAGCCAAGCGTTTCGTCATGCTCGTCGATGCGTTGTACGAGGCCCGCGTCCAGCTGGTAGCCTCCGCCGCCGCCGAGCCCGAAAACCTGTACGTTGAAGGAGGCATGGCCTTCCTGTTCGAGCGGGCGGCATCCCGGATGCGCGAAATGCAAAGCGAGGAGTGGCAAACCGAGCGGAACGCCGGCCCTTGAGGCGGAAATGCCCCCGCGACCGCGGCATCGGCAGGCGGGAGGCATTGGGTTCGTCAGGTTTGACCGCGCCGGCGCCCGCAGGGATAATCCGGATTATCCAAGGGTCAGGGATTGCCGGATGACAGAGCCGCCGCAGGATGATCTCAACCGGAAGATCGGCGTGCTGACGCGCCGCGAAACGGAAGCGCGCATTTTGGCGCCCATGATTGAAGCGCTTGCCGAGGAGTTCGGCCGCGAACGCGTTGTAAACGTCGTGTCCGAGACCATCATCCGGCTCGCCCGTGAGCAAGGCGAGGCTTTGTCCGGGGAATTCGGCGACACCTTGGAATCGTTCGCCGAGACGCTTCAATTCTGGATGAAGGACGGGGCGATGGAGATCGAAGTCCTGCGCCGGACAGACACGCGCTTGGATTTCGACGTCAAAAGGTGCAGATACGCCGAGCTCTACAAGGCGCTGGGCATCCAGGATCTTGGCGCGACCCTGTCCTGCAACCGCGATTATTCGCTTATTGAGGGATTCAATCCGCGCGCGCGGCTCCGCCGCGACAAGACGATCATGTCCGGGGACGGCTGCTGCACCTTCCGGTACCGGTTTCCAGACGCCGCAGAAGTGCCGGACGAAGGCGGAAAGCCGCCGGAGGATTGATCTGGCGGGTGTCGGCCCGGATTACCGGTCCCCGGTCAGAAACCTGTCGGCCTTGAACAGGAATTCGTCCGGGTTTTCCTCCATGACGAAATGGCCGCAGCCTGATACCGGCTCGCCGGTCAGCCGGTCGCACCAGCTGCGCCAAATGCCCAGCGGATCGCCAGCCTGCGCCGGAAATCCCTTTTCGCTCCAAATGAAATGCGTCGGCGCCACGATCTTGCGTCCAGCTTTCATGTCCTCTTCGTCAATGCGCCGGTCGACGCCTGCGCCAGCGCGGTAGTCGCAGCACATCGCGGCCACGCGCTTCGGATCTTTCGCTTGCTCACGATAGGACGCGAGGGCAGCCGGAGCGAAAGGATCAAGGGACTTGGAGACAGTCCAGCTAGCGAGCGTCCAGTCGATGTAAGCCGCCGGATCGGCGGAAATCATCCGTTCCGGAAGAGGCGCGGGCTGCGCCAAAAACGTCCAATGGTAGGCGTTGTACGCGAGCTCGGCGTTCCAGCGATCCCATAGCTCGCCAGTCGGCACGACCTCGACGATCACAAGCCGCTCCACCTTTTCCGGAATGTCCAATGCGAGGCGATAGGCGACCCGCGCGCCCCGGTCGTGGCCGATCACCGACGCGCGGGACACGCCCATGGCATCCATCAGCGCAGCCACATCCGCGGCCATGTTCCTTTTGGAGTACCCGGCGTACGGCGCCTCGTCCGCAGGCGCGTCGCTCTTCCCGTATCCCCGGAGGTCCGGAACGATGCATCGATGGTTCCGTGCAAGCGCGGGCGCGACTTTTGCCCAGCACATGTGGTTTTGCGGGAATCCGTGCAGAAGAATGAGGCAAGGACCGCTGCCTCCGACATGCGCCGCCAGCGTGACGCCGTTCGCGTTCAGCGTCTGGAGCTCGAATCCAGGGATTCCGGTCATGGGCAGTTCTCCGTGGTCAATCCAATCCGGAAAAGCTTCGTGCGGACGCCCAGGAACGCCATGGAGCGGGTTGAATCGAATACCCCAAGTACAGCGGATGTTTCGGATGCCCTTCGGCAGTGAGTCCAAGATGGTGCAGCTCAAATCCCGCCATCCGCAATCTTCGTTCGACAATTCCGCCCCGGCCCATGTGCGAACCGTGGGTTCCCCACGCGCAAACAATTTTGAACGCTGCGGAAGCGCAGCGCGAAATCGCGTCGTCGTTTCCCGGACCGTTCGGATCCGGCACTTTCTTGAGCGCCTTGGGGTCCGTGCTTCGCCAGCCGAACAGGTTGCATACCGTGAAGCTGCCGAAGCCCATAGCGCGCGCCCGTCGCTCGCACCTCCCGACCGATGGGTCGTTCCGGACTTCCGTCGCCGTGGAAGGGTTCAGCATGATGAAGAGAATCCGTTTTCCGCCCGGATGCCAGATCCGGGTCAACTCGTAGCGGTACCGTTCGCACGGGGAGTATGCCGCTACGCTATCCGCATCCCCGGTTCGATGGGACTTGCGGACCGCGGTATCAGGCACTTGGCGGATTTCCGGCGCGCGCCTGCCTTGGTGCCTTGAAAACGCGTGTGGGACGCAAGACGCCTGCTTCGAATCTTCCGATGGCCACGGCGGCGCCCTGGTGCGAGGCCCATGCCGAAGATCCGAATTCCAGCGCCGGTCCGACGACGGGAGCCTCTTGGCCTTTCCGGAGAACGATGGCTCCCTCTGCGGAGCATTTGACTTCCGGCAGGCTGCTCAACGCCGTCTCCAGCGGCCGAAGAAGGCCGTCAAGCTCATCGCTTCCGCCCGCGCCGCGCAGCTCCTGCAGCGAAGCGCAGTCCACCTCGCTGAACGGGCCCGACCAGATCCGCCGCAGCTCGTGCACATGGCCGTAGCATCCCAGCGCTTCTCCGAGGTCGCGGGCGATCGAACGGACATAGCCGCCCTTCCCGCAGATCAGCTTGAACGTGCACCGGTCGCGCGAAACCCGTTCCAGCATTCGGAATTCCCGAACCTCGAGCGGCCTCGCGGCAAGTTCGAACTCGGTGCGGTTGACGGCATGCTTGTACGCGCGGGTTCCTTCGACCTTGACCGCTGAATACTTGGGAGGGACCTGCATAATGTTCCCTCGGAAGGCCTTGATCGCCTCGGCGATATCGCTGTCTGTCGGCCGGAGGTCGGACTCCGCAACGATTTCGCCCGTCGCGTCGTCCGTTTCCGTGGCCTTCCCGAACTCCACGGTGAAGACGTAGCATTTCGGCATGGCGGCAACGTAAGGGACGGTCTTGGTGGCCTCGCCGAACGCGATGGCGAGCACGCCAGATGCCGGGCGGTCGAGGGTGCCCGCGTGGCCGGCCTTTTTCGCCGACAGTGCCCACTTCGCCTCGTGAACCATGTCGGCGGAAGATGCGCCGGGCGGCTTGTCCAGCGGCAGCCAGCCGACGATGTCGCGCCCGCCCCGACCGCGTCTCCTCGGCAATTCAGGATTCCGCTTCGACGGCCTGCCGCCTGATGTCCCGCTGCACGGCGTCCGATTTCAGCAGGCGCTCGACTTCGTCGACATGGTCGAACCTCGTGTCGAGCGCGAAATTCAAGGAAGGCGAGTACTTCAGATGGATCTGCTGGTTCAGCAGGCGCCTGATCTCGGGCCTGTCCCGGTTCAGGCCTGCGACGACTTCCTCCGAGTGGCGTCCGCCCAGCGGAAGCACGTAGACGGTCGCGCGCTTCAGGTCCGATGTGAGCCTGACCTCGCAGACCGTGATCGAAACGACCGGAATGTCCGGGTCGCTCGGGAAGCCTTCGGAGAGCACGTCGGCGAGGGCGCGGCGGAGCATCTCCGATACGCGAAGGCGGCGGTAGGAAGGCCCCTTCGCGGGATTGGACCATTTTGCCATCGCCATCTCCGGCGTCCCGCTTCGATCGAATCAATAGTCCTGCATGCCGAAATTGCAAAGTGATGCACGGGCGGCTAGTTCTTGGCGGCTGTCGGCGGCGGGTAATCGATGGGCGAACCTTGCAGAATTGCGGTGGCCGGCGTTGCCGGGCGGATGGGCCGCATGCTCGTCGAAACCATCGGCGGCAGCGAACGGGCCCTGATCTGCGGCGCGTCCGAGAGGCCCGGCCACGCATGGATCGGACGCGATCTCGGAGAGTGCATCGGAGGTGCGGCATCGGGCATCGCGGTTAGCGAAGATCCGGTCGCGGCGTTTAGGGGTGCAGCTGCCGTCATTGATTTCACGTCGCCGGAAGCGACGGCAAAAAATGCAACGGCGGCAGCAGAACGGAGGTGCGCATTCGTTTCCGGCGCGACAGGCCTGACCGAGGCCGAGCTGTCCGCGGTCGCGGAAGCGTCGAAAAGAACCGCGGTCGTGCGTGCGGGCAACATGAGCCTCGGAATCAATCTCCTGACCTCGATTGCGAAGTCAGTTGCGAAAGCGCTCGACGAAGACTTCGACATCGAAATCGTTGAGGCTCACCACCGGCAGAAGGTCGATTCGCCATCGGGAACGGCGCTGATGCTGGGGGAAGCGGCGGCCGAGGGTCGCGGCGTCAGCCTGAAGGACTACGCGGTCCGGGGCCGGGACGGGATCACCGGAGCAAGGCCGCGCGGTTCCATCGGATTCTCGGCGGTCCGGGGCGGCGACATCGTGGGCGAGCACGATGTCGTGTTCGCGGGCGATGGCGAGCGCATCACGATCAGGCATGTCGCGACGGACAGGGCGGTCTACGCACGCGGCGCGTTGAAGGCGGCTCTCTGGGCTGTCGGCCGTCCGGCGGGCCAATACAGCATGAGGGACGTTCTGGGGATCTGAACCGGTCGCGTCCGAGGGACAAAGCCGCTAACTGACGGCATTTCCTGAGTATCCAAGCTTCGGGAGGATTTCGCCTCGCATGAGCCGCTTGTAGAGCGCGTTGATTTCGTTCGCTTCAGACTCAATGGAGTGGCATTCAACGGCGTGCGCCCGGGCATTCCGGCCCATTTCCGCAAGCGTTCCGGGATCAGACAGAAGCGGGTCCAGCTTGGCGGCAAGATCATCCAGATGCCCGGCCTCGAAGATCGAGCCCGCGCCTTGCCGCACGATCCATGGCCAGGCGCCTATCGATGCCGCGACGGCGGGCGTGCCGCACGCGAACGCTTCCAGCACAGTTAGTCCGAAGCCCTCGGACCTCGATGGCGCAACGAACAAGTCGGCCTTTCGATACCAGTCCCTCATTTCCTCCCGGCCAACCTGACCAACGAAGCGAATCCGGTCGGCAAGGCCCGCTTCGTCGATTCTCAAGAGCAGCGAGCGCTGGAATTCCGCGTGGTCCGGCCTGCACTCGCCAATCATGTAGGCGCGGAACCCGGGATGTCGGGGCAGGAGCCGAATCATCGCGTCGACAAACAGGTCGGTTCCCTTCGACCTTCGTACCCGGCCGGCTGTCGCGACCGCGAATCCGCGCCCCGAATTTCGATCCGCGTCGTCGGCCGCCTCGGGAAAATAGAAGCCGGTGTCGACGCCGTGCGGAATCACAACGGAATGCCAGTCGAGAAACCCGGCGCTTCTCTTGGACGTGGCAATCACCGCGTCCATCCTCCGAATCAGGAAGTTCAGCGTCCGCCCCGGCCGCTTCCGCGCCGCCGACGTGAAGATCAGCCTCCATTTCTGCCGAAACAGGTCGCGCAGGATAATGCCGACGATCATGTCTATATCCCTGCGCGCATGCCAAACCCTGAACTCCGCATCCGCAGGTTTCCGGAAGCCTTGAAGCGCCACATGGAGCAAGCCGATCTTTCCGCCTACGTCCAGTCCTCCTGAATCGACCAGGCCGATTTCCACTTCGCGCCGCTGAATTGGAACGAGGGTCCGGACGGTCGCGGAAATCCCGGTGAACCGCCGATGCAGGTTCAGCGCGATGACATTCGGAATGCGGCTTGGCATCGGGGATCACGCGATCCGCGCGGTCGTTCGACGGCCGTTCCCGCAAATCGGAAACCCCGATGAATCAGTCTGCGCCGGTTTCAAATCGATACCGCAGGGTTCAAGGACAGGCTGTTCCGCCCCGGTGCCTTGCACCTTTGATCTTCCGCTTGATCTCCGCTGCCCGGTCGACTCCCAGCGCCGCTTCCAAGCTGTTGTCCAGGAATGATCTGAATCCCCGTATCAGCGTTCTGGGAAACCTGAGGTGCCGCGTGTGCGGGGCCGGTTCCGCGTTTACAAGTTGCGGATTGATATACAGTTTCGCTCCATTCCTTCTCAACGCCGTGTTGAAGCTGACATGCTCGCAGACCTCCTCCCCGTCTTCGGCGACTCCGACATACTCAGCGACGTCAAACCAATTCCTGCGGTAAACAGCGAATCCGCCAAATGCAGAGTCCACCTCAATCCATTCGGTGTCCGCCGGAATGGTTATCATCCTTGATGACACGCTTGCGTAGCGGGCGCGTTCCCCGTTCGCCGTGAACCTCCTCAGGAACCGGTACTCCGACCAGCAGTCCCCGGGACACCAATGCTCGTGCCGCAGGGCCCAGATGTCGTAATATGGCCCTCCCTGATTGGCCGCGCACATGTCCCAATCGTCGCGCCGCCAGCAGCTTTCGACGGCGGGGGCCGAGATCAAGGAATTGATTCCGTCGAAATCCGCTACCGCAACATAGTCGACGGCGCAGTACTTGCCAGGCGGGCGTATCTCCGCGGCATACATGTTGCGGCAGTACGCCAGCCTTTCCGTGCGTTTGGGGAATTCGGACCGAAGGTTTCCCAAGGCCATGTAGTCGAACCCCGTTAGAGTCCGCTTCAGGGATTCGAGCTCGCTAACGGTCGCGTCGTCGCTGTCGGACTCCACCGCAAGCCATTGGACATCCTTGAACGATGACAGCGCGGCGCCGATCCGGCCCACATCGGCTTTGATGGTTTCCTCGCAATTTCTGACCGTGCCGACCACGATGATCGATGCTTCGGCGATTGGTTTCATGGTTCTGCGACTGCGTGGCCGCCAACGCGGCAGAGTTGCGGTCCGGCTGGCCCTCGACAAGCGCCGCCGATGGCGGCGTTCATGCAGGATGCCGGGCGGATGCGCTCGCGCCCGGCTTGTCAACGGATATGCCGATCCGGAAGACTGCGTTACCGAAACGCGTCGGCAAACGAAACATGCGGAAGCGGCTGCGCGGCGATGCGGGCGCAAACGGACCGGGGATCTGGCGCGCCGCTGCCTTAGCTTGCGGCGGCGGGTATATGCTTTTGCGGCATCCGCGATGAGGTTTTCCTTCCGCATGGGCAGTTCCCCGTATTCTTCCCCTGATCGGCACCCGGACAGCGCGGCACGGGGCGTTGCGGCCCGGAAAGAGGTCTTGCGGCTGCTTCACACGGTTCTGTCCGAAGGACGGACTCTGTTCGAAGCAGACGAATCGCTGAGCCGCCTTTCGCCCGCTCAGCGCGCATGGGCTCAGCGCATGGCGGAATCCACGCTGAGGCATCTTGGCCGGGCCGATGCCGTGCTTGACGAGTTCCTGGCCAAGAGGCCGAGGCTGCTGCCTTTGAACGCGCTGCGTCTGGCGGTGGTGGAAATGCATGCGGAAAAGATTCCGCCCCATGCCGCCATCGATCAGGCGGTGCGGCTGCTGCGGTCCAAGGCTTCCACGAGCCATTGGGCCGGGATGGCGAACGGGGTTCTTCGCAATGTCGCAAGGAACGGCGGCGGAAGCTGGCAAGCGTCGGGTCCCCAGCGCCTGCCGCCGTGGATTGCGGACCCCGTTCGAATCGCTTGGGGCGAGAAAGTGCTGGCGGCAATCGAAGAAGCGCACGAACGCCGTCCGCCTCTGGACATCACAGTAAAGGAAACCGCGAAAGCTGAGGCCGTTGCGGAAAGGATGGGCGGGTCGCTGCTGCCTACAGGCAGCGTTCGGTTGCCCCGCGCCGGAAAAATCTCCGAGCTGCCGGGCTACGCGGAGGGCGACTGGTGGGTTCAGGATGCGGCGGCTGCCATTCCCGTCCAGCTGCTGGGGGAATTGGGAGGATCAACGGTCGCTGATCTTTGCGCCGCTCCCGGCGGCAAGGCCTTGCAGTGCGCTTCGGCAGGCGCGCTCGTGACCATGGTCGACAGTTCTGCGGCACGAATGGAGAGGCTCCGTCAAAACTTCAGCAGGATGGGGCTGCCTGGAACCTTCGTTTGCGCCGACAGTCGGCGCTGGAATCCCGGCCGACAGTTTGATGCGGCAATCCTGGACGCTCCGTGCAGCGCAACTGGAACAATCCGGCGGAACCCCGATGTCGCTCATCGCGCCGTGCGCAGCCCGGACCGAGCGAAGCTTGCCGGGCTCCAGTGGGAACTTCTAAGGCGCGCGCATGCTCTCGTGGGAAGCGGCGGCCGGATCCTTTATTGCGTCTGCTCGCTCATTCCTGGCGAAGGCGAGGATGTTGCACGCCGATTCATCAGCGAATTCGGCGCGCGAGCGGTACCGATCGATCACGCCCGCATCGGGATTGACCGCGCTTGGACGACGGACGACGGCGGGCTTAGGCTGCGTCCCGACTGCTGGGCCGAAGTCGGAGGGATGGACGGCTTCTATGCTATCGTTCTTGAAAAGCCTTGATATGTCCGCGGAGTTGCGGAATGCGCTCGCCTGACAAATCCGAGCGGGATTGCCGAGGCAGGACGGCGCAGGGCTGAGTGGGGGCAGGCGTGGAATCAGGATCAATGCTGTCGAGCAGCTTCTGGCCGACGCAGGAAAGCACGAGCTTTGCCGACCTGGTTGTAGCCAAACTCCCGGCAGGACCTATCCGCGATGGTCAGCTGAATCTTGTCGCGGAACCCCGAACCATCGGCTCGGCCGATGCCGGGCGTCGAATGGTCGCAGGAAGAATCAAGGTCTTCGCGGACGAGGCGTCGATTCCGCACGGAGGCATCTGGGAACTCAAAGGCGGATCAAGGCGCATTCAGTCCTGGCTTCACGGCTTCACGTGGCTGGATGATCTAGCGGCCGTCCGGGACGCGCAAGCGATCACTCTTGCCCGGAACGCGGCCTTCGAGTGGATCAACAGATTCGGCGACGGAAAAGGACCCGGCTGGGTGGCTGACATCGCCGGGCGCCGGTTGATTCGTCTGATCGGGCACGCGCCATTGCTTTTGGCGTTGCAGCCGGAACAAAAGCACCGCGAACTAACCGCTGCCGTTGTCACCAACGCGTCCTTCATCGGTCGCCGATGGCGGTCGCTCCCCAATGGCCTCCGCCGCTTGGAAGCGCTGACCGGGCTGGCGTACGCGCATTCCGTGCTCCGAGGCCGGGAATCGTCGCTGCGGAGAACCGCCGGAGATATGGCGCGTGACGCGAATTCGTTCATTGATTCCGATGGCGGCATCCTGTCACGCAATCCGGAGGATCTCCTGAAAGCCGCGACGCTGCTCGGATGGGCGTCGGCGGTGCTTAGCGATGCCGGGATGCCGCCGGTGGCCAGGCATATCGATGCGATCAGGAGATCGGCGCGGGTTTTGCGCGCGGTCCGCCATGCCGATGGCTTGTTGGCGCGGTTTCACGGCGGCGGCTGCGCGCCCGAAGGCTATTTGGACAGAGTGCTCGCGGAATCAGGCAATAGATTGCTTGAGGCGGGAAAGCCCGAAATGGGATACGTCAAGCTCGCGGCTCGCGGCGCAAGCGCGATCATTGACGCGGCCGCGCCGCATTCGGGCGCCGGCTCCGAAAATTCCCACGCAAGCACTCTGGCATTTGAATTCTGCTCGGATGGCGGTCCGGTCGTCGTCAACCGGGGTTCCGGGACGGGGTTCGCCGGATCTGCCGGGAGCGGGCTGAGGGAAACCCGGTCCTCCAGTACTATCGAGATTGACGGCCGGTCCTCGTCCCGGATCGCGCCCGCGGCGGGAGCGGAGGACGGTCGAAGCGGCCCGGTGCTTGCGGTTCCTGGCGATGTCCGGGTCGAGCAGCTGCCTGGCCCGGAGGGAAAGACGGTGATCGCTAGTCACGACGGCTACGCGCCGATGTTCGGCGTGACCCATATGCGGCGGCTGGATCTGTCGGACGGCGCGGAACGGCTCTGGGGAGAGGACACTTTGTGGACGCGCTCGAATGAGCACAGGGCAACATACGCGCAGACGATGGAACGCAGGCAGCACTCGGGTCTCGGGATTGCGGCCAGATTCCACATCCACCCGGACGTCTCGGTCGGAAAAGGGCAGGACTGCGCAGTGCTGGAGCTTGGAAACGGCGACATATGGGAATTCCGGAACGAGAGCGGGACCAGGCTTTCCATTGAGTCGAGCGACTACATGGACGAAACGCGGTCCGCTGCGCGCGTCAGCAGCCAGCTCGTTCTGGAATCGGAATTGGAATCGGGCGCAGGCCAGCTCCGGTGGTCGTTCACCAAAGCTGAGCAAGGGGCGCGACGCTCGGGGAAGGTAGCTTCGGGTCGAACGCGGGGCGGCCGGAAGGGTGGTGCCGGAAGGTCAGCAAACGCGATGGCCCGCGGCAGGCGACGATCCGGCCCGGCGGGCGGCGAAGCGCGGCCGGGACCGGCCGAATGACCCGGACAGCAAGTGCCGAAGACATGAAGCAGGACGAAATTCGAATCACGCGTGCGCTGATTTCCGTGCACGACAAGTCGGGCTTGTCCGAATTGGCGGCGCATTTGTCGAAGAGAGGCGTTGAAATCGTTTCATCCGGCGGGACTGCCGCGGCCATGCGGGCCGCAGGCGTTCAAGTCCGCGACGTGTCCGAAATCACCGGCCATCCCGAAATCCTCGGCGGCAGAGTCAAAACCCTTCATCCGGCCGTTCACGGAGGGCTGCTCGCCGTGCGCGGTGACAGAGGGCATGATCAGGAATTGTCGCGGCTGGGCATCGGCAGATTCGATCTGGTCGTCGCCAACTTCTACCCGTTCCGGGATTCCCGAACGGACGCCGATGAACGGGAATTGACTGAGCTGATCGACATCGGCGGGCCCGCCATGATTCGGGCTGCCGCAAAAAACCATGCGGCCGTCGCAGCGGTGACTGAACCGGCGCAGTATTCCGGTCTTGTCGAGGAGATGGGTTCCTGCGGAGGATGCACCTCCGTTCAGTACCGTCGCGCTCGCGCTGCCGAGGCTTTCGCATTGACGGCAGCGTACGACGCTGCGGTGGCTGAATGGCTGGCAAGATGCGCCGGAGCCGCACCCGCACGACGCCGGTCCGTTCCGCTCGAGCTGGAATGCGGCCTCAGGTACGGCGAAAACCCGCACCAGCGGGCGTGGCTGTACCGGAATGCGGGGCGGAACCCGGAATCGGCCGGGCTGCGGCAATTGGAGGGCGATCCCGCGGGATACAACAACTACGCGGATGCAAACGCCGCGGTCGAATTGCTTGGCGAATTCGAATGCGGCGGCGAACCGGCTTGCGCCATCATGAAGCACTGCACGCCGTGCGGCGTAGCTCAATCGGCAAGCGCCGAGGCCGCCTACCGCGAGGCGCTTTCCTGCGACCGCCTGTCCGCGTTCGGAGGCGTGGTCGGGATGAATTGCCGACTGGACGAGGCGACAGCTGCCGCCATTGCCGAGACGTTTGTCGAGGTCGTCGTCGCGCCGGGATACGATGACGCCGCGCTGCGGCTGCTCACAAAAAAGTCCCGAGTTCGCCTCATGGCTTTTGAAACCTGTCCAGCTGAAGATAGGAGGCTGGAATTCAGGCAGATTGCGGGAGGCTGCCTCGTGCAGGAGCGCGACCGCCGCAACGTCGGATCCGTGGATCTAACCGTGCGGACCAAACGCAAACCCACCCGCTCCGAATCGCGCGGCATGCTATTCGCGTGGAAGGTGGCGAAGCACGCGAGGTCCAATGCGGTCGTGCTGGCGAAGGATCGCATTGCGGTGGGAATTGGCGCGGGGCACACCAGCCGGGTGGAGGCCGCCGAGGCTGCGGGACGGATGTTCCGCGCCCGTCTGGAAGCCGAGGGCGGCTCAACGGGCTCGCATCCTAACCTGTCCGCCGCCTCGGACGGCTTCTTTCCTTTCCCTGACGGATTGAGGGCGGCGGCGGAAGCGGGAGCTTCCGCGGTCGTCCAGCCCGGCGGTTCGCGCCGCGATGACGAAGTGATCAATGTAGCGGACGAGATGGGCATTGCCATGGCCTTCACCGGCGTTCGGCATTTCCGGCATTGAACATGGCCGGAACGAAGAAAAACCCCGGATCGGGCGGAGCGCGGACCTTGCCGAGGACTTGGATGTTCGCGATCGGGGCGGCTGCAGCGTTCGCGCTTGACCAGCTGACCAAATATTTTGTGGTCCGCTACTTGGACTTGGCGACTGTCGGCAGCATCGATGTGGTGCCGCCGTTTCTCAATTTCCGGATGGGATGGAACACGGGGGTCAATTTTGGACTGTTCGCGGACGACTCCCAAGCCGTGAGGTGGGGGCTCGTGCTCCTGTCAACCGCGATCGCGGCGTATTTATCATGGTGGGGAACGCGGCCCGCCCGCCGCGCGATTGTCGTCGCGTCCTGCGGCATCCTGGCGGGCGGTGCGCTTGGCAATGCCTACGACCGTGTCGCGTACGGGGCCGTCGCGGATTTCCTGAACATGTCGTGCTGCGGAATCCGCAACCCCTTCGCGTTCAACGTTGCGGACATAGCAATTTTCGCGGGGATCGCCGGAGTTCTGTATTTCGAATCGGCGCGGGCGCAATAGCGCAGCCGGAAGTGGCGGCCTTCTTCGAGCGCATGTCATGAATCATACGCAGGCGAAAAGCGGAATTCCGCGCCAAACCAACTCTCTCACAATCTGATATGCAAGTTCTGATTCCGAATTGTGATTGCTTTCTCAATGATCCGAGAAAGATTTCTCTCTATCCAAGCGTACCGTTCTTTACTGCTTCTTCCCGCCGGGTCGCAGCATTGCACGATGGATGATAATTTTTTCTTTGGGTTGTCGAATTCAATGCTGCTAAAGGGATCGGGGCCCTTTCTCGACATCTGCTCATTTAAATCCTTCAAACCATGAATGTGGATGCCCGCCACACCCATTCCATCATTCCACGATTTGATGATTTCATATTTGACCCATTTCCGTCCCGCTGTGTTTGTGCCGACCAGAACAACAGTACAGGAGCGTCCCTTCATTTGCTCTGCAATCCAACGCTTTATGGCCTTGTCGCCACCCTTCTTCACCTTTTCCCAGTCGTTGTCCGTTGCCGGGCGGTTTCCATCCACGACGCCGATGTTTCTTACTTGGGCGGCGCGAGAATTGTCGGGCTTGTAGTGAAAGCTGAAAAAGACTCTTCGTTTCATCTTATGCGCCTCTCGTGCAAAGAATAACAACAAGCCCTAGCATTACAATCAAAAGAGCACCATAGAATATACCTACAGACCAAGACCAAACGACATTCCAAAAGGAGCCAATCGTAGACGAATATTGGCGATAATCCAAATCAAAGTGCATATCTGATGTGCCGGTTGCAACTGCGTCGTATAGTTTGACGTAGCATCTTTCCAAGTGGAGATACTTGGCGTCCATAATCCCGAAAAAAATAACTGGAACACAGCCACCCACGGGAGTCAACCAGTGCGG
Organism: Paracoccaceae bacterium; assembly: GCA_965203795.1. Lineage (GTDB taxonomy): Bacteria > Pseudomonadota > Alphaproteobacteria > Rhodobacterales > Rhodobacteraceae > CBDBBY01. Next base: position 3,040,843 of record OZ241915.1, on the reverse strand, counting down.
ATCATCGGACAACCCGGAGAAGATAAATGCTGCGGTCACCAGTGATACTGCCCAGGTTTTCATCTGGGCGCTGTTGCCTGCCATGCGGGCAACGACGCCCTGCACCAATTTCAAGTGCTCAACGGTACGCTGACAGTCGTCCATCATCCTTGCAGGCTACCATTGCCTCAATCTGTGCGGAAGTCGAAGTTTCAGATCTCGGTGCGGGGACCACAGGGTGGCCTTGCGAACGCGCCGGCCCGTCGCGAGTGGCTGCGCATTGCAGTGTGGCCAAAAGTTCAGAGGAGGTACGGAAGGATTGAGAAGCAGGTGAGCCTGATTCCATACGAAGGTTTGCGCGAAACGGCGGCTCATGAAAGCTGCCCGATCAAGTGGAACGTTTCGTATCGGTGCCCGCGCATGATGCGGTAGAAAGTGAAATCGGCGCGATCGATTGTGAATACCGTTCGCAGATCGAACCGCTCCGCCAAGGCAACAAGTGAGGCGTCGGCAAAGTCCATCGGAGCGTCTGCGTATTGGACCATCAGTTCGAAGGCGCGCCCGAGGGCCGGACCATCGAGATGAAGAACCCGAAGACCGCCGTCGGAGACGAAATCCATGAGCCGTCGCGCGCCGATGCTCGCCGGTCCTAAAAGATGGAAGGCTTCCGTCAGGACGGGGGTGGTTGTCGCGGTCGGCCTGTCGATCGCCGCGAGGGTTTCGTTGCATCGCATGTGGCTGCTGTCAGTAGGATCGAACAGCGCGACCAGCGGACCGGTATCCACCAAGATCACCGTCCGTGCTTCTTGCTGATCACGGTGCCGATCGCGTTCTTTGCTTGCGCAGCCGGGGCGGCGGCGTAACCGCCAGGCCCTAGGTCAAGACGGCGAAAGATTTCGTAGGGCGTCTCGGCCATCTCGTCGCGCGTGGACGCCGCGTACGCTTCAAGGCTGCGCCTGAGTACCTCCGAGATCGACAGCCCGGTCCGGCTTCGTAGTTCTGCCAGCACCCCCTCAGATCGGTCGTCGAGGCGAACCGTGCGGATGCCCATGGCGGCCTCCCATTCATTTGTCATACAAATTGTATGCTATATATTCTGATTGGGTTCAAGTATTTCCTGCACTCTGCCTCGCAATGTAGCGAATGGATCGTCCAAGTTGTTTCAACAACGGGAAAGGAGATGAGGTCCGCGACGGGGATGTTGGGATTGCCGCAGCGGCTCGCACGCGAGGAGTTTCCGACGGACACCGGGGCGCTGCGAACCCTGTGCCCTGCGAAGGTTGAATTCCAGAGCGCATTCGAATTGAATGAAGGCGCACTTGCGTAGGGGATCGGGCGATGCGGACATCCGGCCGCGTACTGGCGGGAGTATTGGCGTTTGCCGCGGCTGCCCTGCTCGCAGCGTGCTCGCAGAACGATCGCGAGCCGCAGCTTCTGCATTTCAGTTCGTCCGGTACGCCCGACGAATTCGGGGTGCTGCCCTCGAGGGCGCTCAGGTTCCCCGAAGCGGTCGGCGAGTTGCCCCAGCCTACCCGCGGAGCGAACCGGGCCGACGCAAGGCCGAAGCGCGATGCCGTCGCGGCGCTCGGAGGGCGGGCGGCCGGGGCTCGGGACGGCAGCACGCCCGCCGCTGACAAGGATTTGATCGACCATTCCGGCCGGTTCGGGGTCGAGCCGGACATCAGATCCCGGCTTGCGGCGGAGGATCTGGCGTTCAGGCGCGGCAATGAAGGCCGCCTCATGGAAAGATGGTTCAACGTAAGCGTTTACGCGCGGGCCTACGCCGTGTTCGCGCTCGACAGCCATGCGGAGCTGGAGCGGCTGCGCGCGCTCAACATCCGCACGCCGTCCGCGCCGCCGCTGCCGCCGGACGAATAGGGATTCGCCGCCGTAACGATTCCGTTGGCCGGGTTGATAGTTGCGCAGGACCCCGGCACAGAATCCGCATTTCCAACAGCGGGAGGTCCCGGATGCGCTTTGGATTTCGCATTCTTTCAACAGTGCTCGCCCTTGCTGTGCCGCTGCAGCTGTCCGCCGCCGAACCGGCGGTCGAGTTCCGGCTGGACAACGGCATGCAGATCGTCGTCATCGAGGATCGCAGGTCGCCCGCGGTCACCCACATCGTTTTCTACCGGGTGGGCGCGGCCGACGAGCCGCCGGGCAAGTCGGGCATCGCGCATTTCGTCGAGCACCTCATGTTCCGGGGGACTGACGAATACGGCGCCGGCGAACTGCAGGAAATCGTCCGCTCGATTGGCGGCACGCAAGGCGCGTTCACGTCGCAGGACAAGACGGCGTACTACCAGCGCGTCGCTTCCGAGCATCTTGAGGCGATGATGGAGCTCGAGGCCGTTCGGATGGACGGGCTTCTGGTCACCGACGAAGACATTGAGACCGAGCGCGGCGTCGTGCTCGAGGAGCGGAACGAGCGAACGGACAGCAGCCCCGACGTGCTGTTCTCCGAGCAGCGGCGCGCGGCCTTGTTCCTGAACCATCCGTACGGAATCCCGATCATCGGCTGGCGGCACGAAATCGAGACGCTGAGCCGGGACGACATTTTCGACTTCTACCGGCGGAACTACGCGCCCAACAACGCGGTGCTGGTTGTCGCCGGCGATGTGGACCCCGCGGAAGTTCTCCGGCTGGCCGAACTGCATTACGGATCGCTTGAGGCATCCCCGACCGAATTCCGAAGGGAGCGGCGGCAGGAGCCGCCGCACTTGGCTACCCGCAGGCTGTCGATGAGCGATCCGAGAGTCGCGCAGCCGTATTTGACCCGCGCCTACCTGGCCCCTGAACGGGACGCCGGCGACCAAACGACAGCGGCCGCGCTGACGATTCTTGCGGAGGTTCTTGGCGGAGGGGGCATCAACTCGGTTCTGAGCCAGGAGCTGGAACTCGGAACGGAAGCGGCGATTTACACGTCCGCGAGCTACCGCGGGGTGTCCTTGGACGACACCAGCTTCAGCCTGTTCGCTCTGCCGAAGGAGGGGGTCACGCTGGAGGAGCTGGAGCAGGAGCTCGACCGGGTGATTGCCGAATTCCTTGAATCAGGCGTCGACGAGGCGCATCTTGAGCGGATCAAGGCGCAGCTTCGCGCGTCCTGGATATACGCGCAGGACGACGCGAACGGCTTGGGAATGCACTACGGCCAAGCGATCACGGCCGGGCTGACCGTGCAGGATGTGGAGAGCTGGCAAGCCGTCCTGGAAGGGGTCACCGCTCAGGATATCGTGGAGGCCGCGGCCCAGCTCTTCGATCCTAGCAGGTCAGTCACAGGGTGGATGATGCCCGAGGAGTCGAGCTCATGAAGGGAATTGCCGCGTCGATTGCGCTTTTGCTCGCATCGGCGGCGTGCGCGCTCGCCGCTGTCGACATCCAGGAGATCGAGTCGCCCGGGGGGATCAAGGCATGGCTCGTGGAGGACCATTCCATCCCCTTCGTCGCGCTCGAGCTCAGATTCCGGGGCGGCACCAGCATAGAGCCCGCGGACAAGCAGGGCGGGACCTACCTTATGACCGGGCTGTTCGAAGAGGGCGCGGGGGAGCTTGACGCGGCGGAATTCCAGAAGCGCCAGGAGCTCCTCGCGGCGACGTTCGGATTCAGGGCCTACAAGGAAGTCGTGTCGGTTTCGGCGAAATTCCTTACCGAGAACAGGGACGAATCCGTTGAATTGCTGCGCTTGGCGCTTCACGAGCCGAGGTTCGACGAAGAGCCCTTCGAAAGGGTTCGGAGCCAGGTTTTGGCGATCATTGCCGACATGGCCACGGATCCCGACGAAATCGCGGGCGACGCCTTCAACGGGATCTTTTTCGGCAGCCATCCTTACGGAAGGCGGATCGAAGGCACGGCCGAGACTGTTTCCGCGCTGACGAGGCAGGACATGGCCGCGCTCAAGGACGAGGCGCTTCGCAAGGACCGCGTCGTGGTCGGAGCCGCCGGCGACATTTCGCCGGAAGAGCTGGGCCTGCTGCTGGACAGGCTGCTTGGCGGGCTTCCGGTCGGCGGCGCCGGTCTCCCGGATGCGCCGGAGATCGGGGTGGGCGCCGGAGTCACGGTGGTCGATTTCGACACGCCCCAGTCGGTCGCGCAATTCGGGCATGAGGGCATACTTCAGGACGATCCGGATTTTCTGGCCGCCTACGTGCTGAACGAGATCATGGGCGGCTCGGGTATGGCATCAAGGCTGTTCACGTCGGTTCGCGAGGAAAGGGGCCTCACCTACGGCGCGTACAGCTATCTCGCTTCTTTCAGGAACCAAGGTTTGGTGCTGGGCTATTTCGCGTCGTCCAACGAGACGATGGCGGAAGCTGTCGAGGTCGCGAAGGACGAATGGGAGCGGATTGCCGCCGAGGGCGTGACCGCGGAGGAGCTTGAAGCGGCCAAGAAGTATTTGACCGGCGCGTACCCGCTTCGGTTCGACGGCAACTCCTCAATCGCAAGGATCATGGCGGGAATGCAGTTTGACCATTTCCCGATCGACTACGTCCAGTACCGCAACGACAAGGTCATGGCGCTCACGTTGAACGAGGTGAATCGGGTGGCTAGGCGGATCTACCGGCCGGACAAACTGCATTTCGTCGTCGTCGGGCAGCCGTCGGGCCTCGGCGGCGAAGCGCAATAGGCGCAGCATGCACGCGGACGGCGCCGACCCGGAGCATCAAGCCGCTATACCCTTGGCGACGCCCGCGAGATCCGGGAAGCGCCCGAGAATCCGGAGGCTGGACGAGGCGGCGATCAACAGGATCGCCGCGGGCGAAGTCATTGAGCGGCCCGCATCCGTGGCGAAGGAGCTCGTCGAGAACGCTATGGACGCCGGCGCCCGGAGCATCCGCGTCGCGTTCGCGAACGGCGGGAAGTCCCTTGTACGCGTCGCCGATGACGGCGTGGGAATTGCCCGCGACGAGCTTTCGCTGTCCGTGCAGCGCCACGCCACCTCCAAGATCGATGGTTCCGACCTGTTCGACATCGGCACGTTCGGCTTCCGGGGCGAAGCGCTGCCTTCGATAGGTGCCGCAGGCCGCCTGACGATCACGTCGCGCGCGGAAGGCAGCGACGCCGCCTACTCGATCACTGTTGATAGGGGCGCGGAGCGCGGCGTTCGGCCCGCCGCCCTTGATCGCGGCACGATTGTCGAACTGGCCAACCTTTTCCAATCCACGCCAGCCCGGCTCAAGTTCCTTCGTACCGACCGGTCGGAAGCCGGCGCGATCGCGAATGCGCTGAAGAGCATCGCGTTGTCGAACCCGGCGATCCACTTCGAGCTCGCCGACCGCGGCGGGGGAGGACCCCCGAGGACCGTGCTCCGTTTGGCGCCGGAGCCCGGCGAATTCCGGAACGCCTCCTTGGCAAGGCTGTCCCGCGTGATCAGCGGCGATTTCGCTGACAACTCGGTCTGGGTTGAAGCGGAGCGCGAGCAATTCCGCCTGCTCGGGCATGCGGGCCTGCCGACCTTCACCCGCGGCATTGCGGACTCCCAGTTCCTGTTCGTCAACGGAAGGCCGGTGAAGGACCGGATGCTGAGGGGCGCGCTTCGAGCGGCCTACTCCGATCTGATGGCGAAGAACCGCTTTCCGGTCGCCGCGCTCTATCTTGAATGCCCGCCGAGCGCAGTGGACGTCAACGTGCACCCGACCAAGGCCGAGGTCCGGTTCCGCAACGAGGGGGTCGTCAGGGGCCTCATCATATCCGCGCTTCGAAGGTCGCTGGCATCGCGCGGGCACGCGGTTTCGCCGGTTGTGTCCTCAGCGGCGCTCGGAGCCTTCAAGCCCGAAGGCGGAATGGCTCCCGCGCGCGGCGGCCGCTGGCATAGGCCGCCGCCGCCCGCATCCGGCCAATCTTCGGCGACGGGCGAAACTGGCGGCAGGCTGGGCGGTTCTTCCGATTTGCCTCCGTGGGAGGAGGTCGCGCCGGATGACGAAGGAGCCGTTTCGGACTATCCGCTCGGGGCAGCGAAAGCGCAGATCCACAAGAATTACGTGATCGCGCAGACGGCGGACGGCATGGTGATTGTGGACCAGCACGCGGCGCACGAGCGCCTGGTTTACGAGGATCTGAAGCGGCATCTCGCCGAACGCGGCGCGGAGTCGAACGCGCTCCTCGTTCCCGCTGTGATCGATCTGGACGCGGACGACAGGCAGATCCTGCTGGATATCGCTGATCGGCTGGAGGCGCTCGGCCTCGTCGTCGAGCCGTTCGGACCGACAGCGGCATGCGTGAGGGCGACCCCCGCCATTCTCGGGGAAGTCGACTGCTCCAAGCTGCTCCAGGAAATCGTCGACAGCTACAGGGAGACCGGCGAGGCGCTCGCGCTCGAAGAACGGATGAATGCGGTCGCCAGCCGGATCGCATGCCACGGATCCGTTCGCTCCGGTCGGCGCCTCGGCAGCGAAGAGATGAACGCTCTGCTGCGCCGGATGGAAAGCGAGCCCCTTTCCGGCCAATGCAACCATGGGCGCCCGACATACGTGAGGCTGTCGCTGGCGGATTTGGAAAAGCTGTTCGGTCGAACCTGAACCGGAGCGCCCTTGCAGTTCGGCCGGGACGGTAGTCGCTACTTCAGAAGGCTTTCCGCTTGTTCGGCCGTGAGCGGTTCCGGCCGGGCGCAATCGGAGTCCATTTCCACGAATTGGCCTGTTTCGCCCGAGCGCAGGATTCCGGTCATGACGTCGACCGAGTGTGCCGCCAATTCGAGCGAGCACCTGTGCGGCCGGTCCTCGATAATGGCCTGCGCCATTTCGGCGCAGCCGACGGCCCGGTAGTTCGCATGCCCGTCAGGCCGGTTCGGCCTGCCGAGCGGATGCCCGCCGCAATCCAGCGGTTCCGGGTCGCCGCCCCTGATGGCGGATTCCACCTTGCCGCCAAAGAAATTCGGATCCGGCAGGAACATCGTGCCGTCCTCCCCGTATAGCTCCATCACGGGCTGCCTGTGCGCCCACACGTCCCACGATGCGGAGAAGTCCACGGTGGCGCCGTTCCGGAAATGCAGCAGCGCATGGATGTTGGTCGGGGTTTCGACGGGGATTCGTTCCCCGGCGCGCGGGCCCGAAGAGATGAGGCGGGAATTCGCGGGCGCCGTGGCGAGAGCGGCGACCTTGTCCACAGGGCCCAGCAGCTGGACGAGATTCGCCACGTAGTAGGGGCCCAGATCGAGCACCGGCCCGCCTCCGGAAAGGTAGAAGAAGTCGGGATTCGGGTGCCAGTGCTCCATGCCGCGGCTGAGTACGTGCGCAGCGCCCGCGATGATTCTTCCGAAGGCGCCGCGGTCGATCTCCCGGCGCGCCGCTTGGTGGGAACCGCCAAGCCAAGTGTCCGGAGCTGAACCGACCCGAAGCCCGGCCTTTGCCGCAATTCCTGCCAGTTCGCGGCATTCGTCCAGCCGGAGCGCGACTGGCTTCTCGGAATACGCATGCTTGCCGGATTCGAGGATCGCCCTGGTCACTTCAAAGTGGGCTGCCGGGACCGTCAGATTGACAACCAGGTCCAGGTCCGGAGACGCGAGCAAGGCGTCCACGGATTCGGCCCGGACATTGTGCTCCGCCGCTCGCGCGGAAGCCACGGCATGGTTGATGTCCGCGACGGCCCGCAATTCCAGGTGCCGGAACTTCGGCGCCATTTCCAGGTATGTGGCCGAAATGTTGCCGCATCCGATGATGCCGATACCGAGTCGGTCCAATGCAATCTCCAGTCTTGGCGGATGGTGCGCACGCGCGGATACAAAACCGGGATTCGATTGTCGAACTTGGACGGCCGATCCGATGCGGCGACCTGTCGGCATCCCTCGGCGATCCAGCTGAACGGCTGGTTCAAGCCGGAACTGCGGTCTGGTCTCCGCCGAGCAACTGGCGGCGCGACGACCGTTCCGGCACAGGGTGCATCCCATTTTCGGGGGTGAACCTGCTGCTCGCGTTCGGATGCTCGGCGCGCGCCGTTCGCAGGTCTTCGACAGCCGGGGCGGAGCCGCTCCGTACTGAACCTCTAGAGCAAATCCGACTTGGAGGGAATCAGTTAAAATTCAACAGGTTAAGTTTCTGGGCCTTGTGTGTTGGGGTTTTCAACAGCCCCACGCAAGATATGATGCAATCTAAAACTGACGCGCTCTAAAGCATGTTTGCAGCCCCCGGGACGCCGAGCGCGGCCGACGCCCGAGCCCTCGGAACAGGCTCGCCGCTCCCCGAAAATTGGATGCGCCGTCACAGGTCTCCTTGCCGTTCCAAGCGTGCAAAAGCTTGCGCGGCCTGCGCCCCGCTGCGCCAAGCGGAGCGCTTGAGACATCCGAACCCAATCATAATCCGCTCGGCGCGATTGCGCCGGCGGAGTCTGCCGACCCGATGAGCGGGCAGGCCGCGCCGGAAAAGACGGGAACGCATGATCGATCCGCACGCGAACTGCATCGGCAATGTCGCCGATCGGAGTTGAAACGGCATGCCTTGCGGCGAGCGGAAAACGCGGATGCCGTGCCTGTGTCTTCGGCTTGCGAACGCAGGCATTGCTCCGGAATCAGGACGGCCAGGTGATCAAGGCGCTCAAGAAGGTGCCTAGGACGATGACTGCAGCGACCCACATGCCGATCAGCCATCGCGCGTTGTCCTTGTCGCGCTTCGCCATGTCGACATCGCGGGCGGCATCCCGCTTCGCCAATTCGGCATCCCTCTTCGCCATGTCGGCATCCCGTTCGGCATCCCGCTTCGCCAATTCGGCATCCCTCTTCGCCATGTCGGCATCCCGCTCGGCATCCCGCTTCGCCATGTCGGCGTCCCGCTTCGCCATGTCGGCGCGCAGCCGGTCCATGGCGCTTTCCTGCGTCGCCTGATGCGTGTTCATCCGTTCCTCGTGCCTCGCCAACCGCTCGGACACCGCTGCCAACGTTTGCTCGCTCATCGCCTGCACCCCGTCGCAAGAGAAATCGTCGGCGCTTGGCAAGACGCAGGCCGCACCGCGCGGCCTGTCGGCGCGAACGGTTGAATACCGGCCCGAACGTAGGGTGCTTCATGTCCGCCGTCAATTCACTGATTGGGTTCAATACATTCTGGACTGTCGGGGTCTTTTCTCCTGTTCGATTCGTCTGGCAGGGTATCGGGCTGGCTTGGCGGTTTCCACCATGGTTTCCGGCCGCTGCTTCGGCGTGTTGTTGGTCTCGGGCGGTTCGCGTCGTTTTCCGGCGCTGCCTTCGGGGCCTCTCAAGCTTCGGGTCGTGCGGAGCGCCGCTGATCGAAAGCGCGCGCCGGTGCCCTCCCCGCCGTCGAATTCCGCGTCGCAAGCAGCCTTCGGCTCGACTTCCTCGATTGCGGGGATCGTCGCGGTGCAGCCGCAATGCCACGGAAATTGGGATGCACCCTCCCGCACAAGGCCCGTTGACACTCCGCGACGCTGCGTCGAAGTGCGGCGCGCGCATTGCCGACGCGCGCCCAAGGGAGAGTTGAACGGTGGCAAGCATCGAACGTCATTTGTTGTCGTTCCAGCTGTACTCGGCCCGGAAGTTCCTGCCGGTCGACGAGCAGCTGCCGCATCTCAAAGACGCAGGGTACGATGCGGTGGAGCCCTGGCCCGCCGCCTATCTGGAAAATCCGGCGGCGCTTCGGCGTTCACTTGATGCCGCAGGCCTCGGTTGCTTCGGGATGCATGTTCCGCTTGAGGGTTTGAAGAAGGATCCGGGCCGTTATTCCAACTGCGCCTCGATCCTCGGCGCGAACCGCCTGATCGTGCCGGCGGTTCCATCGAATTCGGGGGCGGATCAGCCAGGCTTCTGGATCGGGATGGGGCGCGCCCTGAGGGCCGCAGGCGAAACCTTGGCGAACCGTGGGCTCCAGGTTTTGTGGCACAACCATGACAGGGAGTACGCGCGGCTGCCAGACGGATCGCTGCCGATCGACCGCCTGTTCGAAGGTGCCGGGGATTCGATAGGATTCGAAATCGACTGCGGCTGGGTGGTCCGCGCTGGCGCTGACATCCATTCAGAACTGGATCGGCATCGCGAACGGATATCCGCGATCCACATCAAGGACATGGCTCCGGACGGCGTTGCGGAGGAGGACGGCTGGACCGCCGTCGGCGACGGTCTGATCGACTGGCCGTCGCTGGCGGACGCGATCAGGAGCACGAATGTCGACCACCTGGTGGTGGAGCATGACAACCCTGCGGACTGGAAGGCGTTCGCCGCGCGATCCGCGGCGTACCTCCGACGGATCCGGCTGTGACGCACATGAAGTGCGGTTTCGACGCCGATGCGGCGGCTCGCCGGCCTGTGAGCCCGCTCCAACCCGCCTTGGGGCTTATTGCCGCATTCTTAGGCCGTCCGGGTCGTACGGGCAGTCGGGAATGACCCGGGCCGGGAACCGTTCTCCAATGAATTCGACGTTAAGCTCCGTCCCGATCACCGCCGCAGCGGTGTCCACATATGCCAGCGCAAGGTTGATCCCCGTGCGGAAGCCGTACGCGGCGGAGGTCACGGTGCCGACTGGCTTTCCCGCTTCAAGGATGCAATCCCCCGGCTGAGGCGACGCCGCGTCGCAGTCGATTGTCAGAGTGACGAGCCGCCGCCGCGGCTTGGAAGCGAGGTTCCGCTCCAGCGAGTCTTTCCCGACGAAATTCTTCCCGAGGTGCACGAACCGCATGAGGCGGGCTTCCGCCGGGCCATGCTCGGTCGTCAGCTCGGCCTTCCAATGCCGGTAGCCCTTTTCGATCCGCATGCTTTCCGCCGCGCGCATTCCGAACGGCCGGATGCCATGCCGTTCTCCCGCCGCCTCCAGCGTGCGCCACGCCGGGAGAAGCGCTTCGTTCCGCACATGGAGTTCGAACGCAAGCTCGCCCGAGTAGCTCAGGCAATAGACCGTGGCGGGCGCCGCTCCAAGCCTGATCCGCTTGGCGTCGCGCAGCCGGAGCGAGCATGCCGAAACGTCGTCGTTCGTCGCCGATGAAAGCGCCTCCCGCGATCTGGGCCCCGCCAGCACGATCGCATGCCGTTCGGAAGTCGCGTTCCGGATGCGGATCGAACCATCGCCGGGCAGAAACCCCGCCAGCCAGTCGAAATCATGGACCTCCGCCGCCGCGGCGGCGAGGTACCAGTACTTGCGGCCGATCCGGGCAATCGTCGCTTCGCATTTCACATTGCCGTGCCGGTTCAGAAAGTAGCAAAGGGATACGCGTCCCTCTCTTTCCGGAATTCTGGAGCAGGACAGGCGGCCGAGCCAGTTCGCGGCGTCACGCCCTTCGATTTCGATCCGGGTGAAGCCGCTGATTTCAGACATCCCGACATTGCTTCGAACGTTCGCCACTTCGTCGCCTATGACGGAATGGGCATTGCTGTGGCGGAATGACAGCCGCTCTTCAAAGGCCGAGTCAGGCTTGAAGTAGTCGGCCCGCTCCCAGCCGTTCAGGGGCGCCAATTCCGCGCGCCGCCGTTCCATTTCCGAGGTCATGGCGGTGCGGCGGGCACGGCGTCCAGCGGGCCGGTGCTCGTGCGGCATGTGGAATCGGAACTCGTTGCGGTAGTCTTCGACAGCCTTCAAGGCGCAATGCTTCGCGTCCGCATGCGGTCCGAAGCGTCGTGGGTCGATGCACCACGTGTCGTAGACGGCTTCCCCGTGGATGATCTGCTGGGCGAGCAGCCACCCATGCCCGCCGCCTTCGCCCACGCCCGCTCTGAGGCCGACGATGCAGTAAGCGTTGGCACGGCCGGGCACCGGTCCGACCAGCGGCAGTCCGTCCGCCGAGTAGGTGATCGGCCCGTTGACGACCGACTGGATGCCGGCGTTCCGCAAGGCCGGGAGGCGTTCAAGGGCGCCTTCCATGCAATCCGTGATCCGTTCCAAATCGTCCGGGCACAATGCCTTCGTAAAGGCCGGATCTATGCCGTCCATTCCCCAGAGTCGGCAATCCTGCTCGTAGAATCCCACGAGAAGCCCCTGCTTCTCCTGCCTGCAATAGAAATCGTCCGCGGGGCATCGGATGAGCGGGAGGCGCCGTCCGGCTTGGGCGATCTCCGGAATCGGCTCGGTGATCAGGTACTGGTGCTCCATCGAAACCACCGGCAGGCTGACGCCGATCATCGATGCCACCTCGTTCACGCGGTATCCCGCGGCGATCACCAGGATTTCGCAGACAACCTGCCCGCCGGACGTATCGATGATCCATTCCCCGGAGCGCGAACGGGAAATGCGCTGCGCCTCGACGCCCTGCAGCACGGATGCGCCGGCGCTTCTCGCCCTGCGGGCGAGAGCATGGCAGAGCTGCGAAGGATCGATGTCGCCGTCATGCGGGTCCCAAAGGCCTCCCGCAAGGCCGTTACGCGCGAGCAGCGGATGCCGCTTTGCGCATTCCTCAGGCCCGATCACCTCGAACTCCACGCCCATGTCTTTCGCCATCGACGCGAAGTGCGCGTAGCCGTCCATGTGGTCGGAAGTGCTGGCGAGGCGAATTCCGCCGTCGCCGTAATGATACCCGACAGGGAATTCAGGATCTGAAGCCAGTTCGCCGTAGAGTCGGATCGAATGCGACTTCAATCCGATCATGGTCTGGTTCGTTCCGAAGTTGGTGACTTGGGCCGCTGAGTGCCAAGTCGTGCCCGAGGTTAGCTCGTCCCTTTCGAGAAGCACGGCGTCCGACTGCCCTTCCTCGGCGAGATGATAGAGCGTCGAGCAGCCTGCGATGCCGCCGCCAATGATCGCGATTCTCGCGTGCCGCGTCATCCGCTGCCTCTGCTTCGTGGCGATATCCCGGATGCCGGATCGTCGATATTGACCGTTCCGGCAATCGGATATTCTTGGAACCTGCGCAGGCGTCAATCGCGCGGCGCGGAAACGCACGGGAGCACGAATGGCACGGAGTTCGGCAAGGTCCGGCGGCAGAGCGGCGCGGGTGGCGCTCCGGTCCAGCGGCGAGAGAAGTGCCGACCCGGCCCCGCCGGGTCCGAAAGGGGGCCGTTACGCGCCGCTTTCAGAATCCGAAATGCGCCTGATCCTGGATGCCGCGCTGAGGCTACTGGACGAGCTTGGAATGGGCGAGTGCCCCGACGACCTTGCCCGGTGCTTCATTGCGAGCGGTGCGGTTCGAACCGAGTCCGGCCGGATTTGCTATCCGCGATCAATGGTCGAGGATTTCATCGCTGGCGCCGCAAAATCCATCACCCTCCACGGGCGCGATCCGGACAGGAGCATAGAAATCGGAGGGTCGAGGGCGTATTTCGGCACGGGCGGCGCAGCGGTGCAGACTCTGGATCTGGAAACGGGACAGTACCGCCCTTCCACGCTAAGGGATCTCTACGATTTCACCCGGCTCCAGGATCGGCTGAAGAACGTCGCCTGGTTCACTCGCTGCTGCGTGGCTACGGATGTGCCGGATGTCCTCGATCTGGACGTCAACACCGCGTACGCGCTGATCCGGGGAACTACCAAGCCGATCGCGACATCCTTCTTCACTTGGGACCATGTCGCTCCCGTCGTCGAAATGTTCGATATCGCCGAAGGGGGCGAAGGGCGCTTTTCCAAGCGGCCTTGGTGCGCCGCGCACGTCAGCGCGATCATTTCCCCTTTCCGCTTCGGAAAGGACGCGGTCGACGTCGCCGCCGAGTGCGTCAGGCGCAATGTTCCGCTCAGCTGCATCACCGCCGCGCAGTCGGGCGCCACAGCGCCGGCGACTCCGGCCGCATTCCTCGCCGCGTCGCTCGCGGAAACGATTGCTGCGCTGATGATGGTGAACGTGTTCAAGCCGGGATACCCGATGGTGTTCTCGAATTGGCCTTTCGTGATTGATCTGCGCACAGGGGCGTTTTCGGGCGGCGGCGGTGAAACCGCGCTTCTGAATGCGGCAAGCGCCCAGCTGTCCAACTGGCTGGGCATGCCGTCCGGCGTCGCGTCCTCCATGAGCGACGCGAAGGCCGTGGACGCGCAGATGGGGATGGAAAAGGGGATTTCCGCCGCGGCGGCCGCGCTTGCGGGCGGGAACATGATCTACGAAAGCTCGGGCATGATGTCGGCGCTCCTCGGCGCTTCCTTCGAGGCATTCGTGCTCGACGACGAAATGATTTCCAGCGTCTACCGGGTTGTCCGGGGGATAGAGGTTTCCGCGGATACGTTGGATTTCGACTCGATCTGCCGTTCCGTCTTGGAGAGCGGTCACTTCCTCGGGAGCGATGACACCCTCCGGTCCATGGAGCGCGACTACTTCTATCCCGAACTGGCGGACCGGGAGGCGCCGGCAGCCTGGTCTGAGCGCGGGGCGCTTGATATCCGGGAACGGGCGCGCGCTCGAGCCCGGAAGATACTGGAGGACCATAGGCCGGAATACCTGAGCGCCGATGCCGACGAGGCAATTCGACGCAAGTTCAATATTCTTCTGGACTGAGCTTCGGCGGTGCTGAAAAGCGCGCTTGAGCGAGAACACAAGGATGAATCCGGCCGCGCCGCCGCGCAAACGCTGCTGCAAGTCGGGTGCCGGGTCGCCGGGAGCGGCGCGGCCAAGCCGAAACCGCACGCCATTGCGCAACGCACGGCGTTTCGGTTAGTTCGTCCGTCTTGCGCGGGCGCAATTCAATCGTCCCTGCGACCGGAAACCGCATCGGAGCAAGATCATGCCGCGCGACGCTGCCGGTGGCCGCACAAGAATCGTCGGCAAAGGGACAGCTGATGCCCTGCTGATGCTGGCAGCGGCGCTCCTGTGCCTGTCGGTGTTCCTGTTCTTCAAGGGCTTCTTCGATTTCGCGCTGAGCGACTTCGCGACCGAAATCCTCGCGGCGATGCTGGGATCGATCATTACGGTCATGATCACGATGCTTCTGATCCGCCGCCAAGGCACGCTGCAGCAGGCGCACCGTTCCGCCACGGAGAGCCGGACGAAAGTATTTGAAACGAAGCTGCGGCTGTACAGGGAATTCATTGCAACCTATATCTCCGCCGCGCTGGACGGGAAGCTCACCGCCGACGAGCTAGGGAAGCTTGAAGAGCTTGCCCTGATTGTGACGCTGCTGACGAGGAGGAATCCGGCGCACGCGGGCGAATTGGATCTTGGACAGAGCATTTGCGGCTTCGTTCTTCAGCTTCAACTGTTCGGGCTGGTGGACGAAGTGCCCGAATCGAAATTCGAAGTGTTCGACGAGCACTTCGAGGAACGGATCGGGAATGACGGCCGACGCGAGCTGTTCACGGTCACCGACATCATGAAGCTGATGAAGGTCGAGCTGGGAGCGGCGCAGGTGGCGGAGTATTTGGGCGACGAAGACGACCACGAAACAGAGTTCCGCTGGGCGGACGAGCTGCTGGGCTACCGCGAGTACCGGGCCGAAGATCGTTCACGACGCGCGGAGACCGTCGATTCGGCCTCGAATCCATCAGAACGTTAGTCGCTCGGAATAAACAGTCCCATTCACCGAAGGATGCGTAGTGGCCGCTTGAACGACATGCCTTGGCCTTATTTCAAGGAACTTGCACGTGTTCGCATCTGGACTGGATAATTGTTGCGCGTTTGGTAAATTGGAAAGCATATTCTCATGCTCAGAAGCCGTATTTTCGGCGACGGCGCTCGAATGCTTCTTCGCCGCCCTCTAGAAGCTCCCCGATAAGTTCCCTGACCGGCGCGACATCAATCGAGCCTACATGTTTAGGAAAGATTTTGGCGTTTCCGCTTTCGCCTTCGCCGGATGCGGTGAGACCCACTATCAATTCCGCGTCTCCAAGAACCGGAATATTTGCATTATGTGTAGAAAAGATGAGCTGCCGCATCTTCTTTTCACGACGAACAAGAGGCACGATTCCTTCCGTGATAAACCGATTGTCCAAATCGTCTTCGGGCTGATCGATCACCAGTGGAGAATCGGAATCAAGCAGCAGCAGCAAAAGTATTGCGGTCGCCTTTTGTCCTGTGGACAACTGATCAAGAGACCGCCACACTTCGTCTTCGTTTTCCCGCGCAATGTTGAGCTCGACCTTCGTCGTTGGAGGGAATTCAAGGACCTCGATCGACATTAACTCTTCTTCCGACATTTGGGCGATCCGTGTGGCTTGACTTTTCGGAATGCGGAATTTTTTAATTAGCGCCTCTGCACCATCTCGGCACGCTTTGACAAACTCTTCAGGCGAAAAGTGATCGGCCTTGCTCAAGGCTTCTTTTGATTCCGCTAATCTTCCTCCCACGGCGCATTGCAAGGTTTGTAATAGAGATTCACGATTCCCCGCGTAATCGATGCTGACGCGAACCCGTCCGCTCAGATTCCGTGTAACGCGCTTGCCTGCACGCTCCAATGCTTTGAACTCACTCCTTTTGGCTTCCGCCCACTCCGCCAACAGTTTACGACGATGCTCTTTAAAGCCTGCGTTTGTGCGCTCGATATCCTCCAATCGTTTCTTGATTGATCCAAGGGATTCAATTTTGCGCCGAAGTTTGATGAATTCGTCTCCGTCGATACTTAACTTTTGCAGTTGCCTAAGTTTTTTTTCATAATCGGATTGAACTTGGCGCTTACGGGATTCAAATTGCTCCCGGATAACTCGCATTTCGGTGCTGGCTTCATCAAGAGACGTCTCGAGCCCCATCGCGTGCTGCTCTATTTTGTCGCTTAGTTTTTCGAGAATTTTGTCAGCGTCCTGCAGAATTGCCTTTCCAGGAAGATCCTTAAGCAGCTTTTCGGAAAGAAAAGTTCGCTCAATCGGCAGTTCCTGCCGCAACACATTCAAGCCCTCGTAGAACGGTTCCATCCGTTCGGAGACAGTGGATAGTTTGCGCTCCTCGCTGACCACCTGACTCTGCTCCTTCAGGTCCTGCTCCAGACCGGAACTTTCGTATCGTTTTAGCGTTTCTTCTAACGCTGGCAGTTCTGCCAAACTCTCTTCAGCCTGCAGCCGCTCCTCACTAGTTTCAACAATTCTTACTTTCGACTTGTCCAACTCGCGACGCAGCCTGTCCTTCCAACTGCCGAACTTGTCATCCTCAACCATAAACCTCCGAATAAGCTGCGTCCGCTTTTCAGCATTCTTCGCTAGTTCTGAAATTTCGTGCTGCCCGTACACTTCAACGCCGGGAAAAATGTCCTTGGGCGCAATGTCAAGCAAGTCCCCACTAGTGCCATCGCGTACAATCGGAGGATTTGGAATTGTTCGTTCGATTCTGTATTCTCGTGTAGTTGGGCGCGTGGATTTGACAAGCAGCGAAATTTTCGTACCGTTTCGAAGCACGTTCTGGCGAATTCCTTCAGAGCTTTCGCGCGCTTCGTCGCCGAGAGGTTCCAATCCGAACACAATTCGCAGACTCTCGACAACCGTTGACTTACCGGCGCCGCGCCCGCCCACAAGCACATTCAGGTTCGGGTTCAGGCGCGTAGCGCTGCCATCGAGAAACCCGCCCTGCCAAGCGATCATAGAAATTTCCGCATGGTCAACAGTTGCAGATTCGCTGTTCAGCCGAATCCGGGAACCGGGATCAAGAAATGCTTGCCGCAAGCCTTCTATACCGACTTCAGACATCTTGATCCAGCAGGTTGCGGCTAGACATGAAATGTCTTCCGGCGACGCTACGTCGCGCGCATTCACGACGGCAATTGCAAGATCCGACTCGGGAGCGAAGTCCCGCCGATAACTCCCGTCCTTGTTTCGAACTATCGACCGGAATTTTTGGGGAAGATCATCGACGGCACCCGGAATCTGTACGGCAAGAAGGTTCTGGTCTTTCCATGCCTTTATTCGAGTTTCTCCCGACAGCATTCGTAGCAATCCGCCGTTGTTTGTGACATGCGCGGCAATCGCTATTCCATCATCTTCTGCAACCTGTTCGACAATGTCTGAAAACGAGCTATCTGAATTAATGCTGGACGGCGCAGTGGACTTGATTCCGAATCCGCCCAAATGACGGCCCAGCTCATCTTGCGTTGCTTCCAACGGATACAGGCAAAGCACGTGCACCCCATCTTTTGAAACCAACTCAAAGCCAGGAATGACTATGATTCCCCGGCTTGCCGCTTCAATTCGGATAGCGTCTACGCCTCCGACGTGATTGTGATCCGTTACGGCCAGCACGTTCACGCCGTTGTCTGCCGCCTTGCGAACCAGCTCCTTCGCGTAGCTTTTTTCGTCAAGCACCGTTTCTTGCCCGCGGTAGGTTCCGCTGTAATGGGCAGGGTTAACTTGCAGAGCGCACTTGTAAAACTTGGCACCAGCCGAAGTGACGGCCACAAAGGGATTTTCCATCATCAAGCCTCTGCTCTGTGCGAGTGCCGACGCAGACGTGAGATTGACGAATTATCATAATGCGAGCGCAACATAAATGTTCATGCTCAAATTTTCGAACTCCCCGCCGAGTATGGTTCAGAGTGCTTGGCTCAGGGCGGCGTTCGCCTGATCGCAAGCCTGAGACGAGTCTTGTCTGAGGGAAGACAAACGTGAGCAACGCAAAGCGGGGCCGTTGAATTACGCGGTCTTCCGAAGGTTGCGGGATAGACCGCGGTGTCGGTCGGCGCTGGAGTCCGCTGAGCGGAGTCGGCAAACCGGGTGCACATGCGGCGGTCCGAGTTGGTCCGCCGCGCCAAAACGCGGAAAGGAGTGTCCGGCTCATTCGAATCATTCCGGGGCGGGGAATCGGGCAAAAGGCGGCCGCGAACCGCTTCAGGTTGATCGTGGGGGCCGTTACGTCTCCATGCACTTGGCGGCTCGCTGACGTCATCGTCAGCCGGATCGGGGTTCCAAGGCGCCCGCCAACCCTCGCCGGGCTCGAACGATCCGGAAGCCGCTCGTGGAGCCCGCAGCCGACGAACCAACCGACCGCGATGTCCGCCTGGACTTCGGCATCAGGCAGCGGTCGTGCACGATCCCGAGCAGCATCAGACGGGCCGCGGTCTCGGGATCGATACCCGGACGCCCGCTGTAGGCGCCGCAGCAGCAGGTGACCTCGTCCTACAGCCTGCCGAGATCCAGAATCCGGTCGGCGCGCACCAGGTCGTGGCCGTCCGGGACCAACCTCTCAAGCGACCCGGAGCCGAACAGCTTCAGCTGGGTCGGCGGTGCGCGCTTCAGCACGTCGTGGCCATCCCGGTTTCCGCAACAACATCATGTTCCGCGAATCACGGAACGAGGAGACGTTAACAGCCCCGTTCAGGTTCCACCCGTGATCGAGAATTGCCGCTCGCAGTCAATGAATCGCTAACGCTGCGCGCTGGGTTGAGTTGACTGCAGCAAACCGCCACGCCTCAAGCAGATTTCGCCACCAGCGGATCGCATCCAGTAACGATGCTCCGCGCAAGCCTTGTAGTGGAAAAGGTTGCATCGCCCGAGGGGCCCGACTGTCGCCAATTGACATTGCTTGAATTGCGCAATTGATAGCAACGTCCGCGCCGTACGTTGAGCGACCAAACGCCAGATGTGGAACATGAGAACCAAAGCGGGCTACCGACGTTCAGGAGTTGGCTGAAAGAATCGTGAGCGGCGCGAACTTTCAACCGCGCGCTATCCCGCGACCCGGTACGTTGATGAAGTCAGCGTGAATTCCGGGTATCAACAAAAGTTGGAAGACAAAAATGACCACCCGTACTGAGCTTCTAGACATTATCAGAAATGGCGAAAATTCGGTTGTAGAGTTCAAGCGTGATGAACTCACGCCCGTACAACTTGCGAAAGAACTCGTTGCGTTTTCCAATTTCCAAGGCGGAATGGTCCTTTTGGGCGTGGAAGACAACGGATCCGTATCCGGAATCAATAAATCAAACTTGGAAGAATGGGTGATTAATGTATGCCGCGACATCATCCGGCCAGCGATAAACCCGTACTTTGAAATAGTAAAAGAAATTGAAACAGGCGTTGACATCGCAATAGTGAGCGTGCCGGTCGGCGCAGACGTGCATGCTGTTTGGCATCACAATGTGAATAGATACTATATTCGAGTTGGATCGCAGAGTCGGGAGCCAAGCATGCAGGAATTAAGTCGGCTTTTCCAGCGCCGTGAGATGCTGCGGGCCGAATTGAGACCGGTTTCGATGGCGACATTTTCCGACCTGGACTATCGCCGTCTTGCGGATTACTTTCACCGCATTCGCGAGCAGGACATTCCAGACAAAGACGATACTAATGGATGGCAAGCTCTGCTAACCAACACCGAATTGATGAGCGGAAACCGCCCGACTGTTTCAGGCATGCTTTTGTTCGGCAATGCGCCGAAGAAGTTTCTTCCGCATTCGGGAATCAGCGCGACTGCGTTCCCTGGACGCGAAAAGGATTACGCCACGATAGAGCGGGCGCCGTTGCGCGGGCCAATGATACCGCTTGGTGGCGCGAATGGAGCGCTTGTGGAGTCAGGCCTCGTGGAGCAAGCGGCTGAGTTCGTTAGACGCAACACGCGAGCTGAAGCGCATCTTGAAGATGGCTTGCGCCGAGTAGAGAAACCCGCTTACCCGCATGATGCCGTTCGGGAAGCGATTGTGAATTCACTGATTCACAGAGACTACCTTCTGCAACACACGGATATAGAGCTGTCGATTTTTGACAACCGAGTGGAAATAGTTTCTCCAGGTAATCTGCCGAACGGAATTTCCATTGAGGGCGTTCGCATGGGCGCGAGATCGGCGCGGAATGAGATATTGAAAGACATTATGAGAGATTACGGATATTTGGAGCATTTGGGTATGGGAATTCCAAGGAAGATCATTCGAGGGATGAGACAGCACAATGGAACTGATCCAGTCCTGAGAGCAAGTGACGAACGGTTTATTGTGGGACTGCTTGCACATTCCTGAGCGAGGATTGACTTCGGGATTGGGGCTTCAGGCAAGAGGTGCCCCTTCATGAGGCACCCGTCTGCCTGTTCGGGCCGCTGTCAGCTGTGCGTTGGGCTGACACCCGGGATGACTTGGTCTGCGACCGAGATGATGTTTCGGCGGACCACGAGGTTGAAGCGGACGCTTGTGCGGAGCGCAGACGCAAAGCGAGCATAGCGCCGACCTGCCAATTCAACCTAGGCAGTGAGTTGGCAACGCAGCGAGTCGGATACTTCGCTAGAAAGCCGTGCGGGATTCCGACTCCTCGGCGCTCAAGGTCGTAGGGCGCTGTGTAAGCCGGTTTCAGAACAGCGCGCACCCGACGCCGGATCAAGGCCTATCCGGCGATGCCGAATGTCCGTTTTATCCACTTCGGTGGCAACCGAGGGGACGGACCACTCACCGATTCCGAATTTACGTTCGGGCGCGAACATGCAATCCTTTCGGCAATGCGCTGATTCTTGTCGGGGGAGTGGGAATGGCGGAGATAGGCGTCCATGCGCGCGGATTGCCCGGACTGCCGGATGAGCATGCGGCGGTTCCGGTCTGGAACGCCGAGGACTGGTATTACGAAGACTTCGAAGTGGGCGACAAGATCCGCTCGATTCGCCGGACGATCTCGGAAGGCGAGGCCATGCTCTTCAATTCGCTCGTCATGGACCACCATCCCTACGTGTCCGACGATGCCTTCGCGAAGGAGGAGGGGGTCTTCGGAAAGCGGCTGGTCGCCGGAGCGATGGTGTTCTCCTACGGCCTCGGGCTTGCCGCGACGAACTGCCTGAATTCCTTCTCGTACGGATACGACAGGCTGCGCTTCATCAAGCCGGTGTTCATCGGCGACACCATCTACACGATACGCGAGAATCTCGCGAAGGAGCTCAAGACGGACACGATGGGCAAGGTCCGCGTGAGCTACTCTGTCTACAAGGGCGAAGGAACGCTGGCCCTTTACTGCGAGCACCTGATGACAGCGCTCTACCGCCGACCGGAAGCCTTCAAGGAGGAGCTTGCGAAATTGGAGTCCGGCAAGTCGAATGCCTGAACCGGCAGCGCTGCGCGGCATGACTTGGGACCACAGCCGCGGCTTCGACCCGATGGTCGCCACTTCCGAGTGCTTTGCGGAAACGCATCCCGGGGTTTCAATAACCTGGGAGAAAAGGTCCCTGCAGGCCTTCGCGGACCGGCCGATCAAGGACATGGCTTCGGATTACGATCTGATGGTGATCGACCATCCGCATGTCGGCGAGGTCGCTCGGGGCGGCGAGCTTCTGGCGCTCGATTCGCTGGGGCATGGCGAGGAGCTGCTGCAGCTGGCCGACAGGTCTGTCGGCGCGTCGCACCGGTCCTACGAATTCGACGGGCGGCAGTGGGCGCTGGCGATCGACGCGGCCACTCCCGTCGCGGCGTACCGGAGCGACATCATTGATTCCGCCCCTGCCGACTGGACCGGCGTCGTCGAGCTCGCCCGCAGCGGGAAAGTCGCTTTCGCGCTCATCCCTTTGAATTCGCTCATGACCTTCATGGGCCTTGCCAGGAACATCGGCGCCGAACTTGCGGAACGCGATGGCAAGTTCATTGAGGCGTCCGAGGGACGGCGGGTGCTGGAGCTGATGAAGGAGGTGGCGGCGCTGGTCGACCCTGCATGCTTCGAGCTCGACCCGATCGGAATTTACGACTGGATGGGGCGCGACGCGGACGGTCCGGCGTACTCGCCGTTCGGCTACGGCTACTCGAATTACTCGCGGCAGGGGTATTGCAAGCACCCGCTGACGTTCGCTGATGCGCCGGGCGTCGACGGCGCCGGGCCTCGCGGCACGGTGATCGGAGGCACCGGAATAGCGATCTCGGCGAATTGCAGGCACCCCGAATTGGCCGCGGAGTACGCATTCTGGATCGCGGGCGGCGACTGCCAGAAGGACCTGTATTTCCTCTCGGGCGGGCAGCCGGGGCATGCCGACGCTTGGGAAAGCGACGAATGCAACGCCGCGACAAGGAACTTTTTCAGGAATACCCGGGAGACCTTGGAAACTGCCTGGCTCCGGCCCCGCCACGACGGATACATGGAGTTCCAGGACATTGGCGGCGACATCGTTCACGCTTGCCTGCGCAACCAAGCGACCGTAGCGGAAACCCTTGAGCGGCTTGATGCCGCATACGTCAGCACGAGAAGATGAGGACGCTGCCTCCGAGCGATCGCCCGCTGCACGGGCTTTTGGTGGTCGATTTCAGCCAGTTCCTGTCCGGCCCGCTGTGCGGGCTCAAGCTTGCGGACCTCGGCGCGCGCGTCGTGAAGGTGGAAAGGCCGGGCGTGGGCGATCTTTGCAGGCACTTGTACCTGTCGGACACGGAAATCGGCGGCGACAATTCGCTGTTCCACGCCATCAACAGGAACAAGGAAAGCATCACCGCCGACTTGAACGATGCGGGCGACCGCGAGCGCCTGACGGGGATGCTGAAGTCGGCCGACGTGATGATCCAGAATTTCCGGCCGGGCGTGATCGAGCGGAGGGGGTTCGGCTACGAGGACGTCAAAGCGATCAACCCCCGCATAATTTACGGATCCATATCCGGCTACGGCGAGGATGGGCCTTGGAAGGACCTTCCCGGCCAGGATCTGTTGGCCCAGGCCCGTTCCGGCTTGCTTTGGCTGACGGGGTCCGCTTCAGACCCGCCGGTGCCGATGGGGCTGGCGGTCGCCGACATGCTGGCCGGAAACGCGCTGGCGCAGGGCATACTCGCCGCGCTTGTCGGTCGCGGCGTGCACGGGCGCGGAGCCAAGGTGGAAACGAGCCTGTTCGAGGTCATGCTCGACTTCCAGTTCGAAGTCCTGACGACGCACCTCAACGACGGCGGAAGGGTTCCGGAGCGAAGCGCCGTGAACGGGGCGCATGCCTATCTGGGAGCTCCGTACGGGGTGTACGAAACGAGCGACGGCTTCCTGGCGTTGGCGATGACGCCAAGCCTGCGCAAGCTTGCCGAGCTGCTGGAAATTCAAGGGCTGGAGGATTGCTACAACGACCCGGGCGCGATGCTGAAGCAAAGGGACCGGATCAAGCTTGCCTTCGCGGAACGAATTAGGCTCCGGACAACCTCGGAGTGGCTCGAAGTGCTCCAGCCGGCGGACATATGGTGCTCCGAAGTGCTTGACTGGCCGACGATGCGCGGCAGCAAGGCATACCAGCTGCTGGAGTTCGAGCAGACGATCCGGCGCGGCGATTCCGTGGCGCTTGCCGCGTTGCGCTCGCCGCTCCGAATGGACGGCGCGACTCTGAAGTCCGACCGCGCCGCTCCGTCTTTGGGAGAGCACAACGGTGTGTTCTGAAGGCGGAATCCGCTGCGGCCGAAGCGGCCGCCGGGAGTGAAATCCAATCAGTCAGAAAAGGAGATGGAAATGAGACAAGCAACCAACGGCGTCGCGGCGGCGATGGCGCTGCTGATGGCAACCGGCGCGGTAGCGCAGGAAATCGACTACGGGAGCTTCGACGGCTACGTCCTTAGGGTCAAGCTCATCGGGGGAGCGCAATACGAGCCGCTCTACGCGGAAATCCCGAAATGGACGGAGATGACAAGCGCGACTGTGGACGTGCTTTCGCGCAAGAACCATTTCGAGCTCGATCGGGAAATCAAGCAGGATATCGCGGCCGGAACGCTCGACTGGTGCGTCGGGTCGAACCACACCAGCTTCGCGCCTCAGTACGGGGGCATCTACGCCGACCTGAACGACGTGATGTCGGACGAGGTGCTCGGCGGCTTCCAGGAGCTCGCGCTGCAGAATTCGACCGTCGATGGACGGCTCGTGCAGCTGCCGCGCCACTCCGACATTTCGAACCTCTACTACCAGAAGTCGCTCTACGAGGATCAGGCGAACAAGGACGCGTTCATGTCCGAGTACGGGTACGCGCTCGCGCCGCCCGAAACTTGGGACCAGTTCGGCGACCAGGCGAAGTTCTTCGCCGACGCGCCGAATTTCTACGGAACGCAGTATGTCGGAAAGGACGAGGCGATCACCGGCCGGTTCTACGAGCTGCTCGTCGCCGAGGGAGGCGCGCTGTTCGACGAAGACTGGAATCCGACGTTCAATTCCGAAGCCGGCGTCCGGGCCGTCGAGTGGTTCAAGGATCTCTACGATGCCCGCGCCGTGCCCGCCGGCGTTCTGAACTACCTCTGGGACGACACCGGTCTCGGCTTCGCTTCGGGCACCGTCGCGCTGAATCTCGACTGGGCCGGCTGGGCTTCGTTCTTCAACACTCCCGAGCATTCGAAGGTCGCCGGCGACATCGGGCTTGTCCGGGCGCCCATTGGTTCCAGCGGCAAGCGCACGGGCTGGTCGGGCAGCCACTCGTTCTCGATCACGGAGACCTGCGACAACATGGACGCGGCCGCTTCCTTCGTGGCTTTCCTGACGTCGCACGAGCGCCAGATGGTTGAAGCCCGCAAGGGCCTGCTTCCGACGCGCGGGTCGGTCTGGGACGAGGCCCAGAAGGAGTTCGCCGAAGCGGGGAACGACTTCCTCGTGCTCGTTTTCTCGACCTACGCGCAATCCATGGCCGAGGACGCGTTCACGCCGCCCCTGATTCCGGAATGGATCGAGGTCTCCAACGAGATATGGCCCCGGCTCCAGGCCGCGATCCTCGGAGAGATGACGGCGCAGGAGGCGCTCGACGAGGCGGCTGACGCCGCGCGCGAAATCATGGAGGATGCGGGCTACCTGTAGACCGCTCCCGTTGCGGCCCGGCGGACGAATGGCCGCCGGGCCGATCCAGCCCGCCCCGTTCGACGGATAGTCGATGCCAGCAATCCGGAAATCCGTTCCGTTCTGGCAGCGCGAGCAGTTCATCCCGGTTCTGCTGCTGTTGCCGGCAATCGTCACGCTGCTGTTCGTGGTGCTCCTGCCGCTGTTGTTCTCGCTGTACACGAGCTTCACCGGCTACCGGCTGATCCGTCCAGACACCTTGTACAATTGGGTCGGCTTCCGGAATTACGAGCGGATCTTCACCGACGCCGATTTCTGGGTCGCGTTCGGCCGGACCGTGCTGTTCCTTGCGATCGCGCTGAACCTGGAGTTCCTGTTCGGACTCGGGATCGCGCTGCTGATCAACCGGATCACGTGGGGCCAGCGGACTCTACGCACGATCATGATGTTCCCGATGATGTTTTCGCCGATCCTCGTGGGCTACCAGTTCAAGTTCGTGTTCAACGACAACATCGGCGTCCTCAACAACGCGCTGCATGCGCTGGGCATCAGCGACGGCGCGATCCCGTGGCTGGTCGACCGGTACTTGGCGATGTTCTCGATCCTCTTCGCCGAGATCTGGATGAGCACGTCCGTGTTCGCGATACTTCTGCTTGCCGGCCTGTTCGCCATGCCGCGGGATCCCGTCGAGGCCGCCAAGGTGGACGGGTGCAACCCTTGGCAGGTGTTCCGCCACATCACGCTTCCGTTCCTGATGCCGTTCGCGTTCATCGCGATGACCATCCGGTCACTCGACGTCGCCCGCGCCTACGACATCGTCGACGTCATGACGGGAGGCGGCCCAGCGGGACGGACCGAACTGCTTTGGACGATGATCGCGCGGGTCGGATACGACAACGCGCGCATGGGCCAGGCGAACGCCATGGCCTATGTCTCGATCCTGCTTTCGATCCTGTTCACCTACTATTTCTACACGAAGCTGATCGCGGCCCGCAGATACATGGGAGGGGCGGATTGAGCGCCGGCGCTCTGCAGCGAAGGGTGGGGGAAGCGGCCTCCTGGATCGTGACGTTCCTGCTGATGCTGGTCATCTGCCTTCCCGGCATGTGGGTCGTGCTTACCGGATTCAGGCCCAACGGAGAGGTGCTCGCCAAGCCGGCCGTCTGGATTCCCGAAGTCTTCAATCTCGACAATTTCGCCAAGATCTTCGGCTTCGGCGCCGAACAGATCGCGATTCCGGTGCCGGCGTATTTCAGCAACTCGCTGATCATCGCCCTGACCAGCACCTTCGTCGCCCTCCTGATCGGCATGTCGGGCGGCTACGCGTTCGCCCGGTTCCGGTTCAGACACAAGAACCGGCTGTTCCTGGGCCTCATGCTTGCCAGGACCGTGCCCGGCATCGCGCTTTCACTCCCGCTCTTCATGATCTGGAGCCGCATCGGCCTGATCGACGCGAAGCTCGGCCTGATCATCGTTTACGTGGCGCTGAACGTGCCATTCACGATCTGGCTCATTGACGGGTTCTTCCGGCAGGTCCCGCAGGAGCTCTCGGAAGCGGCGCTCGTGGACGGCTGCAATCGCTGGAAGGCGTTCTGGAAGATCGAGTTCCCGCTCGCCAAATCGGGAATCGCCGCCGCCGGGATATTCGCCTTCCTCACCTCTTGGAACGAGTACGCCTTGGCGAGCCAGCTCACGCGCTCGACGGACAGCAAGACTCTGCCTGTAGGGCTGATGGATTTCACCGCCCAGTTCACCATAGACTGGGCGGGGATGTCCGCGATGGCGGTCATCATCATCGTACCCGCCTTAGTGCTCACTTTCCTTGTGCAGAAGCATCTGATCGCGGGCCTGACCTTCGGCGGCGTGAAGGGCTGACCCGTGGCGGACATCAAGCTCGAAAGCGTCGTGAAGCGGTACGGAAGGACGCAGGTCGTTCACGGAATCGATCTTGAGATCGCCCACAACGAATTCCTGGTGCTGGTCGGGCCGTCAGGGTGCGGCAAGTCCACCATTCTGCGGATGATCGCGGGGCTGGAGGAGATAACCGGCGGCGAAATCATGATCGGCGGGAACGTCGTGAACGACCTGCCTCCCCGCAAGCGGAACATCTCGATGGTGTTCCAGAACTACGCCCTCTATCCGCACATGAACGTGCGCGAGAATCTGGGATTCGGCCTCAAGATCGCCAAGCTGCCGGAAGGCATGGTGGCCGAGCGGGTCAACGAGGCCGCCGAAATCCTTGGCATGTCCGATCTGCTCGACCGGATACCCGCTGAGCTGTCCGGCGGGCAGCGCCAAAGGGTGGCCATGGGCCGCGCCATCGTACGCCATCCGGACGCATTCCTGTTCGACGAGCCGCTTTCCAACCTTGACGCGAAGCTGCGCACCCAGATGCGCACCGAGATCAAGAAGCTGCACCAGAAGGTCGAGACCACGATCGTCTACGTGACGCACGACCAGGTGGAGGCGATGACGCTGGCCGACCGGATCGTCGTGATCAAGGACGGGCGCATCGAGCAGATGGGCACGCCGATGGAGGTGTTCACGCGTCCTGCCAACGTCTTCGTCGGTAGCTTCATCGGATCGCCTCCGATGAACCTTCTGCCCGCCGCGGTCCGAGGCGGCGCCATCGAAATCGAAGGCGGCATGACAATTCCCTTGCCGCCGGGGCGTCAGGTCGACGCGCAGGAAGGGCAGGAAATCGTCCTTGGCATCAGGCCCGACGACCTGACGCCGGTCGGCCACGGGATTTCGGAGGGAGGGCCGACATTCGCGCTCAAGCTTGAAGTCGACTTCGCGGAGCTGCTCGGAATGGAGGCGATCCTCTACACGCGGGTCGGCGGCAGGGAGGTGCAGGCGAAGATGTTCGATCCGCGCGAGATATCCGAAGGCGCGGTCATGGAATTCAACCTGTCCTTGAGCAATTTGCACCTGTTCGACGCCGGGACGCAGGTTTCGTTGGAGCGGAACTGATGCCCAAAAACTCCGGCACCAGAACGTCGATCGTCGACCGCGTGCCAATCGGCCTCCGGGCGTTCCCCGGTTCGGCCTGCATTCGGGATCGGCGGGTGCGCTCCGGCCTCGAAGTCGACTGGAGCCGGCAGCCGGTCCGCGCGGGTTCACACAAAGGTCCAACGCAAATTACGGAGGAGACTTAACGATGAAGCGGATGGGGATGGTGATCGGCCTGAAGGCGGAGCACATCGACGAATACAAGCGGCTGCACGCCGAGACCTGGCCTGAGATTCTTGCGAAGATCAGCGAGTGCAACATCACGAACTACTCGATCTTCCTGAAGGAGCCGGAGAACCTGCTCTTCGGCTACTGGGAGTATCTCGGAGACGACTTCGAGGCCGATGCCGAAAAGATGGCGGCGGATCCGATGACGCAGAAGTGGTGGGAGATCTGCATGCCGATGCAGGAGCCGCTGGAAACAAGGCAGGAAGGCGAGTGGTGGGCGATGATGGAGGAAGTCTTCCACCATGCCTGACGAGCGGATCGAACGGTTCCGCGCTTGCTATACGAGCGTTGTCCACGACGCGATGCGCTCTTCCGGATTCCGGAATTTCACTTTGCCGAATCGGATTGCGCCCTTGCAGCCCGAGATGCGGCTCTGCGGACCGGCGTTCACGATCGAAGGGCGCCCCGACGAGTCCGCCGAACCGCACCAGACGCTTCTTGCTTGGACCGGGCTGCTGTCCCGATGCAGGGAAGGGCACATCTGGACCGCGCAGCCCCATACGCACGAACTGGCGCAGATGGGCGAGCTGTCGGCTGAAACCCTCCACATGAAAGGCGTGCTGGGTTGCGTGCTGGACGGCGCCTTGAGGGACAGCGGCTTCATTCTGAAGCTGGGCTTCCCGTGCTGGCGCACCCACCATACGCCCAAGGACATCGTGGGAACCTGGATGCCCTCCGGCACGGATGTGGACGTCATGATTGGCGATGTCCTGATCCGGCCGGGCGACTGGCTTCACGGCGACCGCGACGGAATGGTGCGGGTTCCGGCAGAGGACGTCGACGAGATCCTTGAGAAATCCGTCGCCGCGATGAAGACTGAGAACAAGGTTCGAACCGCGATTCTGGCGGGCGCGGATCCGCAGGACGCCTACAGGCAGTACGGAAAGTTCTGAAGATGAAGATCGCCGAACTGGAAATCCGATGCTGCAGATCGCCTTCCGTGATCGAAGGCGCATCGATGCGCGACGGCATAAAGCAGGACGGTCTCGAATTCCTTGTCTACACCGTCACGACCGAGGACGGGCTGTCCGCTTCCATGTTCGGATTCGCGGGCCGGTCGGCGCTCGGGGCGGGGCATTTGGCCGCGAGCTCGCTCCGGCCCTTCCTGGTAGGTCGGAATGCGCTCGATAGGGAGCGTGTCTGGCACGATTGGCGGACAGCCGACCGCTGGTGGCATCACCTGCCGATCTATTCGTTCGGCCCGGTTGACTGCTGCCTGTGGATTCTCGGTGCGAAGGCGGCCGGGCAGCCGCTTTGGCGGTACATCGGCGGCGCGCGGGGCGAGGTGCCAGTTTACGCATCGTCGCTGGTTCTGGACGATCCCGCCGCCTACGCCGCCGAGGCATGCGCGGTCAGGGACGCAGGCTTCAAGGCGTACAAGATCCACCCGCCGGGCCGGTCGCTCGAAGAGGATATCGATATCCACAGGTCGGTCAGGTCGGCTGTCGGCGACCAGTTCACTCTCATGTCCGACCCGGTTGCGCCCTACACGCTGGAGCAGGCCGTTCGGCTCGGCCGGGAACTTGAAGCGATGAACTACAAGTGGCTGGAAGAGCCGCTGCCTGACGAGAATTTCAGCGCGCTCAAGGAACTCACGCGGGTGCTCGACATTCCAGTGGTCGGCGTCGAAGTCCTGGCGAAGCACCCGTACTCCGCTGCGGAATGCATTGCGATGCGCGTTGTGGACGCGGTCCGGGCGGATGTTTCGTGGACGGGCGGCGTAACGGGTGCGCTGAAGACCGCCCGGCTGGCGGAATCGTTCCACATGAATTGCGAGCTGCATACTACGATCTTTCACCCGCTCGAGATGGTGAACCTGCATTTGAACGGCGCCGTGAACAACAGCACCTACTTCGAGCTTCTCTGGCCGACGGACAAGTTCGACTTCGGGCTGACGGAACCGCTTCCCGTCGCCGACGGCATAGCAACGCTGCCGGAATCGCCTGGGCTGGGCGCGGATCTGGATTGGGATTTCATCGACGACTGCTTGCTGGAGAAGCTGTAGCCGCGGCCGGACATCGCCCTGCCGCGCGGCGCCTGATCCACGGGCCGCGAAACGAGGGCCGTACGGCCTTGAGCAAGAAAGGAGGCTTTTGAAATGACGGAGCTTTTGGATACCCACCAGCACTTGGTGTACCCGAAGATCGTCGGCTACGGCTGGACGGACGGCATTCCCGCGTTGGCGGGCAAGTCGTTTTCGCTCGAAGATTACAAATCGCTGACCGCCGGAAAGGGAGTGCAAGGCACGCTGTTCATGGAGACCGGCGTGGACGATCCGGACTACAAAGCCGAAGCGCGGTACGTCCATGGGCTTTCGAAGGAGCCAGGAAGCGGAATACTCGGCTTGATCGCCTCCTGCAGGCCGGAATCCGACGAAGGGTTCTCGGAATGGCTGGACGAAGGCGACAGCCTCGGCGTTCTGGCCTACAGGCGCGTGCTCCACATCATGGACGACGACCTCTCGACGACGGAAACGTTCAGGAGGAATGTTCGCGCCATCGGAAGCAGGGGAAAGGTTTTCGATCTTTGCTTCCTGTCGAGGCAGCTGCCGATCGCGCTCGAACTCGCGAAGGCTTGCAGCGGAACCGAAATGGTCCTGAACCATTGCGGCGTTCCCGACATCGCGGGAGGCGGCATGAATCCGTGGCGCGAGCAGATCGGCAGGATCGCGGAGTTGCCGAACGTCAGCTGCAAGCTCTCGGGACTGCTCGCCTATTGCGCCGCCGGAAACGCCACGCTGGAGGCAATCAATCCGTATGTCGAGCATGTGCTGGAAACATTCGGAACCGGACGCATCGTTTGGGGGAGCGATTGGCCGGTCGTGAACTTGGCGAACGGGCTGCCGGACTGGCTGGAAGTGACGGGGAGAATTCTGTCGAGGCTTTCCGAGGACGAAGCGGCCGCGATCGGGTCCGGCACCGCCAGGAGGATTTACAAGGTCGGACCCTGAATGCCCGCGGACGGAAGCCGGTTTCGGCCCGGCCGCGCCTGTTGGGCCTCGGAAAGTCGGCGACGTTCCCTGCGGCGGCGCGACCGCAGCGGTTCTTTTGCTCCGGCCGGCCGGTTCAGTTCAGGTCCAACGGGGTTGCGGGCTCGCGCATGGATTTGAAACAGGCTTCCACGAGGGCCATGGTCTCGTAGGCATCCTCCACGGATGAATACAGCGAGGCGTCCTCGCCCGAATTGAACCGCTGCACATTGCGCATCGTTCCCATGAAGGCATCGATGAACCAGCTGCCTTCAAGGGGGATCTGCTCCCATTCGCCATTGTTCGGGCATAGCCACAGCTCGTCGGGCTCCCCGTTGGGGTAGTCGAAGATCACGCCCAGCTTCACCATCATCGCGCCTTCAGTGCCCTCGATGCGGAACCATGCCGACTGGAATTTCCGCCCGCCGCGGTGGTTGTGATTGATCGACATGACAACGCGCCGGGCATCGCCGTAATCAAGAACCGCCGTCGTGCGGGTCTGGGCGAACTCGGAAGCGCGCGGGTCCCGGATGCTGCGCGCGAACACGCCGGACGGGTTGCCGGCGAAAGCCCTGATCGTGTCGAGGTAGTGGATTGAGTGGACCGCGATTTCGACCCGCTCCATCGGAATCAGAAACGGAAACAGGTGCCACGGCGTATAGACGTTGAGGTGCACTTCGATCTCTAGAAGGTCGCCGATCCTTCCCGACTCAATCAAACCTTTCGCCGCCATCATCATCGGCGCGAAGCGCAGCTGGAAGTTCACAGCCGCCTTGAGGCTTTTCTCTTTGCAGATCGAAAGGATCTTCCGGGCCTGCTCCCGATTCTCTCCCATGGGCTTCTGGATCAGCACGGCAGCCCCGTCCGGAAGGTGCGGCAGCACGTCGGTGATCGCGGACGGCGGAACGGCAATGTCGTACACCGCGTCGGTTCCGCAGCTGGACGCCGCGGATGAGGCATCGGCGTGAACTTCGGGTATGGACCAGTCCGACGCCAAGCTATCGGATCGGCTTCGATCCGTGTCGGTGACGCCGTGCACTTGGATGCCCGCCTTCTTGTAAGCGGGAAGATGGGCATCGCGCACGATGCCTCCCGCGCCGATGATCACCACGGGCAAAGGGTTCGCTGGCGCGGGCCAGCTTTGGCGCGGAGTGTCAGCCATTTTCCGGATCCTTTTTCTCCACGAGCAGGACATGTTCGCAATACATGACCGTCTTGCCGTTCTGGTTCTTGGTTTCGGTAAGCTCGACCACCCTTCCGAATGCCGGACGCTTGGGGTCGTCGGACTTGCTTCCGACGGTAACGGTCGTCCTGATCGTATCGCCGGCATGGACCGGGTTCGGAAACCGCAGCCGCTCGTAGCCGTACGTGAACGCGCGGGGGTTTATCTGCGTCGCCGTCAAGCCGACGCCGATGGCGAAGGTCATGGTGCCGTGGGCGATCGGCTTCTTGAATGGCTGGCCAGCGCAGAACTCCGCATCCATGTGGTGCGGGTAGAAATCTCCTGAATGCCCGGCATGGATGACGATGTCCGTTTCAGTGATCGTCCGTCCGCGGCTCTGCCGGGCTTCGCCGACCACGTAGTCCTCGAAATATTGTTCCTTCTCCATTTCGTCCGTTCCGTTCGGTGAATCCGCCGCCGGCCGCCACTATGCCTGAATCCGGGCAAGGCAATCAACGTCGTGTTAGCGCCAAGGTCATATGGCAAATTCGGATTTACCGAATCGGTTGCTTGCATTGCTATGGGTATTGGCTGACGTTCCCCGCCCAGTCGCGGATCAGGCTCCTCGGTCAGTTCGCCCGCCACAGGCGCCGAGCCCACGGAACCGGGATTCAAGACGACTCCGCCGCCTCAGATTGTCCGAGCTGAAGAGCGTGGGTCTCGGAATCCCGACCACGTCAACGGCGTAGGCTCTTCGGGAGCACCCGCCCTGCTTGATGTCATGGACGCCCTTGCGACGGGCGAGCCGTCTGTAGCTGCGTGCATCGCGGCTATCCTTTTTGTTCGCCCTTCACGAACAGGTTGGAAGACCCGCGTTCCTTCCTTGATCGTCATCCAATCGGCCCAAGCCCGCCTGATTGGATGGCGGGACCGATACTGCATGTGTCCGAAATCAGCGAGCTTTAAGCGAAATGGTCTCCAGAAGAGCTTGGACGGATCATCACTAAATGTTGGGAACTCCAAATGCGATACCGCAACAAACAGCGAACTTTACAAAATGTTGTCGTTCGAAGGAAAAATATCGGCACGTATAGATATTGCGCTCAATTTAGGATTACCGTACAACAATTAAAAAATGGAGCTGCGTAGCGTCGTGAATCATCCTAACGAATTAATCTTGGAGAACTTTCGATGTTTTCGTACCGAGCAACGTGGGCGGCTGCGACCAATTACATTATTGGTAGGCGAAAATAGCACCGGTAAATCATCATTTTTGGCCAGCTATATGGCAATTGTAGATTGTATTAGCGGACAATTTATGAACAACCCCGATTTTAATTTTGATCCATTCGAACTTGGCTCGTTTAATGATATTTTGCATTCATCGGATGATGAAAGATATCGAGCAAATAAATTCAAGATCGGTTTAGGCGTTTCTAACCAAAACACGGACATTGCTCGGCTTGGTGACCTATACGTCACCATTGGACAAAATAACGGTTTGCCGCAAGTGCACAGCTTGAGACGAGAATTCCGTGAAAATGTATTTATCGAGCTTAGACAAATGGCAAGTGGAACGAAGATATCTATTCCAGAATATTCAAGAACACTAAAGACATCCGTATTCGAGATGTGTAGAATTGTTGAAAGAATTGCGTCCGACTTGGCGCGAGCGAAAATAAAAGATCGAAGAGATAAAATTTGGTACTCCGGCAGCTGGCTTGAACCTGATCATAGCGAGCAGTGGCGGGATACGGTTGACAAAATTTTTGACTTTCTAGCACCGATCATCAATGGCCGAAATGGACGCCGACTCCACGTACCGATATTCGATCCATTTAGGTTCAGGAGCGTGCGGCAATACACAAACAAAATTATTCCAATTGCACCAATTCGATCAAAACCTAAGAGGACCTATGATCCGCTTCGAGGGAATCCGAGCCCTGAGGGCGAACACATTCCTCTGTTGCTACGACAGTTAGAAAAATCAGATAAGAACAATTGGAAAATAATTCGTAAAGGATTGATTGCATTTGGAGAGCTGGCGGATTTGTTTTCGGATATCAGAATTAAAAACTACGTAAAGGAAAGCAACAGTCCGTTTCAAGTGCAAGTTAAGGTTAGTTCCGGGGGATTTGTAAATATTATGGACGTCGGTTATGGGGTTAGCCAGTGTCTCCCCGTTGTAGCGAATATTTTAGCAGATCGCGTTAATGGTAGAGGAAGAAATTCAACCTTTCTCTTACAGCAACCTGAGGTGCACTTGCACCCGCGGGCGCAGGCGGCGCTCGCAAACGTGATTTGCGATGCCGTCGCCCAAGATGGAAGTAGATTCATAATTGAAACACATAGTGATTACATTATCAATAGGATACGAATCCTGATTATGAATAACGCGGTGGATGCTTCTGCTATCTCGTTAATTTATTTTGAACGCGATGGAAGTGCGGTTCAACTTTACAACATTGGATTGGATGGAGATGGGAATCTTACAGATTGCCCAAGCTCATACCGAACGTTCTTTTTGGAGGAAACGGATCGGTTGCTTGGGTTTATCGATTAAGGGGACGCATATGTGTATAATTGTGGACACGAATAGGCTTAATCTATTTCTAACGGGACGAGATGGCAGTGTCGGCGATCCGATTAGAAGGTGGGTAGGCTTTGTGAGCAGAAAAGATGGTTTGAGTGTCGGACTTGGTCAATATCGCCGTCGTGGTAGCAAGAATATTCGGGGAAAACTTGTTTATTCCACTGGCGGGCCGTTTAAAACAGAAACTTTGTCTCGCGCAAAGGCTAGACTTGCGGAATTACGCGTTGCTGGCGGGGCTCGGCTAGTGCCTTGGCGGGATATAAAGCCTGTTGCAGAAAGGCTTGAAGACGAGCAGCGGTGTATTTCAAATGATTGCCATGTGCTCGCTTTGGCGATTGTTTCGGGGGCTAAAGTTCTTTATTCTGACGATCAGAATCTTCGGAAGGATTTCAAAAACAAGGAAATTGTTAATGGTTATATTTATTCTAATGAAGCTCATGCCCATCTGTTGCGAAAGGCAGCCTGCCGGAGCTGATGATTCTCATGTTTGAATACAACTGACTGTTATCGTGGAGAGAGACTCTTGCGATTGTTTCAGTAGCATAAAGTTTCATGATTATACCTGCTCGAATACGTTTGTCGCGTCGTACATTTCATTTCGTAGGGTGGTTAATAGATGGAAATCAGCAGGCGGCGGACCGACTCCGGCGGGAATTGCGCCGGAAATAGCGGCTTCAACGGCTATCGCGAGCGGTATCGAGACCAAGCGCGCCATTGCGGTTTCTTCAGCGTCGCCGGATGCGTCCAGCATCCACGTCTTGCAGTAGCGCGTCCCGGAGCCGCTTTCTGCGCGCAGCGATACGGAAAGCACCACGCGGTCGGGATCGTTCTCGCCGTAGGGATGACTATCCCACAATTGTCCGGCGAGCTCTTCAAGCTCTGCTTGACCCTCCGAACCTTTGAGTGAGGCGATCCGTTCGAAGATGTTAGCCCAAGCCTCGGACCAGCCGTCAAGGCGCAGAGTCCCCCGAACAAACTCCTTCACCCGCCAAGCTTTGTCGAAGCCGTATTGCTCCATGAACGGAATGGAATCGCGGTTCGGATAGGCTTCGAACGCCTCCGGCGTCGGAAGCGGAACCTCGTGCTTCGAAACCGCAAGCCAAGGCTGTTCGACTTCCTGCACCTTCCAGTCGGAAATGCACTTCGCGGGCGACGTCAGCGCTTTCAGCACGCCAAGCGGAGACCAGCTGAACTTGTAGCGGAACGGGTTCGGGTTCTTCGGGAATCCGCCGCAGTACGAGGTGAACGAAACAGAGTTCCTTGGGTCGAACCCGGAGGAATCCCGGTAGTCGGCGATCAGCCAGTGCGCCATCAGGTGGTCGATCCCGGGGTCGAGCCCGATTTCATTGACGAAGGAAAGGCCGTTGTTCCGGGCCTCGGCGTCCAGACTTTGCATCTCCGGGGAGATGTACGAAGACGAAGCGAAGTGTGCTCCTTTCGCCAAGCAGCGCTTCGCCAGCCGGACATGCCAGTCGGCGGGCAGCATGGACACCAGCAGATCACCGGGATTCAGCGCCTTGTCCACTTCGTCAAGCGAGAATTCTCTTATGTCGGCCGCGGGATCTCCGACAACGGCCCTCGCCTTCTCGACCGTTCGGTTCCAGACCGTCACGTCCCTTCCGGACCTGATCAGCCGCCGCAGTCCCGGCCCGGAAGACAGGCCGGTCCCGATCCAGTGAATTCTCGCCATGTCTGCGTCCCTCACAAATTCCGGGTGTGGTCGTCGAACGTGTCGCTCGCCCGCTTCCAGACGCCTTCGTCAACCCTGTCCAGCGACAGCAGCGAAGGAAGCATCTGCAATTCGAAATCAGCCGACGACTCCTTGGGAAGAAGCGAAGGCAGGTTGTCTATCGCAACCACGTCGAGCGGCGGATCATCGCACGCTCTTATGACGGGATCGGCGAACGTCGTCGGGCGGTCGTAGATCGGGACCGGATTGAAATCGCTGCTCGGATCGCATGCGATGTCGCCGACGACAGCAAGCTTTCTATCCGCCCTGAACGCTTGGCCGTCCACGAACACCGGGGTACCGGGTCCCGCCAGCACGCAATTCAGAAACACGTCATGGGCGGGGATTTCGGGGAACGGCCCTCCATGCGCGGTTTCCGGCAGATCCCAGCAAGTCGCGTTGATGCCCAGCAACGCGCAAAAGTCGGAGGCTCCCGTTCCCGTGCGGCCCATTCCGACCACAATCACGCTCGGCTTCCCGTCGAGACGGCTCACAGCGCGTTCTACCTCTCCCGCGAGCTCGTCTCGTCCGCTTCTCGGAACGGTCAAATCCGGAATCGGAATTCCTGCCTTGGAGCTTGCCAAAGCCAGCAACGCAACGGCTGCGCCCGCGTACCCGGCCCAATAGCCGAATGCGGCGACCCGCCGTCCCGAGTCGTCCACCAGATATTCGAGGTCCAGGAGCGTTCCTCCGCCCGTCTTGAACCGCTTCAGCAGGTCGTTGGCGCCGGGCTGCCCCTTGTACGCGTGGCCGAACATGATGTGCCGGTGCCTCAGTGGCGAGCTGTCTTCAGGCAATTCCTTCAGGCCGAAAACGAACGTGTCCGGTTCGGCCCGCGCCCAGCTTCCGGCCGGAACGACCTTGCAACCCGCGCTGGCGTATACCGCGGTCGGGAACGCCCTGGCATCCGATGCCTCGACTGTGACGGCGAACCCCGCCTTCACGAGGAGAGCGGCCCCTTCCGGCGTCAATCCGGCGCGCTTCTCCATCGGCCGCGTTTCGGCGCGCATATGCAGCTTCAATTTGGGCATGGATTCCAATCCGCACTCCCGGACCGTCTCGCGTTCGCCCTGCCCGTAGGGGATAACAGGCGGCAATCCAACACCAAGGCCGGTGCCGAATGCATCGCGGACCCGCCCCCGCCGCGCCTATGCGGGCACCATGTGCTTCAGGAAATTCTCCAGCATTCCGAACGCTTGGTCGCTCGAATGGGCCTCCGCAACCAAGCGACTGCGATCAAACCCTTGGCAGTCGAACCTGTCGGCATTGTCGTCGCGCCACGCGATCAAGCCGTCGCGGTCGAACTCCGGATGCGGCTGGATTCCCCAGACGCGGCCCTTCCTCCACCGCCAGACTTGGTTGCCGCAGTCCTCGCTGTCCGCGAGCACTTCGATGTCCGGATGCCCGGCGCGGACCTCGTCGCCATGCCAGTGGAACACCGGCATGCGATCGGGCAGCGTGCAGGTCAGCGGGTCGCCCCGGCCCGAAGCGGTCAGGCGGATTTCGCCGCATCCCGTCTCCCTGCGTTCACGGACGAATACCTGTTCCGACCCGACCAGCGCGGACGCAAGTATCTGGCTGCCGAAGCACAGCCCCAGCATGGGCACGCCGGCATTTGCGAGTTCGCGCAGTAACTTGTGCTCACGGCGGACCCATTCCAGATCGTCGTATGCGCCGTCGAAGCTCGGGCTCACGAAGGCGGCGCAGTATCCCGTCCCGGACGGGAACTCGCTGTCGTTGGTCCGGAACCTCTCAATCCGGAACGGCCCCGCGTTCAAGCGCCGGTCGAATCTGGTCTCCCGCTGCGGCTCGCTCCAGTTGTCCAAATAGAGGAACGGCTTCATGTTTCGCGGAGCCTTCGCGTTTCGTCCCGGTCGACTTGGCCGCGGCCGTCGAAGGCGACCAGGTAGTCCTCGCGCGCCGAGCGTTCGGAAATCAGCCCGTCGATAAAATCCTGAAGAACAAGTTCCGGATCGCGTTCCCGAGGCGGGCCGTAACCGCCGCCGCCCGGAAGCTCCAAAACGAGCCGGTCTCCGTAGCCGACGGTCTGGCGGCCCTTGCTTTTGAGCGGCTCTCCGCTCGCAGTCCGGGCGACGCCAGCCTCGCCGTCCATGCCGCCATGGCGTCCCTCGGGGCTTCTCCACGTCCGATCGAACATCGCCGCCACACTGAAGGGCGCGTCCTCCGCGCCGCCTATTTCAAGCACTTGGCCAAGACCTCCGCGATGGCGGCCGGGGCCGCCTGATCCCTCGCGGAACTCCTTGCGCCAGACCACCAGCGGGAAGGACGCTTCAACGGCTTCAACCGGAGGCGTGCGAACGCCGCTTGGGAATGCGGTCGCCGTCATGCCGTCCATGGTCGGACGGCCGCCGGTGCCTCCAGTGTTGAACAGGATGACATCGTAGCCCGGCCCGACCACGGGCGCCGAAGCGGCGGTTTCCGGATCGATTGCCGTCCGCCCGCCGCGGATCATCGGGTTCCACATCGCGCCGGCTCCTTCGGCCGGAACCCGATCCGGAATCGCCTTCGAGAGGCAGCCTAACACGACATCAGGCAGCATCTGGCCGATGACGTGCCTTGCGGACACCGGAGCCGGACGCTGCGCGTTCAATATGCAGCCCTTCGGGGCCTGTACGCTCGCGACGCCGATAGATCCGGCGTTGCACGGAATGTTCGGCCCGACGACGCAATTCACGCCGAACACCGTGTAGGCGATGCAGAAATTCTCGACCACGTTGATGCCGAAAGGGCTCTCCGGCGACGAGCCCGCGTAGTCGATGCTGAGATCGCTTCCCTCGATCTTGAGCGCCGCCTGGATGCGTATCGGCTCGTCGAACCCGTCAAGCTCGGTGGCATGGCTGTACATGCCGTCCGGCAGCTCCGTGATCGCGTTTCGAATGCTCCGGCGCGACTGGCCGATGATGTAGTCGCCGATATCCTCAATGTCCTCGAGGCCGAATTCCTCCAGCATCGCGACGAGGCGGCGCGCGCCTTCGTCGTTGCAGTTCATCATCGCATAGAAGTCGCCCTCCATGTCCGCGGCGTTCCGGACGTTGGTGCGGAGGATATCCATGAGGTCTTCGTTCACGCGGCCGCCGCGAGCGAGACGCATGACCGGGATGTTGATACCTTCCTCGTACACCTGCCGCGCGTCGGGTCCGAAGCCCCGGCCGCCCATGTCGACGATATGGCAGGTGTTGGCCAGAAGGCCGACGGCCCGCCCGTTGCGGAATGCGGGCGTGACCACGGTCACATCGTGGTAGTGGCCGACCGAAAGCCAAGGATCGTTGGTGCAGAAGACATCGCCCGGGCGCATCGAGTCGATAGGGAACTTGGCAAGGAAGTGCTTGACGCAGATTGCCATGGCGTTGACGTGGCCAGGCGTCCCTGTCACCGCCTGCGCGACCATTTCGCCGCGCCGGTTGAAGACTCCGGCCGACAAATCGCCGCATTCCCGGACCGACTGGCTGAACGCCGTCCGGATCACGGTCTGGGCCTGTTCCTCTATCGCCGCGATCAGCCGACTCCAGATCAGCTGCTTCCGGATAACGTCGAGCCCGTCGGCGGTGCCCGCCATCAGCGGCTTCTTTCCCGGCAAAGCTCCAAGTCCCCGTTCGCGGTCATTGTTGCCGCAAATCCCGAGGCGACGATGGTCGAAGTTCCGTCTTCCACAATAATCGCGGGGCCGCTCAACGCGCCGCCCGGCTCCAGCGAACTGCGCATGACCACGGCGTGGGCGCGCATTGAGCGCGACGGGGCGTCGAATGCTTGCCGCTGTTCCAAAGCCTCTTTCCCTCCGGCTCCGCCCGCCGCGGTCGAATCCAGATAGCGCGGGCCTGAAGCGGAAACGCTCCAAGCGACGACCTCGCCGCAGGCGATGCCGCCGACATTTCGTCCGAACGCCGTGCGGTACGCGGCGTCGAACAAATCCTGGAGCAGCTTGGGGCCGTCCTCTCCAATCGATTCCATCGGAACATCCACTGCAATCTCGTGGCCTTGGCCCTTGTACCGCATGAACGCCTGCCGTTTGGTTTCCACGGATTCGCCCGCGCCGATTCCGGCTTCGACGTTGCGCCTCGCTTCCTGTTCCATCGCGCTGCAAATCCTGTTGGTCAGCTCGAGGTCGAAACGGTCAAGCGCCTGGTAGACCGTCCGCACGACTTCGAATTCGATCGGGGCCCGCAAAAAGCCGACAGCTGAACCGACGGCTGCGTTCGCCGGCACGACAATCCGGGATATGCCGAGCTTGTCGGCGAGCTGGCAGGCATGCAGCGGAGCCGCGCCGCCGAAGGCGATCAGCGTCCGTTCGTCCGCGTTCTTTCCGCTTTCGATGGCGTGCACTCTGGCGGCGGACGCCATGTTTTCGCAGACCATTTCGGCTATCCCGTAGGCCGCAGCCGTCGGGTCGAGCCCCATCGGCTCTCCGACATCGCGCGCGAGCGCCGCGGTAGCGGCGCTGGCATTGAGCTTCATCCGCCCGCCCGCGAACCGCGCAGGATAAATCCGCCCCAGCTGGACATTGGCGTCCGTGACTGTCGCCCGCCGTCCTCCCTTGCCGTAGCACGCAGGCCCCGGCTCGGATCCAGCGCTTTCAGGGCCGACCGCGATCCGTTCCAACTCGTCTATCCCCGCGATCGAACCGCCGCCCGCTCCGATTTCAACCATGTCGGTTACGGGAACCCGGAGCGGCAGGCCGCTGTCCTTCCGGAACCGGTAGACCCTCGCAACCTCAAATCGTCGGCTCTTCTGCGCTTCGCCGTTGTCGAGCATGCAGATCTTCGCCGTCGTGCCGCCCATGTCGAAAGAGATCGCTCTTCCGATGGCGCGGGATTGCGCGATCTCGCCCGCAAATATCGCTCCGCCAGCCGGTCCGGACTCGACGAGCCGCACCGGCAGCCTCCGGGCGGTTTCGACAGTCGCGAGGCCGCCGCTCGACGTCATCAGCAGCAGCGGGCAGGAGAACCCGGACGATTCCAGCATCCGCTGGAATTCGGCCAAATAGCCGTCGACCAGGGGCTGCACGTACGCGTTGGCGCATGTGGTGGAAAAGCGCTCGAACTCGCGGAATTCCGGCGAAACCTCGGACGAAATCGACACCGCCCAGCGCGGGCGGCGGCGCGCGAACAGGTCGCGGG
This sequence comes from Paracoccaceae bacterium, assembly GCA_965203795.1. GTDB lineage: Bacteria > Pseudomonadota > Alphaproteobacteria > Rhodobacterales > Rhodobacteraceae > CBDBBY01. The sequence continues at coordinate 2,998,619 of OZ241915.1, read as the reverse complement.
CCTGCATCTCATGGTCCGGATTGACGTACGAATGGAGGAACGCGATCGCCAGGGACTCGGTGCCTGCCTCGTCCAGCGCGGGAAGCAGTGCTTCAAGATCCCGATCCTGCAGCGGCAGGAGCGCCTTTCCGTTCCGGTCCAGCCGCTCGGGCGCCGTGAACCTCCGTCGGCGCGGCACGAGGGGCTCGGGCTTCACGATGTTGATGTCGTACTGCTCCGGCCGTCCCTCGGTTCCGATTTCGATGGTGTCCCTGAACCCGCGCGTTGTGACCATTGATGTGACGGCACCCTTCCGCTCGATGATCGCGTTGGTCGCAAGAGTCGTTCCGTGGATGATCAGACCAACGCCGGACGGCGGAATTCCGGCCTCCGCAAGCACGTGACCGATGCCGTCCATGCATGCGTCGACCGGGCTGCCGCTGGTGGTCGGCAGCTTGTGGGTAATTCTCCGGTCGCCCGCCTCCAAGGCCACGTCGGTGAACGTGCCGCCGATGTCGACGCCGATGCGGCATTGGGTCTGCGGAGGGGTCATGCGCGCTGCTTGCCAAAGAACTCCAGGCAATTCCAGCGGACGTTTGTTCGGGGATCCGGTTGCTCTGACAGCGTCCGCCGCCAACCCGCTGAAACCGTCAGGGCACGGCCAAACGGCCTGAGGCTCCAGCATGCGGCCGGATCCGACTCCGTTCTCGATGCGGGACTTGGCCCGCCGCCCGGGTCAGTCAAGCGTCGAAGGAAGCCAGGTGACGAGTCCCGGAAACGCGGTGATCAGCACGATCCCGACCAGAAGCAGCAGGAAGAACGGGATGGCCGACACCGCGACCCGGCCGATGCTCAAACCGGTCAGCCCCTGAATCACGAACAGGTTGAAGCCGAGCGGCGGCGTGATCTGCGCGGTTTCGACGACCATGATGATGAACACGCCGAACCAGAGCAGGTCGAATCCCGCCTGGGTTACCAGCGGCAGCACGACGGTCGCCGTCAGGACGATCATCGATATGCCCTCGATGAAGCATCCGAGCACCACATAGAGAACGCACAGCGCGGCCATGAGCGCGTAGGGGTGCAGGTCAATGGACGCCACCCAAGCGGCGACCGCCGAGGGAATGCCTGAATAAGCGAGGGACGTCGTAAGGAAGGCCGCGCCCGACAGGATCAGGAATATCATGCAGGACAGGCGGGTCGCGGCGAGCAGGCTTTCCCGGAACATTGTCCAAGTCAGCGATCTCGTCGCGGCTGACAACAGAAGCGCTCCGATTACGCCGCCCGCGGCGGCCTCGGTAGCGGTCGCGATGCCGGTATAGATCGAGCCGATGACCGCGCCGATCAGGAGAATGACCGGAATCAGGCCCTTCGACAGCCGCAGCTTCTCAACGAGCGTCGTGGCCGAGATTTCGACAGGAGCGACGTCCTTGTTGATGATGGCCGCAACGGCGATGTAGCCCATGAACAGGGCCATCAGCATCAGGCCCGGAATTATGCCGGCAAGAAACAGCCGGATGATCGAAACGTCCGCCGAGACGCCGTAGACGATCATGATGATCGACGGCGGAATCAGAAGGCCGAGGGTTCCCGAGCCCGCGAGGCTGCCGACCGAAAGGGTCCGGTTGTAGCCGCGGGCATCGAGCTCGGGGAGGGACATCCGGCCAATCGTCGCCGCGGTGGCTGCCGATGATCCGCAAACCGCGGCGAAGATCCCGCACCCGGCCACGTTGACGTGCAGAAGCCGTCCCGGAAGCCATCCGAGCCAAGGCGTCAGCCCTCGAAACAGGATTTCCGACAGCTTGGCCCGGAAGAGTATTTCCCCCATCCAGATGAACAGCGGGAGCGCCGCCAGCGCCCATGACGCGTTGGCCTGCCAGATCGAGGTCGCCATCGCCTTCTCGACGGGGACGCTGTTGAAGAACGTCAGCCCTACCCAGCCGACTCCCAGCAGCGAAAGCGCGATCCAGAGTCCCGAGCCAAGAAATGCGAACAGAAACGCGAGCAGGACCAAGGCGATTTGCGCGGCATCCGGCGTCATGTCGGCCCCGGCGCGTTCTTGCGGCCCACCCGCGCGGGCGGGTTCGGAACGCAGGATTTGGACGGATCGGGCAGGCGCATCAGTCCGGGCCCGGCATGTCCTTGAGCTCCGGGAACTGCTCCGCGTTCTCGCGGGCCGATTTCAAGTACGAAGGCTCGCGGCCGAGCATCGAGCACACGATGTCGTCCAGAATGGCGATGAGCAGAATCAGAGTGCCGACCGCGACCGAAACCTGCGGTATCCAGATCGGTACGACGATCAGGCCGTGCGACAGATCCTTGAAGCGGAACGAGTCCCAGACCATGTCGGTTGCGGAGTAGCAAAGGTACCCCACGAAAAATACCGCCAATGCCATCGCGATGAACTCGGCGGCGCGCCTTGCAGCGCCTTCGAACCGCTCGACAAGAAGAGTGACCCTGATTTGTCCGTTCTTGCGGTAGGTGTGCGCAAGAGGAAGGAAGCCCGCGGCAACGACGCTCCATGCGGTAAGGTCGTCGGCACCCTTGACTTGGGTGCCGAACTCCCTGCCCACGACTTGGGCGGCAATCAGCGCGCCGATGCCGACGATGAAGGCGGCGCCCAGATAGGCGCTCCACAAGTAGAGGCGGTCTAGAGCCGCGCGCAGCAACTGCACGGAACCGTGCTGGCCGGGCAGCGCTGCGGCGCGGCCACCGGAATCAGCCCCCCAGAGCCTCGTACGCCGCGATGAACTCGGCGCCACGCTCTCCGGCCTTCTCGAGCCATTCATCCACCATTTGGCGCCCGATGGCGCGGAGCTCAGCAAGCAGCTCCGGTCCCGGAGCGGCGACGGTCATCCCGTTCGCGGCGAGATTCGCAGTCAGTCCGGCCTGCAGCGCGTTGCTGGTGATCCAGCCCCGAGCCTCCGCCTTCGCGGCCGCCGCCAGCACCGCCGCTTGGGATTCCTCCGACAAGGCTTCGAACGCATCGCCGTTCACGATGACCATGTTTTTGTTGTTCATCGCGTTAACGTCGTAGAAGTGCGTCGTGAAATCCCATGCCTTGGTGTCGTTCCCGGTGGTCGCGGAAGTCACCATCGCGGATACCACCCCGGTTGCGAACGCCTGCGGCACTTCGGCCGACTGAACGGTCGTCGGAATCGCTCCCATCAGCTCGGCCAGCCGGGCGGTCAGCGCATTGTAGGCGCGGAACTTGACCCCCTCGAAGTCCGAAGTCGAATTGATAGGCTTCTGCGCGTAAAGCCCCTGGCCCTGCCACGGCACCGAGAACAGCGGCATCAGGCCCTGCTCGGCAAGCTTCTCGCGGATGTATGGCAGAGTCAGCTCGTAGACCTGCCACGCGGTCATCTGGCCCTGCGAGATGAACGGTATGCCGTCGACTTCGAAGAACGGATCCTCCGATCCGTACGCCGAAAGCAGGATCTCCCCTGCTTGGACCTGGCCTGTCTGAATCCCGCGCTTGATTTCGGGCATCTTCAGCAGCGAGGCGTTCGAATGGATGACGATTCGGAGGTCGCCGCCGGTCATTTCCTCCACGTCCTCGGCGAACCTCGCGATGTTCCGGGTATGGAAGTTGTCTTCCTTGTACGCAGTGGCGAGGTTCCAAACCGTTTGCGCTTCGGCGGCCGGAGCTGCGAGCGCAAGGCCCGCTGCGGCGATCGGTGCTAGAAATCTCATGGGTGCCTCCTTGGCGGCGTGGATCCAGGGTTTGCCGGCGCGGGATTAGGCTGCCGGCTCTTGGACTTGTTAAATTCTGCGGATTGGTTTTTCAAACCATTGCCGCAAGCGCAGGATGCGGACCTCGTCTCCAGCGGAGCGGGGGCGGGAACGGACGCTCGCAATCGGCCAAGCGGGAAGCGTGACGGCGGCGCCCGGCGGATGCCGGAGTCCGCAGGGATTCAGGAGGGTTTGAGCCGATGGCTGAAGAGCGCGTGGAATGCAGGACACCGAATCCCGGCAAGCCGGGGATTACCAGGATCCCAAAATGGAAATTCGACGCCGTGCGGGCGGCCATTCTCGAAGTGCTGGCCGATGGCGAGGCACCGTTTTCCGAGCTTCCCGCAAGAACAGGCGCCCGACTGGCGCCGGACGTCAAGGCGCGGCTGGGCTCGGTCGGATGGCACACCACGACCATCAAGCTCGAACTGGAGGTGCGCGGCGAGATCAGGCGGCTCGACCGCCCCGGAAAGCAGATGTTGGCGCTCTCGAACGCGGAATAGATTCCAAGACGGACCGCATCGTTGACCTGACGGCCCTCGCGCGGCTGCGGGCCGAACTCAGCCTTGGCGCGCCTTGAATTTCTTCTGGTGCTTGTTGATGACGAACACGCGTCCCTTCCGGCGCACGACGCGGCATTCCCGGTGGCGCGATTTCAGCGAGCGCAGCGAATTCCTGACCTTCATGGCCTTTTCCTGTTTTCACGGCGCGTGAAGCGCCATTGGGGGCCGAACGCAGGCTCCGGCCGGAACTGGTGGGCGCGACTGGGATCGAACCAGTGACCCCTACGATGTCAACGTAGTGCTCTACCGCTGAGCTACGCGCCCGGCAAATGCCGCCGAGTCCATTCCGGCTGCCTATAGAATTGCCTCGACCGATTTGCAACGGGATTCGGCGAACGCAGCCGGGCGCATTCGGCATTTGTGCGGTCAGCCTCGCGTCGCGGCAAGGCATCTCGTACCGCCGGCCCGCAGCGCGGACGGAATCGACGAGCGTTTGGCACAACATATGGATGCCAACGAAGATTCCACTGGAAGACTTGGTTGATTCCGGCTATCGTGCACAAAAAAACACAAGGCCGAGCAGAATGAACATCCCGCCGTTCCGGGAGTATCTCCCGCGTGTGCGCAGAAGTGCGGCGGTTTTCGCGTCGCCGCACAGCGGGCGCGCGTACTCAAGCGAGTTCGTAAGCCAGTCCAAGCTCGCGGTCGGCGAGCTGAGGGCGTCGGAAGACGCGTTCGTGGACAGACTCTTCGACGCCGCGCCCGCGTTGGGGGCACCGCTCATCTGCGGAACGGCGCCGCGGGCCTTCGTGGACCTCAACCGGCGGCCGGACGAGCTTGATCCCGAATTGATCGACGGGGTTCAGGACGCACGCGTTACGCCTCGAGTGTGCGCCGGATTCGGCGTGATCCCAAGGGTCGCAGGAGGCGGCGCGAGCATCTATTCCAGAAAACTGAGTCGGCAGGAGGTCGACGGCCGCATGGCCCGCTACTACTACCCTTACCATTTGCGGCTCAGGTCCCTGCTTCGCGAGTCCCTGTCCCAGTTCGGAACGGCGATCCTGTTCGACTGCCATTCCATGCCGCACGAGTCGATTTCGCCCACCTGCCACGCCAAGGGGTTCAAGCCGGAAGTCGTTCTCGGCGACCGGTTCGGAAAGTCCTGCGCCCCGTCGATAGTTGCTCAGGTCCACCAGGCGTTTTCGGATGCCGGATTCAATGTGGGGCGGAACTCCCCGTTTTCGGGAGCGTACGTCGCCCACAAGTACGGTCGGCCAGGTGCGAACCAGCATATGGTGCAGATCGAAGTCGACCGCGCGCTTTACCTCGACGAGCAAACGGCACGACCCAACGGCCGGTTTGACGAGTTCCGGCTGACGCTCGCGTCCGTAATCGAGAGGCTTGTGGCGTTGGGGCGCCAGACGGAATTGCGGGCTGCGGAATGATCCAGGCAGTCCCAATCCGGCAGTCGGGCTACGGCCGGGCATCGGTCCAGTTTTCCGTTCGCGGGATTGAGGCGCAATTGGCTACACGCTGTCCCAAATGCGAACGATGCGGTTCCGGAAGCATCCGAGGAAATCAATTGTTCTCGACACGAGCGCGAGGGCGAGTCGTTGCCGGAACGGAAACAGACATTCCGCTGCGAATGACCGGTCCGCAGAATCGGCCGAAGCGAACGGGCGTTTACGGATGCTCCGACGTTCAGGCGCCAGCCCGGAACGTCTTGAGGACTCGCCTCATTTATCCGCCGCCGCGATCTTTGCTCTCCAAAGCACGTAGTCCATGAGGGACGGAATTCCGGGCTCGCATTCGTGCGCTCCGCCAATTCGGCTCCAAATGAAGCCGAGGTTGTGGAGTTCCCTTTGTGCCCAAAGCGCGGGATCGCGCGCACCGGCAGCTTCGGCTTCCGCCTTGATGTCGTCGTCGACCGCCTCGGCGACAGCGGCCTCGACCTTGCCGACGGGGACAACTTTCCGATTTTCCTGGCCAGCAAACAGCTTCGCTACCGCTTCTGCGGCCGGGACCAGCGCGGCTGCGCGCAACTCGTCGTACCTTTCCTCGCAGTATGCCGTGCGCTGGATTCGGCTTGATTCAAACGCCGAGTTCGCGATCACAAGTCCGATGACACGCTCCGGCTCGAGGTCATCCGGCTGATCAATCGCGGCCCGACTGAGGGCAGCGCCTACGAGTTGGAGGAAAAACGGGTAGCGCTGCGCCACGTCGACAGACCGGTCCAGCGCATCTTCAGCAATTCCGTAGCCCATGCGTGCAAGTGGCTTGCGCAGCGCTTCGCGGGACGCGTCTTCCGAAAGGCGGCCGATGCCGATCTTGCGCAGGCGGCTCCAGAAAGTCGCGTCCGGTACATTCAGCTTGGTTGCGAGGTCCGGCGTGCCGGCAAGGATCAGCAGCAGCGGATGTTTCCGGCTTACGATTTGCACAGCGTTGAAGAACTTGCGGACCGTATCCTGGTAACGCCCCATGATGTGGGCTTCGTCGACCAGCAGCACCAGCTTCTCTCTCGCCCGCCGCTCCAGTACGGGCCCGATCAAGCGTTCCGCCACGCATTCGCTCCCAGCGCTCAGCGAGGCGCCGGCGAACAGCTGACTTGCGATGTCTTCGATGGCCATGAGGACGCCGGGCGCGCTGCCCCGACGAAGCCATTCCGGCCGGGCTAAATTCAGTACAAGGCCATCGGCCGACGCAAAGCTGCCGCCCGTGAGCTGGAGACACTCGGCGCCATGGCTACCGAGTTCGAGTGTTTCATCGGCGACCCATCCGAGGAGAGCGGTCTTTCCATTGCCGCGCGGGCCGATCAACGCGATATGGCTGGTCGCGGGTGCGCCTTCCGTAATCCCTTTCAACTCCCAAGCGATATCGCTTTGTTCGCGCTCCCTGCCGGAGAGCAGCGGCGGCGACTGTCCGAATCCTGGACGGAATCGGGTGCCGGGGTCGGAGTGGTGGCGACCGTTCGCGAGCGGCGCTGGAAGCTTTCCCACCTTGGATTGCAGCGAGCTTCCTCGTCTTCCAGTGCCGAATTCTTGAACCGACGTTCTCGGCGGCAACGGTGGAGGCGGCGGTCTTCTATACCCGGGCGGCGGTTCAAATGCTGTGCCATCTTGGAATTTTTCCCGAGAAGTTTTCCGCTTGGAAGGAGGTGGGTTCGGTTCTTTGGCCATTTTCTGCTCAGCTCATCTTCCGTTTCTCGCAGCGATTCCGTGAATTCAACCTTACCAAATTCCAGAACTGAAATCGAAATGCTTCCCTAAAGTGAAAGCGGACCGATTTGCTCCTGCCTGTGATCGGCGAACTTTTCATCTCATCAACTTCTTTCCTAGTCAGAGGTGCGCATTCCAGAATCTCAACTCAACCCCGGCGGACTAGATCAGAAAAAAGTTGCTACATGATCATTTTTTTGGTCAACTCAGCCTCTTTAGCGGCGGTGGCGGCGTTGGTTTTGGTTTCCTTATAGTTGGTGGCAATTTCGCTGTCGCTCCGCGCTGTCCTTTTCGATCAAAATTCTGAGATTTGAAAGGTGAAGGATTCGGCACTTTGGCCATTCGTCTATCTCCTGCATAATTGTTGGAAGGCGGTTTCAAGAGCTCTACACTGACAATTTTCGAAGCGGCAATCAATACGAACTCAAGAACACGGTAATCATTGGAAAACGTTTTGTGATCTTGGGGATACAAAATCCGTTCTAATCCCGCGAAGATCTACAAGCTTAACCGGGCAACCTCGGCGACAGATCAATTCAAAGCTGAATCAGCTGACGGTCGTTAGCCCATTGCGCGATCCGGGTTCACGTTGTCCTGCTATACCGCCAACAGAATTCCTCCGAAACTTCGGCTTCGTCATCCCGGCTTTTTCGGTGGCGGCGCAGGCGGCGGCGGCGGCCTTCTATGTCCGGGTGGTTTAGGGGATATGCCATCCCCCACTTTTCTCCCAGAGGTGGGCCACTTGGAAGGTGGTGGATTCGGTACTTTGGTCATTTTTAAATCCCTGCATTCTCTTTTTCGGGAAGAACTCCCATGAACTCAACTATACCAACTTCCGAAACTGGAATCAAGATGCTCTCCCGATAAGGGGGTTGCTCAAGCTGTTCTTGCTTAGGATACGCAAAAAACACTGCGTCGTCAACTTCGTCCGTTGTCAGCCACGAGTACTCTGAAAGTCTGAAATGGCCCTTGTCAGGCTGACTAGGCCACTCTTCCGGCCATCCATAAACGTACCTCTCCCCGGAAAGATACAAAACAACATAACATTTCGGATGTTTACGAAACGCAGAATACCATTCGGAAGGAAAAGATGTTTCACGAGTTATGCCAAATGGGCGCAGCAGCTTATGAAATATGTCCTTGCCATATGTTGCTGCTAGGAAAATTCCAAATAATGCGGCAAGTGGGAGCGTAATATGCGGAGGATAAGGTGCTGTCCAGGAGACGCGCCCTTCGTCTGTACCAGTTTCAAATTTATCAATAATCCCCCAGCAAGCAATATGCACTACAATCGTAAAAATCAGTGCCTGAACAACTTGATCAAACAAGTTTGGAGGTGGGTAGGAAGTGAGCGAACGAAAAATCCCGACAGCAACTAGACCGGGAGCAAGAAACATCAACAGGTTAATTGCATCTTCAGCTATCCAGTTCATGATCTATCCTTGAATTATGACTTAAAGAATCAGCAGCGCCGATGGAAATCGATACCTTCTCTCACGTGCATGTGCAAGTGCGTTTGCCGGTGTCCGGAGTGAAACGCGTCTCCGGATGCACGACTCGCGATTGACGTGCTTCAACTGCGGGCTGCATTATTGGAGCGCAAATCGACGGCATTATGTGTTCTGTCACTTGGTTCGAATGGAGCACTGAGCGGGACGGCACGCGGGCACGACAGGTTGTGGACCGCGTTCACGCACCCGTTGCGTGGCGGTTCCGCGAGCCACTTCGTTGGCGGCGAACTCCGGCCGGGGCCGGGCGGCCAGCGCGGTGTGAACCACCGATGTTTTCGGGGTTGGGCCGCGCTGCTTCGCGCAAAGCGAGAACAGTGGCAAGTATCGAGGTGGCTTCAGGTCTACCGCAGAGCGCGGCCTTTTACGATGGCGCTTCGGCCGTGCTTCGCCCGAATCCTGTCGGTCGCGCGCTCGACCTCCAGTTTGCGGCGCATTGCCGGGTCAAGCGGCGGCACGTCTTCGTCGGGCGAAACCCTCGAAATCCCGGTCACGCCGACGCCGATCAGGCGGAACGGGCCGGATTCCGGAAACCTGTCGAGCAGACCCCTCGCAGTCCTGTACACGATTTCGGCCATGTTGGTCAGCTCCTGCATGCTTTCGCGCCTTGTGACAGTCGAATGATTGCTGCGCTTCAGCTTGAGCACGACGGTTCGTCCGGCGAGCTGCTTCGCCTTGAGCCTGTCCGCGACCCTTTCCGACAGCCTCCACACGTGCCCGTCCAGCTCCTCGGCATCGCCGATGTCCTTGGGGAACGTGGTCTCGCTGGACAGGGTTTTCGTGCTCCGGTCGCGCTTCACCCGCCGCGCGTCTTTTCCTCGGCAGAGATGCCAAAGCCGTCCGCCGAATTCGCCGAAGCGGGCTTTCAACTCCGGCTCGGTCCAGGAGCGAAGATCCCTGAACGTCTTGATGCCGTGGTGGTTCAAGCGCCGCTGGGTGGCTGCGCCGACCCCGAACATCAGCGTGACCGGCTTTTCCGCAAGAAACTCCTCGGTTTCTTTGCGGCCGATGATTGAGAACCCTCGGGGCTTTTCCAGGTCGGAGGCGATTTTCGCAAGGAACTTGTTGTGCGACAGCCCGATGGAGCCAGATACGCCGACTTCGCTTTCCATCCGCCTCACAAGGCGGGAAAGCAGCACTGCCGGAGGAGCGCCGTGCAGGCGCCGGGTTCCAGACAGATCCATGAACGCCTCGTCGAGTGACAACGGCTCAATCGCCGGAGTGAGGTCGTCCATCATGGTCCTGATGGCCTTCGAGGCGAGCACATAGGACTCCATGTTGGGCTTGAGGACTACTGCGTCTGGGCACAAGCGAAGCGCTTGAAACATCGGCATTGCGGATCGTACGCCCCGGATGCGGGCGATGTAGCACGCTGTGGACACCACTCCCCGCTTCCTGCCGCCCACGATGACCGGCTTGTCCCGAAGTTCCGGCCGATCCCTTTTCTCGACCGACGCGTAGAACGCGTCGCAGTCGACATGGGCAATTGAGAGTTCAAAGAGCTCCGGATGCGAAACGACCCGCGGCGATCCGCAGTCGGGGCAGATGCCGCCGCTGTCGAACTGGAATTCGCAGTCCCGGCAAAGAGCTGGCATTTCGGTGGGTCCCGGGCCGATTCCGTTGCGCGTCAGTGTGGCTTGGATGCTACCGGAATTGGCTGGAATTCTCCAAAACCGGCCGGGAGGAATTGCGCTGGCGCAGCTTAGCGGGGGAACTCCGACACGATTTCAAGCGTCGCGGTTCGGGGACAGGCCGCCTGTGTGATCGGGCGGCCCACGACAATGTGGTCCGCGCCCGCTTCCAATGCCTGCCTTGGCGTCGCGGTTCGCTTCTGGTCGTTGGAATCGGCCGCCGCTGGCCGAATTCCCGGCGTCACGATCAGCTTTCCTTCGGCTTCCGGCAACGAGCGGATGCGGCGGATTTCGCGCGGCGAGCAGATGACGCCGTCCGCGCCCGCCTCAAGCGCAAGCTTAGCGCGCTCGACAGCGATGTCGGCGGCGTCCCCTTTCTTTACCAGTGCCTCGTTCAGATCGGTGCGGTCCATTGAGGTCAGCACCGTAACCGCGAGGATTTTGGTTTTGCTGTTTCCGCGGCCCTCCACGGCGGCCCTTACCACCTGCGGGTCTCCGTGCACTGTAAGCAAATCGGGACCCACGCTGGAAATTCTGCGGACGGCAGCTTCAACCGTGGCGCCGATATCGAACAGCTTGAGATCAAGGAATATTTTTTTTTGGACAGGATCGTCGGCGAGTGTCCGCACGACTTCCATCACGCTAGTCGCCAGCAAGCCCATACCGATTTTAAAGAAATGCGCTGCGCCGCCAATCCGCTGCACCAGCGCGTTTGCGGACTCGCTGTCCTCGACGTCAAGCGCGACAATAAGACGATCGTCTGATCCGGTCATTCGAGTTCGAATGTCTGCATCATCTCACCACTATCATTCCGTCCAGTGGCTTTCAATCGAGCGGCTTCACGCGGGTGCATCCCATTTTTGTGGTCAGGTGGCAGCGCCGTGGCAAGCCCTCCAATCAAGGAAGCCGGTCCAGCTGTAGCCATTGATGCAGCATTTGACGGCGAGGGTGCGGTCCAAATTTTGGGTTGAGCCTGTTCCGCTGTCCCGGCGTTGGCCGGGACCGGCGCGCCTGCCGAAGACCCGCGAACGGCGGGCGCCGCGCATCCGGGCGCGAGCAGCGGAGGCATCATGTCAGGCAAGACGAAGGATCCGGAGTTCCGCCATCCGTACACGGTGGCGCATATGCGAAGCTTGACGGACGAGGAGGCGGCGGAGCATCCCCCTGTGATCCGCAAGGCCGGCGGCGTTTGCACGGAGTATTGGCGCGAGGGCGGCCGTGTGCGCTGCCGGGAGGTCGGGGCGGGCGGGTCGGTCCCGCCGTCGCCGGCCTGAAGCCGCACCGCCACCGCGACGAGGCCGACGAGACCTGCGTCCGCTACATGGAGGCGAACAAGGACCGGATGCGCTACGACCCCTGCCGGAAGCGCGGATTGCCGGTCGGGTCCGGCTTCCGATGGTCCGCTTGCAGACGGTTTACACAAAATGGGATGCACCCGCTTCACGCCGGTTCGCGTTGCAGCTTTCGGCGGGTTGCCAATGGGGCTGTCACCAGCATTGGGGCCATCCCGGAACGCTCCGGTCCGGGACGTCGCTCCGAACCAATGCGGGGCCCGCCGCCTTGCGAAGCGGCTGTCCGAACCCCACATGAACAACGAGGCTTGCACAACGCGCGCCGGTGACGGGCGCTGGATTCCGCGAGCGCTTGCAAGGAGAAAAAGATGAACCTCGAGCAATTCACCGATCTATCGAGGAAGATAATCGAGTCCGCGCATTCGATCGCGACGGGCGAAAGCCACCAGCAGCTGCAGCCGGTGCACCTGCTGAAGGCGCTGCTGGATGAGCCGGACGGCTACGCCGTTCGCCTGATCGGAGAGGCGGGGGTCGATGCCGCGGACGCGAGGCGCCAAACGGATCTGGCGGTTTCGAAGGAGCCGGCGGTCGCGGGCGGCCAAGGGCGCCTGTTCACCTCGCGGGAGACGCTGCAGGTGCTTCAGGAGGCGCAGAAGCTTTCGAAGGAAGCTGGCGACGCGCATGTTCCCGCGGAATGGATGCTGGTGGCACTGGCCGCCGTGGATTCCAGCGCCTCTGATGTTCTCAGGAAACTGGGCGCAACCGCGAAAAAGCTGAGCTCGGTGATCAGGAAGATGCGCCGCGGGCGCACCGCGGACAGCGCGTCGGCCGAAGGCGGATTCGAAGCGCTCAAGAGGTACGCGCGCGACATCACCCAGGACGTGCGGGACGGAAGGATCGATCCGATCGTAGGGCGGGACGACGAAATCCGCCGCACGATGCAGGTGATCAGCCGCCGGACAAAGAACAACCCGGTGCTGATCGGCGAGCCGGGAGTGGGCAAGACGAAGATCGCCGAGGGACTCGCGCTCAGGATCGTGGCGGGAGACGTGCCCGAACGCCTTAGGGACAAGCGGCTGCTGGCGCTCGACATGGGATCGCTGATCGCCGGGGCGAAGTACCGCGGCGAATTTGAGGAGCGCCTGAAGGGCGTGCTGTCGGAGGTCACGGGCGCGGCAGGCGAAATCATCCTGTTCATCGACGAGATGCATACGCTGGTCGGAGCGGGAAAGACCGAGGGGGCCATGGACGCCTCCAATCTGTTGAAGCCCGCTTTGGCCAGAGGCGAGCTTCACTGCATCGGCGCGACGACTTTGGACGAGTACCGGAAGAACATCGAAAAGGATGCCGCCTTGGCCCGCCGGTTCCAGCCGCTCGTGATCCAGGAGCCGACGGTGGCCGACACGGTTTCGATCCTGCGCGGGATCAAGGAGAAGTACGAGCTGCACCACGGCGTGCGGATATCGGACGCGGCGCTGGTCGCGGCGGCGACGCTTTCGCACCGCTACATCACCGACAGGTTTCTCCCGGACAAGGCGATCGACCTTGTGGACGAAGCGTCCAGCAGGCTGCGCATGGGCATCGATTCGAAGCCGGAGGAGCTCGACGCGATCGACAGGGAGCTGCTCCAGAAGCAGATTGAGGCCGAGGCTCTCAAGAAGGAATCGGACGAAGCCTCGAAGGAAAGGCTGCGGAACATCGAGTCGGAACTGGGCAGGCTGCAGAGCGAGTCGTCGAAGCTGTCCGAGAAATGGCGGTCTGAAAGGGCCAAGCTGGCTGCGGAGCGGGATTTGAAGAAGCAGCTGGACGACGCAAGGATCGAACTGGACCGCGTCACGCGGGAAGGGGATTTGGCGCGGGCCGGCGAGATCAAGCACGGCATCATTCCAAGCTTGGAAAAACGGATCGCCGACGCCGAGTTGGCGCGCGAGGCCGCGATGCTTGAGGAGGCGGTGTCGCCCGAGCAAATTGCGGCCATCGTCGAACGCTGGACCGGCGTGCCGACCTCGAAGATGCTCGAGGGCGAGCGCGAACGGCTCATCAAGATGGAAGCGAAGCTCGGCGACCGGGTTGTCGCGCAGGATGCCGCCGTGAAAGCGGTGTCGAATGCGGTTCGAAGAGCCCGGGCCGGGCTCAACGATCCAGACCGCCCGCTGGGGTCGTTCCTGTTCCTCGGCCCCACAGGCGTCGGGAAAACGGAGCTGACCAAGGCGCTTGCGGAATTCCTGTTCGACGATGAATCCGCGCTCGTGCGATTCGACATGTCGGAATTCATGGAGCGGCATTCGGTTGCGAGGCTGATCGGCGCACCGCCCGGCTATGTCGGATACGACGACGGAGGCACGCTTACGGAAGCGGTCCGGCGCAGGCCGTACCAGGTCGTGCTCTTCGACGAGATGGAGAAGGCCCATCCGTCCGTGTTCAACGTGCTGCTGCAGGTTCTGGACGACGGGGTCCTGACGGACGGGCAGGGCCGCACGGCGGATTTCAAGCAGACGCTCATCGTGATGACGTCGAACCTCGGCGCGCAAGCGTTCTCGGAACTGCCCTTGGAGAGCCGGGCGGACTCCGTGAAGGACCTGGTGATGCAGGAGGTCAGGGCGAGCTTCCGGCCGGAATTCCTCAACCGCTTGGACGAAATCATTCTGTTCGAGCGGCTTACGCCGGCGAACATGGGCCGGATCGTCGACATTCAGCTGCGGCTGCTCGAGAAGCGCCTTGAAGACAAAGGGCTTTCGCTCTCGGTCAAGGACGGGGCCAAGGAGTGGCTTGCTTCCAAAGGGTACGATCCGGCGTACGGCGCGCGGCCGTTGAAGCGGGTCATTCAGGACAGCCTGCAGAACCCGCTGGCGCAGGCGCTGCTCTCCGGCTTCCTGAAGGACGGCGACACCGTCCGCGTTGGCGTCGACGGCGAAAACGGCCTGATGATCGGGAATTCGGATTCCTGCCCTATGCCGCCGACCGAGGCCACCCTGCACTGAGGGGCGCGGAAGTCCCGCGCCCCCGCGATTCCGCCGGTCGCGAACCCGGGCAACGGGTTCGTGATCGGATTCGCATTGAATGCCGCCACCATGTCCAATAGGACTGCCAAGCGCGCAATGGATCACAGGCGGGGGAAACGGAAATGGCGTACAGATTCAGGACGGACCTCAAGCACTCGGACGTAACGCCGAAATCGGTCTGGCTGAACCGGAGAAGCTTGGTCTTCGGAGCGGGCGGCGCAGTCATTGCCGGGAGCATCGCCGGACCCGCGTCGAGCGCGCCGATCCCGAACATCCGGCCGAGTGCGTTCTCGACCGACGAGGAGCCGAACTCGTTCGACGACATCACCAGCTACAACAACTTTTACGAATTCGGCACGGGCAAGGACGATCCGAAGGACAGGGCATCGGCGCTCACAACCTCGCCTTGGACGATCAAGGTGGACGGCGACGTTGGAAAGCCCGGGGACTACGCCTACGAGGACGTGATCAAGGGCATGACCATGGAGGAGCGCATCTACCGGCTCAGATGCGTCGAGGCCTGGTCGATGATCGTCCCTTGGGTCGGGTTTCCGCTGGCCGACTTCCTGGCCCGGGTCGAGCCCGGCTCCGGCGCTAAGTACGTCGCGTTCGAAACCCTTGTCAGGCCCGATGAGATGGTCGGGCAGCGCTCGAGGCTGCTGGACTGGCCGTACCGGGAAGGGCTTCGCCTCGACGAGGCCATGCACCCCCTGACGATCCTGGCCGTAGGCCTTTACGGCGAGGACCTTCCGAACCAGAACGGCGCGCCGATCCGATTGGTCGTTCCTTGGAAGTACGGGTTCAAGTCCATAAAGTCGATCGTGAGGATTTCGCTCACGTCCGAGATGCCCGAGACCACGTGGAACATGCAGGCGCCGCGGGAGTACGGATTCTATTCGAACGTCAATCCGGAGGTCGACCACCCGAGGTGGTCGCAGGCGACCGAGCGGAGGATCGGAGCCGGGCTGTTCGCGCGGCGCATGGAAACGATGATGTTCAACGGCTACGGCGACGAGGTCGCGGACATGTACGCCGGCATGGATCTCGCCACGAACTACTGACCGTGGCCGTTTCCCAGACCATCAACGGCTGGCTCCGGAAGATTCCGGCATGGCCGCTCTACGTGCTGCTCCCCCTGCCGGGCATCGTGGCGTTCTACCAGGCGCTGACCGGCGGGCTCGGCCCCGACCCGCTGCTCGCTCTGGAGCACATGCTGGGCCAAACGGCACTGCAGCTGATCATCCTTACGCTGCT